>CBDHFB010000015.1:0-37242 GCA_965262385.1 Dehalococcoidia bacterium | reverse complement strand
AGAGCAGATGAGCACCCCCGATGGCTCGAACACCCATGAAGTGATCGACGAGGTCTTCCGTGCCATGAACACCAGTATGGAGGAACGCAGGACGGCAAACCTGTCACGCTGGGCCCAGGTATTCCCATACGTCAACGGTGGACTCTTTTCGGACTCGACGGACGTCCCCGCGTTTCAGCCGGATCGCGCGGTCCTACCTTCTCCACATCGGCAATCTCGACTGGAAAAAGATCAACCCGGACATTTTCGGATCCATGATCCAGGCGGTCGCCGATGACGAAGAACGAGACGCATTGGGGATGCACTACACCAGCGTGCCGAACATCCTCAAAGTCCTCAACCCGCTCTTCCCTAGATGATCTGCGCGAGCGGCTTGAGGAGGCCGGCGACAACAACCGCAAGCTCCTGAATCTGCGCAACCGCATAGCTCGAATCCGGGTGTTCGACCCGGCGTGTGGTTCGGGCAACTTCCTTGTCATTGCCTACAAGGAGATGCGGGCGATCGAGGCGAAGATCAACAAGCGCCGGCGCGAGAGCTGGCGCCGGTCCGACATTCCGCTCACCAACTTTCGCGGGATCGAGATCAGGGACTTCCGGCCGAGGTTGCACGACTTGCGCTCATCATCGCCGAGTATCAGTGCGACGTGCGCTATCTCGGGCAGAAGGAGGCGGTCGCCGTGGTCCTGCCGCTCAACAAGGAGAACTGGATCACCTGCGCGAATGCCCTGCGCTTGGACTGGAGCGGCCTCTGCCCACCGACGGGGATCGGAGTGAAGCACGTTGCCGATGACCTGTTCCAAACGCCGCTGGATCACCCGGAGATTGATTTCGAGAACGAGGCGGAGAGACGTACCTCTGCGGCAATCCCCCTTACCGCGGGAGCACGTGGCAGTCAAAGAAGCAGAAGGCGGACCTCAAGCAGGTCTTCACGGGCCGGGTGCAGCAGTGGCGGTCGCTCGACTATGTGGCCGGGTGGTTCATGAAGGCGGCGGAGTACATGGCACGACCCGTGCGGCATCGGCCTTCGTGACGACGAATTCGCTCAATCAGGGACAGCAGGCGGCGATCCTCTGGCCCGCGATCTTTGCCACGGGCCAGGAGATCGCATTTGCTCACACCAGCTTCAAATGGGCGAATCTGGCCAGCCACAATGCAGGCGTGACCGTATCGGTCGTCGGGATGTCGAACGAGGCTGGACGGGTGCGGAGGCTCTATTCCACCGACAAGGGTGGGAAGACGATTCAGAGAGATACCGGGAGCATCAACGCCTACTTGGTGGCAGGACCGAACGTGATCGTGAAGAGGGCTTCGAAGCCCTTGACCGGGTTGGTCAGTATGACAAGAGGCAATCAGCCTACTGACGCGGGGAACCTTCTCCTTACCAGAGACGAGGTGGCGGATCTCGGCCTCTCCCCGGAGCAGGAGGCCCGCTTCATCCGGCGCTTCTACGGCTCAAAGGAGTTCATTCGCGGGGAATCGCGCTACTGCCTCTGGATCGAGGACAGGGACCTGGACGAGGCGCTGGCCATCCCGGCAATCCGCGAGCGGGTCGAGGGCGTGCGCACAATGCGGCTCGCGAGCCGAGACAGGGGCGCGAATCTGATGGCGAGCCGGTCGCACCAGTTTCGAGAAATGAACATCGGGATCAGATTCACAATCATCGTTCCCCGCGTCTCGTCGGAGCGTCGAGACTACCTGCCCGTCGGATACATGCCTCCCGGCACGATCATAGGAGACCGAAACTTCGCGCTCTACGATGCTCCGCTCTGGAACATGGCGCTGATCGCCTCGCGCCTCCATCTGATCTGGATCGGTACCGTCTGTGTTCGGATGCGGACAGATTTTTCGTATTCCAACACCCTCGGCTGGCACACCTTCCCCGTGCCGATGCTCACCGAGAAGAACAGGGCGGACCTGACCACCTCCGCCGAGCACATCCTGCTGGCGAGGGAAGCGCACTTCCCGGCCACGATCGCCGATCTCTACGCTTCCGATTGCATGCCGGAGAACCTCCGTGCCGCCCACGACCGGAATGACGAGGTGCTCGAGCGCATCTACATCGGTCGACGCTTCCGGCACGATACGGAGCGGCTCGAGCGGCTCTTCGAGCTGTACACGAAGATGGCCGGCAGCAAGACGGTTGCCTGACCGCATCGAGTTGACGGGATCGCGCCGGGGTGACACAATTTATCGCAAATGCGACACAGGAGGCTGGGATGAAGACACAGAGCTCGATGCTGCACGTCCGGATGGACACCGAGATGAAGCGGAAGGCGACGGAGACGCTCGCGGCGATGGGGATGACGGCCTCGGATGCCGTGCGGCTGTTCTTCCACCGAATCGCGGTCGACCAGGCCTTCCCTCTCGAACTCAAGGTACCAAACGCGCAAACCCGCAGGGCCATGGCCGAGGTTGACGAGATGGTGAAGACGCGCACGGCGCGATTCGCAAGCGCGGACGAGATGTTTGCGGAGCTTGAAGAAGCCTCCGGCCAGTAGTAAGCGGGCCAAGCTGCCGCGTCGGGTTGACTACGCCCGGCAATTCCTCAAGGACTGGGAGCGGCTCTCGCGTTCCGGCCGATACGATATGAATCGGCTGAAATCGGTCATGCTCCTTCTCATCGCCAACGATGCCCACTCGGTCCCGAACGTAGGGATCACGCGCTCAAAGGCTCATGGGCGCGCTACCGGGAATGCCACGTCGGCGGTGACTTCCTTCTGATCTATCGCGTCGACGACACCGACGGGCCGAGCGGGCCCGTCTATTTTGCCCGCGCCGGCACCCACACCGAGCTGTTCGAATGACCACCGCCAAGAGCATTCCCTCCGTCTCCGTCACCTACGCCCGGACCGGACGCACGGCCCGGTCCAACGAGCTCGGGATGCGCCCGATGCAGGAGCGTGCCTGGGAGAAGCGAGGAGAGCAGTATCTCCTGATCAAGTCACCGCCGGCTTCGGGGAAGAGCCGAGCGCTCATGTTCATCGCGCTCGACAAGCTCGAGAACCAGGGTCTCCGCCAGGCGGTCATCGTCGTTCCCGAGAAGACGATCGGCGCGAGTTTCTCGGACGTGCCGCTCAGCCGGTTCGGCTTCTGGACGGACTGGACCGTCCGGCCGAAGTGGAACCTCTGCAGCGCGCCCGGGACCGAGGGCGGCAAGGTCAACTCCCTGAAGGCGTTTCTGGGTAGTGACGACCGGACACTCGTCTGCACGCACGCCACCTTCCGCTTCGCCGTGGACCGGTTCGGGGTGGAGGCCTTCGACGAACGGCTCGTCGCGGTGGACGAGTTCCACCACGTCTCCGTCAATCCGGACAACAAGCTCGGCGTGCACGTCAGCCAGTTCATGGCACGCAACAAGGTCCACATCGTGGCGATGACGGGATCCTACTTCCGTGGCGATGCCGAGTCCGTGCTGGTGCCCGAGGACGAGGCGCGGTTCGAGACCGTTACCTACACCTACTACGAGCAGCTGAACGGCTACGAACACCTGAAGCGGCTCGACATCGGCTACTTCTTCTACACGGGGAGCTACGCGGACGACATCCTGAAGGTCCTCGACCGGGGCGAGAAGACGATCGTCCACATCCCGAGCGTGAATTCGCGGGAGAGCACGAAGGACAAGATCCGGGAGGTCGAGCACATCCTCGAGGAGCTGGGCGAGTGGAAGGGGGCGGATCCCGAGACCGGCTTCCAGATGGTGAAGACCTCCGACGGGCGTGTGCTCCGGATCGCCGACCTCGTCGACGACAACCCGGTCCGGAGGGATCGGGTCTCGGCCGCGCTCAGGGATCCCGCACAGAAGGACAACCGGGACCATGTGGACATCATCATCGCCCTCGGGATGGCAAAAGAGGGCTTCGACTGGATCTGGTGCGATCACGCGCTGACTGTCGGCTACCGATCGAGCCTGACGGAGGTCGTGCAGATCATCGGCCGTGCCACGCGCGATGCCCCAGGGAAGGCCCGGAGCCGCTTCACGAATCTCATCGCGGAGCCGGATGCCTCCGAGGAGGCCGTCACCGAGGCCGTGAACGATACGCTCAAGGCCATCGCGGCGAGCCTCCTCATGGAGCAGGTGCTCGCTCCGCGGTTCAACTTCACGTCGAAGACCGAGGCGAGCGGGGCAGTGGAAGGGCTCGACTACGGCGAGGAAGGCTACGACCCGGAGGGGTGCAATGTGGGCGTCGACGAGGAGACCGGTGAGGTCACCGTTGAGATCAAGGGGCTGGCGGAGCCGAAGAGCGAGGCGGCCGCGCGCATCTGCCAGGAGGACCTGACCGAGGTGGTCGCTGCCTTCGTGCAGGACAAGGTCACCGTCGAACGCGGGCTCCTCGATGAGGAGCTCGTGCCCGAGGAGCTGACCCAGGTGCGGATGGGGAAGATCATCAAGGAAAAGTACCCGGACCTCGATGAGGGGGATCAGGAGGCCGTTCGCGAGCACGCGGTCGCCGCGCTGAACCTGACACAGAAGGCGAAGGAGATCGCCTTGGCGGGCGACGGCAGCGGTGAGGAGGAGGGTGACGGGAAGGAGAAGGGCGGGAACACAGCCCTGATCGACGGCGTGCGGCGGTTCGTAATGGATGTGCGGGATCTCGATATCGACCTGATCGACCGCATCAATCCGTTCAGCGAAGCCTACGCGATCCTCGCAAAGACGATGAACGAGGAGAGCCTCAGGCAGGTGGCCGCCGTGATCACGGCGAAAAAGGTCCAGATCACACCGGACGAGGCCCGGGATCTCGCGAGGCGAGCCCTCAGGTTCAAGCAGGAGCGCGGTCGGATCCCGTCTCTCACGGCGGCGGACCCGTGGGAGCGGCGCATGGCCGAAGGCATCGCCGTTCTGGTTCGCATGAAGGCGGCGGCGGCTGATGACTAAGACATTCACCGAGGAGGACGCCGCACTCCTCGCCGAGCTCGGTGTCGATGTCGTGCCCGAGAAGGCTTCCCACTTCCCCCCTCGCGAGGAGTGGATCGTTGCGGGCTTCGAGGAGATCCAGCGTTTCGTCGATACGCACGGCCGCGTCCCCGAGCGGGGCGAGGAGCGCGTCGTCTTTGAACGGCTCTATGCCGTGCGGCTGGACCGCATCCGCGAGCAGGAAGGGTGCCGGATACTCCTGGCGCCAATGGACCGGCAGGCACTCCTGAGCGGTAGCGCAGGCGCAGCCCCACCCCGCCCGGACGCGATAGACGACGACGCGCTCCTCGCCGAGCTCGGTGTCGGTGCCACGGCGACGGACATCACCGAGCTGCACCATGTGCGCTCGAGCGCCGAGAAGCGGGCGGCAGAGGAGATCGCGAGCCGGGCGAGGTGTGAGGATTTCGAGCGCTTCCGGCCGCTCTTCGAACAGCTCCAGAGGGAACTCGATGCGGGCATCCGCCAGACACGACCCTTCGAGCGGAAGTTGGAGATCGAGCCCGGCCGGTTTTTCATCGTGGGTGGCCAGAAAGCCTACGTCGCCGAGATGGGAGAGATCTTCACCCAGGAGTACGGCGACAAGGATGCACGCCTCCGCGTGATCTTCGACAACGGCACCGAGAACAACATGCTCCGGCGGTCGCTTCAGCGAGCGCTCCACAAGGACGAGGCGGGTCGGCGGATCACCGAGCCGATGGCCGGGCCACTCTTTGCTCGCCACGCCACAGACGGCGACGAGGCGAGCGGCACGATCTACGTGCTCCGGAGCAAGTCTGATCTGCCGTTCGTTTCAGAACACCGCGAGCTGATCCACAAGATCGGCGTCACAAGTGGTAGCGTTCAGGAGCGCATCGCCCGCGCGAGGCATGATCCTACCTTCCTCATGGCCGATGTCGAGGAGATCGCCACCTACAAGCTCTACAACATCAATCGCGGCAAGCTCGAACACCTGATCCACCGCATCTTTGCCCCCGCACGACTGCAGATCGAGATCCGGGATCGCTTCGGAAACCCCGTCGTGCCCCGCGAATGGTTCCTGGTGCCCCTCAGTGTGATCGGCGAGGCCGTCGAGAAGATTAGCGAGGGGACAATCACCGAATACCGCTACGACACGACGACAGCCTCTCTGGCATCGTGTCGATGAGGATCGACCAAGCCTTCAGCCCTAGGCGGGTACGGACCGAATGGACACGGCAGATGAAATGGCGGCAAGGGCAAGAGCGAGCCGGGCTGGTGCGCGAGCACGGGCGACTCCTACGAAGCCATCAACACAAGGGTCTTATAAGTGCCATTTACGTTTTCTATTCCCGGCCCTCACAGTGATACTGAAATCAATGTTAATCCAGGATCTTCCGCGGTTTTTGTGGGCGCCAACGGCGGAGGTAAAACCAGACTTGCTGTGTGGATTGAGTCCCGCCTGGGCTCGGATGCACACCGTATTTCTGCACATCGAGCGCTTACGCTCAAAACCGACGTACCCAAGATCAATGAACGTGATGCACTACTGGGTCTGAGAACCGGATATGCCAATAACGAAGCCACTTTCGAGTATCGATCAGGTCACCGATGGCAGGGTAACGAGGCCACTTCCCTTCTTAATGACTTTGATTTTTTAGTACAGGCCCTCTTTGCCGACCAGGCGAATAAGTCTCTAATAACTCATCAGGAAAACCGCAAGGGAAATCATAGTCTAGCTGATCCGACAAAACACGAGAAGCTCGTCTCAATCTGGGAACGGTTACTTCCGGACCGACAACTCCATATTTCAGGGGACGATATAACGGTCACCACTTTAGAATCGGAAGTGTGCTACTCGGCTTCCGATTTGAGCGATGGCGAACGTGCGATTTTCTATATGATAGGTCAAACTCTCACTGCTTCCGAAAGTTCACTCCTCATTTTTGACGAGCCTGAACTCCATGTACATCGCTCGATTATGGCCAATATTTGGGACGAGTTAGAAGCTGCTCGTAAAGACTGCGCTTTCGTTTTCATCACCCACGACTTGGAATTTGCCGCTTCCCGAGTGGCCCAGAAGTTCACCATCAGTGACTTTGATCCCGCCCCTCACTGGACCATCGAAGAGGTTCAGAAAAACACCTGTTTTAACGAAGAAATCACAACGCTCATACTCGGCAGCAGACGACCTATTTTATTTGTCGAAGGTGTTGAGAATAGTCTTGATCAGGCAATATATAGGTGCTGCTATCCGGATTGGACTATTATTCCGCGGGAATCTTGCAAGGATGTCATACACTCCGTTGTTACGATGAGGAAAAATGCTGAGTTCACCCGGATAATCTGTTCAGGAATCGTCGATGCTGACCACCGTTCGGACGAGGAGATTGCCTATCTGAATGATCGTAGTATTAGCGTCTTGCCGGTATCGGAGATTGAAAACATCGTCCTTCTGCCTTCCGTCAGCCGAGCCATCGCCGAGCTCGAAAGCTATAGGGGCGCCGAGCTCGAAGACATGTTGAATGCGTTGAAGGCGGATATCTTCGCAAAACTAAATGAACCCGAAGCCATCAACGACGTCGTCATGCGATATTCCCGTCGGCGAATCGACCGTTTCCTAAAAAAAGTTGACCTTAGCGCAGCATCGACCGTTCCTGAGCTCAAGGAAGAATGTCGTCGCAAAACAGACGAACTTAACGTTGAAAGTATTGCCCAGCAGGCTGAAACCTGTATTACTGATGCCATTCGTGACGATGACCTTACAAAACTCTTGTCCATCTACGACAACAAAGGATTGATGCAGTTGGCGGCCACACACCTGAAGAGCTCAAAACTTACAGACTTTAAAAGTTGGCTCACCAGAGCCTTGGTGCCTGACACTGTGCCTAAATTGGTCACGGACACTGTGCCTAAATTGGTCACGGCCATTGCCGAGTGCCTTCCGAAGATCGAGCCGCCAGAGGGCCTCAGCGCGGACTTTCCGTCGGCGGCTGACCTGTAGGACCTTGGGACCCGGCGTTCTGGGCGTAGGCCAGCATCGCCGCGAGGGTTCGCTCCGCCAGAGCGATCCCATCGCGGATCATGATCTGTCTGAAGTTTGCCGACCTCGCCACCCCCTCGTACTTCCGCGACGCCGCATAGGTCGTCCCGTCATTGGTCAGCGATGACCTCATGCGGAGGCGGTCGCCCCTGGCGTTTGTTACTTTGTCCCCTGCCCATCGGCGCTCCCACACATCTGTGTGGGCCTCATGGACCGCTTCGAGGGCGGCGATCCACTCGTCGTAGAGCACGTCGAGCTCCGCGAGCACGGCCTCCGCCTTAGCCTCCGAGGCCGCGGTGGTCGTGGGGGGTGGTTCATAGGCGTTCGCCGCGGCGACGGCTTGGGTGAACGTTTCGAGCATATCCTCGAATGTCGTAGGCGCAGGTGAGGATGGGGCTGGCTGGGGCGCGGGCTCCGCTTCCTCGACTTCCCGGAGCACCGCGATCTCCACGAGCGCGGCCTCCAGGTCGTCGGCCGGGAGTTCGCCGGCTGCGTGTGCTCTCCCCCGCAGCTGGGGCATTGCAAGATCCGCTCCGGCATTTCTCTCTTTTTCCACAACAGGAGAGCCGCGACGCCGGCGACGCCGCTGTTACCGCACACCATTAAACCCGGGCAGAGACTAGCCAGCCTCTGCAAGTAGTTCCGGCTTCGCTTCTTGCCTGGGTTGGGTCTCCCCCTAATCACTATTGATAAAATACATTATCGGTAGCAGGATCGCGCATGGACTCTCCCGAGATGCACCCCGCGGTCCCGGGGCAGACGTCGACCGGGCTGACGGTCCGGGGCGACACCGGCCGGCGGCTGATCTCGGCGGCGGAGTTCCAGGAGCTGGCCGACGTGCCGGCGGCGGCCGAGTGGCTGGCCAACGTGGACAACCCGAACACCCGGCGCGCGTACGGGAGCGACGTCGGGGAGTTCATGTCGATGCTCGGGATCCGCCGCTTCGGCGAGCTCCGACTCGTCCGCCGGGCCCACGTCATCGCCTGGCGGAAGATGCTCGAGGAGCGCGGTCTCGGTCCGGCGACCCGGCGGCGGAAGCTCTCGGCCGTCTCCTCCCTGTTCCGCTACCTCTGCAACGAGAACGCCGTCGACGAGAACCCCGTCTCGGGCGTCAGGCGGCCCCGGATGGAGAACGCGAACGAAGGCCGGACCCCGGCGCTCTCCGACGCCCAGGCACGGCGGCTCCTCAGCGCTCCGGAGGGGGAGAGCCTCCTGGCCCGGCGCGACCGGGCCCTCCTGGCTGTCCTCCTCTACCACGGACTCCGGCGCGACGAGGTCGCCCGCCTCACGGTCGGATCGCTCCACGAGCACCGGGGCGTGCCGCACTTCAGGGTCACCGGCAAGGGCCCCAAGACCCGGACGATCCCCGTCCACCCGGCCGCCCTCTCGGCACTGGGCGATTACCTCGAGCTCGCCGGCCACCACCGCGACCGGAACGCACCCCTGTTCCAGCCGACCCAGGCCCGCTGGGCCGGCCGGCCGCTCACCGGCGACGGCATCTACAAGCTCGTCCGGAAGTACGCCTCGGCCGCGTCCATCCCCATGGAGCGCATCGTCCACGCGCTGCGGGCCACCGCCGCCACCAACGCCCTCGAAAACGAGGCCGACATCGCCCGCGTCCAGGACTGGCTCGGCCACGCCAACGTCAGCACCACCCGCCTCTACGACCGCCGCGACCGCCGGCCCGAGGACAGCCCCACGTTCCGGGTCAGCTACTGAGGGAGCGAAAAAGCCCCTCCGGGGCGGATATCGCTACAGCAGACGTATGCCCGAAAGAGGGGGCAAATACTCGGGGCTTCCGGACCCTCCATAGCATCGTCTGACATCGCCTAGATTCATGACCTCGGGGCCCAGCGCGAGTGCTGGGAGGCCCAACTTACCGCAAAGAGATAGGAGCTGCGTGATGTCAAAGTCGGATGTCGACCCATTTGAACCCGGAAGTCCTCTCGAACAGGCCTTGCATTTCCTTTCAGACGCCATGGTGGGCAGTCATGGTCGCCCGGAGGCGGCTTCGCGGCTTCGCGCCGAGGCTGAGTCCGTCGAAGCCGATCGCGGAGGGTTTGATGTCTCACGAATATCCAGTGCCTGGCAGGACATTCTTGGGCGCGTAGTCCATAGGCCACGATCGGTCCGCCGCCGCGGTCTGCCCGACTCAGGAGAATTCCCATTCGGATCGGAGCCCGAGCACCCAGAAAAGAGGGAACTGGCTGACGCGATCCGGGCGTGTCCGATGATTCCGCAGGAACTCGTCGAGTATGTAGCCGGGCGATTGGACGGTACTGTCTCCCCTCCTGCAAATCGACCCAAGAAGGACCCGGCCCAGGGCAAGTGGGTGACGACCTTGGATAGAGCTTATCAAGTTAGGGTCCACCAGGCCGCATTCCGACTGCAAGGCATCCGTGGTCCGAAGACTAGAGCCATCGATGCCGTGGCAAAGTTGCGCGGGAAGGCACCCGAAACAATAAAGAAATCCGTGGAGGGAGGTCTCAAGTCCGTTCCCGCGTACCACCGAAATATCGTCCCATCCATCGCAGAGGCGGAGAAATTCCTGAGGGAGTTAGAATCGGAAGGGTCTATACGTCTCGATAGCAATGATGGGCTCGTGTGGCTGACCGAAGGCCCGGACTAGAAGACATATGCCCGAAAAAGGGGGGAATAACTCTGTACTTCCGGACCCTCTATAGTACCACTGGCATCGCCCATATTCACTCAGTTGGGGGCCAGCGCCTCGCGATCCAGCTGCGTCACCTGGTGGCCACCGGAAGCGCAGGGCGGGGTGCTGGGGACCCCGACTTACCGCGGGCCCCGCAAGGGGGCTCCGCACTTCATTACTAAACCATGGAGGTTTAGAGACGATGAGCAAACCACAAGATCGAACCGTATTCCGGCGCGGCAAGGGCACCTGGGTGAACAAACGCCACGACGCCGAGCGCGCGTCGAGTGTTCACAGCACCCAGGCGGAGGCTAAAGCGGCGGCCCAGCAACACCTCGCCAATCAGGGCGGGGGCGAACTCACGGTCATGGGCCTCGACGGTCAGATCCGCAGTAAGGATACGATCGATCCGGGGAACGATCCGTTTCCACCCCGTGATAAGGAGCACTAGTAGGAGATTGGTGCCGGAGGAGCGGGCGACACGCCCGCTCCTCTCCCCGGGTGAGCGCGACGCCCACGGCTTGGGGCGTGGCGTGGCGACCATCGCGCGGATCGTGGGCCAACCCTTCGGCAGTGAGCCCGGCCGTCGGGGGGGGGCACAGCATTGTCGTCATGGGCCGCTCCCGCTAGCTGGATCGCCGCATGGCCATGTGCAAGTCCGGGTCAAGGGCGGGTGTCACCGATCGCTGCAAGCCAAGCGTGCATGTGCGATCTTGCATATTTACGCGGATACACAATTGCGGTACCATCATGCATCATGAAGACGATACTGATCGCCGCTCAGAAAGGCGGGTCTGGCAAAACGACTCTCGCACGCAACCTGTCTGTGGCCGCCACTCAGGATGGCCGTAGCGTCCTTTGCCTTGACCTCGATCCGCAAGGCTCGCTGAGGGGATGGTGGGAAAGCAGGAAGGCTGAAGCCCCTTTCATGCTCGACCGTGACCCGCTGCCGGGTCTGCTCAAGGCCTCGCTGAACGCCGCTCAGGAGCGGTTTGACCTTTGCATTATCGACACCCCTCCTGCCGCCTCGGAATGGCTTGCAGAGGCGCTTGCAGCCGCTGATCTCGTTTTGATCCCTGTGCGGCCCTCGCCTGACGATCTTCGGGCTGCAGGGGCAACTCTGGCTGCCGTGAACAGGTCCGGGATGCCGTTTGCCTTTGTACTGTCCCAAACACCCCGCGCTCGAATCACGGAAGAGGCCACTCGCGTGTTGGCCCAGCATGGCCGGCTAGCACCAGTGAATATCGCTCAACGTGTAGCCTACGCCGAGACAGGAGCCACGGGGCAGGGTGTGACAGAGACCAAGGACAAAAAAGCCGCGGCGGAGATTGCCGCCATGTGGAACTACGTGAGGGGGATACTCAATGCCTAAGAAACCTATTGCCCTCGATGGACTGCTGAACACTGATACCCGACCGACCGTGACCGGGATACCGCAACGCGGGTCAGGGCCGAGCACTCCAGATAAAAAACCAGCCACCAAGAAGCGGATAACGCTAGCCCTAGATGGCGCGGCCTATCGCCGCCTACGGATATACGCCGCAGAAACTGACCAGACACACCAGGCCATCCTGGAAACCGCACTTGCGGAATACCTCAACCGCGCAAATACGCAACTGTGAACGAACCGGCATAGGACCTCGTGGCGGACGAGAAGCTGGGGCAGGCGCGGAAGGTCGACGGCGAGGCGGCGTACCAAGAGAAACGCCGATCTCTCGAGAGTCGACCGCAGGTGCCCTTGGCGTGGCCGTCGCCCGGTCGGCTGCGTCCTCGAGGACCTGACCGAGGAGGAGGGTTCGAGCGATGACGACGCCTTGCGGAAGATCTCTCTTCCCGTGGTCGATCAACGAGGAGGCCGGGTGACGGAACGATCATGGGCAGACTGGCTGGACGGGAATGTTTCCGAGGAGGAGCTCGCGGAGGCCGAGGCCACGATCGAGGCGGCGGCCGCGAAGGCGCGTCAGGAGGCCGCCCAGCGACAGAAGCCACCTCCGGACGCTCCGGACGCTCCGGAGGCCGGCGAGGCCGCCCATGTGCCTCCTGAGGTGCGTCCGGAGTGTCGGGTCGACCCGATCTTCCCGGTCGTGTCCGTCCGAGAGCCGCCGGCTCGGGATGCCGGTCGGCTGGCGTTCGGAGGAATCGTCGAGGAGCGGAAGTCTCTGCCCGCTCAACTCCCTCTGCTTCCGGCTCCGGAAGGGCCGCGTGTCCCGATCCTCGAGCTCTCGGACTGGCGGGGTGTTCCGACGATGGCGAAGGGCAGGGGGGCTCCGCTCGATCTGCGGCTGGCAGTCGGAGCCTGCGTTCTCACCCCTCACGCGGCGAGGGCCGCACGTGGACGGCTGGCGGTGACCGTCCGGGAACTCCGCGACTTCCTGTTCCCGAACGGCTGGGAGCGGCGGCGGGACTGGCCGCGTGTCCGGGAAGCGCTCTACCGGGCTCGGGACTATGTACTCCCGATCGGGCGAGGTAACTGGCTTCCCTTTGCGCTTCGGTGGGAGCCAGGGAAAGACGCGGAGCTCGACGAGCTGGTCCTGATCGACGTCGAACTCCCCCCCGGCTCGGCGCACGGTCCCGTGATCAACCAGCGAGAACTGGTCCGGCTTGGGGTGCGCTCGGCACCGAAGTTCCGGGCGTACATAGCGGCGCACTCTGTAGCCTGGCGACCAGGCATCACCCGTCGGCGTCACCCTCGCAACCGAAGCGTTCACCTGTGGAGCGCCAATCCCGTGCACTACCCGGTCCTGACGGCCCAAGACCGGCGTCGGCTGGCATTCGGGGCCGGGGACAAGGGGAAGCGGACGCGGGCTAGGCAGGACGCCGCATGGGAGGACCTGCCAGGGATCGAGATCCTGACGCGCGATGCTTCCACCCCGGACGGACAGCGCGGCTGGCTGCTCGTCCCCGAGGAAGCGGCGGAAGTAATCCGCAAGGGCGACCCATCGAGGGAGGAGACTGACTAACGATCGTGCTGGTCTTCTCGGCGGCCAGAGAGATTCGAGCAGGCCCGTGAGGTCTCCCACGAGATGGACCTGCCGATCACGACCACCGTGTCCGGCGCGAAGGAGACCCGGGTTTCACCCCAGCGGTTTCGGTCCCGGCAGCGTCTCGGCCGCGGATCCGGAGAGCTAGCCCCTTCTTGAGATCCGCCCAGGACACCGAGAGGGCGCTAACCGTATACCGAGAGGGCGCTAACCGTATACCGAGAGGGCGCTAACCGTATACCGAGAGGGCGCTAACCGTATACCTTCGATCTCGTAAGTCGTTGTCTTGTATGAAATCGACCTCATCTCCACCCCGACCCCGACTCCGACAGGGGGAGGGAGGGAGGGAGACGCCGGGCGGCGCCGCTCTCCAAGGGTCGCGAGCACGCCCCCCCCCGCTCCCTCGTCGGTTGTGTTCCGCAGCCAGCTGGACCACAGACAGGAGGAGAGAGACTTCCGGGCGGCAATCGGCCGAGATCGAGGCCCTCAGAGTCCCTCAGCGCCTCGATCTCCGGAGCGGATGGGGCTAGGGCATCCGAACCCCTCTCCTGATAGCAGACAGCGACCGGACCCTTGCCGAGCCACCGACCAGGCACCACAATGCGTACCGGAGGTACATCTGCAGCAGGTAGACTAAGCCAGTTAGGTTGTTGCTTCGCAATAACCCTCTGGACAGGGGCGTTGCCCCCGTACCCCCTGCCTGCTCTCACCCGGAGGTGATCGCATGGCCCGTCCCCGTCTGGACGCCGGGGAGCGCCGGACGCGCACGATTGGCGTGCGCGTCACGGAAGCCCAGGCGGCCGAGCTCGCCGAGCGAGCCGCTGGGGCCCGCCTGAGCATGGCCGCCTACATGCGGCACCGGTCGCTCGGCCAGCCGGTGCGCGTCACGACCGAGCGCCGACTGGCGCTGGCCGAGCGGGTGGAGCTCACCCGTATCGGCGTGAACCTGAACCAGGTCGCGAAGGCGCTGAACGCCGGATCGGCCGCGGCTCCGGCCGGGACCCGGGAGGCCGTCGAGCGCGTCGGCGAGCTCGTGGCGGCGCTCTTGGCTGGCGAAGTCTGATGATCGCCAAGGTGCTTGGCTCCGTGGCCTCGTTCACCGGATCGGCGGCGTACTGCCTCCATGACCAGGCCGAGAAAGGCGAGCCCCGGCCGGAGACGGCCGAGCGGGTGGAGTGGACCGACACCCGGAACCTCCCGACGAGCCGGGCAGACCGGGCGGTCGCGGTGATGGCGGCGACCGCGGAATCGGCCACCGAGCTCAAGCGCCTGGCCGGGGTGCCGCTGACGGGGCGGAAGCTCCAGAAGCCGGCCTACCACTTCACGCTCAACTGGGCCAAGGACGAGACGCCGGGCCGGCAGGAGATGAGCCGGGCTGTGGACGAGAGCATGAAGGCCCTCGGGCTCGAGAAGCACCAGGCGCTGATCGTGGCTCACAACGACAGGGCCCACGCGCATGTCCACGTCCTGGTCAACCGGGTCTCGATGGATACCGGGAAGGCGGCGAACCTGGTCCGAGACCGGGTGACGCTCTCGAAGTGGGCCGAGGACTACGAACGCCGGCAGGGCCGGATCCGGTGCGAGAAGCGGGTCAAGAACAACGCGGAGCGGCGACGTGGTGAGTGGGTGCGCCATCGGGAATCGCTTCCCACGGGCCGGTACCGGCGCGAGCGGATGAACCCGGAGCGGCAGCCTAGTCCGAAACCGATCCCGGCCGTGACGGAGCCCGAGGCGCAGCGAAAGGTGGCATGGCAGCGGGCCGAGGTCCGGATGGAGTGGGAGCAGTCGCAGGGGGAGCGCATTCTCCGTCTCAGGGAGCTAGGGCGCCGGAGCGGGCGGGAGTGGTCGGAGGTCTACGCCCGGCAGGGCCAGCAGCGTGAGCAGCTGGCGAAAAGCTGGCAGGGGGTGAAGGGGCGAGCGAAGCAGTGGAAGCAGGCCGGGGGCCGATGGAAGGAGCTCGGGGCCTACCTCCGGGGGCGGCCGAGGCTACTGAGGCGGGAGCAGGCGGCGCTGGAGGGGGCTCACAGGGCCGAGCGCACCCAGGTCGCGGCCGGGCACGGGGCGTCGGCGCGGGAGATCGAGCGGGGGGCGGCAGCAACCTACCGGAGGCATCTGGAGGGAGGGGAGAGGCGGGCAGAGCTGGCGGCGCGGGATGCGGACGGCGGGCGGTGGGCCTACGACCTGCACAGTGTGGAGAGCTTCAAGATACTGCGCGAGTACATGGAAGAGGCCCGGTGGGATCAGGTGCGGGAGACTCAGGGAGAGGCGGGGGTCCAGAGGCAGAAGCAGACGGAGGCGGAGGCGGAGGCCCGCGCGGAGCGCCGGGCAGCCGAGAGGGCGGCAGCGCAAGCGGAGCAGCAGAGGCGGGCGGCGGCCGCGAGGGCGGCGGAGCTCGCGAGGCGCCAGGAGCGCCAACGGCTCGATCGCGGCAGAGACTTCGGACCCAGCAGGTGACGGGCCGGGTGTGAGACGCAGGCGCTCTCCCCTTCCGTGGGCAATCAACGAGGAGGCCAGCCGGCCGATCGAGCACGTGGTGCGGCCGGCGGCCGATCGGGCGGTGAAAAGAGAGAGTGTGGAAGTGTCCTCCTCAGCCACGGGAGCCCAAGGGCGAAGCCCGTGGGAGCCTGCCGCAGGCAGGTGAGGAGGTGGCGACGAGGGTGGATTGCCGCAGAGCCTGGCCCAGAAAAATTCCGCGGGGGGAGAGAGTGAGCGAAACCCGCACCGACGACGACGAGCTTGAGGGCCTGCCCCCACGATGAGCCGGTGGTCATGTGCTGGCGTGCGCGTCACGGTGGCCGAGGCGACCGGTATTGCGGGTTCGAAAACTCCCGTACACCCACCATCTCCTCGATCCAATGCCCTGAGGGTATTGACCTGAAGGCGGTATGTGCTGGTATAATTGTGGTATGAAGACAGCAATCTCACTACCGGACGAACTGTTCCTATCGGCTGACGAGTTGGCGTCACGGCAAGGAGTGTCGAGGAGCGCATTGTACGCCACAGCAGTTTCTGAATACCTGGCGAAACACTGTGCCGAGGATGTGACGTCCAAGCTGAACGAGGTTTACGCCGATGAATCGAGCGGCCTTGATCCGGCGTTGAGGGCTGCCCAGGCGCGAAGCGTCAGCTCTAGCAAATGGTAGTTGCACGCCGCGAGGTGTGGTGGGCGGATTTGGATGTTCCACGAGGCTCGGAACCTGGTTTCCGCCACCCGATTCTCATCGTCCAGGCCGATACTTTCAATCGAAGTAGGTTGAGAACAATCCTTGGTGTTATCCTCACGTCGAACATGCGGTTACTCGACGCTCCCGGTAACACCCTGCTTTCAGCGGCAAGCACCGGGCTCCAGAAGGACTCCGTCGCCAACGTCACTCAGATCGTGACCCTCGACGAATCCTATCTCGCCGCCCGGGTTGGACAAGTTTCCCGAAAACTCATGGCTCATGTTGATTCCGGACTCAGACGGGTCCTGGATTTGTAACCAGAGGCGCCCAGAAGGCCGCAGGAGCAACAAGGAGATCCCTGGTGCTAGAGGGGCGCCCCTCTAGCGCCCAGAAGGCGTCCCTCAGAGCCGCGATCGTGGCCGAGGACGTCGCCCAGGCCGGCCGGCCTGGGCTCCTCGAACTCAAAAAACCACTGTCCCGATCGTCTCGGCCGAAACTGGTCCCACCAGAGCCCCGTAGCGGGCCGATCTCCGGAGCGGATGGGGTCCAGGACGTCCGAAACCGGGGCAGATCCGGGGGCAGCGGCGGCCGAGCTCGAGGGTGGACCCAGCAGCTGCAGGTCGTTTCGGCTGGAATGGAGAGTCGGGCCCCGACTCCCGCACGTGAACGACAGCGGCGGCCGAGCTCGCGGGCTCTCTCCTGGACGGCTGGGAGATCACGTCCCGCGGCGTGCCTTTCGAGTTAGGTTATATAGGACCTTCCGCTGACAAACAGCCCGACACCTCTGCGCCCGAAAACCGGAGTCCCCCCCGATGCTGCGACACGCTACCGTTCTTCTCATGCTCCTCGTTCGCTGCGGGCGCTGATGGAAAGCAGTCGGGCACACCCACACCAGCCCTGAAGCAAGCGTGACTGGGAGGGGCGAGAACACCCTGATCGACGAGATCCGCTATCATTACTACATCACCATGCGCACAGAACTGACCTCATCTGGTTGTTTCGGTGCCTCTACTTCTCAATCCTGGGGTTCGTAAGTCGCTACCCGGCGAGAGTGGGGTCGGCGAGCCAGTCCCGTAGGCAGCGGAGCGTGACCGCCAACGATGTAGGTCGGTCGTGGTAGGAGCGAGGGACGCAATAAATGGATCGAATCACATCGGCACTGCTGGCAGAGTTCTCCAAGGAGAACCAGCTTGGGCAGGTTCCTGAGGAAACCCGCTTCGAGCATTTCGCCGCCTACTTGGCAACGTCGAGGTACGTGGCGGATACGTTCGATACCGCGGACTTGGTTACCGGCTCAGGTGGCGACACTGGCATCGACGCGATTGCCATTCTGATCAACGGCGCTCTCGTCACCGACTCGGAGCTGGTGTCTGAACTCGCGAAGACCAATGGTTATCTGGACGTAACCTTCGTGTTTGTCCAGGCTGAGCGCTCGGCAGCGTTCGACGGAGCGAAGATCGGTACCTTCGGCCTTGGTGTCGAAGATTTCTTCCGAGATTCACCTCAGCTGCCGCGCAACGAGGCGGTCACGGAAGCCGCCTCGATTATGAGTGCCATCTATGCGTTGAGTCCGCGCTTCACGAGGGGCAATCCTGCATGTCTACTCTACTACGTGACCACGGGCCGGTGGGTCAATGACGCCCACCTGGTCGCGCGCCAGAAGGCGGTTGTCGATGCCCTGACGACGACTCACTTGTTCCGCGACGTCGAGTTCATTGACGTAGATGCTAACAATATCCAGCATCTCTACAATCAGACAAAGCGCGCAATATCGAGGGATATCACGTTTGTCACAAGAACCGCTCTCCCGGAGATTCCTGGGGTGGACGAGGCCTATCTGGGCTTGCTTCCCGCTTCCGAGTTCATGTCATTGCTCCAGGACGAAACGGGCATCTTGGTCAAGAGCATATTCTACGAGAACGTGAGAGATTGGCAGGACTACAACCCAGTGAATACCGAGATTAGAAGAACCCTGGAATCCGCACAGCAGAAACCGCGGTTTGCCCTCATGAACAATGGTGTGACGATCATATCTAGCACCTTGAGAGCGACCGGAAACCGATTTCATATCGAGGACTATCAGATCGTGAATGGGTGTCAAACAAGTCATGTGCTGTTCGATCAGCGCGACAACCTCGACGACACAGTGTTGATTCCACTCAGGCTCATCGCAACGAGAGATGAAGAACTGATAGCGGGCATCGTCAAAGCTACCAACCGACAAACACAAGTCAAGGAAGAGCAGCTACTGGCGTTGAACGATTTTCAGAAGAAGCTCGAGGCCTTCTTTGTGACCTTCGAGGAGGGCAAACAGCTCTTCTATGAGCGCCGGTCAAGGCAGTACAACACAGTGCCGGGTATTGAAAAAACAAGGATAGTGACGCTGCCGAATCTTATCAGGGCGTACGCAGCACTGGTTCTGGAGAAGCCACATCGGACAACTCGGAATTTTCGTGCGCTCTTGGACTCTGTAGGAACCGAAATATTCGCGTCAGACCATCTCTTGGATCCATACTACTTGGCAGCGTCGGCGCTGTATCGGCTGGAGTACCTGTTCCGCAACTATGAGGTAGATGCGAAATTCAAGGTTGCTCGCTACCACATCCTGATGGCCATTCGATTGCTCGGTTCTGCGCGCACGCTGCCAAGACCGAATTCGCACGAGATGGCTCGGTTCTGCGAAAAACTCCTTGAAGTGCTGTGGAACCCCACCGAGGCGGCCGTGTTGGTGCGCAAGGCAGTTGATGTGGTGAATGACGCGGCCGCAGGAAATCTGCACCGAGACAATATCAGGACGGAGCCATTCACGGACCAAGTGGCTCGGAGATGCAGGGAGGTTGTCCAGAAAGGAGTTCGAGCCTGATGGCGCGCGTCCGTTACTTGCGTGTATCACCCTCCTGGGCGACTCAACCTAGTGGAGCCACGCGACGGGGTCGTATTGGCGGGGCTGGTGTTCGGCAAGGAGGACACGAGCTACAAAGCGTGGTTCTCTTCGATGAGCGCCATTGAGAACTATCTCGAATCTATGCGTAGCTAGGGCCTCGCACCCCGTGGTGTGCCTTTCGGTCTGGGTCCGCTCACCGGTGGGCTCGGGGCCGCTTGCTCAAGCACGAGCTTCCGTGAGTTTTCGCCTGAGCACGGCCGGAGAGCCCGGCCAGGAGCCCCTCAAAGTCCCTCAGCACGGACTTTCCGGCACCGGCTGACCCCGTGGCCGGGGCCGTGGTAAATTCCTCGTAGCTTATAGTTCCGCCCGCGAAGTCACCGAGAAGGTCTTTGTATTCGTCAAACCGGTCTCGGGCTTGCGGCAGAATCTGAGGAAGACGGAATGACCGATGAATGCCGTAGAGATTGAAGAGGCTGTCTCCGGCCTCGCCGAGGATCCTTTCGATCCGGGCGAGTTTCCCTTCGCCTTCCTTGAAGCGTTCGGAAACAAGCAGACGACCATCAAGCGGCTCCGTGCCGGCACTACGAATCGGACCGATGTCGGCGGGGTCCTTCAGCGGAGCAACATCCATATCAAGGTTGCCCCGGAGGGCGAGGCCGCGGCTGCGCTGGCCGATCTGAAGGCGAGTCCGGAGACCGCCCGGGCCAAAGCGAAGTTTGTCCTGGCGACCGACGGGCGAGAGTTCCACGCCGAGGATGTGGAGAGCGGCGACATCGTTGTCTGTGAATATCCCGACTTTCACGAGCATTTCGGGTTCTTCCTGCCGCTCGCCGGGATCACGACCGTCAAGCAGATCCGCGAGAGTGCCTTCGATATCAAGGCGACCGGGCGGCTGAACCGGCTCTATGTGGAGTTGCTGAATGAAAACCCCGGCTGGGGTGCCGTCGGCCGGCGGCGCGACATGAACCATTTCATGGCGCGGCTCATTTTCTGCTTCTTCGCCGAGGACACCGAGATCTTTCCTGACAAGGCCCCGTTCACCGGCACGATAGAGCAGATGAGCACCCCCGATGGCTCGAACACCCATGAAGTGATCGACGAGGTCTTCCGTGCCATGAACACCAGTATGGAGGAACGCAGGACGGCAAACCTGTCACGCTGGGCCCAGGTATTCCCATACGTCAACGGTGGACTCTTTTCGGACTCGACGGACGTCCCGCGTTTCAGCCGGATCGCGCGGTCCTACCTTCTCCACATCGGCAATCTCGACTGGAAAAAGATCAACCCGGACATTTTCGGATCCATGATCCAGGCGGTCGCCGATGACGAAGAACGAGACGCATTGGGGATGCACTACACCAGCGTGCCGAACATCCTCAAAGTCCTCAACCCGCTCTTCCTAGATGATCTGCGCGAGCGGCTTGAGGAGGCCGGCGACAACAACCGCAAGCTCCTGAATCTGCGCAACCGCATAGCTCGAATCCGGGTGTTCGACCCGGCGTGTGGTTCGGGCAACTTCCTTGTCATTGCCTACAAGGAGATGCGGGCGATCGAGGCGAAGATCAACAAGCGCCGGCGCGAGAGCTGGCGCCGGTCCGACATTCCGCTCACCAACTTTCGCGGGATCGAGATCAGGGACTTCCCGGCCGAGGTTGCACGACTTGCGCTCATCATCGCCGAGTATCAGTGCGACGTGCGCTATCTCGGGCAGAAGGAGGCGGTCGCCGTGGTCCTGCCGCTCAACAAGGAGAACTGGATCACCTGCGCGAATGCCCTGCGCTTGGACTGGAGCGGCCTCTGCCCACCGACGGGGATCGGAGTGAAGCACGTTGCCGATGACCTGTTCCAAACGCCGCTGGATCAACCGGAGATTGATTTCGAGAACGAGGGCGGAGAGACGTACCTCTGCGGCAATCCCCCTTACCGCGGGAGCACGTGGCAGTCAAAGAAGCAGAAGGCGGACCTCAAGCAGGTCTTCACGGGCCGGGTGCAGCAGTGGCGGTCGCTCGACTATGTGGCCGGGTGGTTCATGAAGGCGGCGGAGTACATGGGCACGACCCGTGCGGCATCGGCCTTCGTGACGACGAATTCGCTCAATCAGGGACAGCAGGCGGCGATCCTCTGGCCCGCGATCTTTGCCACGGGCCAGGAGATCGCATTTGCTCACACCAGCTTCAAATGGGCGAATCTGGCCAGCCACAATGCAGGCGTGACCGTATCGGTCGTCGGGATGTCGAACGAGGCTGGACGGGTGCGGAGGCTCTATTCCACCGACAAGGGTGGGAAGACGATTCAGAGAGATACCGGGAGCATCAACGCCTACTTGGTGGCAGGACCGAACGTGATCGTGAAGAGGGCTTCGAAGCCCTTGACCGGGTTGGTCAGTATGACAAGAGGCAATCAGCCTACTGACGCGGGGAACCTTCTCCTTACCAGAGACGAGGTGGCGGATCTCGGCCTCTCCCCGGAGCAGGAGGCCCGCTTCATCCGGCGCTTCTACGGCTCAAAGGAGTTCATTCGCGGGGAATCGCGCTACTGCCTCTGGATCGAGGACAGGGACCTGGACGAGGCGCTGGCCATCCCGGCAATCCGCGAGCGGGTCGAGGGCGTGCGCACAATGCGGCTCGCGAGCCGAGACAGGGGCGCGAATCTGATGGCGAGCCGGTCGCACCAGTTTCGAGAAATGAACATCGGGATCAGATTCACAATCATCGTTCCCCGCGTCTCGTCGGAGCGTCGAGACTACCTGCCCGTCGGATACATGCCTCCCGGCACGATCATAGGAGACCGAAACTTCGCGCTCTACGATGCTCCGCTCTGGAACATGGCGCTGATCGCCTCGCGCCTCCATCTGATCTGGATCGGTACCGTCTGTGTTCGGATGCGGACAGATTTTTCGTATTCCAACACCCTCGGCTGGCACACCTTCCCCGTGCCGATGCTCACCGAGAAGAACAGGGCGGACCTGACCACCTCCGCCGAGCACATCCTGCTGGCGAGGGAAGCGCACTTCCCGGCCACGATCGCCGATCTCTACGCTTCCGATTGCATGCCGGAGAACCTCCGTGCCGCCCACGACCGGAATGACGAGGTGCTCGAGCGCATCTACATCGGTCGACGCTTCCGGCACGATACGGAGCGGCTCGAGCGGCTCTTCGAGCTGTACACGAAGATGGCCGGCAGCAAGACGGTTGCCTGACCGCATCGAGTTGACGGGATCGCGCCGGGGTGACACAATTTATCGCAAATGCGACACAGGAGGCTGGGATGAAGACACAGAGCTCGATGCTGCACGTCCGGATGGACACCGAGATGAAGCGGAAGGCGACGGAGACGCTCGCGGCGATGGGGATGACGGCCTCGGATGCCGTGCGGCTGTTCTTCCACCGAATCGCGGTCGACCAGGCCTTCCCTCTCGAACTCAAGGTACCAAACGCGCAAACCCGCAGGGCCATGGCCGAGGTTGACGAGATGGTGAAGACGCGCACGGCGCGATTCGCAAGCGCGGACGAGATGTTTGCGGAGCTTGAAGAAGCCTCCGGCCAGTAGTAAGCGGGCCAAGCTGCCGCGTCGGGTTGACTACGCCCGGCAATTCCTCAAGGACTGGGAGCGGCTCTCGCGTTCCGGCCGATACGATATGAATCGGCTGAAATCGGTCATGCTCCTTCTCATCGCCAACGATGCCCACTCGGTCCCGAACGTAGGGATCACGCGCTCAAAGGCTCATGGGCGCGCTACCGGGAATGCCACGTCGGCGGTGACTTCCTTCTGATCTATCGCGTCGACGACACCGACGGGCCGAGCGGGCCCGTCTATTTTGCCCGCGCCGGCACCCACACCGAGCTGTTCGAATGACCACCGCCAAGAGCATTCCCTCCGTCTCCGTCACCTACGCCCGGACCGGACGCACGGCCCGGTCCAACGAGCTCGGGATGCGCCCGATGCAGGAGCGTGCCTGGGAGAAGCGAGGAGAGCAGTATCTCCTGATCAAGTCACCGCCGGCTTCGGGGAAGAGCCGAGCGCTCATGTTCATCGCGCTCGACAAGCTCGAGAACCAGGGTCTCCGCCAGGCGGTCATCGTCGTTCCCGAGAAGACGATCGGCGCGAGTTTCTCGGACGTGCCGCTCAGCCGGTTCGGCTTCTGGACGGACTGGACCGTCCGGCCGAAGTGGAACCTCTGCAGCGCGCCCGGGACCGAGGGCGGCAAGGTCAACTCCCTGAAGGCGTTTCTGGGTAGTGACGACCGGACACTCGTCTGCACGCACGCCACCTTCCGCTTCGCCGTGGACCGGTTCGGGGTGGAGGCCTTCGACGAACGGCTCGTCGCGGTGGACGAGTTCCACCACGTCTCCGTCAATCCGGACAACAAGCTCGGCGTGCACGTCAGCCAGTTCATGGCACGCAACAAGGTCCACATCGTGGCGATGACGGGATCCTACTTCCGTGGCGATGCCGAGTCCGTGCTGGTGCCCGAGGACGAGGCGCGGTTCGAGACCGTTACCTACACCTACTACGAGCAGCTGAACGGCTACGAACACCTGAAGCGGCTCGACATCGGCTACTTCTTCTACACGGGGAGCTACGCGGACGACATCCTGAAGGTCCTCGACCGGGGCGAGAAGACGATCGTCCACATCCCGAGCGTGAATTCGCGGGAGAGCACGAAGGACAAGATCCGGGAGGTCGAGCACATCCTCGAGGAGCTGGGCGAGTGGAAGGGGGCGGATCCCGAGACCGGCTTCCAGATGGTGAAGACCTCCGACGGGCGTGTGCTCCGGATCGCCGACCTCGTCGACGACAACCCGGTCCGGAGGGATCGGGTCTCGGCCGCGCTCAGGGATCCCGCACAGAAGGACAACCGGGACCATGTGGACATCATCATCGCCCTCGGGATGGCAAAAGAGGGCTTCGACTGGATCTGGTGCGATCACGCGCTGACTGTCGGCTACCGATCGAGCCTGACGGAGGTCGTGCAGATCATCGGCCGTGCCACGCGCGATGCCCCAGGGAAGGCCCGGAGCCGCTTCACGAATCTCATCGCGGAGCCGGATGCCTCCGAGGAGGCCGTCACCGAGGCCGTGAACGATACGCTCAAGGCCATCGCGGCGAGCCTCCTCATGGAGCAGGTGCTCGCTCCGCGGTTCAACTTCACGTCGAAGACCGAGGCGAGCGGGGCAGTGGAAGGGCTCGACTACGGCGAGGAAGGCTACGACCCGGAGGGGTGCAATGTGGGCGTCGACGAGGAGACCGGTGAGGTCACCGTTGAGATCAAGGGGCTGGCGGAGCCGAAGAGCGAGGCGGCCGCGCGCATCTGCCAGGAGGACCTGACCGAGGTGGTCGCTGCCTTCGTGCAGGACAAGGTCACCGTCGAACGCGGGCTCCTCGATGAGGAGCTCGTGCCCGAGGAGCTGACCCAGGTGCGGATGGGGAAGATCATCAAGGAAAAGTACCCGGACCTCGATGAGGGGGATCAGGAGGCCGTTCGCGAGCACGCGGTCGCCGCGCTGAACCTGACACAGAAGGCGAAGGAGATCGCCTTGGCGGGCGACGGCAGCGGTGAGGAGGAGGGTGACGGGAAGGAGAAGGGCGGGAACACAGCCCTGATCGACGGCGTGCGGCGGTTCGTAATGGATGTGCGGGATCTCGATATCGACCTGATCGACCGCATCAATCCGTTCAGCGAAGCCTACGCGATCCTCGCAAAGACGATGAACGAGGAGAGCCTCAGGCAGGTGGCCGCCGTGATCACGGCGAAAAAGGTCCAGATCACACCGGACGAGGCCCGGGATCTCGCGAGGCGAGCCCTCAGGTTCAAGCAGGAGCGCGGTCGGATCCCGTCTCTCACGGCGGCGGACCCGTGGGAGCGGCGCATGGCCGAAGGCATCGCCGTTCTGGTTCGCATGAAGGCGGCGGCGGCTGATGACTAAGACATTCACCGAGGAGGACGCCGCACTCCTCGCCGAGCTCGGTGTCGATGTCGTGCCCGAGAAGGCTTCCCACTTCCCCCCTCGCGAGGAGTGGATCGTTGCGGGCTTCGAGGAGATCCAGCGTTTCGTCGATACGCACGGCCGCGTCCCCGAGCGGGGCGAGGAGCGCGTCGTCTTTGAACGGCTCTATGCCGTGCGGCTGGACCGCATCCGCGAGCAGGAAGGGTGCCGGATACTCCTGGCGCCAATGGACCGGCAGGCACTCCTGAGCGGTAGCGCAGGCGCAGCCCCACCCCGCCCGGACGCGATAGACGACGACGCGCTCCTCGCCGAGCTCGGTGTCGGTGCCACGGCGACGGACATCACCGAGCTGCACCATGTGCGCTCGAGCGCCGAGAAGCGGGCGGCAGAGGAGATCGCGAGCCGGGCGAGGTGTGAGGATTTCGAGCGCTTCCGGCCGCTCTTCGAACAGCTCCAGAGGGAACTCGATGCGGGCATCCGCCAGACACGACCCTTCGAGCGGAAGTTGGAGATCGAGCCCGGCCGGTTTTTCATCGTGGGTGGCCAGAAAGCCTACGTCGCCGAGATGGGAGAGATCTTCACCCAGGAGTACGGCGACAAGGATGCACGCCTCCGCGTGATCTTCGACAACGGCACCGAGAACAACATGCTCCGGCGGTCGCTTCAGCGAGCGCTCCACAAGGACGAGGCGGGTCGGCGGATCACCGAGCCGATGGCCGGGCCACTCTTTGCTCGCCACGCCACAGACGGCGACGAGGCGAGCGGCACGATCTACGTGCTCCGGAGCAAGTCTGATCTGCCGTTCGTTTCAGAACACCGCGAGCTGATCCACAAGATCGGCGTCACAAGTGGTAGCGTTCAGGAGCGCATCGCCCGCGCGAGGCATGATCCTACCTTCCTCATGGCCGATGTCGAGGAGATCGCCACCTACAAGCTCTACAACATCAATCGCGGCAAGCTCGAACACCTGATCCACCGCATCTTTGCCCCCGCACGACTGCAGATCGAGATCCGGGATCGCTTCGGAAACCCCGTCGTGCCCCGCGAATGGTTCCTGGTGCCCCTCAGTGTGATCGGCGAGGCCGTCGAGAAGATTAGCGAGGGGACAATCACCGAATACCGCTACGACACGACGACAGCCTCTCTGGCATCGTGTCGATGAGGATCGACCAAGCCTTCAGCCCTAGGCGGGTACGGACCGAATGGACACGGCAGATGAAATGGCGGCAAGGGCAAGAGCGAGCCGGGCTGGTGCGCGAGCACGGGCGACTCCTACGAAGCCATCAACACAAGGGTCTTATAAGTGCCATTTACGTTTTCTATTCCCGGCCCTCACAGTGATACTGAAATCAATGTTAATCCAGGATCTTCCGCGGTTTTTGTGGGCGCCAACGGCGGAGGTAAAACCAGACTTGCTGTGTGGATTGAGTCCCGCCTGGGCTCGGATGCACACCGTATTTCTGCACATCGAGCGCTTACGCTCAAAACCGACGTACCCAAGATCAATGAACGTGATGCACTACTGGGTCTGAGAACCGGATATGCCAATAACGAAGCCACTTTCGAGTATCGATCAGGTCACCGATGGCAGGGTAACGAGGCCACTTCCCTTCTTAATGACTTTGATTTTTTAGTACAGGCCCTCTTTGCCGACCAGGCGAATAAGTCTCTAATAACTCATCAGGAAAACCGCAAGGGAAATCATAGTCTAGCTGATCCGACAAAACACGAGAAGCTCGTCTCAATCTGGGAACGGTTACTTCCGGACCGACAACTCCATATTTCAGGGGACGATATAACGGTCACCACTTTAGAATCGGAAGTGTGCTACTCGGCTTCCGATTTGAGCGATGGCGAACGTGCGATTTTCTATATGATAGGTCAAACTCTCACTGCTTCCGAAAGTTCACTCCTCATTTTTGACGAGCCTGAACTCCATGTACATCGCTCGATTATGGCCAATATTTGGGACGAGTTAGAAGCTGCTCGTAAAGACTGCGCTTTCGTTTTCATCACCCACGACTTGGAATTTGCCGCTTCCCGAGTGGCCCAGAAGTTCACCATCAGTGACTTTGATCCCGCCCCTCACTGGACCATCGAAGAGGTTCAGAAAAACACCTGTTTTAACGAAGAAATCACAACGCTCATACTCGGCAGCAGACGACCTATTTTATTTGTCGAAGGTGTTGAGAATAGTCTTGATCAGGCAATATATAGGTGCTGCTATCCGGATTGGACTATTATTCCGCGGGAATCTTGCAAGGATGTCATACACTCCGTTGTTACGATGAGGAAAAATGCTGAGTTCACCCGGATAATCTGTTCAGGAATCGTCGATGCTGACCACCGTTCGGACGAGGAGATTGCCTATCTGAATGATCGTAGTATTAGCGTCTTGCCGGTATCGGAGATTGAAAACATCGTCCTTCTGCCTTCCGTCAGCCGAGCCATCGCCGAGCTCGAAAGCTATAGGGGCGCCGAGCTCGAAGACATGTTGAATGCGTTGAAGGCGGATATCTTCGCAAAACTAAATGAACCCGAAGCCATCAACGACGTCGTCATGCGATATTCCCGTCGGCGAATCGACCGTTTCCTAAAAAAAGTTGACCTTAGCGCAGCATCGACCGTTCCTGAGCTCAAGGAAGAATGTCGTCGCAAAACAGACGAACTTAACGTTGAAAGTATTGCCCAGCAGGCTGAAACCTGTATTACTGATGCCATTCGTGACGATGACCTTACAAAACTCTTGTCCATCTACGACAACAAAGGATTGATGCAGTTGGCGGCCACACACCTGAAGAGCTCAAAACTTACAGACTTTAAAAGTTGGCTCACCAGAGCCTTGGTGCCTGACACTGTGCCTAAATTGGTCACGGACACTGTGCCTAAATTGGTCACGGCCATTGCCGAGTGCCTTCCGAAGATCGAGCCGCCAGAGGGCCTCAGCGCGGACTTTCCGTCGGCGGCTGACCTGTAGGACCTTGGGACCCGGCGTTCTGGGCGTAGGCCAGCATCGCCGCGAGGGTTCGCTCCGCCAGAGCGATCCCATCGCGGATCATGATCTGTCTGAAGTTTGCCGACCTCGCCACCCCCTCGTACTTCCGCGACGCCGCATAGGTCGTCCCGTCATTGGTCAGCGATGACCTCATGCGGAGGCGGTCGCCCCTGGCGTTTGTTACTTTGTCCCCTGCCCATCGGCGCTCCCACACATCTGTGTGGGCCTCATGGACCGCTTCGAGGGCGGCGATCCACTCGTCGTAGAGCACGTCGAGCTCCGCGAGCACGGCCTCCGCCTTAGCCTCCGAGGCCGCGGTGGTCGTGGGGGGTGGTTCATAGGCGTTCGCCGCGGCGACGGCTTGGGTGAACGTTTCGAGCATATCCTCGAATGTCGTAGGCGCAGGTGAGGATGGGGCTGGCTGGGGCGCGGGCTCCGCTTCCTCGACTTCCCGGAGCACCGCGATCTCCACGAGCGCGGCCTCCAGGTCGTCGGCCGGGAGTTCGCCGGCTGCGTGTGCTCTCCCCCGCAGCTGGGGCATTGCAAGATCCGCTCCGGCATTTCTCTCTTTTTCCACAACAGGAGAGCCGCGACGCCGGCGACGCCGCTGTTACCGCACACCATTAAACCCGGGCAGAGACTAGCCAGCCTCTGCAAGTAGTTCCGGCTTCGCTTCTTGCCTGGGTTGGGTCTCCCCCTAATCACTATTGATAAAATACATTATCGGTAGCAGGATCGCGCATGGACTCTCCCGAGATGCACCCCGCGGTCCCGGGGCAGACGTCGACCGGGCTGACGGTCCGGGGCGACACCGGCCGGCGGCTGATCTCGGCGGCGGAGTTCCAGGAGCTGGCCGACGTGCCGGCGGCGGCCGAGTGGCTGGCCAACGTGGACAACCCGAACACCCGGCGCGCGTACGGGAGCGACGTCGGGGAGTTCATGTCGATGCTCGGGATCCGCCGCTTCGGCGAGCTCCGACTCGTCCGCCGGGCCCACGTCATCGCCTGGCGGAAGATGCTCGAGGAGCGCGGTCTCGGTCCGGCGACCCGGCGGCGGAAGCTCTCGGCCGTCTCCTCCCTGTTCCGCTACCTCTGCAACGAGAACGCCGTCGACGAGAACCCCGTCTCGGGCGTCAGGCGGCCCCGGATGGAGAACGCGAACGAAGGCCGGACCCCGGCGCTCTCCGACGCCCAGGCACGGCGGCTCCTCAGCGCTCCGGAGGGGGAGAGCCTCCTGGCCCGGCGCGACCGGGCCCTCCTGGCTGTCCTCCTCTACCACGGACTCCGGCGCGACGAGGTCGCCCGCCTCACGGTCGGATCGCTCCACGAGCACCGGGGCGTGCCGCACTTCAGGGTCACCGGCAAGGGCCCCAAGACCCGGACGATCCCCGTCCACCCGGCCGCCCTCTCGGCACTGGGCGATTACCTCGAGCTCGCCGGCCACCACCGCGACCGGAACGCACCCCTGTTCCAGCCGACCCAGGCCCGCTGGGCCGGCCGGCCGCTCACCGGCGACGGCATCTACAAGCTCGTCCGGAAGTACGCCTCGGCCGCGTCCATCCCCATGGAGCGCATCGTCCACGCGCTGCGGGCCACCGCCGCCACCAACGCCCTCGAAAACGAGGCCGACATCGCCCGCGTCCAGGACTGGCTCGGCCACGCCAACGTCAGCACCACCCGCCTCTACGACCGCCGCGACCGCCGGCCCGAGGACAGCCCCACGTTCCGGGTCAGCTACTGAGGGAGCGAAAAAGCCCTCCGGGGCGGATATCGCTACAGCAGACGTATGCCCGAAAGAGGGGGCAAATACTCGGGGCTTCCGGACCCTCCATAGCATCGTCTGACATCGCCTAGATTCATGACCTCGGGGCCCAGCGCGAGTGCTGGGAGGCCCAACTTACCGCAAAGAGATAGGAGCTGCGTGATGTCAAAGTCGGATGTCGACCCATTTGAACCCGGAAGTCCTCTCGAACAGGCCTTGCATTTCCTTTCAGACGCCATGGTGGGCAGTCATGGTCGCCCGGAGGCGGCTTCGCGGCTTCGCGCCGAGGCTGAGTCCGTCGAAGCCGATCGCGGAGGGTTTGATGTCTCACGAATATCCAGTGCCTGGCAGGACATTCTTGGGCGCGTAGTCCATAGGCCACGATCGGTCCGCCGCCGCGGTCTGCCCGACTCAGGAGAATTCCCATTCGGATCGGAGCCCGAGCACCCAGAAAAGAGGGAACTGGCTGACGCGATCCGGGCGTGTCCGATGATTCCGCAGGAACTCGTCGAGTATGTAGCCGGGCGATTGGACGGTACTGTCTCCCCTCCTGCAAATCGACCCAAGAAGGACCCGGCCCAGGGCAAGTGGGTGACGACCTTGGATAGAGCTTATCAAGTTAGGGTCCACCAGGCCGCATTCCGACTGCAAGGCATCCGTGGTCCGAAGACTAGAGCCATCGATGCCGTGGCAAAGTTGCGCGGGAAGGCACCCGAAACAATAAAGAAATCCGTGGAGGGAGGTCTCAAGTCCGTTCCCGCGTACCACCGAAATATCGTCCCATCCATCGCAGAGGCGGAGAAATTCCTGAGGGAGTTAGAATCGGAAGGGTCTATACGTCTCGATAGCAATGATGGGCTCGTGTGGCTGACCGAAGGCCCGGACTAGAAGACATATGCCCGAAAAAGGGGGGAATAACTCTGTACTTCCGGACCCTCTATAGTACCACTGGCATCGCCCATATTCACTCAGTTGGGGGCCAGCGCCTCGCGATCCAGCTGCGTCACCTGGTGGCCACCGGAAGCGCAGGGCGGGGTGCTGGGGACCCCGACTTACCGCGGGCCCCGCAAGGGGGCTCCGCACTTCATTACTAAACCATGGAGGTTTAGAGACGATGAGCAAACCACAAGATCGAACCGTATTCCGGCGCGGCAAGGGCACCTGGGTGAACAAACGCCACGACGCCGAGCGCGCGTCGAGTGTTCACAGCACCCAGGCGGAGGCTAAAGCGGCGGCCCAGCAACACCTCGCCAATCAGGGCGGGGGCGAACTCACGGTCATGGGCCTCGACGGTCAGATCCGCAGTAAGGATACGATCGATCCGGGGAACGATCCGTTTCCACCCCGTGATAAGGAGCACTAGTAGGAGATTGGTGCCGGAGGAGCGGGCGACACGCCCGCTCCTCTCCCCGGGTGAGCGCGACGCCCACGGCTTGGGGCGTGGCGTGGCGACCATCGCGCGGATCGTGGGCCAACCCTTCGGCAGTGAGCCCGGCCGTCGGGGGGGGGCACAGCATTGTCGTCATGGGCCGCTCCCGCTAGCTGGATCGCCGCATGGCCATGTGCAAGTCCGGGTCAAGGGCGGGTGTCACCGATCGCTGCAAGCCAAGCGTGCATGTGCGATCTTGCATATTTACGCGGATACACAATTGCGGTACCATCATGCATCATGAAGACGATACTGATCGCCGCTCAGAAAGGCGGGTCTGGCAAAACGACTCTCGCACGCAACCTGTCTGTGGCCGCCACTCAGGATGGCCGTAGCGTCCTTTGCCTTGACCTCGATCCGCAAGGCTCGCTGAGGGGATGGTGGGAAAGCAGGAAGGCTGAAGCCCCTTTCATGCTCGACCGTGACCCGCTGCCGGGTCTGCTCAAGGCCTCGCTGAACGCCGCTCAGGAGCGGTTTGACCTTTGCATTATCGACACCCCTCCTGCCGCCTCGGAATGGCTTGCAGAGGCGCTTGCAGCCGCTGATCTCGTTTTGATCCCTGTGCGGCCCTCGCCTGACGATCTTCGGGCTGCAGGGGCAACTCTGGCTGCCGTGAACAGGTCCGGGATGCCGTTTGCCTTTGTACTGTCCCAAACACCCCGCGCTCGAATCACGGAAGAGGCCACTCGCGTGTTGGCCCAGCATGGCCGGCTAGCACCAGTGAATATCGCTCAACGTGTAGCCTACGCCGAGACAGGAGCCACGGGGCAGGGTGTGACAGAGACCAAGGACAAAAAAGCCGCGGCGGAGATTGCCGCCATGTGGAACTACGTGAGGGGGATACTCAATGCCTAAGAAACCTATTGCCCTCGATGGACTGCTGAACACTGATACCCGACCGACCGTGACCGGGATACCGCAACGCGGGTCAGGGCCGAGCACTCCAGATAAAAAACCAGCCACCAAGAAGCGGATAACGCTAGCCCTAGATGGCGCGGCCTATCGCCGCCTACGGATATACGCCGCAGAAACTGACCAGACACACCAGGCCATCCTGGAAACCGCACTTGCGGAATACCTCAACCGCGCAAATACGCAACTGTGAACGAACCGGCATAGGACCTCGTGGCGGACGAGAAGCTGGGGCAGGCGCGGAAGGTCGACGGCGAGGCGGCGTACCAAGAGAAACGCCGATCTCTCGAGAGTCGACCGCAGGTGCCCTTGGCGTGGCCGTCGCCCGGTCGGCTGCGTCCTCGAGGACCTGACCGAGGAGGAGGGTTCGAGCGATGACGACGCCTTGCGGAAGATCTCTCTTCCCGTGGTCGATCAACGAGGAGGCCGGGTGACGGAACGATCATGGGCAGACTGGCTGGACGGGAATGTTTCCGAGGAGGAGCTCGCGGAGGCCGAGGCCACGATCGAGGCGGCGGCCGCGAAGGCGCGTCAGGAGGCCGCCCAGCGACAGAAGCCACCTCCGGACGCTCCGGACGCTCCGGAGGCCGGCGAGGCCGCCCATGTGCCTCCTGAGGTGCGTCCGGAGTGTCGGGTCGACCCGATCTTCCCGGTCGTGTCCGTCCGAGAGCCGCCGGCTCGGGATGCCGGTCGGCTGGCGTTCGGAGGAATCGTCGAGGAGCGGAAGTCTCTGCCCGCTCAACTCCCTCTGCTTCCGGCTCCGGAAGGGCCGCGTGTCCCGATCCTCGAGCTCTCGGACTGGCGGGGTGTTCCGACGATGGCGAAGGGCAGGGGGGCTCCGCTCGATCTGCGGCTGGCAGTCGGAGCCTGCGTTCTCACCCCTCACGCGGCGAGGGCCGCACGTGGACGGCTGGCGGTGACCGTCCGGGAACTCCGCGACTTCCTGTTCCCGAACGGCTGGGAGCGGCGGCGGGACTGGCCGCGTGTCCGGGAAGCGCTCTACCGGGCTCGGGACTATGTACTCCCGATCGGGCGAGGTAACTGGCTTCCCTTTGCGCTTCGGTGGGAGCCAGGGAAAGACGCGGAGCTCGACGAGCTGGTCCTGATCGACGTCGAACTCCCCCCCGGCTCGGCGCACGGTCCCGTGATCAACCAGCGAGAACTGGTCCGGCTTGGGGTGCGCTCGGCACCGAAGTTCCGGGCGTACATAGCGGCGCACTCTGTAGCCTGGCGACCAGGCATCACCCGTCGGCGTCACCCTCGCAACCGAAGCGTTCACCTGTGGAGCGCCAATCCCGTGCACTACCCGGTCCTGACGGCCCAAGACCGGCGTCGGCTGGCATTCGGGGCCGGGGACAAGGGGAAGCGGACGCGGGCTAGGCAGGACGCCGCATGGGAGGACCTGCCAGGGATCGAGATCCTGACGCGCGATGCTTCCACCCCGGACGGACAGCGCGGCTGGCTGCTCGTCCCCGAGGAAGCGGCGGAAGTAATCCGCAAGGGCGACCCATCGAGGGAGGAGACTGACTAACGATCGTGCTGGTCTTCTCGGCGGCCAGAGAGATTCGAGCAGGCCCGTGAGGTCTCCCACGAGATGGACCTGCCGATCACGACCACCGTGTCCGGCGCGAAGGAGACCCGGGTTTCACCCCAGCGGTTTCGGTCCCGGCAGCGTCTCGGCCGCGGATCCGGAGAGCTAGCCCCTTCTTGAGATCCGCCCAGGACACCGAGAGGGCGCTAACCGTATACCGAGAGGGCGCTAACCGTATACCGAGAGGGCGCTAACCGTATACCGAGAGGGCGCTAACCGTATACCTTCGATCTCGTAAGTCGTTGTCTTGTATGAAATCGACCTCATCTCCACCCCGACCCCGACTCCGACAGGGGGAGGGAGGGAGGGAGACGCCGGGCGGCGCCGCTCTCCAAGGGTCGCGAGCACGCCCCCCCCCGCTCCCTCGTCGGTTGTGTTCCGCAGCCAGCTGGACCACAGACAGGAGGAGAGAGACTTCCGGGCGGCAATCGGCCGAGATCGAGGCCCTCAGAGTCCCTCAGCGCCTCGATCTCCGGAGCGGATGGGGCTAGGGCATCCGAACCCCTCTCCTGATAGCAGACAGCGACCGGACCCTTGCCGAGCCACCGACCAGGCACCACAATGCGTACCGGAGGTACATCTGCAGCAGGTAGACTAAGCCAGTTAGGTTGTTGCTTCGCAATAACCCTCTGGACAGGGGCGTTGCCCCCGTACCCCCTGCCTGCTCTCACCCGGAGGTGATCGCATGGCCCGTCCCCGTCTGGACGCCGGGGAGCGCCGGACGCGCACGATTGGCGTGCGCGTCACGGAAGCCCAGGCGGCCGAGCTCGCCGAGCGAGCCGCTGGGGCCCGCCTGAGCATGGCCGCCTACATGCGGCACCGGTCGCTCGGCCAGCCGGTGCGCGTCACGACCGAGCGCCGACTGGCGCTGGCCGAGCGGGTGGAGCTCACCCGTATCGGCGTGAACCTGAACCAGGTCGCGAAGGCGCTGAACGCCGGATCGGCCGCGGCTCCGGCCGGGACCCGGGAGGCCGTCGAGCGCGTCGGCGAGCTCGTGGCGGCGCTCTTGGCTGGCGAAGTCTGATGATCGCCAAGGTGCTTGGCTCCGTGGCCTCGTTCACCGGATCGGCGGCGTACTGCCTCCATGACCAGGCCGAGAAAGGCGAGCCCCGGCCGGAGACGGCCGAGCGGGTGGAGTGGACCGACACCCGGAACCTCCCGACGAGCCGGGCAGACCGGGCGGTCGCGGTGATGGCGGCGACCGCGGAATCGGCCACCGAGCTCAAGCGCCTGGCCGGGGTGCCGCTGACGGGGCGGAAGCTCCAGAAGCCGGCCTACCACTTCACGCTCAACTGGGCCAAGGACGAGACGCCGGGCCGGCAGGAGATGAGCCGGGCTGTGGACGAGAGCATGAAGGCCCTCGGGCTCGAGAAGCACCAGGCGCTGATCGTGGCTCACAACGACAGGGCCCACGCGCATGTCCACGTCCTGGTCAACCGGGTCTCGATGGATACCGGGAAGGCGGCGAACCTGGTCCGAGACCGGGTGACGCTCTCGAAGTGGGCCGAGGACTACGAACGCCGGCAGGGCCGGATCCGGTGCGAGAAGCGGGTCAAGAACAACGCGGAGCGGCGACGTGGTGAGTGGGTGCGCCATCGGGAATCGCTTCCCACGGGCCGGTACCGGCGCGAGCGGATGAACCCGGAGCGGCAGCCTAGTCCGAAACCGATCCCGGCCGTGACGGAGCCCGAGGCGCAGCGAAAGGTGGCATGGCAGCGGGCCGAGGTCCGGATGGAGTGGGAGCAGTCGCAGGGGGAGCGCATTCTCCGTCTCAGGGAGCTAGGGCGCCGGAGCGGGCGGGAGTGGTCGGAGGTCTACGCCCGGCAGGGCCAGCAGCGTGAGCAGCTGGCGAAAAGCTGGCAGGGGGTGAAGGGGCGAGCGAAGCAGTGGAAGCAGGCCGGGGGCCGATGGAAGGAGCTCGGGGCCTACCTCCGGGGGCGGCCGAGGCTACTGAGGCGGGAGCAGGCGGCGCTGGAGGGGGCTCACAGGGCCGAGCGCACCCAGGTCGCGGCCGGGCACGGGGCGTCGGCGCGGGAGATCGAGCGGGGGGCGGCAGCAACCTACCGGAGGCATCTGGAGGGAGGGGAGAGGCGGGCAGAGCTGGCGGCGCGGGATGCGGACGGCGGGCGGTGGGCCTACGACCTGCACAGTGTGGAGAGCTTCAAGATACTGCGCGAGTACATGGAAGAGGCCCGGTGGGATCAGGTGCGGGAGACTCAGGGAGAGGCGGGGGTCCAGAGGCAGAAGCAGACGGAGGCGGAGGCGGAGGCCCGCGCGGAGCGCCGGGCAGCCGAGAGGGCGGCAGCGCAAGCGGAGCAGCAGAGGCGGGCGGCGGCCGCGAGGGCGGCGGAGCTCGCGAGGCGCCAGGAGCGCCAACGGCTCGATCGCGGCAGAGACTTCGGACCCAGCAGGTGACGGGCCGGGTGTGAGACGCAGGCGCTCTCCCCTTCCGTGGGCAATCAACGAGGAGGCCAGCCGGCCGATCGAGCACGTGGTGCGGCCGGCGGCCGATCGGGCGGTGAAAAGAGAGAGTGTGGAAGTGTCCTCCTCAGCCACGGGAGCCCAAGGGCGAAGCCCGTGGGAGCCTGCCGCAGGCAGGTGAGGAGGTGGCGACGAGGGTGGATTGCCGCAGAGCCTGGCCCAGAAAAATTCCGCGGGGGGAGAGAGTGAGCGAAACCCGCACCGACGACGACGAGCTTGAGGGCCTGCCCCCACGATGAGCCGGTGGTCATGTGCTGGCGTGCGCGTCACGGTGGCCGAGGCGACCGGTATTGCGGGTTCGAAAACTCCCGTACACCCACCATCTCCTCGATCCAATGCCCTGAGGGTATTGACCTGAAGGCGGTATGTGCTGGTATAATTGTGGTATGAAGACAGCAATCTCACTACCGGACGAACTGTTCCTATCGGCTGACGAGTTGGCGTCACGGCAAGGAGTGTCGAGGAGCGCATTGTACGCCACAGCAGTTTCTGAATACCTGGCGAAACACTGTGCCGAGGATGTGACGTCC
>CBDHFB010000014.1:0-44923 GCA_965262385.1 Dehalococcoidia bacterium | reverse complement strand
TCGACATAGAAAAGTCGAACTATGATTTATGTGCCTCGAAAGTGTTCGCGAGGATTGTGGGTCTTTATCGAATCGTGCGTAGACACGCCTCGAAGGAAGAGGTTCGACTCGTGTTTCGTAATGTCGAGCAAAACGCAAAAAGAATAGGAGTGATGCGGTTCGCGTCAGGAAAAGATTACATGTTCCCGGCATTCTATGGAATTTGCCGGACGAAATTTGGAGTAAACATAGGTGTGGATCGATTTAAGGTATTGGTTGCACGGAGTATGGATAAACGAATGGACGCATATCTTTTGCGCCGACTTCGAGCGGTTTGCCAATAATCTCATTGGCGGAATAAGATCAGCTTGAACTGGTTCCGATTGTGTGGAGGTAAGCGTTCGGCCAAGCCGTGATGGCTCAGACGGACCGGAGGTTGGAAGTGGCTGCAATCAAGGGAAACCGGTCGTCCGTGCTCACCGAGCCTTGCCAGTCGGCAGTGCAATTCCACGGCACCACCGAACGCTTACATCAGGACTCCGCCCGTGATCGGTCGGCTGGCAGGCCAACTCCCAGCGCGAGAAGGCTTTATAGCGGTGACCGGCACAGCGTTCATGCCGGACCCCTTCCAGCAGTTCAACCAATCGGGTGGGGCGACCCTCTCACATTCCATAGGCCGTCCACCACGATTGGGTTTCGCCGGCCAGTCCGAACCACGGAGGGGTTCAGCCGGGTCAGGGTCTGGAGCCGCAGCCTCTGAGCGGGAGGCGGCGGACGCGTGTCCGCCGGAACGTCTGGGCTAAGGGGAGGCCCGACGTTCCAACTGAATCAGAGACCGACCCAGGCCACATCAACCCGATGCTCATCCGAGACCGCCCCTGGAGAACCGGCATTACCCAGGGAGCGCGACTGCGCCGAAGGTGACGGCGACCCGTCAGGTGCCCTATTTTGCGCTGCCGACCCGGCGATCCCAGCGGGTGGATAAAATGACTACAGCCGAGAAGATGCCCGCCAAGCAGACCGACAGCGGTGCCACGACCGGCCACGAGGCCGAGTTTGGGGCGATGGCTGACACACTGCGTGGCTCGATGGACGCCAAGTACAAGCATGTCGTGCTGGGCCTCAACTTCCTCAAGTACGTCTCCGACGCCTTCGAGGAACGCCACGCCGCGGTGCTGGCGAAGTGGGGAGAAGAGGCCGCCGAGGACCGCGACGAGTACATCGCCGAGAACATCCTCTGGGTGCTGTCGGAGGCACGCTGGGCGGGCCTGAAGGCCGGGGCGCGCCAGCCGACCGTCGGTCAGACCTTAGGGAAGGCTGCCGCGTGACTCGACCCACCGAGGCCCGACCCAAGACCATCGACGGACGCGCTCGTACTGTCTGGGAGCTACTCAACACGGCCAAGTATGCTATCGATTTCTACCAGCGGGAGTACGCATGGAAGGAGCGCCAAGTCCGCGAGCTGATCGACGACCTGACGGGCAAGTTCCTCGACTCCTACGAGCGTGGTCATTCGCGTCACGAGGTTGAGGGTTACGGCCACTACTTCCTTGGCTCCATCGTCATCAGCCACAAGCGCGGACAGCGGTTCGTCGTGGACGGACAACAGCGTCTTACGACATTGACACTCCTGCTTATCCACCTCCATCGGCTTCAAGAGGGCCGCGACGAGCACGTGGATGTTCGACATCTCGTCTACTCGGATATTTACGGCAGAAAGAGCTTCAACCTCGACGTTCCCGACCGAGTTGAGGTGATGGAGAAACTGATGGCTGGCAAACCGTTTGAGGTGAACGGCGAGAGCGAGTCCGTCCGCAATATCGCCGCCCGATACGGCAACATCGCGGACCACCTGCCCGAAGAGGTAACCGGGTCCGCACTCCCCTATTTCGTGGACTGGCTGCTGCGGAACGTGCACCTCGTCGAGATCGAAGCGTTCTCAGATGAGGACGCCTACACGATCTTCGAAACGATGAACGACCGGGGCCTGAGCTTGAGCCTCCCGGAGATGCTCAAGGGCTACGTCCTTGCCAACGTCCGCCAAGAGGACGACCAGCAAGCGGTGAACCAGACTTGGAAGAAGCACATGCAGCGCCTAAAGGAACTGGGCGATGAAGAAGACGTGGACTTCTTCAAGAACTGGCTCCGTGCGCGGCACGCCGAGACTATCCGGGCAGGGAGAAAGGGTGCAGAGAACCGCGACTACGAGCGCATCGGCTCCGAATTTCATCGTTGGGTCCGGGACCAGCGCCAACGGCTGGGGCTTGCCGAGTCTGACGCCTTCTACCGGTTTGTCTCCCGCGATCTGGACTTCTACGCTCGCCGTTCAATTGAGATCCGCGAGGCCGCTGGCAATCTGACACATGGCTGGGAGTCCGTCTACTACAATGAAGACCGAGGCTTCACCCTCCAGACCCAAGCCCTGCTTGCCTCCCTCGCACCGGACGACGGTGCGGAGGAGATCCGGCGGAAGGTCGCACTTGTGGCCGATTTCCTCGACATCTGGCTGGCACGCCGCGTGTGGAATTTTCGCACGATCAGCTACTCGTCGGTCAAGTACACGCTGTTCACCCTGACGAGGGAACTACGCGGGAAGGATGCTGGCGATCTATCAGAGTTTCTGCTCGGGCAACTCGACGAGCAGCAGGAGCGCTTCGGTCGCGAGCCCGGCTTCCGATTGCACCATCAGAACTACCGGCAGGTGAGGCACATCCTCGCTCGGCTGTCGCACTGGGTAGACGCACAGTGCGGCCTTTCGTCGAGCTTTCAGGACCTGACTTCGAGAGGACGGGCACGGCCGTTCGAAATCGAGCACATCTGGGCGGACCACTATGACCGCTTCCGGGACTGGTTCGCCCACCCGAGCGACTTCCAAACCGAGCGCAACAAACTCGGGGGCCTACTCCTCCTCCAGCGCGGCGTGAATCAGAGCATTGGTGACGCCAGATACGAGTCCAAGAGGGACGCCTACCTCTCGAACAGCCAAAACCTCCTCGCTCGGAGCCTCCACCCTCTCGCCTACAAGAACCTGCCCGACTTCCAGCGTCTGCTGGACCGGACGGGCCTGCCGTTCCGGGCCTACGAATCATTCGGTCCCGAGCAACTAACGGAGCGACAGGAACTTTACATCCGCATCGCCGAGTGGGTGTGGAATCCGTCGCGACTCGATCCCGAAGGGGAGAAGCCACCTACGCCGGATCTCATCGTTGAGCATCAGAAGGATGTGTCGGAAGCAACCGGCAGACGGGACAGGGTTGACGCGTGCTTCGACTTCTGGCAGGCCCTCCTTGCCCATGCGAAGGAGGTCTCTGACCTGCATTCGCGGATTTCGGCGAGCCATATGAACTGGATCGGCACGCGAAGGCACGGGCAGTGGTGGAATTACGTGGTCCTGCAACATGAGACTCGTGTGGAGCTGTACATCGATGCTCCCCAAGCCGAGGAGAACAAGGCCCTGTTCGACGCTCTGTACTGCGACCGTGAGGCCATCGAGGCCGATTTCGGAACTGAGCTCTACTGGCAACGTCTCGACGACAAGCGCGCTTCGCGGATTAGTCTCGCCGTGCCAGGAGGGTGGGTGGACACCGAGACTTGGCCGTCTGCGGTTAGTCGGGCCGTCAATGCGATGCAGCGTTTGTACGATACTCTGTCCTCTCGCGTCCAAGTCGCCACGGTGTGAAGACCAAGGAGTCGTGTAGCGCCGGCCCGAGAGCCCAAAGGCGTGAGAAGCCGGGCTCATCGCAGGGGGCAGCGTCCCCCCGTAGCCCGGAGAGCACGGGGTGTTACCTGGCATCCACAACCGCGGGATCGTGGGCATTGAAAACGTCAGGTTGGGCCGTATGGCGGGGGATCGGCTGTGGGGCATCGGGGGAGTTGGGGGAGTGAGCGAGAACGGCTTGGCTACCATCGCGACGTTCCAAACCGCTGATGAGGCCACCCCGGCCGGCCATGCCCTGCCCCGGCCCGCCGGCAGGCCGGGGAGACCTCGGACCTTGCCTCCGGGGACCGTCCCCACGAAACCTTCGGCGTCCGCGTCGAGGGCGTCCGCCGCGCCGCTGGCTCTGCGCACCGTAAGGCGCCGAAGCCAGCCTGCCTGCCTGCCCTCTGGGGCCACGCTTCGCGCATCCCCGGCAGGGGCTGGCGGGAGGCTGTGCCCCCTCTGACCCCCTCAACCGCAACGGCGCGCTGAGCGCGGTGTGCGGGTGAGATCCGCGCCAGCGAGGCGGAGCGTGCCGAGTGGCACGTCAAGGCGCGCTCGACAGGCTTGACACTGTCGGATCTGGTGCGCCGGTCGGTTGGCCGGGTGCGCACCTGGACCGTGGCGCTCGCCGAGGTGGAGCGCGAGCGCATCCGCGAACGGGCGCTGGCCCCCGCCGAGAGCCCGGATCCCGATGCACATTAGGTTTCTCGCGCGCGGTAGCGGCTCGGCCCGTGTGGCGGCCGACTACCTGGTCGGGGCGCGCTGACATACGCCGACGAGGTGTACGGCCCCGCGACACATGTCGTATCTTGGGGAGTGCTCCGGCATCGCGCGGAGCGATCCGAGACCGCAGCGAGCGAGTGGAGATGCCCGCCAAGCAGACCGACAGCGGTGCCACGACCGGCTACGAGGCCGAGTTGTGGGCGATGGCCGACACGCTCCGCGGCTCGATGGACGCCGCCGAGTACAAGCATGTCGTGCTCGGCCTCCTGTTCCTCAAGTACATCTCCGACGCCTTCGAGGAGCGCCACGCGGTGGTGCTCGCCGAGTGGGGAGAAGAGGCCGCCGAGGACCGTGACGAATACATCGCGGATAACATCTTCTGGGTGCCGCGGGAGGCACGCTGGTCACGCCTGAAGGCCGGGGCGCGGCAGCCGACTGTCGGCCAGACCGTGGACCGGGCCATGGCCGCGATCGAGCGGGACAACCCGGCGCTGAAGGAGGTGCTGTCCAAGGACTATGCCCGGCCCGCCCTCGACAAGCAGCGCCTCGGCCAGTTGATCGACATGATCGGCAACATCCGGGTCGGGGACGCCGAAGCGCGGTCCCGGGACGTGCTCGGTCGCGTATACGAGTACTTCCTCTCGCAGTTCGCGAGCGCCGAGGGCAAGAGGGGCGGCGAGTTCTACACACCGCGCTGCGTCGTCAGGCTGCTCGTCGAGATGCTGGAGCCGTACCGGGGGCGAGTCTACGATCCCTGCTGCGGCTCCTCGGGCATGTTCGTGCAGTCGGTCGAGTTCATCCGCGCGCACGCTACCGGCAACGCCAACGGCGGGAAGGCGCGTGGCGACATCTCGATCTACGGGCAGGAGTCGAACTACACTATGTGGCGGCTCGCGAAGATGAATCTGGCCATTCGCGGAATCGGGGGACAGATCGCCCATGGCGACAGCTTCCACAACGACCGCCATCCGGACCTGAAGGCCGACTTCATCCTCGCCAACCCGCCGTTCAACGTCTCTGACTGGGGAGGCGAGCGGCTGGCCGAGGACAAGCGCTGGCGCTACGGCGTACCTCCGAAGGGCAACGCGAACTTCGCGTGGGTCCAGCACATGGTCCATCACCTCGCACCGAAGGGTATCGCGGGGTTCGTGCTGGCCAACGGATCGATGTCGTCGAGCCAGTCCGGCGAGGGCGAGATCCGTAAGAACCTGATCGAGGCGGAGTTGGTGGACTGCATGGTCGCGCTTCCGGGCCAGCTCTTCTACTCGACCCAGATTCCCGCCTGCTTGTGGTTCTTGGCGCGCGGGCGCCGGCGACGCGGAGAGATCCTGTTCATCGACGCGAGGAAGCTCGGTCGGATGGTGGACCGGACGCACCGTGAGCTGATCGGCGAGGAAATCGCCCGGATCGCGGACACCTACCACGCTGGGAGACGGAAGAGGACGGCTACACCGATGTGGCCGGCTTCTGCCAGAGCACCCCGCTGGCCGAGGTGCGCATGCACGGCTACGTCCTTACGCCGGGCCGCTATGTCGGCGTCGAGCCTCAGGAGGACGACGGAGAGCCATTCGAGGACAAGATGAAGCGGTTGGTCGCTGAGCTTCGGGAACAGCAGACCGAGGGTGCTCGGCTCGATGCCGCGGTCAACGAGAATCTGGAATCGCTGGGACTCGGAGGCTGGGGGCGGTGAACATCGACACGACCTTCCTGCGCCGCTGCATCGCCTCGCTCAAGCGCGCGGCGGAGGGAATCGAACGGCACGGGGGAGGCGACGATGTCATGTACGATATCTACCGCGCTGCGGGCTGGCGAAGCAAATAGCGGAGAGTGGGCGAGCGCCGCGATCCGGCCAGAATGCATCATCGAGGACGGAGATGTCTTATTCTCCTGGTCAGGAAGCCTCCTGGTCAGGACGTGGTGCGGCGGGCGGGCAGCCTTGAACCAGCATCTCTTCAAGGTGACGTCAGATAGACATCCTAAGTGGTTTTACCTGCACAGCCTGCTATCACATCTTCCGGCATTCCGGAGGATCGCTCAGGACAAGGCGACGACGATGGGACATATCAGGCGGCACCATCTGACTGATGCCCTGTGCGTTGTACCTCCAGACGGCGTGATCGCGGCAGTTTCCGACACATTCGCGTGCTTGTTGGAGCGGCAAGTTGCCAACGAACTGGCTAGTCGAACGCTTGTTGCTCTTCGCGACACGCTGCTCCCCAAGCTCATGTCCGGCGAAATCCGCTTGGCCGAGGCATGAGTTCTCTGACGGAGATTGAGAAGCGCTATTTCGAGAAGCTGTTCGGGATGGGCAGCGGCTATGTACTGGATTTCTCCGACGCCACTTTTGGCGAGTTCTTCCGACGGCACAACGTCGATATCCATGGGCGCAAGTATCAGACCTTCGGAACATCCAAGGCGAAGAAGCTTCGCGATTTTTGGAGGTCGGAGACCGATCGGCTGGTTGGAGCCGTGCTCTCTGAGATGCTGGATTCCTATGAGGCCGACTGCGAACTCAATGGAAAGGACATAGACAGAGGTTTGCTGGAAAAAGCACGTGGCATCGTTGGCCGCATTACCGGTCGACCCGTCGTCCTCAATGCTGCCAAGAAGGAAAGCGAGTTCCTGGACCGTGAGTTCACTATTCCGAGCATCCAGAAGTTGCCGGTCGACGCGCAGGTCGCGACGATCGTTGAAGCACGGCTGAACGAGGCCCGTGTCGCGTTTGGCGCCGGTGCTCATCTGTCTGTAATTTTCCTGTGCGGTAGCGTCCTGGAAGCCGTCCTGCTTGGCGCGGCACAGCAGGCCCCAGCTAGCTTCAATCAGGCGAAGGCGACGCCGAAGACAGCGAGTGGTTCGCCGAAACGCTTTCACGAATGGAGCCTCGCCCAACTGATCGACGTCGCGTGCGAGGTCGGCGTCATTAAGCTCGACATCAAGAAGTTCAGTCACGGGTTGCGCGACTTCCGAAACTACATCCACCCGTATCAGCAATTGATCTCGGGTTTCACGCCGGATGAACACACAGCCACGGTCTGCTTCCAGGTGCTCAAAGCGGCGCTGGCAAGCCTGGCAGGGGAGCGCTAATGATCCGCGTTCCCGTGAACCCCGGCCTTCTGCGTTGGGCACGCAAGCGCTCGGGGATCGCGCATGAGACGCTGGCGGCCAAGTTCAAGAAGCTACCGGAGTGGGAGGACGGAGAAACACAGCCCACCCTTAAGCAGGTGGAGGCGTTCGCGCGCGCCGTCCATGTGCCGGTAGGTTATCTGTTCCTCACGGTACCGCCGGAGGAAGCCATCCCCATCCCGGACTTCCGCACTTTCGCCGCACACGAGGTCACGCGTCCGAGCCCAAACCTGCTGGACACGATCTACACCTGTCAGGAGCGGCAGAGCTGGTATCGGGATTTCGTCCGCGTCACCCGCCAGCCGGAGCTTGACTTCGTAGGCAGCGCCACGGTCGAGGCGTCTCCGGAAACCGTCGCGGCCGAGATGCGTGAGACGCTGGGTTTCGATCTTGCCGCCCGCCGGAAGTGCCCGACATGGACCGATGCGCTGCGACTGTTCATCCGCCAAGCCGACGAGTCCAGTGTCCTCGTCATGGTTAGCGGTGTCGTGATGAACAACAACCACCGGCGTCTCGATCCCACCGAGTTCCGCGGCTTCGCGCTGGCCGATCCTCTCGCCCCGCTGATCTTCATCAACGGCCGGGATACGAAAGCGGCCCAGATGTTCACGCTCGCCCACGAGCTTGCGCATATCTGGCTTGGAGCCTCTGCCCTGTCGAACCTCGGCCTAGCGCCGGGATCGGGGTTCCGACGCGAGGAGGTGTGGTGCAACGCGGTTGCGGCTGAGCTTCTGGTGCCGCTAGCCGCCTTGCGATCCGATCTACGACGAGACGAGCCGCTCTCGGACGCTCTGTCCCGGCTGGCGCGCACTTTCAAGGTTAGCACGCTGGTCATTCTGCGACGTCTTCTCGATGCGCATTGGATCGGCCGCGACCGCTTCGATGTCGTATGGCAGCGGGAGGTAAAGCACCTGAGTGCTCTCGTTCAAGGCGGAAGCGGGGGCGGCGACTTCTATCGCACGACGCTGGCGCGGGTGAGCCACTGCTTCGCCCGCGCGCTCGTCGTGAGCACGCTCGAAGGGCATACGCTCTATCGGGACGCGTTCAGGATGTTGGGAGTCAAGAAGACCGAGACCTTCAACAATCTCGGGCGCGAAGTCGGGGTGATGGGATGACCGCTTATCTCGTCGACGCCAACGTATTCATCCAAGCCAAGAATCTGCACTATGGCTTCGATTTCTGCCCCGCCTTTTGGGATTGGCTGGTGGAGCAGAACCACGCCGGAAAGGTCGCGAGTATCGAGAAGGTTGCTGATGAACTGCAGGCCGGAGCAGACGAACTGGCGGACTGGGCCGCGGCACGGGACGACGGTTTCTTTCTGAGACCGGACAACGCCGTCGTGCCGGCACTTCGCACCGTAAGCGATTGGGCGAGCGGCAGTGGATACCAGCCTGCCGCCGTCGCAACCTTTCTACAGGTCGCTGACTATTGGCTTGTCGCGTATGCGCTGGCTCATGACTGCACTGTAGTAACGCACGAAGTCCCCGCCGACACCACCAGTAAGATCAAGATCCCGAACGCCTGTATCGGTCTCGGCGTGCCCTGCATGAACCCTTACGAGATGCTCAGGCGGGAGCGGGCGAGGTTTGTCCTGGGACCCGGCACCGAGGTAGCCTGATGGCGGCGTTCACAGAGTCCGAGGTCGAAAACGCCCCCCTCGATTGGTTGGGGAGCCTTGGGTGGAATGTCGCCCACGGTCCCAACATTGCCCCGCACACAGCGGACTCGGAGCGATCCGACTACAGCGAAGTCATACTGGCACGTCGGCTGCGCGATGCCCTATATGCGCTGAATCCGGCCCTGCCCGCCGAAGCCTTTGAGGACGCGTTCCGCAAGGTGACCCGGCCTGAAGGCTCCACCCTAGAAACCCGCAATCGTGCGTTCCACCGCATGCTGGTAGACGGCGTGACGGTGGAGTACCGGACCGCTGGGGGCGCCTTACGCGGAGCGCAGGTCTCCGTCGTCGACTACAAGAACCCTGCCAACAACGACTGGCTGGCCGTGAACCAGTTCACCGTCGTCGAGAGCGAACACGAGCGGCGGCCGGATGTCGTGCTGTTCGTCAACGGTCTTCCGCTCGGTCTGATCGAGCTCAAGAACCCGGCGGATGAGAAGGCTACGGTCTGGACGGCCTGGCAGCAGATCCAGACCTACAAGGACGAGCTCTCGAACCTGTTCTCCTTCAACGCGGCGCTCATCGCTTCGGACGGAGTCGATGCGCGCATGGGCACGCTCACCGCAGGGCGGGAATGGTTCAAGCCGTGGCGCACGATCACTGGCGAGACGCTGGCCGGCCCGCATCTGCCCCAATTGCAGGTGATACTTGAGGGGATGTGCGAGCGGGACCGTTTCCTGAGGTTGGTCCGGGACTTCATCGTGTTCGAGGATGACGGCAGCAGCAAGCTGGCTAAGAAGATGGCCGGATATCACCAGTTCCACGCTGTGGAGACGGCGGTGCTGGAGACCCTGCGTGCGGCGGCGATCCGGCAGAAAGCGCAGCGGGTCGTCGAGCGGGGCGGCCGGTACGAGTCCGGCAGACGACCGGGCGGCGATCCCGGCGACCGTCGCATCGGTGTCGTCTGGCACACCCAGGGCTCGGGCAAGAGTCTGACCATGGCTTTCTATGCCGGGCGAATCATCCGCGAGCAGGCGATGGAGAACCCAACGGTCGTCGTGCTGACGGACCGGAACGACCTCGACGACCAGCTCTTCGGTACCTTCTCCCGATGCCGGGACCTGCTGCGGCAACCGCCGGCTCAGGCCCGGAACCGTGCCGACCTGCGCGCCAAGCTCGCCGTCGAGTCGGGCGGCGTGGTCTTCACCACCATCCAAAAGTTCTTTCCCGAAGAGAAGGGCGACCGGCATCCCGTGTTATCGAGGCGCCGGAACATCGTGGTGATCGCCGACGAAGCGCACCGCAGCCAGTACGACTTCATCGACGGCTACGCCCGCCACATGCGCGACGCGCTCCCCAATGCTTCGTTCCTCGGCTTCACCGGCACGCCGATCGAGCTGGAGGACGCCAACACGCGCGCGGTGTTCGGCGATTACATCAGCGTCTACGACATCGAACGATCGGTCGAGGACCGCGCAACCGTGCCGATCTACTATGAGAGCCGGCTGGCGAAGCTGACACTGGATGAGGCCGAGCGGCCGAAGATCAATCCCGACTTCGAGGAGGTCACCGAGGGCGAGGAAGTCGAGCGCAAGGAAAAACTGAAGACCAAGTGGGTCCAGCTTGAGGCCGTCGCCGGAGCTGGACTGCGGCTCAGGCTCATTGCCCAGGACATCGTCTCGCATTTCGACCGGCGCATCGAGGCCTTGGACGGTAAGGCCATGATCGTCTGCATGAGCCGCCGCATCTGCATCGACCTCTACCGAGAACTGACTCGCCTGCGTCCGGACTGGCATCACGAAGATGACGACCGGGGCCGAATCAAGGTCGTGATGACCGGCAGCGCTTCGGATCCTCCGGACTGGCAGCCGCATATCCGCAACAAACGGTACCGCGAGACGCTGGCGAAACGGTTCCGCGATCCCGGCGAGCCGCTTCAGGTCGTGCTCGTGCGGGACATGTGGCTGACCGGCTTCGACGCGCCGAGTCTGCACACCATGTACGTGGACAAGCCGATGCGCGGCCACGGGCTGATGCAGGCGATCGCGCGGGTGAACCGCGTCTTCCGGGACAAGCCGGGCGGCCTGGTCGTGGACTACCTCGGGCTAGCGCACGAACTCAAACAGGCTCTCGCGACCTACACCGAGAGCGGGGGCACGGGCAAGACCACCGTAGATCAATCCGAAGCGGTGGCGGTGATGCTGGAGAAGTACGAGGTGTGCTGCGGCCTGTTCCACGGCTTCGATTATTCGGTGTGGATCGACGGCACGCCGACTGAACGCGTGAGCCTGCTGCTGCCGGGGGCGCAGGAACACATCCTCACGCAGGAGAACGGCAAGGAGCGCTGTCTGCCGGCCGTGCGCGAACTCTCGCAGGCCTTCGCGCTCGCCGTCCCTCACGAGGAGGCGATGCGGATCCGCGACGATGTGGCGTTCTTCCAGGCCGTCCGGTCGGTGCTGGCCAAACGCGCCCGGGGGGAGGCGCGTCCCGAGGAAGAGCTTGACTATGCGATTCGCCAGATCGTCTCACGGGCCGTGGCGTCGGAAGGAGTCGTCGACATCTTCGCCGCAGCCGGCCTTGAGAAGCCGGACATCTCGATCCTGTCCGAGGAGTTCTTGGCCGAAGTGCGGGGCATGAAGCAGCGCAACCTCGCGGTCGAGCTGTTGCAGAAGCTGCTCAAGGGGGAACTGGCCGTCCGCAGGCGAAGGAACGTCGTCCAGGCGAGATCGTTTGCCGAGATGCTCGAACAGACCGTCCACCGCTACGCGAACCGAGCCGTCGAGGCCGCGCAGGTCATCGAGGAACTGATTCAGCTTGCCCGCAACATGCGAGAAGCGAATGCCCGTGGCGAGGCGTTGGGGCTCTCCGAGGACGAGCTCGCCTTCTACGATGCGCTCGAGACGAACGACAGCGCCGTGCAGGTGCTCGGCGACGAGACGCTACGCGATATCGCCCGCGAGTTGGTCGAGACCGTGCGAAACAACGTCAAGATCGACTGGACGCTGCGCGACAACGTCCGTGCTAACCTGCGCCGGCTGGTCAAGCGCACCCTACGCAAGCACGGCTACCCGCCCGACAAGCAGGAGAGGGCGACGCGGACGGTGCTCGAACAAGCGGAGGTGCTGTCCGCTGGCTGGGCAGTGTGACACCGGGGTCAGTTGGGGCAGCACGGATCGGAACATGCCGCCCCGACGCTCGACCGTAAACTTGGCATACTTGGGCTGCCGCCAACACACTCTTGAAGCTGCACCGGTAGACCAACAGCGCGAATAGGAGGCGAAATACCGACACGCAGGAAACCAAAGCCATTCACTGCGGGTCAGTTGCAGGCTGTTTGCCAAGTATTGGCTGACACGAACGAGGGCCTGACGGGCTCTGAGATCGGTCATATGCTTGGACAAGTGCGAGTATCGGATGTGGACCCAGCCAAGACGAAGTGGAAGCGTCTGTTCAACGCATTGGCTGAATCGCAAAACCGAACGCGATCCGGTGACCGTGTGCTGGCGTTCATTAGCCATGCTTTGGAACCGGCCCGATATCAGGGGAACTCGGCAACGCTTGAAGAGCGCCGCGATCGCGTCAACGTGGTGCTGCTTCTCTATGATGGATTGGAGTTCCGGGAGGACGGGAAGTTCCACAAGACGAAGAAAGCTTCATCCCTTCCTGAAGCGCAGCAGCGCGCGAGTCGTCTTCGATCAGCGCTGGAGCGGAGAGGAGTTCATCCGGACGTTCTGCACTATTGTTCGGCTGAGTTCCTGGGAGACAACCCCTTCCATGCAGTCCTTGAAGCGACAAAGAGTGTTGCGGGTAGTGAACGGAAGTTATCGAAAGTGATCCGGATCGCTCGACGAAGGCCGAGGGCTCGCCCACGGCGACACCTGCACCTGGTCACCTCGCGTAGCTGGAGGTGCCAACGGCCTCCCCGTGTGCACCGAATGCCCCCCCCCTACGGTAAACCCTCCCCCGCACGACCTCCGGGCGGTGCCATCAGCCGGGGGAGGGCCGCGTCATGGATCATCTCGGAGCTCACGGGCCGCCGGGGCGCTCTCTGCGGAGAGCGGACCAGCGGACCAGCGAGGCATAGGCTAGGCGAGAGGCACTGAGCACTGACCACCTGAGCACTGACCGAAGCATCCACGTCTCACCCCTGAGCATCCCCCCCTAACTGTCAGGGGTCGCCGCTAGCCCGGATAAGTCACGCGGGGCGCTGGCAGGGTCAAATCTCCGTCTTGGGTGGAGAGGATTTCGGTCTAGGCTCATTGCGAACCTACTCGATGCAGGGAGCATCGAGGCGGGAACGCTCACCATCCCGCCCGAGTCCTCGGATGTTGCCGCGCTCGTCGACCGGGCCCGCACCACGTTCCTGACCGGTGGCGGCCGGCACCCCGTCCTCATCGACCTCCGGCCCGACCTGCCGCGGGCGATGGCCGACCCCGAGCGCATCGCCCAGGTGCTCGGCAACCTGCTCTCGAACGCGGCCCGGCACTCGCCGCCCTCGTCGACGATCCGTGTCGAGGGGGCGCGCGAGGGCGCCTGCGTCGCGCTCTCCGTCTCGGACGAGGGTCCGGAACCACAAGATGCGCAACGTGACCGGCCATCTGCCCAAAGAACTCCACGACCAGGCCAGCGCCGCAGCGTCGGGGTTAGTCCGATTCCGCATGGCCCGGCCCGACGACCCGGGCGAGCCCTGACCTCCGGCAACCGCGCCCGCCCGTGCACTGCCGGCCTCAGCCGTGCCGCGAACCGTGCCCCGGCCGGTCGGCCTGCCAGGAGAGGAGCTGCTGGGCGAACGGATACATGTTGACATCGGTCATGGACATTGAGCCGCGGCCGCGGCTCGTCACCCGCAACATCAGGGAGCGTCGCCGCCGGGCGCACCATGTCCGGCCAGGCCATCGCCTACCGGGTCGGGGTCCGGGCCGCCCGCGCCAGGCTGGGAAAGCTCGCGCCGCACTCGCTTCGCCGGTCCTTCGCCACGCAGTTGCTGGCCGCCGGGAACGACCTCGCCGTGACCGCCGACCTCATGGGCCACAGCCGCATAGACACGACCAGACTGTACGACCGGCGGGGCGAAGACGCGAAGCGCGACGCGACGGACACGATCACGGTCCCCTACGTCAGGCCCAGAGCCCGGAGAATCGCGCTCTAACCGCGTGAGAGCCGGGCAGCGCCCCTGAGCGCGGCACTGCACGTCCTCTCCTTCGCGACGAACCCGTCCGCCTCCGCCTCCTCACTGCCCTGCGGGGACTGAACCACGACATCCCGCCCCCGGCGCTCGCCTGAGTCTGGCGGCCGTGCCGCACGCCATGCAGGTCGCACCCGCGATCGTGGGCCCCGTGTTTCCAACGGCCTCCCGCCCTACCGATGTGCGGCCTCTGTTCGCCTTAAATCTCCTCGTTCAGCACTGCCCTGACCCTCCAAGGCTGGATGCATCCTGCTCCCGTGTCCCGTCCTTCCCACTCGGCACCGGCCCATGCAAAAACCGCCCAACCCGACCCCATCGCAGGATCTGCCGGGACCCTTGATTTTTCTAGGCACCCCTATTATCGTGGGGGTGCGGATCCGTGGTGGTGGTGGTACTTTTTATACGAGGAGGAACGATGATCGAGAGAGCCCACGATATACAACTGGACATCCGAGGCGACGACGGGGATGGCCTGCGGTTCGAAAAGTGGCTGGCGGAAGTTCTCACTCGCGGTGGTCGCGCCTCGAGTGCGGATCTCGCGCGCCTGCTTTCGGAGCGAATCGACAGGCGCCCGGCAGCACAAGCCCCCATGCCTACGCGGCAAGAGAGGCGCACGCGGAACAATGTGATGGAGCCAGCGGCAGAGTCAACGACCGGGAGGGTGTGGGAGATCATCTACGATATTCAAGGGCAGGATGGAACCGTCGACCGTCAGGATGTGATGGATCAGTGCATCGGAGAAGGGATCAACCCGAGCACGGCAGCGTCGCAGTGGGGGAGGTGGAACCGATTCCACGGGATGAAGAGAGGGAAGCCCGCATGAGTAGACCTGAGCGTCATTCAAGCGGCCCCCGAGCCCACCGGCGATCGGCCCTAGACCGAAATCCTCTCCACAATGTTGCGGGTGACGCGCCGTGCGCTGCGGTCATGGACGTGGGTGGCCGAGGGGTGCGGGTGGCCGGTGAGGTACTGCACGTCCTCGACAGGGACGCCCTGGGCCAGCAAGTCGGTCACGACCATCACCCGAAAGCTGTGAGGGGTGATGGCCGTCGGCAGCCCGGCATCCTTCAGGCGCCGCTTGAGCAGGCACCGGATGGTCCACGCCCCGACGCCACCCGCCCCGAGCCACGTGGGTGTGTGGTAGTCGGCGATCCGGAAGAGCGGCGACTCCTTCGGATCGTCACGGATCCCGGCCGCCTCGATGTACTCGGTGAGCCAGCCGGCCAGTTCGATGCGAATGGGGATCTCCCTCTCCTTCCCTCGCTTCTCCCGGAACCAGAGGGCGAGGTGCTCGCCGTCGTCGCGGAGATCCTGAAGCCGGAGCTGGGCCACGGCCCCAACGCGAGCTCCGATGTAGGTGAGGGTGCCGAGCACGGCACGATCGCGCAGGCCGATCGGCCGGGCGCCGTCGATGGACGCGAGCAGCTGCCGAGCGCCACGAGCCTGCCGCGACGGAACACGCGAGCCACGAGATGTGCACTCGTCAATCTGCATCGGGCGACCAGCTATACCAGCTACATTGAGGCATGAACCACAACGAGATCACGAGCTTCATCTGGGGCGTCGCGGACCTGATCCGCGACACCTTCAAGCGCGGCAAGTACCAGGACGTGATCCTGCCGCTCACGGTGCTGCGCCGGCTCGACTGCGTGCTGGCTCCCACCAAGCCGCAGGTGTTGGCCGTGGACGCCAAATACCGGGGCCGGATCGAGGACCTCCGGGGCCAGCTTCGGCGGGCCTCGGGGTTCGCGTTCTACAACACGTCGCGCTACGACTTCGCGAAGCTGCTCGCCGACGCCCCACACATCGCTCATAACCTGCGCCACTACATCGCCGGGTTCAGCGCCAGCATGCGCGAGGTGCTCGAGAAGTTCGACTTCGACAACACGATCTCGAAGCTCGACGAAGCGGGGCTCCTGTTCCAGGTCGTACAGCGCTTCGGCGATCCGAAGGTGAACCTGCACCCCGACGTGATCGACAACTTCACGATGGGGACGATCTTCGAGGAACTCATGCGGAAGTTCAACGAGGCGTTGAACGAGAACCCCGGAGAGCACTTCACGCCCCGTGACGTCATCCATCTCATGGTCGACCTGATGCTTGCGGGTGACGAGGACCGGCTGCGCACGAAGGGGGTCGTGCTCAGCGTCTACGACCCGTGCTGCGGCTCGGGCGGGATGCTCACGATCGCCAAGGGGCACATCAACGTCGGAGAGAGGCGCGAAGGCAAGCGGTGCGGCTCCGCCGTGAACCCCGAGGCGGACATCCATCTCTTCGGCCAGGAGGTGAACCCTGAGACCTTCGCCGTCTGCAAGTCGGATCTTTTCATGAAGTCGGAAGATGGCCGAGACGCCGAGCGTGTCCTCTTCGGGAGCACTCTCTCGAACGACCGGCACGCGAGCACGAACTTCGACTACATGCTCGCGAATCCGCCCTACGGCAAGGACTGGAAGCGCGACCGGGACGCGGTGCAGGCGGAGCGCGACCGGGGAGATGCGGGCCGCTTCGGGCCGGGCCTGCCCAGGATCAGCGACGGTCAGCTCCTGTTCCTGCTCCACATGCTCGCGCATTCGAACGAGCCGGTCAGGGGCGGCTCGCGGATCGCGATCATCATGAACGGATCGCCCCTGTTCACGGGCGATGCCGGAAGCGGTGAGAGCGAGATCAGGCGCTGGATCCTCGAGAACGACTGGCTCGAAGCGCTGATCGCGCTGCCCGAACAGCTCTTCTACAACACGGGCATCGCGACCTACGTCTGGGTGCTCACGAACCGGAAGCGGCCGGAACGGCGCGGCAAGGTCCAGCTCATCGATGCCACCGCGTTCTGGGTCCTGCTGCGCAAGAGCCTGGGTGCCAAGCGCCGCGAGATCCCGTTCGACCGGAAGGAGGACGTCCTTCGGTTGCTGGCCGGTTTTCGAGACGGCACGACCCGCAGCATCGTCGAGGATGGAGAGGAGCGCGAGGTCGTCGTCAGCCGCGTCTACCCGACCACGCACTTTGGATTCCGGAAGATCACGGTCGAGCGCCCGCTCCGGCTCGACTTCCGGGCCAGCCCGGAGCGGATCGCACGACTCGAAGAGGAAAAGACCTTCGTCAACCTGGCGGTGTCGCGCAAGAAGGGCGCCGCGAAGCACGAGGCCGAGGAGGCGGGCCGCGCGAAGCAGGCTGCGATCCGTGCCCTGCTCCGGACTCTACCGGACAAGCTGTTCCTGGACCGGGCGGTGTTCAACGGCGAACTGTCCCGGGCGGCACGGGAAGCAGAGCTCAAGCTCACCGCTCCCATCAGGAAGGCCATTCTCTCGGCACTCTCCGAGCGCAACGACGAGGCCGAGATCTGTCAGGACCGGAAGGGTCGCCCTGAGCCCGACCCGGGACTTCGCGACACGGAGAACGTGCCCCTCTCGGAAGAGGTCGAATCGTTCTTCGAGCGCGAGGTGACGCCTCACGTGCCCGACGCATGGATCGACACTGCGCGCCGAGACCCCCACGACGGAGAGGTCGGGGTCGTGGGCTACGAGATCAACTTCAACCGCTACTTCTACCAGTACCGCCTGCCCCGCCCGTTGGAGGAGATCGAGACCGACATCCGGCAGGTGACGGAGGGTATCGTGGCCATGCTGCGCGAGGTGGCAGATTGACCGCGTGCCCATCGGGGACTACGGGGCCAGTGTGGCCGTCCGCCAGAGGCTGGTGGGGGGAAGGTGACGGCCCGTGATCGAGGTGCATGACCAGATCACGGAGTCGCGACCTCAGCGATTCCGTCGGTATCCGGCGTACGAGGATTCCGGGGTCGAATGGCTTGGTAAGGTACCGGCGCATTGGAGTCTCAAGAGACTCAAGAACGCCGTGGCTCGTCTTGAGTCTGGCGGAACGCCTGAATCGGGCAACCTCGCGTACTGGACAGACGAAGAGGACGGCATCCCTTGGGTGGCGATTTCGGATATGACACGAAGCTTTCGCGTTCGCGTGACAGCAAAGCGGATTACGGAAGAAGGGCGCAGGTCAAAACGTCTTCGAATTCTGCCCGCAGGGACGCTTCTCTACTCGATGTACGCCTCGCTAGGTAGAGTTGCCCTGCTTGAGACTCAGGGCGTGATGAACCAAGCGATTCTAGGTGTTGTGCCTCGCGAAAGCGAGGTGCTCCGTGACTACCTGCGGTGGTGGCTCGAATTCATGCAGGCCCACGTCCAGATGTTGTCAGCCAGTAATACACAGGACAACCTGAGCGCAGCAAGAGTCCGTAACATGCCCGTCGTGTTGCCGATTGCGGTCGAGGAGCAACTCGCCATCGCAGCTTTCCTCGACCGCGAGACGGCGAAGATCGACGGGTTGGTGGAGCGGAAGGAGCGGCTGATTGAGCTGCTTCAGGAGAAACGCACCGCGCTCATCACCCGCGCCGTCACCCGCGGCCTAGACCCGGACGTCCCCATGAAGGATTCCGACGTCGAGTGGCTCGGCGAAATCCCGGCGCATTGGGAGGTAAAGCGGTTGAAGCATGTGTCCATCGTCGAGAATTCCGGAGCGTACGGTTCCGAGCCAGGCGAAGGTGCGGTCGACCTTCCGGTGTGCACGACGGCCCACCTCACCGTCGATGGACTCTTTCTTGTGGACGACATGCCGGTACGCGGCCTCTCAGTCTCCGAGGTTGATCGGTACGTGGGGATACCGGGCGACATCTTTGTCGTGAAGAGCAGCGGATCAAATACGAACATCATCAGCGGAAAACTTGGATTGGTATCGAATGCAACTCCACGAATCGTGTTTGGCAACTTCCTGTTGAGAATCAGGCCCTCAGCGAGGGCCGTATGTCCTAAATTCCTCGCCTATCTGCTCAGGTCCGAACTAACCCGCGAGCGAATTCGTAGGATGGTGGCCACTACAACCTATCCCAACATCGACGTGCCGGAGTACGTTGCAAGCGCGCTTGCGCTTCCCTCCGTTGATGAGCAGAAGGGCATTGCCACCTTCCTCGACAGCGAGACAGCCAGGATCGACATACTCATCGCCAAAATCCGCCAGGCCATCGACCTGCTCAAGGAATTCCGCACCGCGCTGATCTCTGCTGCGGTCACGGGCAAGATCGACATCCGGGAGGAAGCGGCGTGACTTCAGAGATCTCAGAGCGTGCATTCGAGGAAGCGATCGAGCGCACACTGCTGCGCGGCGGGCCTGATGCCTTTCCGGCGGATGCTGGGCTCCTGCCCCTCGGGAACGTCGGTGGGCTGATAGCGGGCGGCTACCGCAGGCGCTTGCCGGAGGACTACAACCGGCGGCTCTGCCTCATCCCGACCGATGTCGTCGACTTCCTCATGGCTACCCAGCCCAGGGAGTGGGACAAGTTGAGGCAGCACCACGGCGCCGACGTGAGGCCGCGTTTTCTCGGCCGGCTCTGGCGCGAGATCGAGCGGCGGGGAGCACTCGATGTGCTCCGCACCGGAGTCAAGGACTCGGGCTGCAAGTTCCGGCTGGCATACTTCCGGGCGGCGAGCGGGCTCAACGAGGAACTCAGGCGCCTGCACGCGGCCAACCTCTTCGCCGTCGTGCGCCAGCTCTGCTACAGCGAGAAGGGTGAGGAGAGCCTGGACCTCGCACTCTTCCTGAACGGCATCCCGATCTTCACGGCCGAACTCAAGAACCCGCTCAACGGGCAGGATGTCGAGGATGCGATCCGGCAGTACCGGCTTGACCGCGACCCTCGGGAGCCGCTCTTCGTCTACGGGCGCTGCCTGGCCCACTTCTCCGTGGACCCCGATCTGGTGTTCGTGACGACCCGGCTCGCCGGCCCCGCAACCAGTTTTCTGCCGTTCAACCGGGGGCGCTTCGGCGGCGCGGGCAACCCGCCGGTCCCGCCGACCCGCCCGGACTTTCCGACCAGCTACCTGTGGGAGCGGATCTGGGCACGGGACAGCGTCCTCGACCTGATCCGCCAGTTCATCCACGAAGTCGAGGCGGAGGACGATCGAGGGCGCAAGACCGGTAAGCGCTTCCTGATCTTTCCACGCTACCAACAGCTCGACTGCGTGCGCCGCCTGGTGCGTCACGCGCGAGACCACAGCACCGGCGAACGCTATCTGATCCAGCACTCGGCCGGTAGCGGCAAAAGCTTCACGATCGCCTGGCTCGCCCACCAGCTCTCGGTGCTGCATGACCGCGAGGACCGGCGCGTCTTCGATTCGGTTGTGGTGGTGACCGATCGCCGCGTGCTCGACCGCCAGCTGCAGCAGACCATCCGCCAGTTCGAGCAGACCCTCGGTGTGGTGGAGAACATCGACCAGACCTCCCGCCAGCTTCGCGAAGCCCTCGAAGCGGGCCGTACGATCATCGTCACCACGCTGCAGAAGTTCCCCGTCATCGCCGAGCAGATCGGCCAGCTACCGGGCCAGCGCTTCGCCGTGATCGTGGACGAGGCGCATTCGTCGCAGTCCGGCGAGAGCACGAAGAGCCTGAAGTCGGTGCTAGGGAGCCTCGAGCAAGCCGAGAAGGAGGAAGCGAGCGCCGAGACTCCGGAAGAGGAGATCGAGAACCGGGTTCTCGAAGAGATCCGGAGCCGCGGGCGGCAGCCGAACCTCTCGACGTTCGCCTTCACGGCGACCCCGAAGCCCAAGACCCTCGAGCTCTTCGGCCGGAAGCGACCGGACGGGAAGTTCGAACCCTTCCATCTTTACAGCATGCGCCAGGCGATCGAGGAGGGGTTCATCCTCGACGTGCTCGAAAACTACACGACCCACAAGGCCTACTGGCGTCTGCTGAAGAAGGTCGAGGACGACCCGCGGTACGACAAGCGGAAGGCGGAACATCTGCTCAAGTCCTTCGTCGAGCTGCACCCGCACGCCATTGGCGAGAAGATCGCCATCTGCGTGGAGCACTTCGCCGCTCGGGTCGCGGGCGAGATCGGGGGTCGGGCGAAAGCGATGATCGTGACGCGCTCGCGCCTGCATGCGGTGCGCATCAAGCTTGCCCTGGACCGATACCTCACCCGGAAGGGCCACCCATGGAAGGCGCTCGTCGCCTTCTCCGGCACGGTGAAGGACGGCGGGGCATCCCACACGGAGTCCAGCATGAACTCGGCCGGGCAGGAACGGGTCATCGGCGAGCGGCAGACGGCGACCGAGTTCGGGAAGCCGGAGTACCGGTTTCTGGTGGTCGCCAACAAGTTCCAGACCGGCTTCGACCAGCCGCTGCTCCACACGATGTACGTGGACAAGAAGCTCGGGGGCGTGAATGCGGTCCAGACGCTCTCCCGCCTGAATCGCACACACCCCGGCAAGAAGGGCACGATGGTACTCGACTTCGCCAACGAAGCCGAGGAGATCCGGAAGGCGTTCGAGCCCTACTACGAGACCACACTGCTATCGGAGGCGACCGACCCCAACCTCGTCTACGAGGTTCAGGGCAGGCTGCTCGACTACGGCGTGTTCACGGCCGTCGAGATCGAGAGATTCGCGCGGGTGTACTACTCCAAGGCGGCCCAGGACAGGCTGTATGCGGCGCTGGAACCGCCACGCCAGCGTTTCACCGAGCTCACCGCCGAGGAGGGGCGCGACTTCCGCGGCCAGCTCACCGACTACGTACGCCTGTACGCCTTCCTCTCCCAGGTGCTCACGTTCGCGGATCCCGAACTCGAGAAGCTGTACGTCTTCGCCCGGTATCTCAGGCGCCTGCTTCCGGCCAGCCGAGAGGAGTTGCCTCGCGAGGTTCAGCAGAACATCGACATGGAGTCCTTCCGCATCCAGCGGACGAGCCGCGGCCAGATCGCCCTGGAACGTCAGGTGTGGCCTCTCGCCCCCGCCGGAAGCAAGTCACCGGGTGACGCGGGCACCAGTGAGCTGGAAGTGCTCTCACGGATCATTGATGCATTGAACGAGCGGTTCGGCCTGAACCTCGGCCCCGAGCACCGTGTCACGCTCGAGCACATCCGCTCCGCCCTCGACAAGGACGCCGGACTCGATGCCAGTGCCCGGGTGAATACGCGGGAAAACGTCCGTCTCACCTTCGATCCGAAGGTGGAAGACAAGATCCAAGAGATCATCGAGACCAACTTCGAACTGTACAGGCGGATCACCGACGACGCCGACTTCGGCCGGGCGCTCAAGAATCTCCTGTTTGACGACTACATCCGGCGGCACCGGCGAGCGGAGGAGTTGCTGAAGCTCCAGGAGTCGAAGACGCTCGAGTTCAAGTCGAGCCTGCGCTGGAACCTGAAGGAGGACCGCAAGGATGACAGGCACGTGACCCATGCGGCCCTTAAGACCATCGCTGCGTTCCTCAACACCGAGGGCGGCGACCTCCTGATCGGCGTGGACGACAACCGCAGGCTGATTGGCATCGGCCATGATCGCCTGGACACGGACGACAAGTTCATGCTGCATCTCGCCCAAACCGTTCGAAATGGTCTCGGCGACCGCGCCGGCACATGCATCGATCCCAAGACCCAGAACGTCGAGGGCGAGACCGTCTGCATCGTGAGCTGCCAGCGGAGTTCTGAACCGGTCTACCTCCAATGGAAGGGTCTGGAGAAGGCCGAGGGCGGCGATTTCTACGTCCGGAGTGGTCCGGGTACCGTCCGACTCACCGAGGACGATGCGCGGAAGTACGTCGCCAGCAGATTCGGGGCGACGAAGTTCTCACCCGGCTAACCTCACTGGTACGACAGGCCGGTGTGCACAGGCGCGTGAGTTTGACGGGCTGCAGGTACGCAGAGTCCTGAGTCCCGACACAACCGGCCGGGACTTCCGACCTACACCGAGATCCGTTCGACGAGGTTGCGCGAGACTTCCCTGCCCCGCCGGTCATAGATCTGGGTGGTGGTCGGGCGGGCGTGGCCCGCGAGGTACTGGACGTCCTCGAGCGGGACCCCCTGCTCGAGCAGGTCGGTGACGACGAGGACCCGGAAGGAGTGCGGACTCAGGATTGTCGGCAGGCCGACGTCCTTCAGCCGTCGCTTGACCAGGCCGCGGATCGCATATGCGGCGAGGGGTCGGGTCGTGAGACCACGCTTTCCCCCGTGACCCTTGTGTTGCGCAGCGCGAAAGAGGGGACCCGCCGCGTCTCCCGCGTCGAGGCCGCAGCTCTCCATGTATTCGGTGAGCCAGCGGTCGAGATCGATCCGGACGGGGATCTCCCGCTCCACCCCTCCCTTCTCGTGGAACCGGAGGGCGCGGTGGTCGCCATAGTCGCGGAGATCCTTCACCTGCAGGCCCTCGACGGCTCCCACGCGTGCGCCGGTGTAGGTCAGTGTCCCGATCACGGCGCGATCGCGGAGGCCGATGCGGGTCGAGCAGTCGATCGACGCGAGGAGGCGGCGTGTCTGCTCCACGGTGATCGCGGGGGTCTTGCCCTCCAGTGCGGAGCTCCGTGGCCCGCGGACGGAGAGGAAGGGATTCAGGGCGACGGCGTGGCGTGTGACCAGGAGGTCGAAGAAGTGGCGGAGCGCGGCGAGCACCTGCTTCTTCGCCGCGGCGGCGCCATCGAAGTCGTCGATGAAGCTGGCGGCGTACCCTGGAGTGACCTGCCTGAGCTCGAGCTCCCGGGCCTCGCACCAGACGAGGAACCGTCCGACGACGCGGCCGTACGCGCGCCGCGTGTGCGGATTCGTGACGGAGGCGGAGAATTCGTCGGCGGCGAACCTGGCACCCGGCCCGGCCCGCTCGATGATGGCCGGCCAGCATGCGTCCACCGTGCCCGGCAAGGGAAGCAGCCCGGTGGCCGGAAGAGTGCGTGGGAGAGCGTCGGTCATATTGCGATAAGGGGAATTATCATAATCAATCGCGGACCAGCAACCGCTCGACTCCAGCTATGCCGGGTCGTCGGCCGGGTCCACAATCTTCGGGTCGGCTGACCCGTAGGACCCTAGCAGGGCAGCGGCTCGGTGGGCGTCGCGGATCAACATCTGATCGAAGTTGGCCGCGTTCACCACGAACTCGTACTTCTGGCGCTTCCCGTCTTGTCCCCGCGGCGGATCCGTTATATACCTATAGGTGTACACACCTTCGCGTGTACAGACCAACCCACGAGGACGCATGAAGACCGTAGCGATCATCAGCCAGAAAGGCGGTTCAGGGAAAAGTACCCTGGCCCTTCATCTGGCCGTTGCATCGAGCCAAGAACGCGACACGGCCGTGATAGACCTCGATCCGCAGGCATCAGCCGCAAGTTGGGCCGATCGCCGTGAGGCCGGCACTCCCCCCGTTCTCTCCGCTCATTCAAGTCGCCTGCCCTTCGTCATGAAGGAAGTTGAGCAAGCGGAAAGCCCTCAAGGATCGCTGGTGATCCTTGATACGGCCCCTCACGCTGATCGCGTAGCGCTCGACGCGGCCAAGGCGGCCGACCTAGTCCTTATTCCGGCTCGAGCAACCATTTTTGACATCGAGCCTTGTCTTAGGACGTGTGAACTGATTGCCACGACGAAGACGCCGCAATTCGTTGTTCTGAACGGTGTGTCGGCCGTGGGCAGTGAAGCAGACGACGCGGCCAGAGCGATCGAAGCCCAGGGCTTTGCCGTAGCGCCCGTGCGCCTGGTGAGCCGCGTGGCGTACGCCCGCTCACTCATGGTCGGTCAAGTTGCCCAGGAGTTTCGCCCGAACGACAAGGCGCGAAGGAGGCCGCTGCACTACACACCTTCATGTGTACACACCTGTACGCTTCTCGATAGGAGACACGAACCGATGTCCGGAAAGCCAAGCTTCGAAGAGGCGCTTAGCAAGAGGAAGCCCGCTAATGAAGAACCGAGAGGACCCAAGCGGAGCAGGGGAGGGACCTCGACGCTCAAACCCTCACGGACGGGCACCAGGCACATCGGCGGCCATTTCCCACCCGAGGTCGCGAAACAGCTACGCCAACTCGCCGTAGACGAAGACACGTCCCATCAGAAGCTCTTAGGCGAAGCGCTTGATTTACTCTTCCAGAGCCGACGTCTCCCCACGATCGCCAGCAAGTGATCATATGCCAGTGTGTACACCTGTCTGTCTAGGAGGCCACTGTGGGCGAACCGCATGAATCGAAGCTGACGGACTACCTAACCGAGGCCTTGGCCGAGAGCCTGACCGAGGAGGGGCGTCAGAGCCTCCTCGAGGAGCGCGAACTCATGGAAGCAGAGGCGCAGCGGGAGCGGCTGGAGACCCTCCAAGTCCAGACGCGACCTCTGGACGCTCCGGAGGTTGGGGAGGAAGCCCAGACGCCTCCTGAGGTGCGCCCCGAATCACGCCTAGACCCCATCATCCCGGTCGTGAAGATCCGCGAGCATCCCGCCCGCGAGGCCGGCTGGCTGGCCTTCGGCGGGATCCTGGACCCCGACCGCGAGATGCCGGACGCCCAGCTGCCCCTATTCGCCACGGGTGGCCAAGGGCCACGCGTGGCCCTCCTCGAGCTCCAGGACTGGCGGGGGGTTCCGACGATGAGCCAGGGACGGGGTGCGCCGCTGGACCTGCGGCTAGCCGTGGGTGCCTGCATCCTGACGCCCTACGCGGCGCGGGCCGCCAGAGGCCGTCTCGTCGTGACCGTGCGCGAGCTCCGGGACTTCCTATTCCCGAATGGGTGGAGGCGTCTCCGAGACTGGCCGCGCATCCGCGAGGCCCTGCGGCGAGCACGAGACTACGTGATCCCAGACGAACAGGGCGGTTACTGGTACCCGTTCGCTCTGCGTTACGACCCTGGCGCGGACGCCGGGCTGGACGACACCGTGTGGATCGACGTGGAGCTCCCGCCCGGTAGCGCCGCCGGGCCGCCCATCGATCGCCGCGAGCTTGCGCAGCGCGGGGTCGGGTCGGGGCCGGGGTTCCGGGCCTACATCGCTGCTCACGCCGCTACTTGGCTACCGGGGAAAACGCGGGTCGTGATCCCCGGGTCCAAGTACCGCACGTGGGCTCGCGACCTAGCCGCCTACCCGGTGCTCACGCGGAAGGATCGGCGGCGCCTGGCCTTCGGGACGAAGGACAAGAAGCCGCGCACCATCGCCCAGATGGACGGTCCCTGGGAGGACTTGCCGGGCATCGAGATCGTAGACCGCGAGGCGGTGGATCGCGACGGTCGCCTGGGCTGGCGGTTCGTTCCAACGGCCGCCGAGGTGGTCTGGCGACAGCGGGAGGGCCGAGCGACCTAACCGGTAAGTGAGAGCGACCTAACCGGTAAGTGAGAGCGACCTAACCGGTAAGTGAGAGCGACCTAACCGGTAAGTGAGAGCGACCTAACCGGTAAAAAAAAACCGCGTAAGTCATGACAGGGTACTAAAAGTGCCTTGTCCGACCCCGACCCCGACTCCGACAGGGGGAGGGAGGGGGGGAGATGCCGGGCGGCGCCGCTCCCCAAGGGTCGCGAGCACGCCGTCGGCACTCCCTCTGTCGATTGTTTTTCACCGCACGCAGAACCACAGGAGAACAGAGAGACGTGATACTCACGATGATCGACGGCGAGCCGGTGGTCGTGTGCTGGCAGCCGAGGGACTTCGAGGTGGTGCTAGCGGCCGCAGCCGACATGGGACTGCCGGTTGCGGTATCCTCATCGGCCGGCCGTCTGCATCTCGATGACCAAGGCTCCGGCGGCGGCCAAGGACTGCGCCCTTTCGACCCGGAGTGAGTGGCCGGACACGCGTCCCTCGATCCTGGCCTCGGCGGCACGTCGCTGGACGATGGCCGGAATGGATACGGTGCTCAGCCGGGCTCACGGCTGGCCGGCCACGGCCAGGGAGTGGCCCGGCTCGAAGCGGCGGCGAGCGTAGGCGTCCAGGAAACGCCAGGTCGGTCGGAAGGCGGGGTGGTTTTCCCCTAGTCTCGGCCGCGCCGGCCGACATCGAGGCCCTCAGAGCCCGCCAGAGCGGACCTCTCCGCGCTGTGCCGGATGCGCAGCGGTTGTCGCGGAGCCCTGCACATGGGGCCGACTGCCCGTATGATGATGGCGCACCTGCCGGGCAGCTTCCGTTTCGAGGCGTCTATTGGTATAAACTACTCAAAATCAAATCATTAGGCCGTGTGCGTATCCCCCGGTATTGCAGGATCCGGGATGAAGATACCAACGCCGGGTTGGGGTGGAAGTAGCTACCCCCGTACCTCGCTCACACTGGCCTCCCGGAGTGCATCCACCATGATTCCACACGCGGCGCCGATGACTCCGATTCCGGCGAACATCGCGACCGTCGCCAGGATCATTCCGCCAGCGGTTATGGGATAGATGTCGCCATACCCCACCGCCGTCACAGTGACAACCGACCACCACAAGCCATCGAGCACCGAGCCGAAGACCTCGGGCTGAGCTGCATGCTCGAGGTGGTACATGCCCAGGCCGGCCGTAACGACGAGTACCGCGGTGCCTGTGAACAGCGCCCCGGCCTGATCCTTCGCGAATCTGAAGGCCCTTGCGAGCCTGGCCATGGCGTTGCTGTGCGCGGCGAGCTTTGCCGTTGAGCGAAGAAGCCGAAGCAGGCGGAATGTGCGAAGCGCCTTCAGATCGAAACCCGTGAGCAGCCACAACGGCAGAATGGCCAGGAAGTCCACCACTCCGATGAAGCTGAATGCGTACTTCCTCCAGTTTTCTGCTCGACGGATACGAAGGCACCACTCGACCGTGAAGGCGAGCCAAACGCCCACTCCCGACCAGTGAAAAAGCCTCGTGAAATCGGCGAGAGCGGGCAGGGTTTCCGCCCCCTGGAGGAATAGATCCACACTGATGATGGCGAGGACCAAGCGTTCGGTTCGCTGGGAGAATGGACCAGGTTGCTTCATGGTGGGCCTTCTTGGGTTGGGTGTTGATCCCGACGAATTACGGGCGAGCCGCGGGCGGTCATGTCCCGTAGCGGAGCTGGCCCCTAGCATAGCGGCCTGGCATCGAGGGGGATTGCCATCGACCGGCGGGCGGTCTGCATCTCGACGACCGAGGCCTCGGCGTCGGTGCGGGTGTCGCTCACTCTCGTTTCCTGGCCGGTCGTTGGAAGGTAGCGGCTAACGGTCACTCTCCACTCAGAAGCCCTCAGCACCGGCGATCGCCGGCTCTTGGATGCCCGCCAGCTCAGCCGATCCTCTGGTCTTCGGCCCTATCGGCTCGCCGCCGTTGAACGACGGGTCTCTTCCTAATCACTATTGATAAAATACATTATCGGTAGTAAAGTGCGGCATGGACTCTCCCGAAGTGCACCCTGCAGGCACGGGGCAAACGTCGACTGAACTGACGGTCCGGGGCGACGTCGGCCAGCGGCTGATCTCGGCGGCCGAGTTCCAGCAGCTGGCCGACGTGCCGGCGGCGACCGAGTGGCTCGCCAACGTCGACAACCCGAACACCCGGCAGGCGTACGGGACCGATGTGGGGGAGTTCATGTCGATGCTCGGGATCCGCCGCTTCAGCGAGCTCCCCGGCGTCCGCCGGGCCCACGTCATCGCCTGGCGGAAGATGCTCGAGGAGCGCGGTCTCGGGCCGGCGACCCGGCGGCGGAAGCTCTCGGCCGTCTCCTCCCTCTTCCGCTACCTCTGCAACGAGAACGCCGTCCATGAGAACCCCGTCTCGGGCGTCCGGCGGCCCAGGATGGAGAACGCGAACGAAGGCCGCACACCGGCGCTCTCCGATGCCCAGGCCCGCCGGCTGCTCAGCGCTCCGGATGGCGACAGCCTCCAGGCGCGACGCGACCGGGCCCTCCTCGCCGTCCTCCTCTACCACGGGCTACGGCGCGACGAGGTCGCCCGCCTAACCGTCGGATCGCTCCACGAGCACCGGGGCGTGCCGCACTTCAGGGTCACCGGCAAGGGCTCGAAGACCCGGACCGTCCCGGTCCACCCGGCCGCGCTCTCGGCCCTCGGCAACTACCTCGAGCTCGCCGCACGACCGGAACGCACCCCTCTTCCAGCCGACCCGGGCCCGCTGGGCCGGCTGGCCGCTCACCGGCGACGGCATCTACAAGCTCGTCCGGAAGTACGCCTCGGCCACCGCCATCCCCATGGAGCGCATCGTCCACGCGCTCCGGGCCACGGCCGCCACCAACGCCCTCGAGCACGAGGCCGACATCGCCCGCGTCCAGGACTGGCTCGGCCACGCCAACGTCAGCACCACCCGCCTCTACGACCGGCGCACACGCCGGCCCGAGGACAGCCCCACGTTCCGGGTCAGCTACTGAGGGCGCGAAACGAGCGAAGCGCACCCTCGTAGGCGCGCCTGGTGTTCGCGCTGACCGAAGCAGCGGCGAGCTCGCGGGCCTTCTCCCGGCCGGCCGGGAGGTCGCGTCCCGCGGCACGCCATTCGAGTGCGGATCCCGTCGTGTCAGACCTTGTCGTCACGGTCTTTCCTCGAAATCCGAACGAGGCACTCCGGACTGGTGGATGATCGCCATCAGCGTGCCGGTGCGGAACTCTCGATGATCCGGTACCGGCTAGAACCGGGCGGCTAGGCGACCTCCCTTGACAGTCCCCGACCTCTGAGGTACCATTATTGTTGAGACGCAACCCCTAGTGTTCGGGGGCTTGCCCTCTTTCCGAGGCCCGTGCTCCGGCACGGGCTTTCGCGTTTCCTAAAGCCCCGTCCCAGTGACCTACTTCGCCTACCTCGACGAATTCGGCCACATCGGTCCCTACCTCACCAGGCAACACCCCAGACACAACGACAGCCCGGTTTTCGGCCTGGCGGGCTTCGTCATGCCCTCCGAACACCTGCGTGGCTTCGGAACTTGGTTCTTCCAGCGCAAATGTGACCTTCTCGCGTTCGAGATCAAGCGCTCAGGCCAGCACCCGGCCCTATGGGAAAAGAAGGGGTCCAGCCTCTACACCGCCACGAACGTGACCCGATACGTAGAGCTCAGAAAGCTCACGAACCGGCTGTTCAACAAGATCGCATCGCTCGATGGCTTCGTTTTCTATGTCGGGACCAAGAAGACCGCACGCCCCGCCCACCACAACCCTAACTGGCTCTACAACCGCGTCCTCGTTGAGGCAATCAAGCGCATCGACGAATTCTGCGATCAGGACTGTCAGCCGGCTTCGCATTTTGTCCTGATGCTCGATGAACACGATCAGCGATCCGCCCTGATCACCGCCGCCGCGCGCAGCATGTATGCCAAGAAGGACCGCCGTCGGCGTCTCATCGAGCCCCCGTTCCACCTCGAAAGCCACCGATATCAGACAATCCAGGCGGCCGACTGGATTGCCGGATTGGTGGGACGCCTTGGCGCCGCTTGGGCAGACCCCGCCGCGTATCCTGAAAACGAAGTCTTCCGTCGCTACTTCGAACACCGACTCAGTCAGGTCAGCCGCAGGAGTGGAGTCCGAACGTAAGGGCCGCGTTCCGGCGTATAGTCGCCCAGCGTGGGGAAACCCCCCACAGGGCCCTGTTACATGAGGTTCTTGAGTTGGCTAAGGAGCCGTTCCTTCGCCTTCTCCGGGTCTTCGGCTTGAATGTACTCGATACCGTGTAACCCATCACCTCCCTTTCGGTTCTGCGGGGGCTCAAGAGCCTCGATCAACAACGCCTCCATCGCAACCACGACATGTCGCAGGTCGTAGGTCTCGGAGGTCGGACCGAGTGTTCCGTTGTCGTCGACTGCCCGAAAGCCAAACCATGAGAACCGATTCCAGCGGGTCTTGAGACGATCACGCGTATGTGCGTAGAGGCGGGATCCCAGCGTTGATTCCGTGGCTCGACCGACGTACACGATATCACGGAAATCGTGCAGGAGGTAAATCCCTTTCTGAATCGCGTTCCCAAAACATCCCTAACGCCATGATAGGTCTTGCTGGTTCGGTGTCAGGAAGGGGGTCGTCTCCCCCACCGTTAGAGTCGCCAGTTACACGGAGACGAAAAGTGGCTGGAGCGACCTTTTCGAAGACAGCCTTTTTCTCGCCTAGGATCGAATGGACGGTGTTGCACCAACAGTCTTACGCAGCTCTCCGGTGACAACGCGTTCCGCAATATCAGCGTAGTGAAGGGCGGTCCCGGCTTCCTTGAGGACCTTCTTGATTGCGGCTTGCCATGTCATCTCTTTCGGGCTCATCCGGGTACCATCATTGTCGGCTCCTCTGTGCTACTGGTCTGCCCAGGTGCGGGCGGGCTACGGCATGTCGCATTCGCTGTGCGCTATTGTAACCAGTGGTGGTCAGGGCGCGCCAACTGCCCTATCCCGGCGCAATCGGCGGCAATGAGGACCCGGGGGTCTGGGGCCGGTTGGATCTCGCCGACCTCCCACCGATCCTTGGAGTTGGCGCTACGCCCCACCCTTTGGCGGCAGGCTATGGAGGGAATTGATCTGGCACTGCCCGCGATATGCGCGCAGGGAACGCGCATGGTTCGGAAGGCGACGCTACCCGCTGGCTGGGCGGTGTGACCCCAGGGTCGGTTGGGGTGCGGGCAATTCGGATCGAGCATCACCGACCGCACGCCGAGGGGCTCGGCCTGGGGGCGCGGGCGCGTGGCGATCCGGGGCCGACGCGTCCTTTCACGGCCACGACGGTCCGAGGAAATCCGCTTCATCTTGGTGGACGTAATGGGGGGTAGAGCACCGTTCATGAGTACGTAACACATTTACAATAAATGAGTTACGTTACTTCCCGAGGCAGTCCGCAGGGATCATTTCGCGAACGGACGCCTGCAACACTAGGGGGTCTGTCTGTGTTGCATCCCCGTTCGGCCCCGGTGGGCTGATGGCGACTCGGGTCCCGACCCTTCATCCCGACCGGAAGGCCCTGCGGTGCCTGGCTGCGTCCACGAGCTCGCCGGGGGGTGCCCCCGGCTCTGCCCCGGTAGACCCCATCCGCTCCGGAGATCGCCCTGCTCCGGGGCTCTGAGGGGCCGTGTTTCGGCTGTCGAGATCGGTGTAGGGGATTTCTGACCGTCCGGGGCCGTCCAAGGGCCACCCCGTCCCGCTTCTTCCCCGGCTGCCTCTCCCCGGCGACCTCGGCCGCGCCGATCTCCAGCACCGCCTCGATCGCCGCGCGCCCGATCACGTCGATGATCTGATCCAGTGCGCCTCCCGCCAGCGCAAAGACGTTGACCAGCGGGAGCAGATGTTCGCGGCCGTCCCTCGCCAGCAGCTCCCTAAGGCCCGCCTTGTCCGGCTGGTCCCTCTTCTCGTAGTTTCCCTTCATCATGGTGGTCTCCCTGTTGGGGTTTTCGCTGTCTGATTCTAATCCCGGAATCAGGCCCCGCGGGAGCCACCACGACTTCTTCTCCTTCGGGAAACCTCCAACTATTCCCGGGACACCTTCAGCGGCCGAGGAGTCCGTAGATCCGTAGCGGATCATCACCGATGTTGGAACGCGCCGATAGGCAGAGTTGGCGCTGGAGAACCCGATGTAGCGAGCCGCTACTGCGGCTTCCCGTCGTCCAGGATGTCATCCACATTACGATCCCTCGCGCCAAGCATATCGGGAAAACGAAGCCTCCGCTGCGCTGTGAGGCGCTTAAGACCAAAAGAAGCGAGCACCGCCCGAACATGGTCATCGGAGCCAGATTCGAACCCCTCATCTTGCGACAGCTTGCGTTCCATGAGCTGAAGCTCGCTCGGCGGAATCTCCTCGAAGGTGCGGGGGCCACGCTCGCGAAGCACGGTTGCAGGCGTACCCTTGATACGCACGATCGAGTCGACTAGGAGTCTGCGCCGTAGAAATTGACGCAGGCTGTGACAGCGTCAGACAGTGCTAGATCAGAGCGCCAGACAGTGTTAGATCAATTGGAGCGGAGTCAGACTTTACGCGAGATCTGAGCGGGAGGATCTGATGCCGACGACGTTTCGTTCATACGAGCCGGATCAATTGATGCTGTTGCCGCCCGACATGCGGGAATGGCTACCGGCGGATGACCTGGCGCACCATGTAAGCGAACTGGTGGACCGTATGGATCTGACGGCGTTCTATGCTCCTTATGAGGGGGACGGGCGGCGCAATGCGCCGTACGAGCCTCGGATGATGTTGAAGGTGCTGATCTACGCGTATGCGACGGGTGTGTTTTCGTCGCGTAAGATTGCACGCAAGCTGGAAACCGACGTGGCGTTCCGGATACTGGCGGCGGGCAACTTCCCGAAGCACCGGACGGTGTGCGAGTTTCGGCGGCGGCACCTGACGGATTTCAAGGCGCTGTTCGTGAGCGTGGTCGCGTTGGCGCGCGAGATGGGCCTTGCCGGCTTCGCGAAGCTGTCGATCGACGGGACGAAGGTTCGTGCTAACGCTAGCAAGCGCAAGGCGATGAGCTACGGTCGAATGCAGCAGGAGGAGCGGCGTCTGAAGGATGAGATTGCGGCCTTGGTGGGCGCTGCGGACGCCGCAGACACGTCCGAGGACATGCACTTGGGCCGGGAGGTGCGCGGCGACGAGGTGCCGGAGGAGTTGCGGCGGCGGGAGGACCTGTTGGCGGCCATGGAAGCGGCTCAGGCGCGGTTGGAGGCGAAACAGCGGGCGGCGGACGATGCCCGCGGCCGGAAGCCGGATCAGGATCGCAATCCAAAGGGAGGCCCGCCGTACAAGCGGGCGTATGGCGAGCCGGAAGAGAAGGCGCAGAGCAACTTCACGGACCCGGAAAGCGGGATCATGAAGACGAGCAATGAAGGATTCCAGCAGTGCTACAACGTGCAGGTAGCGGTGGATGGCGAACACCAGCTGGTGGTGGCGACGGAAGTGACGTCGAATGGGAGTGACCAGGGCGGGGTGCCGATGTTGCTCGACGCGGTTAAGGAGACGTTCGACGCGCAGCCGGAGACGGTGCTGGCCGACGCAGGGTACTGCAACGAGCGAGATTTGGCGGACCTGGAAACGCGGAGCATTAACGCGTATGTGGCGACTGGGCGGGAGGGTAAGACAGCCGCCACCCGCGACCTGGAGAAGCATCCGGCGACGGGTCGCATGATCAAGAAGCTGACGACGGAGGAGGGCCGGGCAGCGTATGCGGAACGGAAGTGGTTGTCCGAGGCTCCCTACGGGTGGATCAAGCATGTGCTGGGTTTTCGACGCTTCAGCCTGCGGGGACTTGCCAATGTCCAGGGCGAGTGGGACTTGGTGTGTCTGGCGTTGAACGTCAAGCGGCGCCTACCATCGCTGCTGACCACGTAGAGGCAGGGCGTCACGCCAGCCGTGACCGCCCTTCTGACGCAATCGGGGCTCTTGGAGCGGCCCGTCCCCCCCTTTTCCGCTCGCGTGTGCGATTCTCCTCAAATCACCTGCCCATCCGACGGCGCGATAGCTTCGCTACCTGCCACCACGACACAACCCGTTGAATCTTCTATGGCGCAGACTCCTAGGTCCGTTTCCAGCCCCTGCTCGTCGAACCGGACGTAAGGTCGGCGGGCTGGCGCCGTACGCGCCGCGAAGGAAAGTAATCTCCTGTAGACACGACGAGCCCCCGTCACACTCGTAGGCGGCTAATACTTGCTGCGGTCCGGTTCCTGGCGCGAGAACTTCGACGCTGTAGGGTTCGGCGGGTAGCGAGGTCAGCTGGACCGTCAATCCGCTGGCACAGCCCCGGAGCGTACAGGCCTCTTCCGGTCCAAGTATTGAACAGCCGGAGAGCGCACCGATGCCGAGCGCGACGATGAGAAGGGATCGGCCTGAGCAAGGAGTCCGCATGGCACCATCCGATGGCACGGGTAACCGGAGTCCATGCAACTACTCCTCAACATCTGGGCGGTTCGGAGACACGACCCGGGCAGCCAGTTCACTGGCTTCGCCCTTCAGCGGGTGCTTTGCGGAAGCCCGGTGTCCGGATCTCGATGGACGGCAGGGGCCGGTGCGGCGATCAGCCGTCAGAGCACCGGGAAACGGGAGCAGCGTTTTGACGCTCTCCGACGACCGTTCCGAATCTCCACTGCGGAACACAACGACTGTACCCTTACAGGATAGAACTGAGTCTCGATCACGCGAGTAAGGAGGTCGGGCCGCGCGGCGCCTGCCCAGATTGTCGGGGCGCCGGGAGTTCGGCTTCCTCGCAGGTCCCGGCGGACTCCCGCGTTGTGTTAGCGGGCTGGGGAGAATCGGAGAGTTGACCGCATGAAGCGCACGACAGGTGTACGTCACGTACCGCGAGAACCATACCTGCTTGGCACTGATTCCGAGGAGAGCCGTCGCCTTGAGATTCAACATCGCCTGTGGGCGGAGGTGGCGCACGACCTCTGGGACCGCGCCGGTTTCGGGCCGGGCGACCGGCTGCTCGATCTGGGCTGCGGTCCGGGATTCGCCGCACTCGAGCTGGCGCAGCGGGTCGGCGCGTCGGGCCGCGTACTCGCGGTCGACGAGTCGGCCCGCTTCATCGACGCGCTGGTCCGGGAAGCAGACCGGCGCGAACTCGCGCACCTCACGGCGCAGATGGGGCGAGTCGAGGAGCTCTGCCTCGTGCCCGGTTCGCTCGACGGTGCCTTCGCGCGCTGGCTGTTCTGCTTTCTCCCCGACCCGGCGCCGGTCATCGAACGCATGGTGTCCGGGCTACAGCCGGGGGGCCGACTCGTGGTCTGGGACTACCTGAACTACTTCGCGACGATGCTGTATCCGCCAAGCCCGGCCTTCGATCGCGTGCTCGCGGCGGTGCATGAGAGCTGGCGGCGCACCGGTGGCGACCTGAACGTTGGTGAGCGGCTGCCGGGGCTGATCGCCGCGGCCGGATGTCGCCTGCTCGATCTCGTACCGTTGACGCGGTTTGCCCGTCCCGGCACGGCGCTGTGGCAGTGGCCGACCGATTTTTTCTTCGGCTACGTCCCCCGTCTGGTCGAGGTGGGACTGCTAACCGAAACCGAGCGCCAGACGTTCGAAGCGGAGTGGCGGCAGCGCGAGCAGGACCCCGGTGCGTTCCTGTCGCCCCCCCCGATGGTCGGCATCATCGCGGAGAAACGGTAGTCCGGCATCTACCTGGATGGAGTTACCTGGCAGGGCAAGGCCGACTTTCTGTCCTAGAACATCATCCTTGCCGCCACCTGGGCGGCCGTGAAACGGCGCTGGAGGTGCTCGGCTGGACCGGGGCCGAGGCGGAGTGGCTCGCGCTCGTGTGTCTGCATAGCGGTGTTTTCACGCGGGCCCAATACTGCCACCACCTCGGCGTCGGGCGAAGGGCTTCGGCCACCCATCGTTTCGTGCGGCGGCTGGTCGAGGAGGGGATTGCCGCCGAGCATCCGATCCCCGGCGTCCGGACGAAAGCGCGGCTGTGCCACGTCTCCGGGCGTGGCCTGTACCGGGCGCTCGGCGTCGAGCACATCCGCCATCGACGGTTCGGCACCGAAGGTGTCGTCTTCCGGTGCCTCCTCTCCCTCGATTTCGTGTTGGAGCGACCCGAGCTCCCGTGGCTCGCCACCGAGCAGGAGAAGGTGGCCCGATTCGCGGAGCTCGGGATCAAGCGGGCCTCCCTTCCGCAGCGCGTCTACGGCGGGGCCGCGCGGCGCTCCCGGCGCTACTTCCACCTGAAGCTGCCTGTGGCCGTGGACGCGGACGCCGGCCAGGCGGTTTTCGTCTACGCCGATCCCGGTGCCGCCGCCACACGACAACTCGCCTATTGGGGGGAGCAGCATCGCCCTCTGTGGGTCCGGCTCCGCGGGGATGGGATGGCCCGTCCACGTGGCGGTCGCCGGTCGTTCCTGGCCGGCGCTGGAGCTCTACGAGGCCGCCCTCGGGAGGTGGAGGGGAGATCCGGAGTTGAGGCCGCTAAACAACGCGGAACGGCAACGCCTGGCCGAGGTGGTGGAGGCGATAGATACCGGCGACGTGGAGGCGCTGGACTCCTTGGGCGGGTTCATGGCGGCGGCGGAGATCGTCAGCATCCTTCGGCGTCGCTCGGCCGGGCGTGGAGGCGGACAGATCGACAGCTTTGAGACGCACCTGGCGGAGCGGGTCAGCGACGATGCGTTCGGTGCCTAGACCGAGGGCCCGGAGGGTCCGAATGTGTCGAAGCCGGGGCCGCACGCGGATGCAACACAGACAGACCCCCCAGTGTTGCAGAAAATCGGCGTCGAGTGTTGCAGACTCCGGATTGCATATCTCTCGTGCTCTTCTGTGGTTAGGCGGTCTTGACCGGACAGCACCCCGTCGTAAAGCGCGACGGGGGGGGGATGGGAGCGACCCCCCCCGCTCGCTACGCTTTGCGTCGCGGGGGAGAGGGCAGTGTTGCGTGTAGTGTTGCACGCAAACCTGCCCGCCCGAGGGGGTCGCTCCCATCGAAATTATCCCTGCGGGAAGGCTGCGCGGCGAGCCGCTCTGGACCACGACCCAGGCCGTGGGCGTGGACGCGGTCGGCGCCCGTGAGTTTCCTCTCTACGCTCTGGTGGCCGCCCTCTCGGTCGAGCTCGCGGCGGTGAGTCTCCTCGACTTCCCCGCCTTCGGCCTGGTGCCGATCCTCGACCTGGTCTCGATCGAGACCCCCCGCTTCTACGCCGTGATCCGGGCCTGGTACTATCTCGCTCCCGCCGGCGTCGTCTTCGGGGCGAGCCTCGTCCTCGGCGAGCTCGCCACTCGCTTTTTCAGCCGCGGAGGCCGCGTGGCATTCGGCCGCTTCCACGATGCCGGCATGGCGGCGCTGGAGGCGCTCGGCCGGGCCCTGAGCTGGCGTGTTGTGTTCTCTCTGGTCGCTGGCATCGCGGCCTATGGATGGGCCGAGCGGGTCCTGCCCTTCCCCCGGCTCGGGGAGAATCCGATCCTGGATCTCGTCGCCCTCGAAGATCCACTGGCCTACTACACGATCCGGCTGTGGTGTCTCGCGGTCCCCGGCCTCGCAGCGTTCGGCGGCGGGCTGATTCTCTCGGGGAGCTGGCGTGTGTGGCTGGAGTCGCGGCGGGGCTCGCGCCGGGCCGGGCGCGGAACGCTGCCGCGCTGGCCGGCCGCCACGGACGACGCCGAGCTCCAGCTCGTGCTCGGCGAACTCCACCACCCGACCGATGCGAAGGAGGTCGCAGCTCCGCAGTGGCTCACCCTGCCGGAGCGGGGGCTCTTTACCGGGATAGCAATTTTCGGCGCCGTGGGCTCTGGCAAGACTTCGGCCTGTATGCACCCCTACGCCCGGCAAATCTTCCACTGGCGGGCGGACGACGCCAAGCGGCGGGCAGCGGGGCTCGTCCTGGAGGTCAAGGGCGACTTCTGCCATGACGTGCGGCGGATCCTGGAGGATGCCGGCCGGGGAGACGATTACATCGAGATCGCGCTCGGGGGGAGCTGGCAGTGGAATCCCCTCGACTCGGATATGGACAGCTACTCCCTGGCCTACACCGTCGCATCTCTCCTCAATCAGCTTTTCGGGAAGGGCAAAGAGCCGTTCTGGCAGCAGGCGTACACGAACCTGATCCGGTGGACCATCGAGCTCCACCGGACGCTGCCTGGCGGGTGGGTTACGCTTCGTGATATCTACCGTTGTGCCATCGACCCGGCGCTCCTCGACGAGAAGATCAAGGAAGCGCAGAAGCCACAGAAGGGGGAGGCACCGTCCCGGACCATCGACGTCGCGGTCGATGGCCGGCAGCAGCTCTTTTTCGAGGACCCCAAGCTCTCTTGTCACCAGTGGGCGACGGCCGGCCCCGGTATCGTGCGGGCCGCCTACGACCAGGAGCTCGTAGACCACCTCTTGGCGGAGGGGTTCAAGCCCGAGCCGACCCAGGGGGAGCGAGTTCTCTTGGATCGGGAGGCCCGCGTCGAGGCCGTGGAACGATGGTACCGCCTCGACTGGATGGAGCTCGACCGCAAGCTACGGACGTCCATTGTTGAGGGCCTGAGCGTCTTCCTCTCCATGTTCGACTTGCCCGACATCGCCCGGGTCTTCTGTCCTCCGCCTCGCCCCAAGGCGAAGGCGGACGAAGAGCCGGAGGCTCACGGCGAGCTGGAGGAGGACGAAGAGCTGGGCGAGGACGAAGAGCTGGAGGAGGACGGCGCGGCGGGTGGCGCCCCGCCGCCTGGCATCGCCGTCCTCCGGCAGCTCCCGCCGCTCTGGGATCTCATCGACAGCGGCAAGGTTATCGCCCTCAACATGCCGGCCGGCGCCAGTCCCGCCCTCTCTCGGACCGTGGGCGTCATGCTCAAGAATGCCTGGCTCCAGACCCTCCTGAAGCGGCCGGCCGAGCAGAAGGCTCACCCCGGCAAATACTTTCGGCCGGCCGTCTTCATCTGTGATGAATACCAGTCCTTCGCCACCGTGGGGGAGGATGACCCGAGCGGCGACGAGAAGAGCTTCGCGCTCACGCGCCAGTCCCGCTGCATCCCGATCGTCGCCACACAATCCATCTCGTCGCTCCGGTCCGTGCTCTCCGGCCAGGAGGCGTGGCGGGCGCTCCTCCAGACCCTCCGCACCCGGATCTTCCTCTCCCTCAGCGACGACAGCAGCGCCGATCTCGCAAGCTCGATGTGCGGCAAGGTGGCCCGGATGACGGCGAGCTACTCATTCAGCGAGCAGGCCAAGCCCGGCTTCTCCGTGGTATCGGGAACGGCCGGAGGCGGCCGCGGATCCATCGGGGCGTCGAAGAGCTTCCGGGACCAGCGGGAACCCATGTTTCACGCCCGGCAGTTTGCCCTCCTGGAGAACTGCCAGGCCATCGCCATTCCCTACGATGGCTCTCGAGCCCTGCCGGCGACGAGGCTCTACCTGAAGCCCTACTACCTGCCGCACGACCGGCCGTACTGGCGGGCTCGGGAGGCCGGCCAGATATGAGCGTCGGGATGGACCACCTGAAGCCCTTCCTTCCCGGCCTGGCGGACATCCTTGACGACATGGACGTCTCCGAGCTGATGATAAACGGACCCGGTAACGTGTGGGTCGAGCGCTCGGGCGAAGGGCTTCGGCCCATCGCTGCTCCCCAGCTCACGGCGGACGTCCTCCACCGGGCCGCTATCCACATCGCGCGGCCGCTCGGGCTCGACCCCGAGGCTGCGCCGATCCTCGACGCCCGCCTGGCGGACGGATCTCGCGTCGCCATCTGTGTGCCCCCTGCGTCGCCTCACATCGCCATCACCGTGCGGCGCTTCGGCAAGCGCACCTTTTCACCGCAGCAGCTCGTGGAGATCGGGTCCCTGACCCCCGAGCTCCTGGACGTCGCCCGGGAGACGCTGGCAGGCCGGGGCAACATCCTGGTCTCCGGAGGGACCGGGAGCGGAAAGACCACATTGCTCAACGCCCTGATCGAGCTCCTGCCGGCCAATGAGCGCATCGTCTCGATCGAGGACACGCTGGAGCTCCGGATCGATCACGCGAACAGCGTCCGCTTCGAGGCCCGGGAGCTCGGTTCCGGGGGCGTGACGATTCGCGACCTAGTGAAACACTCGCTCCGGCATCGGCCGGATCACATCGTCGTAGGCGAGGTCCGCGGGGCCGAGGCCGCCGACCTGCTCCAGGCGCTCAACACGGGCCACGGCGGTTCCCTCACCACCGTTCACGCGAACAACGCGACGTCCGCTCTCTCCCGGCTCGCCAGCTGCGCGATGCAGGCCGGGGATCTCCCCTGGGAGGTTGTGTGCCGGAGCGTCGTCGACGGGATCGCGCTGGTGTTGCACATGACGCGGGTGGAGGGCCGGTGCCTGGTCGAGGAGGGCCTCATCCTTCAGGGCTGGCAAGCCGAGGACAACGCCTGGCTCACGCAGGCGGTGGCGAGGCGGGCGGTCTGACGGCAACCAACAAGGAGAACCATGATGAGCCGCAGCACACAGAGCTTCTGGACGGCCGCGCTCCTCGGCCTGGCGGGTTGCGGACAGGCGGACAGCATAACACAGCGACAACCCACTCCGGAGATCGACAGCTTTGAGAGCATCGAGGTACCGGAAGGCTGGCGCTGGGCGCACGTGTGCAGCTGCCGGGGACCGGCGACTACGTGGGCATGGCCGCGGTGTGCAGAAACCAACGCCTGACGATCACCGTGTCGCTCGGCGCGTTCCCCGCCTCGGGGAGGGCGGTCCAGCTCTCCGTCCGTCGCCCGGACGAGACTGTCGAAAGGTTCGGACCAGTAGTCCAGCACCGCGGCCCTAGCTCGGGATTCCACTCACCGCAATTGACCGCGGCCGACGAGATCCGCCGGTTCCTCGAAGCGGCGCTCCGCCCGGGGTCGCTGGTCTCAAACGGCTACAACAGCTTCCTCAACCGGTTGAGCGCGGAACAGAACGAACGCCAACGCAGGGCAATCCTGTCTTGTGGGACGTAGCAGCTGGAGCCTCCCGCGGCCCGGCGCATGGCCCGATTCAGAAACCGGCCGAGGACGTTTCGGCCGGTCGGGGCCAGCGACCATCCCACACCGCCTCGCCGGTACAGCAGGCCACCCGGTTCCGCCACAAGGCCCGCGCCCGGCCGGAGCGTCACCACGACGATGCCCCCGCGGCCGGCGATCCGGTACTCTAGGTCATCGGCGACATCCACCCTCTCCCGGACTCCAGATGATGAACCGTTCACGCCTCTCTCGCTCCTTTGTGGTCTGTGCGGCTCTCATCGCCGCTTGCGACCAGGTGCCGGCCAGCCACGGAGCCCGAAGAGCCGACTGGGGCCGGTTCCCAGGTCCTACAAGAGGTCACCCGGCACCAGAACGTCCGCGCTGAGAGCCTCTGAGAGGCTCCTGGCCGGGCTCTCCGGCCGGTCGAAGGCGCGTAATCGAGGGATCGGCCGAGCTGACGGCAGGCCAGGGCCCGCTGATCGCCGCCCTGAGAGGCTCTGAGGAAGGCCTCCGCCGCGCTCAGGCGAGAGCTCACGGAGCTCGTGCTCCCGGACGGCAAGGCGGTCGGGGAGATGGCCCAGACGGCGCGGGTGAGCAAGTCGTCGGTGAGCCGGCAGGCGGCGGCGGGCGAGTGCCCCAAGGAGCTGGCGGAGCGGCGGCTCGACGACCGGGACTATCTGATCATCTACGTTGACGGCATCCAGTTCGGCGGCCACCATGTGCTCGCGGCGCTCGGCGTGGACGACAAGGGCAACAGGCGGATCCTGGGCCTCCGGGAGGGGGAGGCTGTTCGTCCTCGACGGGTCCAAGGCGCTGCGCAAAGCGGTCGGCCGGGTCTTCGGGAGCGCCTGCCTCGTGCAGCGCTGCCGGAACCACAAGATGCGCAGCGTGACCGGCCATCTGCCCAAAGAACTCCACGACCAGGCCAGCGCCGAGCTGCGGGCCGCCTGGAAGCTGGGCGCAAAGGACGGCAAGGCCAGGATCGAGCAGTTCCAGTCTTGGGTCCAGAAGCAGCATCCGGACGCTGCGGGGAGCCTGCGGGAAGAGCTTGACGAGCTGTCCACCGTCAGCGGAATCGGCCTGACCCCGGCGCTGCGGCGCTGCCTCGGCACGACGAACGTGATCGACAACGCGCACTCGGGCATGCGCCGCCGCACGGGCCACGTGACCCGGTGGAGAGACGGGTCCATGGCGGTGCGCTGGGCGGTCGCCGCGTTCTTGGACGCCGAGAAGGGCTACCGCAGGATCATGGGCTACAAGGACCTCTGGATGCTCAAGGCGTACCTGGAAGAACTCGGCACTCCCCCGGTTGACGGAAAGAAGGTCGCCGCGTAGTCTGAATCGACCGGGTGCCACCGCAACCTCCAACTACGTTTGGGACAGCTTCTCCACCAGCTATCGTGACCTTGCTTCCACACCATAATGAACGCTGACGAGTCTAAGGTAGCATGTGACGCGGCCACAATATGACCCGCAATAGGCTCGGATAGCCGTGTCACTTCCATCTCAGCGCGTCAACCTGTTCCTCCTTGCGATATATTTCCTGCTCCTGCGAGGCCTGTCAGGCCTTGCCTAGTACCAATCAGATCAGCGTCATCATCTATCACCGTCCCAACACGTACTCTCTGATCGTTGGCATGAATTCTATACCTCTAGCTATAAAGGTCATTGTCAATGAAGATCAGACGTTTTATAGGTACGTCTGTTAACGGCTACTTAAACTTTGACATCGAGTTCTTAGACCGCGTTACCTTTGTTACCGGGATAAACGGTAGTGGGAAGACCTCTGCCTTAAATTCCATCGCTGCCTTACTGCTGCCTAAACTTGACTATCTCGCGGGAAACTACTTCGAAGAGATTGCGCTCGACGTGTCAGATGACGACGACATCGTCCGTTTGTCTGCTAAGAAAACCGATGCTGTAACTGAAGTAACGTGCAGTCGCTTTCCGGCGGACACATTTACCATTGTGGAACCCGATGAGCTCGAGTCTGTACCACCACACAGAGCCCAACAACACGAAGAAGAGCATTACAGCAGCGTCCTTGCCAAGAACTCGGGCAATCCAGTTCTAAACTATATTGACAGTCTACCTACCCCCATGTATTTAGGTCTTGACAGAAGATCACTGTCACTTGGTCGACATCGGTCAGAGTTTCGGGCGGGACCAATGATCAGAAGACGAGGAAGACGGAATATCTTCGGCCGGTCACTAGAAGCAGGACTCCATGAGGCACGATATTTTGCTCGTGCTCGTTTCCAACGCGATCGTCGTCTTGAGGTCGCCCGCGACAAGGCGTTTCGGGAGAAGCTCGTTCTCACTCTGATCGATTTTCCGCTATTCACATTCTCTGGTAAATTGGAAGAGCCATCAGAAAGCGAATTAGAAAAGTTCACTGTAGCGAAAGACAACATGCGACGGCTCCCAGGACTATTAAATGTGGATAGGGAGATAATATCAAACAAATTGAACCCAGTATTTGACTTCCTAGATGAGCAACTGGAAAAGGTGAAGGGTAGTCCAAAAGATTCAAACGAAGGTTTGATTGCACGACTTGAATGGTCATCTAACAGAGACAGTGTAGATAAGTTCAGTAGACTGTCAGAAATCATTTCCCAGTATAATAATGACATATACTCCATTAAGTCTCATACAAATGAGTATCTGGACACGGTCAATGACTTCATTCAGGAAAGCGGGAAAAATATATTGTTTAACAGTGTTGGCGATCTCAAATTTGTGGTTGCTGGCGAGGATGAAGAGCGGAATATTGGCACCTTTTCATCAGGCGAACTTCAACTCTTGATCATCCTCACACATCTATATTTCAACCCGGAAGTCAAAAAGGCGAATGTGTTCATTATCGATGAACCTGAGTTATCACTCCACGTAGAATGGCAGGAAAAATTTGTCGACGGTATCATAGGAGCATCAAACGAAACACAGTTCATATTGGCCACGCATTCCCCGTCTATTATTCTGGATAAGGTCGATAAATGCGTGGAAATATCCCAACGATGAAGACATCAGCAACTTATCCTCCAAAGGCATCGCAGGCTCTAGGGTTCCTAAAGTCAGGGCGTAATGATATTGAAATATTTGTGGAAGATACTGCTGCGCCAAACATGTGGGTCAAGATACTGAAAGGATATTTGCCAGACGATGTGAGATTAGATAGTGTTAATTCCCTCGGATCAAGAGAGAATGTAATTCGGGCGTGTAGAGCAGATCAGGCTCTAGATGCTAGAAAGAAGCTATACATCGTTGATGCTGACTTAGACCTTCTCACGGGTGTCCCCAAGCCGAGGCTTAGGCATTGCTATAGATTGCGCGGATATTGCGTTGAGAATTATTTTATTGATGAGGCCGCTTTTGTATCAGCAATTACAACAACGAACACGAAAGTAAGTGAGAGTCGCGTTAGCGAGGAGTTTAATTTCTCTGCCTGGGTAGATCGGAACGGGCCGATGTTGGATAGGCTGTTTGTGTGTTATGCGGTAACGAAACAGCTTGCGAGTGAGGAGAAAACGGTGGGGTACAGTGTGCATAGACTGTTCG
>CBDHFB010000013.1:0-13907 GCA_965262385.1 Dehalococcoidia bacterium | reverse complement strand
CCGGGGGATCCCGCTCGGCCATGTGGCTGCGGATCGCGGCACCGAACAGCGGCGGGGCCGTAACGGTCACGGGGCGTAGCGCTGCAGCGGGTCTCCGCGGTGGATCTGTGGCGGAGCTGGCCGTCACCGTCTGCCTCATTACGCTGATTATCGGTCGCTGCTGGCGGCGCCCTGGCGCCCGCTTCCGGGCACCTTTTCCCGGCGCCAGAGGGCCAAGCTAGCGGCGCACCCGGTACCGGTGCCGGGCGACCGGACCGCGGGCGGCGGCCTCGCGGCGAATGTAGATCTCCGGCGTAGCAGGCGAGCGCCAGCCGCCGGCCTGCTGCAGCTCCGCCACGCTGGCGTCGGCGGCCGCCAGCTCACGGGCGCTGCCGACCCGGAACGAGTGACCGCCGACGCGCCCGCCGCTGCCGGGCACGGCCGCAACCCGCTTGCGAACGATCGTCCGGATGCTGTCGGCGGCGAGCGGCGCGCTACTGCCGTGGCCGCCGCGCAGCACCCGGCGGAACAACGGTCCGGTGGCGTGGCCGGCTGCCTGCAGGTAGCGGTTGATCGCGGTGCGCGTCGCCGGCCCGATGTAGCGGGTGGATCCCTCCCCGAACTGGTCGGCCTTGCTGGCTGTGATATGGACGCTGCCGCCAGCGTTGGTGGTGTACGCTTCCAGGTCCCTGCACTGCAGCGCCGCTACCTCGCGATTCGCGTGAAAGAACCCGGCTCGACGCGCCCAGGGCCGACGATGGCCGCCAGGCACTCAACCCCGCGCGCCTGCTGCATTACGACCTGACCGCCGGTAGCGTTTACCGTGCAAGCCGTCGCCGACCAGCTCCCCGCGGCCGCGAGGGTCCGTTCCCTGCAGCAGGCCCTCGGCGGCGCCCTGGCACCGCTCGCCAGCGGCCTGCTGATTGTTGTGGTGCCCACGAGCACGGTGACGGGGCGTTGCTGCAGCTCACCATCTACTGCCAGCGGTGCGAGCGGGGCGAGGTGCTTGGCGCCGTGGTGGCGCGGCGCACCACGGACCGGACGATCACAGCTTGGCGCCAGCTCCGCGACCGCGCGTCGGCGCTCCTGCGCGACCACCTGGTGCCGGCATCGGTACCCGTGGCCCCCCTGGGCCGTCAGTGAAATGTCGGCCGCCGCCCTGCCCCACCACGTCGGCCTCGATCCGTGGCTGCAGGACACCGTGCGCACGCTCGCCCGGGCGTGGTTGCTGGCAGCATGAAGGAGTACATCGTTCTCCACCTGAAGGACGATGGGACGGAGGGCGCGGTTATCGGGACGGCACCGGACGTCGACCGAGCGCGCGCGCTGGGAGACGAGCAGGCCGCCGATCCCGACTATCCGTGGTACACGATAAGCCGCGCTGGAAAGCATGTAGAGACCGTTCGGGTTTATCCGCATGGTGTCTACGATCCCGAACGCGACGGGGTGCCGCCGCCGTTCCCAGCAGGCCGCGCGTTGTGGCCGCGGCCAGTCGACCGCAGGCACCTGAAGGAGTATCGGGAAGCCATGCAGGATCATGACCCGCCGCTGTGATCTGCGCCTCCCGGCGCTACTCTCCCGAGGCGCGCTTCAACTCGGCCACGTCGGCCCTCAGCTCGGGCTACCTCCGCCTGCAGTGTGCGTAGAGGTCGGTGCATAGGTTGAGCGCTCAATCCCAGCCGTTACCCCGCAGTTCCCGGCACGTCTCTCGCCCTATCGTCTGTTGCCCAGACCTATAGTTGCTTGAACCGATGGCGATCTACTTACGGTGATCGTAGGGAGGATTTCAAAGGTGCCGTCAGAGCATATGGCGAAGATCCGGTAGACGCTGTGCAAGCTGGTCCCGGCTCACAAAGCGAAAAAAACGGCGTAGGGCCAGTCGCGGGACGCCTGCCGCTGACGTCTCCCAAATCCTCCAGTAAAGCACCCTTCACATCAGGCTTGGAGTCTGATCGGACCTTCTCATCGCCATGAACGGTGTATAGGCGGTAGACTCCCGCTACCCACATCATCCCCGAAGACCTCATGGATGGTTGCCTCGTCGAACCGGTAGAGAGGAGCGCTCCTGTATCCCCAGCAGCTCGACCCGGCTCCGGAAGGTGTTGAAAAACACCAAGTCGCTCCCGCCAGGCGCTCACAGCGCCGTTTATGAGCGACTCCCCCCGGCGGCGCCATTCTCATCTCCCGCAGCTCGCTTCAGCTCGGCCATGTCGGCCTTCAGCTCGGCTACCTCCGCCTGCAGCATGCGCAGATCGATGGCGTAGGCTGAGCGCTCGATCCCCGCCATGACCCCCGCCAAGAGTTGCGCCGGCAGCTCCCGCAGCTCTCTGCGCGTCTCGCGGCCCAGCGTCTCCACTTCCCCGGTCAACGCATCCAGCCGATGCCTTTGCTCGGTCACCTCACCGGTCAGCGCATCCAGCCGGCGGCCTTGCTCGGCCACTTCGCCGCGTAGCTCCCCTACTTCGCCGCGCAGGCCGGTCACCTCACCGCCTATCCGGTCCAGCCGTCCGCGCATGTCGCCCAGACCTACCCGCACCTCTCCCACTTCGCCACGTAGCTCGTTTACCGCACCGAGCACGTCCCGTAGCGTCGGCTCTCTCTCGCTCACACCCCTACTTTACCACGGCGCTGGGAGGAATGGCTCCCTCGTTGCAAAATCGGGCGCTCTCCGGCTGGAAACGGACTGTTCCGGGGTCTTTGCTCTCTGTTCCCGTACGGGCTGCGCAGCGGGATCAACACGGTTAGGGACGCGCCGTGTTCCGTTGCCGGGCGCGCTGCATGAAGACCAAGCGATCATCCAGCCACTCCTGGTAGCCGATGCGCCCGCCGTCGGTCAGCCAGGCGAGCTGGCGGTCGAGGCAGGCCGCCAGCGCCGCCTCCGCCGCGGCCAGCGCGAGGCCGCCGAGCTCCGCACGGGAATCCAGGGCCGTAACCACCAAGTCGCCGCCAGCGCCGTGCGCGTCGGCACGGTTGCCGATTTCGCCCTTCGCGATCGCGTCGATCCGGCCCCCGGACAGCGCCTCGAGCAGCGCCCGATCATCCGGGTAATAGACCACCTGCGGCTGGTCAGCCGTAGCCGGCTGCAGGTGCCGGCGGCCTGCGAGCCCCGGCGTTGGGCTACGAGGCTGCTGGCGGCGCCCCGGCGCCCGCTGTCGGGTCTTTCAGTGCCTACCCACCTGGTAGCGGTGGCGGGCGACCGGACCGCGGGCGGCGGCCTCGCGGCGAATGTAGATCTCCGGCGTAGCAGGCGAGCGCCAGCCGCCGGCCTGCTGCAGCTCCGCCACGCTGGCGCCGGCGGCAGCCAGCTCACGTGCGCTGCCGACCCGGAACGAGTGACCGCCGACGCGCCCGCCGCTGCCGGGCACGGCCGCAACCCGCTTGCGAACGATCGTCCGGATGCTGTCGGCGGCGAGCGGCGCGCTACTGCCGTGGCCGCCGCGCAGCACCCGGCGGAACAACGGTCCGGTAGCGTGGCCGGCTGCCTGCAGGTAGCGGTTGATCGCGGTGCGCGTCGCCGGCCCGATGTAGCGGGTGGATCCCTCCCCGAACTGGTCGGCCTTGCTGGCTCTGATATGGACGCTGCCGCCATCATTGGTGGTGTACGCTTCCACGTCCCGGCACTGCAGTGCCGCTACCTCGCTGATGCGGGCCAGAGTATCGCTCAGGACCAGGATGATCGCCGCATCGCGCAGGCCCTGGAGACTGCTGCCGTCGTCGGCAAGAGCAGCCGCGGCCTCGGCCTGCGCCCAACCGATTCCGGCGACCTGGCCGCGGCCGCGGTGACGCCCTTCACGACCGATCCGGCGCAGCATGTCCCGGCACAGGCCGTCCGCGGTGGGATCGGCAAGTCCGGAACCCTGGTGCACCTTGGCGATGGCCGCGCGGGCGACGCGAATCGTAGCCGGTGCGGCACCGCTGGCGTGCCGGGCTTCCAGGTAGCCGGCGATGTCGGCCGGGCTGGCTGGGAGTGCCCGACACCTGGACGCGGCGGCCCAGCGCTGCCACGCGGACCACGCCGAGGTGTACGCCTTGCGGGTGTTGGCCGCGAGCGCGGCGAGGGCGGCATCGATGCGCTGTTGCGCCGTGGTGCGGCGGCGCGGGCGCGGCGCGGGGACTGCTGATGGATGGGCTCGGCTACGGCGTACTCGACGATCGAGACCACGCGGGAGCCTGATGGTTGATTTGGTTGGCACAGGGACTCCAGGAAATCAGAGTCGAGCCTGTGCCTGGTGGGCCGTAGCAGACGTGGTGTCTCATGGGTCTGGATAATACCAGTTATCCGTTCCTGTCGTTGTCCAACACGCCGCGCCGGCCGCGCCGGCGCCCCCGCTGCGGCACCGCGCTACTGCCCCCCGCCGACCATCAACAACCCCAGCGTCATGCAGTACGACGCCGGCAGGTTGTGCCGGTGCGTCATCTCGTTCTCCCTCACGGTGTGCACGTAGGTGAACAGCCCGCAGCCTTCCACGCTGACCAGCCCCGGCGCGCCGAGCGAGACGGCCGCGGTGGCGCCGTAGCCCGTCAGGTGGCTGATCCCGATAACGACTGCGGCCAGCAGTAGGGCCGCCACTTTCCTGCTGTGCGTCTCCTCATTCTTGACCCTCAGGAGCTTCCCACCGGCCCGGGGCCGGCGCAGTCATGGAAGAAACAGTGGTAGTTTCCCAGGAGGTGATGCTTTCAATGATCGACAGGCGGTCGCCCACCGGCACACCTCAGCACGTGCCGGGGCGACCGGCCCGCGCGTGCCTCGCGGCGTGTAGCGCAGCAGGCGAGTGCTATCCGCTGGCCGCTGCAGCCTGCTGGTCGCGGCTGATTTGCGCCGCGCGCCGCTTCTCTATCATCGTCCGCACCCTGGGGGCGGCGGGTGGCCCCCGCGCTTGCCAGGAAGATGCACGGGCGCGGTTCGCCCTGCGAACGCGCGTCCTGCGACAGCTTTGGTTGGGAGGCCAAAACATGACTCATTGGCGCGGGCCGTTGCCGTGGCCGCGATCGTGTTGCTGGGAGCAACGACAGCTATCCCGGCATCGAGGTGCGTGGCCAGCACATCCCCGAGAAGATCAGCACCATGGTGGCCGGGGCACACCGCCCGACCTGGGCTACCTCAACGAGCAGCAGGCGTTTCTGTGGGCCGAGGAGGGCGTAATCCTGGATCTGACACCGCACTTCAGAGCAGATCCGGAGGCCAGCAACCGGCTCGCGGCTTCCTACTACAACTACGCCGACGGCGCCCGCACCATCGGCACCAATACCGCTGCCGAAACCATGATCCTCTACTACAACAAGAGTCTTTTCGAGGCGGCCGGGGTGGACTTCCGCCCTCTCAGGCAGGCTAGGCGTGGACCTGGAGTGAGTTCGTGGCCGTGGCCAGAGAGCTTACCGTGGACCGCAGCGGCAACACCGCCAACAGCGATGCATTCGATCCCGAGAACATTGATGTCTTCGGCATTTCGTTCCCCACCTGGTGGGGCGGCTACCTGCCCGATGATCTACAGTAACGGCGGCCAGCTTGCCAGCGACGACGGCAGCGCGCTGCTGCTCAACCAGCCCGCCGCCGTCGAGGCGCTGCAGGCGATCCAGGACCTGATCTACGTCCATCACGTAGCCCCCACTCCGGCCCAGTCCGAGGCGCTGCCCTCCGCTTCGGTCATGATGCAGTCTGGCAAGGTAGCGATGGCGATCAACGGGCACTGGGCCGTGCTCGACTACAGCCAGCTCGAGTTCGCCTGGGGCATGGGCGTGCTGCCCTACCACCAGGAGCCCGCCACCATCCTGCTCGGCTCGCCGACGGTGATCTACGCCGCCACCGAGCACCCCGACGAGGCGTTTACGTTCTACAAGTTTCACAATGACCCGATGCAGGTAGATCTCTACGCCAAGGGCCTGTGGATGCCGCTGCAGCTCGAGTACTACACCAACCCGGCCAAGACCGCCGAGTGGCTCGATGCCATTCCCGGCGTCTATCCGCCGGAAGCGCGCGGGGTGCTGGTCGACTACACCCTGAACCACACGCCGCGGCAGCCACTGGCGTACTGGCTCAAGAACGCCAACCAGATCTTCTCGGAGGCGATCAACCCCGCCATCAGCAAGCTGTGGACTGGCGCGGTTACCGCCCAGGAGGCGATGGATCAGGCGGTGCGCGCCGCCGCGCCGCTCATGCAGGGACGCTGGTAGCAGCCGCAGCGCAGCCCTGACGGCGCGCCGGGCACGACCGGGGCCCCGGCGGTGCGCCGTATGGACGTATTCCGCATGGCCCCGGCACCAAAGCATCGGCCGAATCTGCCAACAACAAGGCATTCGAGCAGAGCCAGATGGGCTACGCCGCGCCCGTGCCTTCGGGCGCACGGCACGCGCCCGCGTCGCGGCGCTCTGCGTCTATTTGCGCGATGCTCGTGCCGCTGCTGTGGCTGGTGCGCAGCTCGTTCATGGGGCTCAGCCAGATCTTCATCTTTCCTCCCGAATGGATCCCCGACCCCTGGCGCTGGGACAACTACCCCGAGGCGCTCACCACCATCCCGTTCGTACGTTACTTCTTCAACACGCTGTTCATTCTCGTCCCCACCGTCGCCGGCACCCTGCTCACCGCCACCCTCGCTGCGTATGGCTTCTCCCGCCGGCAGTGGCCCGGCCGCGACTGGGTGTTTCGCGATCCTGCTGTCCGCCCTGATGCTGCCCTACGCCGTTACCCTGATCCCCCACCTTCCTGCTGTGGGCCGAGCTCGGCCTCATCAACACCTACTGGTTCGGCGGCTCCATCTTCTACATCTTCCTCCTGCGCCAGTTCTTCCTGACCCTGCCGCGGGAGCTCGATGAAGCCGCCATCATCGACGGCGCCGACCCGCTGCAGGTGCTGCGCCACGTGATCGTGCCGCTGAGCCGCCCGGCCTTGATTACCGTCGGCATCTTTTCATCGCTGTTCGAGTGGAACGACTCACGGCGGTTTACCCTGGCCCTGGGGCTGGCCGAGTTCACCGGGATCTACACCTCCCAGTGGCACCTGCTGATGGCAGCCGCCACCGTGGTCATCGCGCCGGTCCTGTTCCTGTTCCTGTTCCTGTTCCTGTTCCTGTTCGCTCAGCGTTACTTCATCGAGGGTATCGCTCTCACCGGCATCAAGGCGTAAGGGTTCGTCAACGAGGTCGTCGCCGTGGCGCACGATCATTACAGCCCCGGCGTGTTTTTTGTGTGTCCCAATGGGCAGCCCGCGGGCCGTCTAAAACGGGGGCGTACAACCCCCGGCGGGTCCTTGTCTGCGGAATTCCCCGAAGAGTCTACGATGGAGGTCTGACCTCCACCTCGAAGCTATGCTCCACCCATTGTCCCAAGCCTTCCACGGCCGTGACATCGGAGGGAGGGGCGACAACCGAAGACAACGGGCCGCTACCTCCATGGTGGAAATAGCAGCCCGTGCGTCTCCGTCTAGAGCCGCCAAGCGGCGGCTCTTCGTAAAGGGGGGTGGTAGACGGTGAACTACAAGATGTTATCCCTCACCAACACGGTGAACGTCTGCGTCGCAGTCTGGCCCAGGCCCTCGTGGGGAGAATTCGTGTCAGAGGGTTCTGTGAGAGTAACCGTAATGGTTGCTGTGCCCGGACCTATAGGTGATAGAATCCACTCCGTTCCGCCTTCATTCGCCGCGACACTAACGACCCTCAGGTCGTCCGATGCCATCATGATAGTGTGAGCAGTGAGCACCGCGGCGGCATCCGGGTCCACAAAAACACTCTTGGCAACATCGGTCATAATCATCGCCCCAGTTTCCGCGTAGTCCAAGGCCTGTGCCGGCAGGAATGTATCCTTCTTCGGCATCGGGCCTTCATTAACCCTCACGTTGATAAGCCCTTCCTTATACGCAGAGGGTAAGTCGCCGGAATCCATGGCTTTCACGTCAAGCACCAAAACAGTAAAGTCACTGGCCCCGAAACTATCGCCGGTCTGAGTCGATTTGATGCCCGTGATGGTTACGGTGTTCTTGTTCTTGCTCATACCAGACACGTAGGTTGATTCGTTGCCAGAAATGCCGACTTCAAATGTCACATCTTCGTCGTCGCCAAAGTGGCACGCCGTGTCTTCACCGGAAGCGACCGTTGCACAAGCCTGGTTCCCGATAGTTAACATCACATCCCGGGTATTCTTGCCCACTTGGGTACCCACCCATATGGGGGTATCAGCGACGCCCGTAGTAGTTGCAACGCCCTCCGCCATGCCAGCTACAGGCGCTCGATTGCGGCGAACGACTACGTCTTGCTTTTGCACAGATCCCCTGCTGTCCGTCGCCGTAATGGCCACCTTTCCGTCTGTATAGGAAATCATCTTGTCGATGCTTACACTCAACATCTGGTCGGTGACAATTGCGGTTACCATACCACTTGATTCAGCCGCGTAGGTGAGGCCATGGCCCGCAAAATACATGGAGAGATCGCGAGTCATGGATTCCATGTTGGCCTTGCCGGCGACGTCGTTAAACACGGTCGGAGGAACAGCGCCCTTTATGTATGGCGCGAAGTACTCCTCGCCAGGCAGCTCGCTAGGCGGACCCTGCTCGCCAGGCGGACCCTGCTCGCCAGGCGGACCCTGCTCGCCAGGCGCTCCAGGGGTACCGTCCGTTCCAGAGGTACCGTCCGTTCCAGGGGTACCGTCCGTTCCAGGGGTACCGGAGTCACCCTTGTCACCCTTGGCACCCGCAACACCGGCCGCCCCCTCACACGCCGCGATCACCAATACCGCGACGAACATCAAAGCGCCGGCCTTCAGCCAGCGCCCAATCGCACGATTCATGTTTCCTCCAGATCGCCCATTTACAGGGCTGTATCCTTGGTCATGGCCTAGCCCCTGGCTATGCCCGCGAGCCCGATACGAGCCTATCAACGCGCTCATCAGCCTCATCGCTGTTGTCCCCTCCGTTGTGCAGTCCCTCTATTCCCTTCCCCGCCGCCTCACTGGCGGCGAGCTCAATCATCCGCTCCGTAGCAGCTCGCGCGTTCGGTAACTTGCGAACCACCATGAATCTACGTACCAAATCGTAGTGCTTATCGGTGAGGGTCACGCGATGCTGCGGCATTCTCTTAGAGCCCTCCTGTACCTCAAGCATCGGAACGCCGGCGGGGTGAATTAAGCCCCGCCGGCACCCGAAACCCCGCCAGCCAGATTAGCCTTTGAGGATCTGGAGGTAGCCAGATATTAGCAGTCCCTTACTACCTTTGACAAGCCGGGCATGACCGGATTCTCAAAAAGGCTGCTTCAGACCCCCACACGGGTCGGCGCCCAAGGTGGTTCACTGGCGCAATCGCATCTCCAGCGTGAGGAACTGCTCTCCAGCTCCGATCGCCGACTGGCGGTGTGTCCCCTCGGCACTCAGCGCGATTCCCTGGCCGATCTCGAAGTGTGCGCCGGCACGGTAGCTCTGGTGACCGTTGCCGAACTCGGCGGCGCTGTACGGGGTGAACACCCCGCCGAACGCTGCCATGCGGTAGCCGATCTCTGCATTCAGGCTCGGGGCCGCAGCGCCGAGCGTCCCGCCGTATGACGGTGAGAGGCTTATCTCGGGTCCTATCCCACCGCCAGCCGGCCGCCAACGGATTACCCCTCCAAGGCCCCAGTCGCGCAACAGGGGCGCCTGCTCCTGTCCCTCGCCCCAGTTGCTCAGGGAGGCGTGGCCGCGGGCGTCCACCATCAAGCCCACTACCGTCGCGTCGAGCCGCAGCCCGCCGCCGATGTCGAACCCGAGCCCGGTCTCGCCGACGTCGCCGCCGTCATAGCGTAGCCCGGTCTCCAGCACGGGGGCCAAACTCACTCCGTCCGTTATCAGGAACGCATAGGAGTTTTCCACTCCCAGGCGCAGACGATGGGTGTTGGTTTCCACGCGCGTGAACCGCGGGAGCTGTTCGTCGGCCACCATCTGTACGAGGTGCCCGTCGGCCTGCAGCGCCAGGATCCATGCTTCGGCCAGACTCAGTTCCATTCGCGCATCCACTGCGGCCAGCACCGGCATACCGACACCGGTCTCAACCAGCGCGGCTTCGTCCTTGTCCATGATGCTCAGGTCGCCCGTGCCGATACCGAAACTGGCCCCGACGTGGATTGCCTCTCCGAACGTCAGGCGGACGTAGGGGTGGACGCTGTACAAGTTGGTCCCCAGGCTGCCCTCGGTCTCGCCGATACCACTGAAATCTCCGGCACCGCCATGGTACGCGAGCGCGAGCCCCGCCACGTAGCCGTCGCCCTGGTGGTCGACACCCAGGATCGCGGACATCAAGCTGCCGTCCATCGTGTAGGAGCCCTGCGGCGTCATCTCGAATTGGTTGTAACCGCTGGCTCCCCACACGTTCAGGCCATCTACGAAACTGATCTCTGCGGAGCTACCGTTGGCCAACTCTTCGAGCGTCAGGACGCGGGACCTGCTTTCCTCCCATGGCTCAGCAGTTCCGGCCGCGGCCTGGGCGATTGGCTCCGGGGCGAACGTTGCCCGGTGCCCGGCCACGGTGAGCGACGGCGCTGCTGCGACCACCCCATCGTTCATTCGCCGGGCGATTGCGTCCAGGGTATCGCTCGCCGCGGTGCGCCCGAAGCGCGCCAGCCAGTCGCTCGCCACGCGCGGGAGGGTGTCATCGTCGATGATGGTGCCTGCCGCCGTATCCTTGTCTTCAGCAATGGTTGCCTTCGACGGGCTGCTCAGCCTGATCACGACCGTCTCGTCACCCTCGGTTTCGTCGTCTCCCTTCACCACGACGGTGACGGTTTTCGACGTTTCGTTGGGCGCGAAGGTCAGGGTGCCCGCGGCGACGGCGGTGTAGTCGGTGCCGGCGGTCGCCGTGCCCGTGCCGGCATCCGCGTAGGCGACCGTCGCCTCCATGCTGGTTCCCCCGCTCTTGGTCACCTTGAATGTCAGCTTGCTCGTGGTGCCATCGTTACCCTCGGCGACGCTCGTCCCACTGATGGACAGCATCGGTTGGGGATCGTTGTCCACGATGGTGACCATCGCTTCGCCGGCCTCGTCGATCACTACGTCCCCCGGCGGCCTCGGATTGCGCAGCGCGATCACGACCGTCTCGTTCAGCTCGTAGTCGGTGTCGTCCTCCACCGCTACCGTGATGGTCTTCGCTGCATCGCCTGCTACAAAGGTCAGCATCTCCGGGACACCCTTGTAGTCGGTGCCGGCGGTCGCCGTGCCTCCGGCATCCACTTCCACCGTCACTTGCTGGTCGTCGATAGGTGGATCCAGGGTAACCGTGAAGATCAGAGTCTCGCCCTCATCAACTCTTGCCGCGCCCGCCTCAATCGAAAGACGGGATGCGTCGTCGTCCACGATGGTGCCTGTGGCCGTGCCCTTGCCCTCGGCGATGGTTGCGTTCGACGGACTTCGCAGCGCGATCACGACCGTCTCGTCAGGTTCGGACAGGTCGTCTCCCTGCACCATCACGGTGATGGTCTTCGACGTTTCGGCCGGCTCGAAGGTCAGAGAGCCGGCGACGGCGGTGTAGTCGGTGCCGGCGGCCGCCGTGCCCGTGCCGGCATCCGCGTAAGCGACGGTCACTACCTGGTAGGTGGCCCCGCTCTTGGTCACGGTGAACGTCAGCCGCGTCGTGCCGGCGTTGCCCTCAGCAGCTTCTCCGCCGCGGATCTCCAGTGTTGGGGCATCCTCGTCGTCCCTCACCGTCACGGCCACAGAGAAGCTGTTTCTGCTGCTGTAGCCGGCGCCGCTGGGCGTGTTCGTGATGGTCGCCGATCGGCTGGCACCGTTGTCCAGGTCATCATTCACCCCGGTGACGGCAACCGTCTGCGCGGTGCCCGAGTTGCTGGGCGTGAACGTCAGCGTTGTGAGACTCACCTTGGCGATTCTCTCATCACTGCTGTTCACGGTCACGGTGACGTTGCTCGCAGGCGGCGTCTTCAGTCGTACCGTGTAGGTGGCCGTACCACCCGCCTCGTCGACCGTTACCGCTGCCGGGGAAACCGTTATCCCGTCGTCGTCGGTCACCGACACACTCACGCTCGGCACCTCGACAGCGTCGTAGCCGCCGCCACTCGCTGTGTGCGTAATGATCGCTGATCGGTTGCCGGCGGGGGATCTGTCATCGACGCCAGTGACGGTGACCGTTTGCGTCGTGCTCCAGTTGCTAGGCGTGAACGTCAGCGACCCAGGACTTGCCGTAGCGGCGCTCGAATCGCTCGTCACGGTCACGGTCACGTTGCCCGTTGGCTGGCCGTCCAGCTTCATCGTGTAGGTGGCCCTACCGCCTGCCTCGGGTGTCGTTACCGAGGTTGGAGAAACCGTCACATCGGCGTCGTCGTCCGTTACTGTTACCTGCACGTCTGCCGATTTCCCTTGGTAGTCGGCACCACTAGAGCGGAACGTGATGGTGGGTAACCGCCTGCCGTTGACGTTCACTTTGTCATCGTCTACGCCAGCTACGGTGACCGCCTGCAACCTGTCCGAATTACTGCTCGTGAACGTCAGCGTATCCGGGCTTACCGTTGCGGCGCTCGGATCGGAACTTACCATGGTCACGGTCACGTCGCCCGTGGGCTGGGTATTCAGCCCTACCTCGACCCTGGCCGTCTGCCCTTCGGCCACCTCTACCGATTGTGTCGAAACAAACAGAATTTGGTCCTGGCTCCTGGTTACCGTCACTACCATGCTCTTTGCGTGAGCGTTCCCGTAACCTCCACCACTTGGGGAGAATCGGACCGTCGCCTTACGTGGTGCCGCGCCAGGGCCGCGCCTTAAATCAGGCACGCCTGTAACGGTGACCGTCTGCGGTTCGTCCCAGTTTGCTAGAGTGAACCTCAATGATGCAGGGCTTACCTTAACAATCCTATTATCGCTGCTCACGTTTACGGTCACAGTCTCGCCAATCGTCGGTGGAACGGACAGCATTATATCGCGTTCAGTGGAGGCGTCTTCCTCTATCTCATCCGGTTCTCCGTCAAGGATGCCCACCAGCTCCACATTGTCGCCATCCTTGGTTACCGTAACCCGTAAGTCTCGCGCAGCTACACCTCCACCATTCGGGGTGTGTGTAATAACTGCTCTTATGCTGCCGCTTGGTTTCCCAAGTTCTTCGGGATCTTGTGCAACCCCTACGTTAACCGATTTCGGGAGTTTCCAATCATCACCACTTAGTGCGAAAATCACCAAAGGTGGATCTACAGTAACACCGGGGTTGTCGCTCACTAAATCCACTTCTACTCTATCGGCATCTGGCTCACTTTTCAGCACTACCGCGTAAGACCCGCTATCGCCAAGGGAACTTATTACTGTTGGGTCAGCAACCGATCTGACAAACTCGATCCCCTGATGGGGCTCGTTGTCGTTTACCTTCACTGTTACACGTGAGACGACACCTCCGGCGACACTGTTTTCGATGATCGCTGATCGGCTGCGCCCGGTATTAGCCACAGTGTCTTCCTCGCCTCTGATGGTAACCCTCTGTGATGAGCAATTGCTGAACGTCAGTGTATGTTCTTCAACCGTGGTAACCGGGTCCGTGTCCGTGTCCGTAACAATGAGAACGGTGTCTCTGTCAGACACCTTCACCTTTACATCTACATTACTGCCTTGGGGACATGAGTTCGAGTTGGGCTTGACAGAATAGGATCTCGTGGCGCCTTCTCTCACCGTTATACTTGAAGGCACATCAACCGTGGCGACGTCGTTGTCCTTTACCGTAACCGTTACATCATCTGCCTTGCTGCCTTCGTAACCACATTCTGTGCAATCATCAAGTGCGTTCGTGATGGTTACAACGCGCTCGCCCTTGGCCACGTTGTCATCCGCAACGGTAACGGTAACGATAACGGTCTTGGTTCTGGTTGTGAAACCCGCTGGGTCTAATGTCAGCGTAACGTCCGAATTACTCGACGTTGGTGTAAAAGTAAAATCGCTGGAAGGAAAGCTTGTCAGCTCCACCGAGTATGTTATGGAGGTGCTT
>CBDHFB010000012.1:0-21147 GCA_965262385.1 Dehalococcoidia bacterium | reverse complement strand
ACGCTCGAGAGCCTGAACTGGTCGCACAGGGACCTCGAGAGCATCGAGGACGCCGTGGATGAGCTGCACGGCACCAGGGTCTCGCTCACGGTCGAGACGGCCCGCGGGCGGGGGCGAGTGTCACTGGGCCGCGATCAGCGCCAGGGCGGTGCTGGCGATGGAATGCAAGTACTCGCCCTGGCTGTACCAGATTTGCGCGCTCCACGCCGGCAGGGAACGCGTCTCGCACGAGTGGGGGCTCGACGATCTGCGCGAACGACTGGGCGCCTCGGCGCCCAGTCTGCGCCGTTGGCAGGATTTCAAGCGATATGTCCTTGAACCGGCCGTCGCGGAGGTCACCCACCTGACCGGGCTCGGGGTCGCCTGGGAGCCGATCAAGCATGGCCGCCGCGTGGTGGGGATCAGGTTGTTCACCTGGCGAAAGGCGCAGGACGAGCTGGACGCTGCGGCGACCGAGCTGGACCAGCCGCGGGTCGGCCGCAAGGCCCGCCGCGAAAATCTGACCGAGCGGATCGTCGATGAACGAGCCCGCCTCCGGCGACGAATCGTCGAGGATTTCGAGGCATTGCCTCTTCACAAGCAGCGCTAGAGGCACTACTTTTGGCTGGTTTCGGTAGTGCTGAACATGGCAAAACCCACGGTCACCAAGGCTCACAGCGGTAATGCTCAAACTGCGTGGCAGGTCAAGGGCGTGACGCCCGAGACCCGAGCGGCAGTCAGAGCGGCCGCGCGTCGGGCGGGAACAACGATTGGCGCCTGGACGAATGAAGCGCTGCACCGCGCTGCCACGGCGGAACTGACCGGCGACGCGAGGTTGCCGGCCCCTCGGATCGACGAGCAGCTAGCGGCAATCGAGCGCCGCCTGGACGACCTGTCGAGGCCGTTCTGGCAGCGGATGTTTCGCCTCCGCGCCTCCGATCGGTCCGCCCTTCGTTGACTGTGACGAAGAACAATAGTTCCGTGTTCATTAATGGCGAAAACTCCAACAGGTTGGCCATTGAAGATTGCGTAGTAGTGACCAAGACGCTCATGGCGCAGGCAATCCACCCCGATTCTGAAGTGCCATCCGTATCCGCTCCAGCACGGCGTCGGGAATTTGTGCCTCTTGCAGAGTGAACGAGGAATAATCGCAGTTCGAATCTACCAGAACTGTGCCGGTTTCCGGGCAAATCTGAAACTTTCCTGCATCGAAAAGCCGATGAATGTCCGCACGAAGCAGCATTCCATTTTCAGGATACTCGGGACCTCCTTGGTGGGCAGGAATTATGTGAGCCGCGTCCAACGATTCTTCGCAAATCTCGCGGGTCAGGGCACAACATCCGTCCATTACGATTAGCGACTGCCTGAATGGACCTTGCTCTCCCCTCTGTATTGCCAATATTGTGCCCCTTTGACGGTTCGTTGGACCGCCAGATGTTGCCTCCAATCTCCATCCGGGTCCATGATCGGGTTCCGGACATAAAACATGTTGCCAAGTGGAAGGACCGCAATTCTTGCCAGATTCGATGGTAAGAATATGGACTCCCCAATTCCAAAACTCGACATCCTCCGCTGGAGGACAGCCTTCAGGCAGGTGTGTTTGGTCCTCGGCACGGTACTCTATACGCAGCTTCGATTCGGCTATGAGCCATTTGGAGCGCACAACATACCTTATATAACAGCGTTGTTCTTCTTCGTCCTCAGGGGCACATGTTACCCACTGGAAGGTTTCGCTAAGTACTTCTCCCGGATTGGACGGATCGAATTTGATCCGTTCGAACGGCCACGGATAATTATCGTCGTGGACAATAAGATGGCTCGTCATTCTGTTGCTCCGGTTTGTTTTCTCAGGAACCGCTTATGCACGTGGCTCCGGTTGTGGGAGTTTGCCGCCAGATGTTGGCACCCGCTGGCTTCCCTCGGCGACTTACACTTAGCATGTTGATCGAGCTGGAACCAAGTGCATAAGCGGTTCTCAGGAAAAGATCAAGAGAAACTATTGAGCTGGGATTCCCAATATGGATTTTCGTTCCGGCGACCCTCCCAGCCCGTTGAGTGTGACTCGAAGCCAAACTTGTGTGCTCCGGTGTGATCTTCCTGTCGATGATCATGTCACGTACCTTTCTCATGAATGCGGGTGCGCTTGACCACGGTGCGCCGCCGGGCGCTCGGCCGGCGGCATAGGCGAAGCGGCGGTAGGTCCGCCAGATGCCGCAGCGCACCTCATCGACGGCCTGCTGGCTGGCGTCGCTCCAGACCGGCAACGTGCGGTAGAGCCTCTCGGCATGGATCCAGCACAGGAACTGGTGCAGGCCGAGGTCGAACTGGCCGGCGTCGTCGCTCAGGATGGCAGTGTCCTGGCGCAGCAGGCCGTGCGCGAACAGACAGCCGAGCCGGGCGCCCTCGGTGGCGACGAGGCGGGCCTTGGCGGTGCCGATCCCGAGCCTGTCGAGGAACGCCGACCACAGCTGCGGCCCGTCGAAACGGCCTCCGGCATGCCGTCTCAACTCGTCAAGCGCCCAGCGCGGCATGCCGTGGCTCTCCATGTACCGGAACGCTTCATCGTTCAGCACGTACTGATCGAGGGCGCCGCACATGAGGTCGAGGAAGGCGAACCGGCTCTTCGACGCCGCCGTTCCGAACCAGCCGAAACGATCGTTGCCGATCGAGGTGCAATAGCCATTGCGCCCCTGATGGCGCGCGCCGGTGTCGTCGACCGAGATCCAGGCAGCCCCTTCAAGACCCGCCTTCAGGACCTCAGCCGCCTCGCCGATGAACGGCTCCCTGTTCCCGCTCAGGATGCGCCGCACCTGACGCTCCGAGATGTCGAGGCCGATCGCATCGAGCAGGCCGACGATGCGCGGGATCGTACTCTGGCCCTGGTGATAGAGCATCAGCACGAAGCGATGCAGCTCGAGGTTGAAGCCGCCGATCACGCCGTCCGGCAGCGGTGCGACGATGATGCGCCCGCCCGGCGTCACCACGCGCTCGCGCATGAAGATGACATTCTGGACTTCGAGTTCCAGCAGTTGGGCGTGATAGTCCTGATAGTCTTTGTGGACCGAGCCCTCGGGCGCGTCCTGCACGGAGACGACCACGCGCTTCGCGTTCTTGCGGCCCTGCTTGGGACCCCGCCGCTTCTTCCGCGTGCCGGAAGAGCCCCGGCCTCCCTCCAGGCCCTTGCCGCCCGAGCCCTTGCCATCACCCTTGCCCGAGCCCGGCTTGATATCCGGCTTGCCGGGCAGCTTCTTGAGCTGGCGGATCTCAGCCTTGAGCGTCTCGATCGTCCTGTTGAGGGTCTCGACCGTCTCGTTGAGCACCCCGATCGTCTCCCTGAGACGCTCGTTCCCGGCGCGCAGCTCAAGGATCGTCTTCTCCTGCGCGGCGTTCGTCGCCCGCAGTTCCTCGATCAGCCGAGCCTGGGTGTGAAGCGAATCGACCATGACCCCTCCGCGCGCAAACTGTCCAGAAAATGCGCGCAGTCCAGGGAAATATGTTCGCTCAGCCCTTTGATCCGGATCGAAAGCGCAGCCGCGCCACGCGGCCGACTGCACCGCCGCTGGCCGCAGCACCGGCATCGCTCTTGCTCGCAACCGCCGAATGTAACCCGACGGGCATTACCAACGGCTATCGTCGTCAGAGTCCCTGACGGGCAGACGGAGCGTCGTCATATCGCCGTCCGCGAGACAAATGTCGGCCAGCCTGGGCGCCCCCAGAATTTGCCCCACTTACTTCCCAATATGGAACCCTCCCAGCCCGTTGAGTGTGACTCGAAGCCAAACTTGTGTGCTCCGGTGTGATCTTCCTGTCGATGATCATGTCACGTACCTTTCTCATGAATGCGGGTTCGGCGCTGATCTTCATTGCACCGTAGACATTGCGGACGTGGTGCTCGTCTACGCGGTGGGGTGGCTGTTTCTCGGGCAGTATCTCCTTCATGGCATGGCGCACGCGAACAGGAAGCGCATCCGAAGCACGAATGTAATTCCTTTGCGCTTCTCCTCAAACTCGACCGATAGGTAGACGGCTTCCCGGTTGTAGAGGTCGCACGCAAACGCGGCTGTATTCATGACCTCGCTGCTGTACTGTTCGTTGGTGTAGACCCTGTTCAGCAGTTCGTCCGCCTGTTCGACCAGCCAATACCCATCCTCGCCGGGGAGTATGGACAGTTCGACCCAGTCGTTGTCGATCTCGGACACGAAGACGCCGGTGTTCGGGGCCGGTGGCTTGTCTCGCGCATACACCACGTTGGTCACGAACAGCACGACGACGAACAGGATCAGTGCAGCATAGACACTCCGCGTCTTGGTCATGTCATCCTCCCTCTATTTCTTGGGTTTCATGTGACATAGCGGCACCAGAAACTCCACGAAGAAGTTACCGTTGTTGCTCGGCCCTATGATGCCGCTGTTGTGTGGTGATGGGTCGTGGACGATCTCGCCGTCGCAGCAGATCACCACATGGTTGGTGCCCATCAACATGAAGTAGATGCCAGGGTTGAACGCCGAGACATCGCGGATGACGGCCTCCACGCCCACTTCCCCGACAGGTCCGCAAGGGCCGCGAGGTTCTCGTTGTTCGCCAGCAGCTCGGTCTCGAACCGCCCCATCTGGCTGGTCGATGCCCCGCCGCGCTCGACCGCCTTGTCGTCGACGATCCCGCGCATCGCCGCGGGATCACGGCCGAGCCGGTCGGCGTCGTTGACATCCTCGTAGCCGCCGCGATGAGGTTTTCAAGAAGCGTCGCGAGTGCATCGCGGACCCGTATCTCCTGATAGAACGGTGAAGCGCGTGGTTGTTCTCCGTCTTGTGAGGCGAGAAATCTCGCGCGCCGCGGCTGCCTCGTCCGGACCGGTAAACAGCAGCCTCTATTGGTCCGCCTTCCGGTCTGCGATAGGGAATCGTCATGGGGGATCGACCTTGAGGATACCGTATGGCGGGCGGATTTGACGTCTCTGGCGCGATCACCGCTAATTGCAGTTATCGTTGATTGTGCCACGGAGGCAACGCCATGACCGCAGCGGCCCGAGACCGGGACGAGCTGGGCGCGCTGCCCGCCGTGGCCAGGCTCCCGGCCGAGCGCGCGCGCGCCGCCGCGCTCGCCCTGGAGGCCCGCGCGCCCGCGACACGGCGCGCCTACCGGGCCGCCCTCGAGCGCCTGGACGCGACGCTCGCCGGTCGGCCGCTCTCGGACGCCACCCTGGCCGAGCACGTCTTCCGCCTCGCTGCCGACGGCCTGGCGCCGGCCTCGATCGCCCAGGCCGCCGCAGCCGCCGCCTTCCTTGCCAGAGTCGCCGACTGGCCCAACCCGCGCGGCGCCATGACCGCCGATGCGCTGCGCATCGTGAAGCGCGACCACGCCGAACGGGGACGCGGGCGCGCCCGCCCGGTCGGGGCCGAGGACGTGGCCGCGATCGTCGCCACCGCCCGGCGCGAGGGCAGGGACAGGGACGCCGCCATCGCCGGCGTGCTGTTCCAGGCCGCGCTGCGCCGCTCCGAAGCCTCTGCGCTCGAATGGCGCGATATCGAGCCCGCCGCCGACATTCCGGGCGCGCTCCGGATCCGGGTCCGCCGCTCCAAGACCGACCAGGCCGGCAACGAAACCGATATCCGCCTGGTCAAGAACGGGGCCGCAGACGCGCTGGCCGCGATCCGGCCCGTCGACGCCGATCCCCGGGCCAGGGTGTTCGGCGGCCTCAACGGCCAGTCCATCGGCCGCCGCTTCGCCGCTGCAGCCCGTGCCGCCGGCATCGAGGGGGTGACCGCCCATTCCGGCCGCGTCGGCCACGCCTCCGAGCTGACCGCGCGCGGCGCGTCGACGACCGAAGTCATGCTCTCCGGCGGCTGGAAGAGCGCCCGCATGGTCGCCCACTACAGCGCCGGCGCGAAAGCCGAACGCGGCGCCGTCGCAAAATACCTGTAGGACAGGGCCAAGGCGTTCGGTCCGGCCCTTACCCTCTACGAGCGTTACGAGACCGCCTGTGCTGCGTCTGGCCTAGGCGAAGCCGAGGAACAGCGCCAAGGCCCGGTTGACGGCGACCAGGGCGGCGTCATCGAGGCGGCCGAGGCACGACCCCAGCTTGGCCCGCTTCACCGTCATCGCCTTGTCCACCATGACCTGGGACCGCTCGCGGAGACCGTTACTCGCGGACGGCTCCACGGTCAGACGGATCAGTGGTGCTTCCACCAGCGTGCTCGACACGAGCAGCACCGTGACCGTCGCCGTGGTGTCGAACTGATCGGACTGGATGACCAGCGCAGGCCGCGGCTTGCCGAAGTCGCCGGCGACCGCGACGGTTACGAGATCGCCGCGCCTTACGTCGTCCACTCGTCGGCATCCGCCAGGGCGGTGTCCATGACCTCGAGCAGATCCGGATCGGCCAGGTCGGCTTCCGCTGCGACCTGGCCCTGGCGCCCGCATTCCTCCGAGAAGCCCGGCTTTCGGGTGTCCGGCACCCAAATCTGCACGGGGCGAAGCCCGGCTTTTCGAAGCGCCAGGCGATGCTTCCAGACTCGTTGGTTCACCGATGTTGCCATCGTCGTCCTGCTCCAAACAGGTTACATGCAACGACACGTCAACGTTACATGTAACACTATGCTGCCACACGTCATCCTGCAACCAAACTCCGTTTAACCGCCAGGGCAGCTTCAATCATGGGTGCTTTATCGTCGACGAGTGCGGTAGGGGCAAAGCGTTAGCGCCGCCTTGAGGTGAACAGGATGAAGTGACGTGAGGGCCGCAGCCCATGGTGAGCTGCGGCCCTCAGTGTTGGTGGCGGCTTTGACAGCGTCGCCGCCGGTGCCGGAACAACCGCCCCACCTCTGGTTGCTCCGAAGCGAGCCGCCGGTGGCTAGAACGGAGGCTCGCGGTGCCTAAAAACGGAAAGGACTACGTGGGCTGGGGCACTCCGGTCCGCCCTTCGTCGACGGTGATCTCCGCGTCGCGCAGCGCCGCTCGATGCCGCCGCGCGATTCGAAACACCGCGCTGGCGTGCCACGAGCCTAGCTGGTAGCCGCCGCGCTGGCCGGGGGGATCGAACAGGCTGTCGAGCTCCTGGGCGATCCGCGCCCAGCTCAAGCCGTCGCCCCGCAAGCGCACGATCGTCGGCAGCACGAGCGCGTCGTGCGCGCGGATCGCCGGATTGGTGCGCGCGCTGTGGGCCGCCCGTGCCGCGGCCGTCTGCGCTCTGCGGCGGCGCGCCTCGATGAGCGCCTGGCGCTGCGCCCGCGCCCGCTTCTTGGCCCTGGTTTTGCGTCGCATCTGACCCGTTCGCGCTCCCCGTGACCAACATAATGCAACGCCGCCGCCGTGTCTGTTTTCTCGGCTCGGCCGGCATGTGTCGTGCCGCTCCAGAACGCCCGGATTTCTGCGGTTTTCGAGGCCTCGCGACTCGGCCCGCACCAGGGGTGCATGGGTGTGACGGTGGTGGGAGTGAAAAAAGGGGAATTTGAGGGGAGGAAAGTGGATGAGGGAGAGGGTGAGAATTGGATGAGGGAGAGGGTGAGAATTGGGGAGAGGCGGGAACTGAGCGAGGGAGGGGATGCTTTGGGCTGGGATGTGAGGGCGAAAAGATCGAGGCGAGGGTGAGAACGGGAGCGATGGGGGGAGGCGGAGAGGATCGAGGACGAGGTGAGAACGAGATCGATGAGGGGAGGGGGTGTTGTTGCTGGTGTGGTTGCTCGGGCGCGGCGCGCTCCCGCGGGTCGCGCGCAGGCCTGGGCGCTGTCCCTCGGCCGCGAAGGCCTCCAGGAGCGCGCACGGGGGTAGAGGTCCCTTCCTCCCTTCCGCTCCCGGCCGTAGCGGCGCTCTGCGAGGCCCTGGGGGCGCTCAGCAGCATGTGCCCGGCACATGGCCGGGAGGGGTTGACCCCTCTGGTCGATCTACTAAGATTGTCCTCATAGACAAATCTAGTAACCGGAGAGTCGGCGATGCCAGGACGTCGAGACGGCTGGGCGGATCACGCGAGGAAAGCGGCCGATCGCGCGGTGGCGAAGCGGCAGGCCGAGCACGATGAGCTCGTGGTCCCGCGTATCCGGGAGCTGCGCGCGGAGGGGTGCGGCTGGAAAACGGTCGCGGAGGTTCTCGACCTGGACGGCGTGCCGGCGCCGCGCGGGGGTGCGTGGTCGGCAACGGCTGTCAGGCGGATCGCGAAGCGGCATGGCCTGGTGGTGCGGCCGGGCGAGCTCGAGCTCCGGATCAGCCAGGAGCAAGCCTGGGCGATCGGAGACCTGATCGCGGAGGCGATGGATATGGCGAACCCGCCCACGGCGGCCGTGCATCACGGGGACCGGCTCCTGGCCGTGCGGGCGATCGTGCGGCGCGCCCTGGTCGCGGAGGCGCGTCACTGACCAGGTGCAGCACCGGCGCCACAGCGCGGCCCGCAAGGCCGCGCTGTTCCTGGCGGGGCCTCCTTGGGTCGCCTCGGTGCCGGCGTGCGCCCTGGCGGCGATCTCCGGGCCTCGTGGGGGCGTTCCGGCAGGCCGTAGCCCCGCGTCTGAGGCATGACCGGGGGCGGCCTGGCTGGGCCTCGATGCCCGGAGCTGGATCCGATCGCGCCCGATCGCGAGGACGTGGGGCGGATCTCCATGCACGCGGCGCATGGCCGGGAAGGAGCGCCCAGGGCGCGTCCTGCCGGGCCCGTCCCTTTTTCCCTTCCCGGTCCCTATCGGCGCTCTGTGAGGCTCCAGGGGCGCACGGTGGGGCATCCTGCCCGCTTCCCTGCCGAGCCAGTTTTTCGACGGCCGCTAGGCCGTCGTTCAGGACAACTCGTCGGCCGCCAGGCCGACACCGCAGATGCGCCCGGTAGGGCGCTTCCGCCGCGCGGTTGAGCGCGGCGGGCACAGACCGGTCGGCCGGTAGGCCGATGCAATTTGGTGCTGCCGAGGGGAGCTGGCGCTTAAAGATTCTGATTCGTTAAGATTCAAGATTCAGGGCGAAATTCGTGCGCGAAATCAGTCGGTTGCGGGGCTAAAAGGGAGAGATTGCGGGGTTCAGGGGAGAGATTGCGGGATTAAAGGGAGAGATTGCGGGGTTCAGGGGAGAGATTGCGGGGTGAAGGGAGAGACAGCGGGGGGGGCTTCCTGTATGTTCTCCCCGTATGTCCAGCAGGGACAAATCGCGGGAAAAGCGAACCTCGACGCTTGAGGTGATCGCTGCGGCGGCTGAGAAGGGCCGCGAGGTCATCGTCGCCGGCGAGGTGGCCGACATTCGCTTCCCGAAGGGCGGCAGCCTATCTCTGCTCGCTTCCAAGCTCTTCGTCCAGCTCCTGGAGCGCGCCGGCGGCGATGTCGTCCAGGACCGCGAGCACCGCACCACGCTCGAGAGCCTGAACTGGTCGCACAGGGACCTCGAGAGCATCGAGGACGCCGTGGATGAGCTGCACGGCACCAGGGTCTCGCTCACGGTCGAGACGGCCCGCGGGCGGGGGCGAGTGTCAGGACCGATCCTGGCACATGTGGAGCGGCCGGCCGAAGGGTATGCCGGGGAGCTGCTGTGGGAGTTCTCGAAGACGTTCCGGGCCGTCGTGAAGCGCTCGCATCACTGGGCCGCGATCAGCGCCAGGGCGGTGCTGGCGATGGAATGCAAGTACTCGCCCTGGCTGTACCAGATTTGCGCGCTCCACGCCGGCAGGGAACGCGTCTCGCACGAGTGGGGGCTCGACGATCTGCGCGAACGACTGGGCGCCTCGGCGCCCAGTCTGCGCCGTTGGCAGGATTTCAAGCGATATGTCCTTGAACCGGCCGTCGCGGAGGTCACCCACCTGACCGGGCTCGGGGTCGCCTGGGAGCCGATCAAGCATGGCCGCCGCGTGGTGGGGATCAGGTTGTTCACCTGGCGAAAGGCGCAGGACGAGCTGGACGCTGCGGCGACCGAGCTGGACCAGCCGCGGGTCGGCCGCAAGGCCCGCCGCGAAAATCTGACCGAGCGGATCGTCGATGAACGAGCCCGCCTCCGGCGACGAATCGTCGAGGATTTCGAGGCATTGCCTCTTCACAAGCAGCGCTAGAGGCACTACTTTTGGCTGGTTTCGGTAGTGCTGAACATGGCAAAACCCACGGTCACCAAGGCTCACAGCGGTAATGCTCAAACTGCGTGGCAGGTCAAGGGCGTGACGCCCGAGACCCGAGCGGCAGTCAGAGCGGCCGCGCGTCGGGCGGGAACAACGATTGGCGCCTGGACGAATGAAGCGCTGCACCGCGCTGCCACGGCGGAACTGACCGGCGACGCGAGGTTGCCGGCCCCTCGGATCGACGAGCAGCTAGCGGCAATCGAGCGCCGCCTGGACGACCTGTCGAGGCCGTTCTGGCAGCGGATGTTTCGCCTCCGCGCCTCCGATCGGTCCGCCCTTCGTTGACTGTGACGAAGAACAATAGTTCCGTGTTCATTAATGGCGAAAACTCCAACAGGTTGGCCATTGAAGATTGCGTAGTAGTGACCAAGACGCTCATGGCGCAGGCAATCCACCCCGATTCTGAAGTGCCATCCGTATCCGCTCCAGCACGGCGTCGGGAATTTGTGCCTCTTGCAGAGTGAACGAGGAATAATCGCAGTTCGAATCTACCAGAACTGTGCCGGTTTCCGGGCAAATCTGAAACTTTCCTGCATCGAAAAGCCGATGAATGTCCGCACGAAGCAGCATTCCATTTTCAGGATACTCGGGACCTCCTTGGTGGGCAGGAATTATGTGAGCCGCGTCCAACGATTCTTCGCAAATCTCGCGGGTCAGGGCACAACATCCGTCCATTACGATTAGCGACTGCCTGAATGGACCTTGCTCTCCCCTCTGTATTGCCAATATTGTGCCCCTTTGACGGTTCGTTGGACCGCCAGATGTTGCCTCCAATCTCCATCCGGGTCCATGATCGGGTTCCGGACATAAAACATGTTGCCAAGTGGAAGGACCGCAATTCTTGCCAGATTCGATGGTAAGAATATGGACTCCCCAATTCCAAAACTCGACATCCTCCGCTGGAGGACAGCCTTCAGGCAGGTGTGTTTGGTCCTCGGCACGGTACTCTATACGCAGCTTCGATTCGGCTATGAGCCATTTGGAGCGCACAACATACCTTATATAACAGCGTTGTTCTTCTTCGTCCTCAGGGGCACATGTTACCCACTGGAAGGTTTCGCTAAGTACTTCTCCCGGATTGGACGGATCGAATTTGATCCGTTCGAACGGCCACGGATAATTATCGTCGTGGACAATAAGATGGCTCGTCATTCTGTTGCTCCGGTTTGTTTTCTCAGGAACCGCTTATGCACGTGGCTCCGGTTGTGGGAGTTTGCCGCCAGATGTTGGCACCCGCTGGCTTCCCTCGGCGACTTACACTTAGCATGTTGATCGAGCTGGAACCAAGTGCATAAGCGGTTCTCAGGAAAAGATCAAGAGAAACTATTGAGCTGGGATTCCCAATGTAAGAGGGGCAAATTCTGGGGCCTAACGGCGTGATTTTCGTTCCGGCGACCGGTGCTGCGACCCATCGGGGCGGCAGATTGTGCGGCCTTGGGAGCGCATGAGCTAGCCAGCGGGCAACGCTCCTGTCGTCGGTTGCTGCCGGGCGAGGTCCGGAAGCCAGGGGACATCGTCGGCGCCAGGGATGCCGAGGCGATCGCCGAGGTAGTTCCAAAAGGAGATGCCGTGGCGGGCACAGGTCTTCATGTGGGTGTGGAATGCGTCGCGGCAGGCACGGCCGGTATCCGAGCGGGTCCCGCCCGAGATCTTGCGGCGGACGACACAGCCGCGAAGGTCGTTCTCGGTAGCGTTGGTGTGGGCCGGCACGTCGGGACGGTCGAGCACGGCGAGCAGCTTGTCGCGGTTGGCGAGGGTGCGCCCGATCTGCTCGTCGAGCAGGCGATAGCCGGTGCCGGCCCGGAAGGTGCGCGCGAAGCTGCGCTTGACCACGGTGCGCCGCCGGGCGCTCGGCCGGCGGCAATAGGCACGAAGCAGGCGGTAGGTCCGCCAGATGCCGCAGCGCACCTCATCGACGGCCTGCTGGCTGGCGTCGCTCCAGACCGGCAACGTGCGGTAGAGCCTCTCGGCATGGATCCAGCACAGGAACTGGTGCAGGCCGAGGTCGAACTGGCCGGCGTCGTCGCTCAGGATGGCAGTGTCCTGGCGCAGCAGGCCGTGCGCGAACAGACAGCCGAGCCGGGCGCCCTCGGTGGCGACGAGGCGGGCCTTGGCGGTGCCGATCCCGAGCCTGTCGAGGAACGCCGACCACAGCTGCGGCCCGTCGAAACGGCCTCCGGCATGCCGTCTCAACTCGTCAAGCGCCCAGCGCGGCATGCCGTGGCTCTCCATGTACCGGAACGCTTCATCGTTCAGCACGTACTGATCGAGGGCGCCGCACATGAGGTCGAGGAAGGCGAACCGGCTCTTCGACGCCGCCGTTCCGAACCAGCCGAAACGATCGTTGCCGATCGAGGTGCAATAGCCATTGCGCCCCTGATGGCGCGCGCCGGTGTCGTCGACCGAGATCCAGGCAGCCCCTTCAAGACCCGCCTTCAGGACCTCAGCCGCCTCGCCGATGAACGGCTCCCTGTTCCCGCTCAGGATGCGCCGCACCTGACGCTCCGAGATGTCGAGGCCGATCGCATCGAGCAGGCCGACGATGCGCGGGATCGTACTCTGGCCCTGGTGATAGAGCATCAGCACGAAGCGATGCAGCTCGAGGTTGAAGCCGCCGATCACGCCGTCCGGCAGCGGTGCGACGATGATGCGCCCGCCCGGCGTCACCACGCGCTCGCGCATGAAGATGACATTCTGGACTTCGAGTTCCAGCAGTTGGGCGTGATAGTCCTGATAGTCTTTGTGGACCGAGCCCTCGGGCGCGTCCTGCACGGAGACGACCACGCGCTTCGCGTTCTTGCGGCCCTGCTTGGGACCCCGCCGCTTCTTCCGCGTGCCGGAAGAGCCCCGGCCTCCCTCCAGGCCCTTGCCGCCCGAGCCCTTGCCATCACCCTTGCCCGAGCCCGGCTTGATATCCGGCTTGCCGGGCAGCTTCTTGAGCTGGCGGATCTCAGCCTTGAGCGTCTCGATCGTCCTGTTGAGGGTCTCGACCGTCTCGTTGAGCACCCCGATCGTCTCCCTGAGACGCTCGTTCCCGGCGCGCAGCTCAAGGATCGTCTTCTCCTGCGCGGCGTTCGTCGCCCGCAGTTCCTCGATCAGCCGAGCCTGGGTGTGAAGCGAATCGACCATGACCCCTCCGCGCGCAAACTGTCCAGAAAATGCGCGCAGTCCAGGGAAATATGTTCGCTCAGCCCTTTGATCCGGATCGAAAGCGCAGCCGCGCCACGCGGCCGACTGCACCGCCGCTGGCCGCAGCACCGGCATCGCTCTTGCTCGCAACCGCCGAATGTAACCCGACGGGCATTACCAACGGCTATCGTCGTCAGAGTCCCTGACGGGCAGACGGAGCGTCGTCATATCGCCGTCCGCGAGACAAATGTCGGCCAGCCTGGGCGCCCCCAGAATTTGCCCCACTTACTTCCCAATATGGAACCCTCCCAGCCCGTTGAGTGTGACTCGAAGCCAAACTTGTGTGCTCCGGTGTGATCTTCCTGTCGATGATCATGTCACGTACCTTTCTCATGAATGCGGGTTCGGCGCTGATCTTCATTGCACCGTAGACATTGCGGACGTGGTGCTCGTCTACGCGGTGGGGTGGCTGTTTCTCGGGCAGTATCTCCTTCATGGCATGGCGCACGCGAACAGGAAGCGCATCCGAAGCACGAATGTAATTCCTTTGCGCTTCTCCTCAAACTCGACCGATAGGTAGACGGCTTCCCGGTTGTAGAGGTCGCACGCAAACGCGGCTGTATTCATGACCTCGCTGCTGTACTGTTCGTTGGTGTAGACCCTGTTCAGCAGTTCGTCCGCCTGTTCGACCAGCCAATACCCATCCTCGCCGGGGAGTATGGACAGTTCGACCCAGTCGTTGTCGATCTCGGACACGAAGACGCCGGTGTTCGGGGCCGGTGGCTTGTCTCGCGCATACACCACGTTGGTCACGAACAGCACGACGACGAACAGGATCAGTGCAGCATAGACACTCCGCGTCTTGGTCATGTCATCCTCCCTCTATTTCTTGGGTTTCATGTGACATAGCGGCACCAGAAACTCCACGAAGAAGTTACCGTTGTTGCTCGGCCCTATGATGCCGCTGTTGTGTGGTGATGGGTCGTGGACGATCTCGCCGTCGCAGCAGATCACCACATGGTTGGTGCCCATCAACATGAAGTAGATGCCAGGGTTGAACGCCGAGACATCGCGGATGACGGCCTCCACGCCCACTTCCCCGACAGGTCCGCAAGGGCCGCGAGGTTCTCGTTGTTCGCCAGCAGCTCGGTCTCGAACCGCCCCATCTGGCTGGTCGATGCCCCGCCGCGCTCGACCGCCTTGTCGTCGACGATCCCGCGCATCGCCGCGGGATCACGGCCGAGCCGGTCGGCGTCGTTGACATCCTCGTAGCCGCCGCGATGAGGTTTTCAAGAAGCGTCGCGAGTGCATCGCGGACCCGTATCTCCTGATAGAACGGTGAAGCGCGTGGTTGTTCTCCGTCTTGTGAGGCGAGAAATCTCGCGCGCCGCGGCTGCCTCGTCCGGACCGGTAAACAGCAGCCTCTATTGGTCCGCCTTCCGGTCTGCGATAGGGAATCGTCATGGGGGATCGACCTTGAGGATACCGTATGGCGGGCGGATTTGACGTCTCTGGCGCGATCACCGCTAATTGCAGTTATCGTTGATTGTGCCACGGAGGCAACGCCATGACCGCAGCGGCCCGAGACCGGGACGAGCTGGGCGCGCTGCCCGCCGTGGCCAGGCTCCCGGCCGAGCGCGCGCGCGCCGCCGCGCTCGCCCTGGAGGCCCGCGCGCCCGCGACACGGCGCGCCTACCGGGCCGCCCTCGAGCGCCTGGACGCGACGCTCGCCGGTCGGCCGCTCTCGGACGCCACCCTGGCCGAGCACGTCTTCCGCCTCGCTGCCGACGGCCTGGCGCCGGCCTCGATCGCCCAGGCCGCCGCAGCCGCCGCCTTCCTTGCCAGAGTCGCCGACTGGCCCAACCCGCGCGGCGCCATGACCGCCGATGCGCTGCGCATCGTGAAGCGCGACCACGCCGAACGGGGACGCGGGCGCGCCCGCCCGGTCGGGGCCGAGGACGTGGCCGCGATCGTCGCCACCGCCCGGCGCGAGGGCAGGGACAGGGACGCCGCCATCGCCGGCGTGCTGTTCCAGGCCGCGCTGCGCCGCTCCGAAGCCTCTGCGCTCGAATGGCGCGATATCGAGCCCGCCGCCGACATTCCGGGCGCGCTCCGGATCCGGGTCCGCCGCTCCAAGACCGACCAGGCCGGCAACGAAACCGATATCCGCCTGGTCAAGAACGGGGCCGCAGACGCGCTGGCCGCGATCCGGCCCGTCGACGCCGATCCCCGGGCCAGGGTGTTCGGCGGCCTCAACGGCCAGTCCATCGGCCGCCGCTTCGCCGCTGCAGCCCGTGCCGCCGGCATCGAGGGGGTGACCGCCCATTCCGGCCGCGTCGGCCACGCCTCCGAGCTGACCGCGCGCGGCGCGTCGACGACCGAAGTCATGCTCTCCGGCGGCTGGAAGAGCGCCCGCATGGTCGCCCACTACAGCGCCGGCGCGAAAGCCGAACGCGGCGCCGTCGCAAAATACCTGTAGGACAGGGCCAAGGCGTTCGGTCCGGCCCTTACCCTCTACGAGCGTTACGAGACCGCCTGTGCTGCGTCTGGCCTAGGCGAAGCCGAGGAACAGCGCCAAGGCCCGGTTGACGGCGACCAGGGCGGCGTCATCGAGGCGGCCGAGGCACGACCCCAGCTTGGCCCGCTTCACCGTCATCGCCTTGTCCACCATGACCTGGGACCGCTCGCGGAGACCGTTACTCGCGGACGGCTCCACGGTCAGACGGATCAGTGGTGCTTCCACCAGCGTGCTCGACACGAGCAGCACCGTGACCGTCGCCGTGGTGTCGAACTGATCGGACTGGATGACCAGCGCAGGCCGCGGCTTGCCGAAGTCGCCGGCGACCGCGACGGTTACGAGATCGCCGCGCCTTACGTCGTCCACTCGTCGGCATCCGCCAGGGCGGTGTCCATGACCTCGAGCAGATCCGGATCGGCCAGGTCGGCTTCCGCTGCGACCTGGCCCTGGCGCCCGCATTCCTCCGAGAAGCCCGGCTTTCGGGTGTCCGGCACCCAAATCTGCACGGGGCGAAGCCCGGCTTTTCGAAGCGCCAGGCGATGCTTCCAGACTCGTTGGTTCACCGATGTTGCCATCGTCGTCCTGCTCCAAACAGGTTACATGCAACGACACGTCAACGTTACATGTAACACTATGCTGCCACACGTCATCCTGCAACCAAACTCCGTTTAACCGCCAGGGCAGCTTCAATCATGGGTGCTTTATCGTCGACGAGTGCGGTAGGGGCAAAGCGTTAGCGCCGCCTTGAGGTGAACAGGATGAAGTGACGTGAGGGCCGCAGCCCATGGTGAGCTGCGGCCCTCAGTGTTGGTGGCGGCTTTGACAGCGTCGCCGCCGGTGCCGGAACAACCGCCCCACCTCTGGTTGCTCCGAAGCGAGCCGCCGGTGGCTAGAACGGAGGCTCGCGGTGCCTAAAAACGGAAAGGACTACGTGGGCTGGGGCACTCCGGTCCGCCCTTCGTCGACGGTGATCTCCGCGTCGCGCAGCGCCGCTCGATGCCGCCGCGCGATTCGAAACACCGCGCTGGCGTGCCACGAGCCTAGCTGGTAGCCGCCGCGCTGGCCGGGGGGATCGAACAGGCTGTCGAGCTCCTGGGCGATCCGCGCCCAGCTCAAGCCGTCGCCCCGCAAGCGCACGATCGTCGGCAGCACGAGCGCGTCGTGCGCGCGGATCGCCGGATTGGTGCGCGCGCTGTGGGCCGCCCGTGCCGCGGCCGTCTGCGCTCTGCGGCGGCGCGCCTCGATGAGCGCCTGGCGCTGCGCCCGCGCCCGCTTCTTGGCCCTGGTTTTGCGTCGCATCTGACCCGTTCGCGCTCCCCGTGACCAACATAATGCAACGCCGCCGCCGTGTCTGTTTTCTCGGCTCGGCCGGCATGTGTCGTGCCGCTCCAGAACGCCCGGATTTCTGCGGTTTTCGAGGCCTCGCGACTCGGCCCGCACCAGGGGTGCATGGGTGTGACGGTGGTGGGAGTGAAAAAAGGGGAATTTGAGGGGAGGAAAGTGGATGAGGGAGAGGGTGAGAATTGGATGAGGGAGAGGGTGAGAATTGGGGAGAGGCGGGAACTGAGCGAGGGAGGGGATGCTTTGGGCTGGGATGTGAGGGCGAAAAGATCGAGGCGAGGGTGAGAACGGGAGCGATGGGGGGAGGCGGAGAGGATCGAGGACGAGGTGAGAACGAGATCGATGAGGGGAGGGGGTGTTGTTGCTGGTGTGGTTGCTCGGGCGCGGCGCGCTCCCGCGGGTCGCGCGCAGGCCTGGGCGCTGTCCCTCGGCCGCGAAGGCCTCCAGGAGCGCGCACGGGGGTAGAGGTCCCTTCCTCCCTTCCGCTCCCGGCCGTAGCGGCGCTCTGCGAGGCCCTGGGGGCGCTCAGCAGCATGTGCCCGGCACATGGCCGGGAGGGGTTGACCCCTCTGGTCGATCTACTAAGATTGTCCTCATAGACAAATCTAGTAACCGGAGAGTCGGCGATGCCAGGACGTCGAGACGGCTGGGCGGATCACGCGAGGAAAGCGGCCGATCGCGCGGTGGCGAAGCGGCAGGCCGAGCACGATGAGCTCGTGGTCCCGCGTATCCGGGAGCTGCGCGCGGAGGGGTGCGGCTGGAAAACGGTCGCGGAGGTTCTCGACCTGGACGGCGTGCCGGCGCCGCGCGGGGGTGCGTGGTCGGCAACGGCTGTCAGGCGGATCGCGAAGCGGCATGGCCTGGTGGTGCGGCCGGGCGAGCTCGAGCTCCGGATCAGCCAGGAGCAAGCCTGGGCGATCGGAGACCTGATCGCGGAGGCGATGGATATGGCGAACCCGCCCACGGCGGCCGTGCATCACGGGGACCGGCTCCTGGCCGTGCGGGCGATCGTGCGGCGCGCCCTGGTCGCGGAGGCGCGTCACTGACCAGGTGCAGCACCGGCGCCACAGCGCGGCCCGCAAGGCCGCGCTGTTCCTGGCGGGGCCTCCTTGGGTCGCCTCGGTGCCGGCGTGCGCCCTGGCGGCGATCTCCGGGCCTCGTGGGGGCGTTCCGGCAGGCCGTAGCCCCGCGTCTGAGGCATGACCGGGGGCGGCCTGGCTGGGCCTCGATGCCCGGAGCTGGATCCGATCGCGCCCGATCGCGAGGACGTGGGGCGGATCTCCATGCACGCGGCGCATGGCCGGGAAGGAGCGCCCAGGGCGCGTCCTGCCGGGCCCGTCCCTTTTTCCCTTCCCGGTCCCTATCGGCGCTCTGTGAGGCTCCAGGGGCGCACGGTGGGGCATCCTGCCCGCTTCCCTGCCGAGCCAGTTTTTCGACGGCCGCTAGGCCGTCGTTCAGGACAACTCGTCGGCCGCCAGGCCGACACCGCAGATGCGCCCGGTAGGGCGCTTCCGCCGCGCGGTTGAGCGCGGCGGGCACAGACCGGTCGGCCGGTAGGCCGATGCAATTTGGTGCTGCCGAGGGGAGCTGGCGCTTAAAGATTCTGATTCGTTAAGATTCAAGATTCAGGGCGAAATTCGTGCGCGAAATCAGTCGGTTGCGGGGCTAAAAGGGAGAGATTGCGGGGTTCAGGGGAGAGATTGCGGGATTAAAGGGAGAGATTGCGGGGTTCAGGGGAGAGATTGCGGGGTGAAGGGAGAGACAGCGGGGGGGGCTTCCTGTATGTTCTCCCCGTATGTCCAGCAGGGACAAATCGCGGGAAAAGCGAACCTCGACGCTTGAGGTGATCGCTGCGGCGGCTGAGAAGGGCCGCGAGGTCATCGTCGCCGGCGAGGTGGCCGACATTCGCTTCCCGAAGGGCGGCAGCCTATCTCTGCTCGCTTCCAAGCTCTTCGTCCAGCTCCTGGAGCGCGCCGGCGGCGATGTCGTCCAGGACCGCGAGCACCGCACCACGCTCGAGAGCCTGAACTGGTCGCACAGGGACCTCGAGAGCATCGAGGACGCCGTGGATGAGCTGCACGGCACCAGGGTCTCGCTCACGGTCGAGACGGCCCGCGGGCGGGGGCGAGTGTCAGGACCGATCCTGGCACATGTGGAGCGGCCGGCCGAAGGGTATGCCGGGGAGCTGCTGTGGGAGTTCTCGAAGACGTTCCGGGCCGTCGTGAAGCGCTCGCATCACTGGGCCGCGATCAGCGCCAGGGCGGTGCTGGCGATGGAATGCAAGTACTCGCCCTGGCTGTACCAGATTTGCGCGCTCCACGCCGGCAGGGAACGCGTCTCGCACGAGTGGGGGCTCGACGATCTGCGCGAACGACTGGGCGCCTCGGCGCCCAGTCTGCGCCGTTGGCAGGATTTCAAGCGATATGTCCTTGAACCGGCCGTCGCGGAGGTCACCCACCTGACCGGGCTCGGGGTCGCCTGGGAGCCGATCAAGCATGGCCGCCGCGTGGTGGGGATCAGGTTGTTCACCTGGCGAAAGGCGCAGGACGAGCTGGACGCTGCGGCGACCGAGCTGGACCAGCCGCGGGTCGGCCGCAAGGCCCGCCGCGAAAATCTGACCGAGCGGATCGTCGATGAACGAGCCCGCCTCCGGCGACGAATCGTCGAGGATTTCGAGGCATTGCCTCTTCACAAGCAGCGCTAGAGGCACTACTTTTGGCTGGTTTCGGTAGTGCTGAACATGGCAAAACCCACGGTCACCAAGGCTCACAGCGGTAATGCTCAAACTGCGTGGCAGGTCAAGGGCGTGACGCCCGAGACCCGAGCGGCAGTCAGAGCGGCCGCGCGTCGGGCGGGAACAACGATTGGCGCCTGGACGAATGAAGCGCTGCACCGCGCTGCCACGGCGGAACTGACCGGCGACGCGAGGTTGCCGGCCCCTCGGATCGACGAGCAGCTAGCGGCAATCGAGCGCCGCCTGGACGACCTGTCGAGGCCGTTCTGGCAGCGGATGTTTCGCCTCCGCGCCTCCGATCGGTCCGCCCTTCGTTGACTGTGACGAAGAACAATAGTTCCGTGTTCATTAATGGCGAAAACTCCAACAGGTTGGCCATTGAAGATTGCGTAGTAGTGACCAAGACGCTCATGGCGCAGGCAATCCACCCCGATTCTGAAGTGCCATCCGTATCCGCTCCAGCACGGCGTCGGGAATTTGTGCCTCTTGCAGAGTGAACGAGGAATAATCGCAGTTCGAATCTACCAGAACTGTGCCGGTTTCCGGGCAAATCTGAAACTTTCCTGCATCGAAAAGCCGATGAATGTCCGCACGAAGCAGCATTCCATTTTCAGGATACTCGGGACCTCCTTGGTGGGCAGGAATTATGTGAGCCGCGTCCAACGATTCTTCGCAAATCTCGCGGGTCAGGGCACAACATCCGTCCATTACGATTAGCGACTGCCTGAATGGACCTTGCTCTCCCCTCTGTATTGCCAATATTGTGCCCCTTTGACGGTTCGTTGGACCGCCAGATGTTGCCTCCAATCTCCATCCGGGTCCATGATCGGGTTCCGGACATAAAACATGTTGCCAAGTGGAAGGACCGCAATTCTTGCCAGATTCGATGGTAAGAATATGGACTCCCCAATTCCAAAACTCGACATCCTCCGCTGGAGGACAGCCTTCAGGCAGGTGTGTTTGGTCCTCGGCACGGTACTCTATACGCAGCTTCGATTCGGCTATGAGCCATTTGGAGCGCACAACATACCTTATATAACAGCGTTGTTCTTCTTCGTCCTCAGGGGCACATGTTACCCACTGGAAGGTTTCGCTAAGTACTTCTCCCGGATTGGACGGATCGAATTTGATCCGTTCGAACGGCCACGGATAATTATCGTCGTGGACAATAAGATGGCTCGTCATTCTGTTGCTCCGGTTTGTTTTCTCAGGAACCGCTTATGCACGTGGCTCCGGTTGTGGGAGTTTGCCGCCAGATGTTGGCACCCGCTGGCTTCCCTCGGCGACTTACACTTAGCATGTTGATCGAGCTGGAACCAAGTGCATAAGCGGTTCTCAGGAAAAGATCAAGAGAAACTATTGAGCTGGGATTCCCAA
>CBDHFB010000011.1:0-442481 GCA_965262385.1 Dehalococcoidia bacterium | reverse complement strand
AGCGCTCGTTCCGGCATCCCACCGAGTACTACACGGCCGGCGAAGAACCAGACGGCGTCTGGTTCAATCCGAACGATCTTCTCGGCCTGACCGACGCCAAGAATATCGACAGCAGGGACTTCCACCGCCTCTACAACGGCTTCGATCCCGAGACCGGCGACAAGCTCACCCAAAACGCCGGCAGCGACAAGCGCTCACCCGGCCTCGATATCACCTTCTCCCCCGACAAGAGCGTCTCCGCCCTCTGGGCGATCGCCGACGCACCGCTCAGAACCAAGCTCGAACAAGCCCACAACGCCGCCTCCCGCATGGCGCTTCAGGAAATTTTCCTCAAGGAATGCAGCTACACCCGGACCCGCGTCGACGGTGACATCCACGTCATCCCCGCCAAGATGCTCGGCGCCATGTTCCAGCACGGCACGAGCCGCGCCGGCGACCCCCAGCTCACACCCACTGCGTGCTCTTCAACGCCGTTCAGACCGACCAGGACGGCGTATGGCGGGCGCTTCACCAGAAGCCCCTCTATCTCTGGATCAAAGCGGCCGGCGCCTGCTACCGCTCCTATCTCGCAAGCAACCTCGCCGAGCTCGGCATCAAGATGGAGCGCTACGGCAAGGACAACGCCTACCTCCGCATCCAGAACATGCCCAAGGACCTCGAACAAGAATGGTCCAAACGGCGAGCCGACATCGTCGCCGCTGCTGCCGCAATGGGTTTCAAAACAGCAGAAAATCCCAGCCGCGCCGCAATGATCACACTCTTAACCCGCGAGTCCAAGCGGGGCGACCAGGACCCGGAACTGCGCCATATCCGCTGGAAACAGGAATGCGAGGAGCTTTACGAATGCGCGAGTCTCGTCGCCTCCGTCTTCGACGAAGCCGAAGACATCACCCCCGAGCGCATCCGCGAATGGGCAGAGAAGCTCGACGATCTACCCCACGTTCTCACCCGTCTCCAGGCCGTCTTCCGCACGCCCCAGCTCGCCGAAGCGCTCTACAACATGCACGATCCATCGCTCGGCACGCTCCATCCCGAGACGATCCAGAGCGCCATCGACCGCATCGTCCGCAATCCCGAGCTGGTCGCGCTTGACCGGGAGGCCCGGACGGCGGAAAGCATCGCGGGCCTCTCCCATACCGTGCCGCTCTCCACACGCCACACGCTCCAGATGGAGAAGGAAACGCGGGATTTCGCCCTCACCCTCTCCCAACGCGCCGGCTTCGCGCTGCCAGCCCAGGACATCCAGAAGAAGCTCCAACAGCTTCGGGAAGAAGACTACCCGCTCAGCGACGAGCAGACTTCGGCCATCGAATACGTCGCCGGCAGAAGCGGCGCCGTCTCCATCATCGAGGGCGCTGCCGGCTCCGGAAAGACCACGACCATTCGCCCCATCGTCGACCTCTACAAGAAAGCACGGCTACAACATCATCGCCACCGCCATCGCCTGGCGGACCGCAGTCGAGCTCGCCAACGATTGCGACGTCCCGCCCCACTCGGCCGAACAGCTGCTAACCATGGCGGCCCACGACAAGCTGCACCTCGACGACAAATCCATCATCATCGTGGAAGAAGCCGGCCAGCTTCCCACACGCCACACCCACCGCATTCTCAAGCTCGCCGAGGGAAAACGGCGCCAAGGTCATACTGCTCGGCGATACCCAACAACAGCAGCCGATCGAAGCCGGACCCGGCCTCCGCCTCATTCACGACGTCGTGGGAAGCCACCGCGTCGACACCATCCGACGCCAGCTCCCCGACGCCGAAGACGTGCTGCGCGACATTCACGGCTTCGACCCCGACCAGGCAATAGCCGCCGCCGCCGCTCTCTCCCCTGCAGAGCGAGCGCGCGTCCTCTCCGAAATCGAAGACGGCAACCGCCCCGCCCACCTCGTGCCGTGGCAGATCAGCGTTGCCCAAAACTTCAAGGACGGAAACGCGCAGGACGCGATCGACGCCTGCTACCGGCGCGGACGGCTTCACCTCCGCGCCACTCCCGAGTCCACCATCAACAAACTCGTCGACGACTGGCACGAATACGTCACCCGCAACCCCGACAAATCCAGCGTCGTCCTGGCCCGCACCCACCAGGAACTCAAGCTCCTCTCGCTCCAGATGCGCGAGCGCATTCACGCCGGCCAAGCGGACCCGAAGACCGCCGTCGTGACCGTCAGCCGCGGAGAAGGCAAGAAGCGCGAGTACTACAACCTTGAAATCCGGACCGGGGACCGCCTCCGCCTCGGTGCATCGAAGCTCGACAAGAAGCTCTACACCGGCAGCCTCGTCACAGTCGAAGACCTCTCCATACGGGGCGCTCCAACCCACCACGAGCCCCGCGTCTTCATCACCGCCCGCGACGACCGCGGCCGCCAGATCACCTTCTACCACGACGAAATCCGCGACTTCTTCGGCAACATCAGGCTCGATCACGGCTTCGCCCTCACCATGACCCGCCGCGCAGGGACTCACCGTCGACCGCGCCTTCGTGCTCGCCGACGACGCGCCCGCGCGCGAGACCATCTACCCCGCCGCCACGCGCCACCGCGAACGCCTCGACCTCTACGTCTCCCGCGAAGGCCCCCTCGCCAGGATCAAGTACAACATGCCCGACCAGGGCGCAGGCCTCGAAACCGAGATCACCGACCAGGACATCCTCGACCACCTCGCGACGCGCTGGTCCCGCCATCAGCCCAAGGAAGCCGCGACCGACTACACCTCGGACGAGCTCCTCCATGAAGCGATGCAAACCGGCGCGCGGCCCCGGCCCCGAACCCGCACCCGAACAACAGGCGCAGACACCGCCACAGGCTCCGCTGAACGACAACAGCTACACCTTCTTCTCATGGGCATCGAGACAGCTTCGCCGCGCCTCTCTCGAAATCCGCTACGGCAACACCGCGACAATGGTTGCCCAAGGGCACCGCGAAGTGAGCGCCGCCTACGACACCTTAAGAGAGCGCTCCCGGGAGGAAGGCAGCCGGATCGCCCTCTCGCCGGCATTCAACAACACGCTTCTCCGCCACGCGCAGGTTCTGCGCGCGGCCGAACCCTTCCGCCGCGATCCGGACAAATTCCGCGACCTCCTCCGGGACCGCGGAGGGCTCGACGCAAGCGAACTCGAACACTTCGCAAACCAGTACGACAAGGCCAAGCGCGCCCAGCGCCAGGCGTCCAACGACGTCGACCACGACCCGGCAATCGTCACCAGCATCGACGCTCCCGCGACCCGCGCAGACGCTCCCGCACAACAAGACCAGGCGACCGTGCAACAAACCACGCGCCGCACGCGCGCGCTCCCAAGCGCGGCCGAGCTGTCGGCCGGCCTCGCGGCCCGGGCGGAAGACGTCTGCCGCCAATACCTCCCGCACGGCAAGAGAGAAGGCGACCAATGGACCGCAGCCGCGATTCAACCCGACAGCGAACAGCGTATCCACGTCGCCCTCGACGGAGCCAACGCGGGCAAATGGCAGGACCGCTCCGGCAGCGCCCGCGGCGACCTGCTCGACCTGATCCGACACACCAAGAGCTACGAAACCATCGCCGAGGCCATGAAGGAAGCCACCGGATTCCTCGACCTCACGCCGCAGACGCGCACACTCACCGCGCCCACCACCGCACCCGTCGACCGCGCACAAGCGGAAACCGCCCGCGTACAAGCCCTCTACGACCGCGCGCTGCGGATCAGCGCCGACGATCCCGCCGGCCCGCTATCTCACCGCACGCGGCATCGACCCGAGAGAGATCTCGGAACTCCGCTATCACGCGAACGCCTACTACCTCGCGGGCGCAGATCTGCGCCAGGCGCCCGCGATCCTCGCACCCATCACGTCGACCGACGGAACGCTCCGCGCCCTCGATCGACTCTTCCTGACAGCAGACGGAGCGGCCCACCCCTCCGCCTTCCACACCGGCCACACCGAGATCCCGCCGGATACCGTCGCCCGGATCGGCTCCGCCGACGCCACCGACCTCGCCATCTGCCAGAGCGTCCCCGACGCCCTCGCGCTTCTCGGCAGCCTCGATGACGAGCAGCGCAACCAGCTCGCCATCGCCGTGTTGCACGACGCCGCCGACCTCACCGCCCTTCCGGTCACAGCCAGCACCCGCAACGTCTTCCTCATCCACGACGGCCAAGAGTCCGCAGCGCTCCAAACCCTCGCAAGCGCACACACCGGCACCACGCGTCAACTCCCATGAGATCGATACCGCCGGCCAAAGCCTCGACGGGGTACTCCAGGCGAACGGCCGAGACACCCTGCGACAGCACCTGAAGCACCTCGCCGACATCATCGCCCAGCCTTCCCCCTTGACCCTCCTCGACAAGCTCAATGCCGACTGGCGCAACCACCTCGATCGCGCAGACGCCGCCCAGGCTCATCCCCTGTATGTGATCGGCCACGCCGAGCTGATCGAGCGGCTCCAGCAACTCCGACACGAACCCGCGATCGGGGCGCTCCCCACAGCAGAGCTATCGGAACTCGACGCCCTGCTCGCCGAAGCCGCACAGCAACAGCGCGCACTCACGCAAGTCCAAAATCACCTCGCTACCGTCGAATCCTGCCGCGCCGAGCTGCGCGTCCTCAACCGCCTCAAAGCACGCGACGACGTCGAACTCCAGAACCTGCCCGCGTACAAAGCATGGAACGCCACCGCATCGCTGCTCCTTGCCGAAGGCGTCGCCATCGCTACCGACCTCAACACATACGGCCCCTGCCTCGACCACACCTTCCAGGCATGGACGCACCTTCACGACGGCATCCGCGAGCTGGAGCGCGACCTCGGCCACGACACCTCCTCGCTGCGGCACCGCCACCCCGACCTCTATCTGCCACCCATCACCAGACCCGTGCCCACGCTCGACGAAGCGCGCGCGGCCGACGCAGGGTATCGCCGCTTCCGCGACGACTGGAACGCCCACATGCTCCTCGCCGACACCAGGAACGCGCACCCCTACGAGATCGCGGGCTACGCTCCGCTCCTCAAGACCGTCCACCAACTCGACCGCCTCGACATTCTCGACGTGACCGCCAAGAACGCACTCGCTCCGATCCTCGACGAAAACGCCCGCGTCGAGGCGGCGCGGACAGACATGGACTCCTATCTTGAGGCGGCACAGGACGCCTTCCGCAGCCTCGACAACCTCACGAGCTTGGCGGAGAGATTCAAAAGCCAGGATCTCAGGCTCGAACACATCGGCGCCTACACCGAATGGCTCAAAACCGCCGCCGACCTCAGCGCCGCCGGCGCCGCCTTCATCGCGGACCGGCATCACTACAAAATTCACCTGAAACAAAATCCTGAAATCACCGGCCGCATTCATGCTACCGTTCGCGATTTAAAACGCCGCGCTACGCAGCGAGGACACCTCGATCAAGGCACAAGAGCAGCAAAAAACCGCCCAGCAGGATCGGATCAAACCCGACAATCGGAACATCAAGCCATGACCCTCCCAACCCCCGACACCCTCGTCTACGCCAGCATGGCCTCGGAAACGCCGCCTACCCAAACGCGCGACGACATGACCACCATGTCGCAATGGCTCGCCAAGGGCGGCTGGCATCTCGCGAGCGGCGGAGAACACGCCGCTGACCAGGCATTCGCCAAGGGCACCGCGCCAGACCAGCAAACCCGCTACGTTCCCTGGACCGGCTACAACGACCTCGCCGGCCCCGACTGCACCCCGCTCGACCGTGAGCAATTCCAAACCTGCGAATACCTTGCCGACCGACTGCATCCCAGCTGGGATCAATTCACAGACGACACCAAAATCCGCTGCGCGCGCGAAGCCGCCATGCTCCTCGGTCCCAACCTCGACCGCCCCGTGGACGCTCTGATCGCATGGTCTCCAAAAGCAGCCTCCAAGACCGAAACAAGCATCGCGCCGCGCATCGCCGCCCAATACGGCATTCCCGTGCTCAATCTCGCAACCATGTCACCCCGCCAAGCTTGCGAACAGCTGCGCAACATCCGACATGCCCATACCGAAGTAACGACCGCAATGAACGCCTCGAAAGCACCTGCTAACGGCATGACCCGGCACAGCGCCGCCAAGAACCCGCCCTACGTAGACATCCTCGCGGACTTGAAACAACTGCGGACCGCACACGGCCAACAGGAAAAGCAAGCTGAAACTGCCCACATAGACCCCGTTCTTCTCCCCGACCGCAACTCCCTGGTAATCGCAGCCCAGACACTCCAAAACCAACCCTACGCATCAAAACTACCCTTGGCCGACCAGTTGACCTGCAGGTTTGTCATCGAAAACCAGCAACGCCATAACGAGTGCATTCAAGAAATCGCCGATGCCTGCGCCCGTTTTGACAAATCAAGCCACACTCACTCTCATCTCGAATATACAGCCAACACTAACAACATCCCCATTGCATCGCTCGACGGTTACGACAACTGGCTCGCCGACGCCAAGGAACTAAGCACGCTTGGCCACGAAAGCATTACTGAACATTCGGTTTACGACTCCGCTTTTACACCTGATACCTGGAGCGAAATTACACAGTATCTTGCCGACATCGACACCGCCATCGGCGAAGACACCGTTTACCTCATTGCCAAAGACCTTTACCTTCCCCCAATTGCCTACAACCCAACCCTGCCCACAGAACAGCAGGACGCACACGCCGCATACCGGGCACACCGCGAAAACTGGCACGGACACATCGCCTACGCCGACTTATATGACTACCCCTACGACGCTCGCGACAATACCAAGCTTATGAAGGTTACAGAGCAACTACTCGACACAAAGCACATACCAGCAGAAGCACGCCAAGCTCTCGCGATCCTTCACGACGACTTCGTAGGTTACAAAAACGCGCGGGAAGACATTACTCATCACCTTGAAAAGACAAAACCAGCACTCGCAAAAGCTGACTCATTCATTGACTCCTTCGAGAAAGTCAACGGACTTAACATCACTCCCGACGACATCAATGGCTACACAGAATGGCGCGCAGAAAGCCAGCAACTGCTCAATGATGCAGAACAGTTTACCGTCGCAGGAAACGTATATTGTGACCGCTACCTCAAACACAATGAAGAAGTAAAAACCGACGTTGAAATGTACATGATCGACCTTCACGACAGAATGGAACACTTCTCGCCTTGCGACACGCCCCGCATAGATAAGGCCGCTGCTCACTACCGCGTACTCGAATACGAGGAGCCTACTGCCCGCTACGAAGAACCTGCTTCACGCGGCATAAAGATGTAGCACCCAGCCACGGCTTCGAGGGAATTGCCAAACAAGAAAAACAGGTTCGGACGACACACAGCCAGACGACACGAACGGGAGAGCAACCGATGACACTGCCAGACTCAGAAACCCTCGTCTACGCCGGCATCGGCTCCCGACAAACCCCGCCCCAGGCGCTCGCCGACATGACCACCATGTCCTCGTGGCTGGCCCGAACCGGCTGGCATCTCTCGAGCGGCGGCGCCCACGGCGCCGATACCGCATTCGCCGACGGAGCCCCGTCCCAGCAGCGCAGCATCTACCTGCCCTGGAGCGACTACAACCAACACGGCGGCCCTGACTTCACCACCCCAAACCGCGCGCAGATGGAGAGATGCATTGCCATCGCCGCCAGACTGCACCCGGCCTGGGAACGCTGCCACAAACCGGCAGTTCAACGCCTGCACGGCCGCAACGCCGCCATCCTGCTCGGCCCCGACCTGGACCGACCAGTCAATGCCGTCATCGCATGGACCGAGGGAGGCGGTCTCAAGGGTGGAACCGGCATGGGCATGCGCATCGCGGCCGAGCACAACATCCCGGTTTTCAATCTCGGCTCGATGACGCCGCGCCAAGCCTGCGAAGGCCTCCAGGCGCTGCACGCCGCCCATCACGACACATCCACCCGCAGAAGCGCCTCAGAAGCGTCCCAAACGGCCACCAGCGCGCAAGACATCACCCAGGCCACCAAGACCTACCAGCAGAGCGACGTCTGCGGATTCCGATTCACGCGAGACACATACGGCGCCTTCAGCAACTTCCAGCCCCTCTCCAAACCCATCGCCGCCGGCCCGTGGACCTTCGCCAGCTCCGAGCATCTGTACCAGGCCGCAAAATTCGGGCCCTCCCCGGAAGTGCAGCAGCAGATCGCGAACACCGAAGCCGCGCGCGATGCCGCACGGATCGGCCGCAGCGCCGAAGGAATACACCCCCACTGGACCGACCAGCGCATCGACGTCATGCGCTGGATCATCCGCGCCAAGCACGAAGCCAACCCGGCAGAGATCGATGCGCTGCTCGCGCGCTCGGCCGAGCGCCCCATCGTCGAGATATCCACCAAGGACGCCTTCTGGGGCGCCAAGCCCCAGGGCAACACCTACGAAGGCAACAACGTGCTCGGCCGCCTCTGGATGGAACTCCGCGATCAGCTCCGCAACAACGATCCCGCAGCCCTTTCCTCCCACTGGCAGGACCGCATCGACATCGGCCGCCTCGCCCCCTCCGCCACCCTCAGCCGCAAGCCCGATACCGCCCCCAACATCACCACCGCCGACATCTTCGCCCAATCGAGCGAAGCCATCGTCAACCCCGTCAACTGCGTGGGCGTCATGGGCAAGGGCCTCGCAGCCGAATTCAAGGAGCGCTATCCCGACACCTTCGCCGCGTACCGCGACGCCTGCGCAGATCACCGCCTACACCCCGGCCACGTCTTCCTGCATGACACGGGAGAAAAGAACCCACGCTGGATCGTCCACTTCCCCACCAAGCAGCACTGGCGCGATCCCAGCGTCCTGTCCGACATCGACACCGGGCTTCGCGACCTGGCCTACGCCGTCAAGCGCCACGACATAAAGTCCATCGCCGTTCCCGCGCTTGGCTGCGGCCTCGGCGGCCTCGACTGGCAAAAAGTCCGCCCCCTCATCCTTCAGCACCTTGGCGATACCCCTGCCGCGATCACCCTCCTCGAGCCGCGCGGCCAAAGCCGCGATACCACCCTGCAGGACAACCCCGACCAGCGCCGCCAAACCCCGACGAGCACCGACGACACAGCCCAGGCGCCGCGCCCGGACGAAAGCCGCGAGCCCACCATCTACAACCTCCGCAACAATCCCGACGCCGTGAAAAACGGCGCCGTCCGGATCGACCGCCAAACCAAATGGGGCAACCCCTTCAGAATCGGCGAGCACGGCACCCGCGACCAGGTAATCGCGCTCTACCAGAAAGACCTCTGGAAACGCATCCGATCCGACGAAATATCACTCACCGATCTCGCCGCCTTAAACGGAAAAGACATGGCGTGTCACTGTTCACCGAAAGCGTGCCACGGCGACGTCCTCTCGCGCGCCGCAACCTGGGCGGCCGCACAGATCGAGATCAAGACCCAACAGCAGATACCAATTTCACAAACGGCGCAGAACCAACACGAACCGGCACAGCAAAAAGCCACCGCGAGCCATCAAGACCAAGCGCCCTCTCCAGCCGCCCTCGAGCCCCGAATCGACGACACCGCCATCACCCGCGGCCAGAACCACTCCCCCTCACCAGACGGCCAGGAAGCCAGCATCGCGCAGACCCCAGCATCCGACCTCAAGCACTTGCTCATCGCCGCCACGCATCAGGACCGCCAAGCCCGCGCTGCAAATATCGACCCCGTGCTCATGCCCGCTCGCGAGGCCCTGGCATTAGCAGCTCAGCAATACATCCAGGACGTCGACACCGCGGCACTCACACCAATGCAACGCATGGACCTCGACGGCATCATTGACAATCAGCAACGCCATAACGACTGCACAAAAGAAATACACGAGACCTCTACTCGCCTTGAAAGCACCCTCCAAACCTATTCCGATCTTCAATTTATGGCGAACGGCAACGGCATGGAAGTCTCCACCCTCAATGCCTATGAAGAATGGATAATCGACGCCCGCGAGCTCAGCGAACACTGCCAGAGACTTATCCTTGAGCACGAAGTTTACGACTCTGCCTTCACTCCGCACTCATGGGACAACATGACCACCCAGCTATTGGAACTCGATACTGCGATCGCCGAGGACAGCTTCTACCTGCGTAACAAAGACCTCTACCTTCCGCCCCTTGCCTACGACCCATCCGCTTCAACCGAAGAGCAGCAGACACACACCGCCTACCGCGCGCTTCGCGACAAATGGCATGAAACCGTCAACGAAGCCGAAGCCTATTCCTACGATAATTGCCATATCTACGACTACGAAAATCCGACCAAACACATGAACACCGCCGACACCCTCATAAAATCAGACCACCTTCCCGACCAATGCGACCGCGCTCTCATGCTGCTTCGCGAAGACCACGTTGGCTACCAAAATGCGCATACCGACATAGAAACGCACCTTCAAGACATCAATACCGCCCTCGACAAAAACGACACATTTGTCGATACTCTCGACAAACTCGACCGACTCGACGTCACGATCCAAGACATAGACGGATTTTCCACCTGGAAAGAAGACAGCCAAAAACTTGTCGACGACACCGCCTACTTCACCGAGCTCGAAGACGTGAACTACGACCGATACTTCAAGAGCAATCCAGACGCCCTGCAAACCATACAAGCCAGCAAATCCAAGCTTCAAGATGCCATAGAGCGCTTTACCCCGGCCGAAACAAAACGCAAACTCGCCGTCGCCGCGCAGCACGAGCACCATCAGCAACAGCAATCCACCAAGCACAGCATATCAATGTAGAACACGCGCTCTTATACATTGGCTCAAAGCTAAGCAAGGGAACTGCAATGAACATCAAGCCAGTACCGCCAAAACTGCCACGCCAATACGCAACGAAACCCAAACAGCCTCACACCCAGAAGCCAGACCATTCATCGCATACCTCTTCACCCCCTAATCCCTTGCTCAAACAAGTGACAGAACAGCCAAAAACTATACTCCCGCAACTTGTTAATCTCGAATTCCACTTTGAAGGAACTCCCGAGGGGCGCGGCCTGTACTCCCTCGAACTCCAGATCAAACCACACCCCAACAACACCGGCACAATCACCGACCAAACCACATTTGCCCGCAATATCGTCGATTTGTATAAACAACAACTAGACCTCGTATTCAAGCATGTCGTTAAAGGTTCACGGAATTCCAAAATAATCGACATCGACCACATGTTTAGGCTAGGTTTTATATATGAAATGCAATACGAAGCACCATTCGTAACAAAACACCACAAACGCTGCATAAAGTTATTCCCGCCAACTACACCCATATACTTACATACAACTCCAACCTATGGTACACACTCAGCGGACATCCATAGCTCACACCTCGGCGTAAATGCAACACCTGAATCTCCCACCATTCATACCAAATTCGAACTACCTCATACAATCAATTCTTGCTTCCTCTACTTCACCCTCGCCCTTCCCCGTCTAATACTAACCGATAATGCCAGCCGCTCCATAGCCAATCTCACTCGTCTGATAAATTCCGCCACCGAGCCCAGCCTCGATGAAATCTTTACTATAATCCCTCCCACAAACAGCAAGAAACAGACACCCTAACAGAGCCGGAGCCAGAAGACAGAATACCGGCGTAACAAACAGCGCCTATCTGTGCACCCAAGAAATTCTCGCAAGATCACACAATTCCTTACTCGAAACCCAGACACAGGGAGCAACAGAAAATGAGCCGACATACCTTCGACAACGAAGCCACCAACTCTAAAATCGCACTAGGCTGGGACCCTGCCCTCGACACCTACTTCGCCGTCGTCTTCAACAACAATTCCGACACGCCCATAATCTGGCTCGGAACCAAACAACAGCAAATCCTCCAGCCCCAAACCATCATCGAAGCGGTCCGATCCTACGCACCAGCAATCGACGAAAACCATCTGCTCAAACTTCTTCGCGACGACAAACAACACAGCAACCGTCTCGACCCTCCTTCCCTCAACACCGCAGATCAGCAACCCTCGCACAGCTTGCGCCCCAGACCTTACCCCTGCAACCACACCATCGCCGACGTCAATGCCCTGCTCAAAACATGGGACAGTCATGTCGCCAATGCAGACGCCGCCAAAATTCATCCCTTCTACTCACCCGGACATCACGAACTAATTAGCCGAATTGAACACCTTCGCAACGATTTGTCCCGCCATATCGTGGTGCCCCGTACCCTATGGGACCGCTTCGACAGCATTCTAAAAGACCACAACCGTCAAACCTGTAACATCGGCGATATCAAGCTCTTCCCATCCAGGGTAGAAAAAGCCATGCAAACCTTCGCCGAACTAACCAAACAGGCGGAAACTTCCAGCGTACCCATCACTGAGCTTCCCGCTTACGACAAATGGCAAAACCAAGCACAACAGATCAGCGAACTTGGACAGGAACTAATACACGACCACACGGCCTTTGGCCCATACTATGAGGAAGTTTCCAATTCATGGAATAAAATAACCGAAGCCACACTGCAAATTGATTCCGCCTTACATCACGACACTGCATTTCACACCTATAAAGAACTCTATCTTGTACCTGCGCAACCAGATTCAGCACTCTCCCCCCAAGAAACAGAGGCCAATGCAAAATACCGCGATATGCGAGAACTCTGGCAAACCCACCTGAAAAATTCACACACCGCAAACATACACCCATACGAATACCCCGGCGCGTCCAAACAAATGCAACAACTTCAGGGTCTCAGCGATAACCACCACCTTGCCGACAACGCCCGCCTGGCACTTGTCGAACAAACCGCCAAACATACACGCGACCAACAGGCCGGAACCATAATTACCGACTATCTAAAGAAAACAACCCAACTTCTTCAAAAACACGAACAACATAACAAGGTAGCTAAAGAACTCCAAAAGCTAGGGGTAACTGCCGACGACATATCCCCACAAGAACAACTCAAACTTAAAACCGCCGGTCATGCAAGCAAAGGGGAAGAGATTCTACAGGATCAATTTATCACCACTTACGGCGACTATCTCAAACGCTCGCCAGACGTCCACAGCACACTTCGCGACAGCGTCGACCAGCTCAATTCAGCCATAGGACGCAAGCAGTCATCTGCGAAAGAAGAACATCGGGAGCTAACCGAGCATCAAACCGTCGACCTACACCACAGCATCAAACGCGGCATGTCGGTCTAGCGATCAGGCAAGGCAACCCTGAACGACCACACCGAAGCCTTAATCATCGCAGAGCACCCGACGTCCTCCTTCATATCGCAAACCTGCTCATGGACGAAGCGCTTGCCCATGCCGCCCCCCACGCGCTCATAGCGCTCCTCTGACAGCCCTTCCAAGGGCATCACACCTTCCCCCTCGACACTGAACCGAAACTGCATCGGCGTCTTGCTGAGATCCAATTCCGACACGATCAGAGGCCAGATTTTCTCAAGCTCCCCCGACGACAAAGCATTCGCCTCGACCACCTCGCGGCAGAGCTCCGCGTCTTCCACGCGCGATCGCTCGCAGAGCACCCCTCCACCGCTGCCAGAACCCAGCAGCGCCTCATACATCCAGCCCCCGTCATGCCGCACCACCAGGCCTCCCTGCGCCTTCTCGACTGTCACACCTTCGTCCTCACCCCCAAGCAGATCGCCGAGCCCCTGCGTCCAATCCTCGACCCTCACGACCCTTACACAGACCCCGTAGGCATCTGCGCCCGCCGGCACCTCGTAAGACACATCCAGCTCCACGCCCGCCTCCGCCTTCGCGAACATTTCACAGAGGCTCATCTTCGCCGACGCCCCGGAAAGCTCACCCTCCGCGTTCCCAAGACGCACCATGACCGCAGCCAGCTCGCCCAGGCGCACCACATTTCGAACCGCTCCACGGCCATCACTCCTCAGCACGAGCTCGGTTTCGCCTTGGACGCATGAAGCCAACAACACCAACGCACCGCCAACACCGACCACTTCCCGCATCTGCTCGCCTTCATCCAACTATTCCTTCCTCTAAACTACAAGACGAAGAGTACACAACCATTAGCAAGTTCTCATAGGTGTTAACTATTCTCGTATCTATCTGACCCCGAACCCCAACAAACAACAACCGCATCCCTCCCCTCAACATTTCCCACATCATTCCAAAGGATTGCCGAACACCGCAGATCCACGACGGCGAGTCGACTTGGAACGCCGGTTAGCATCTATCCATTTAGATATCGCGGCTGCATTCATCTTAGCATCGTTGGGAACCGCGATGCCCTTATCCCGCGCAATCGCATCGGCGAAAGAAAGTTGCGCCGCACTCGGCGACCTGAATCCGGCTGTCCCGATCATCACTGTATCACTAGCAACCGGAGCGGGCGCGTACCGGTCCAGGAACTGCCGGCACACGGAGGCCGACTTCGTGTAGCGCGCGGGCGGCTTGATACCCTCGCGTTTGGCGATCGACGCAGCAAACTTCTTCATCGCCGCGGTCGGCGGGCGATCCTTGCCGCTGTAGCCGCCAGAAGCGTCCCCTAACGCAGCCCCCGCGGCGCCGGCGGCGCCGTCTCCCAATCTGCCGATAATACGCCGGGCGGCATCGCATACGGCGTCGATCGCCACGGTCATATCCTTCTTACCGAGCACGACGTCGTCCAGGACGCATTCCAGCTCGGCCGTCACGCCCGGATCGACCAGCGCCGGATCGGCGCGCTCCAGAACCCCGAACAGCGCCAACCCCCGCTCGCTCGGCACGATGTTCTTTGCCCGCACCATCAGAAAGCCCTGCTTCTTGAGCCCCGCTATGACCTCACCGCGCGTTGCCGGCGTGCCGATCCCCTTGGCCTCCTTGAGCCGCTCCCGAAGAGCCTCCTCCTCCACGAAGCGCCAGGCGTTCTGCATCGCCTCGATCAGCGTCCCCTCCTTGTAACGCGCGGGCGGGCGCGTCTCCTTGTCCTCGATCTCCAGATCACACAGCCGCGCCGTCTCCCCGTCACGCAACACCGGCAGCACCTGCGCCTCCTCGCTCTTCCCCTCGCCCGGCCGCCAGTCGGGAAAGGCATCGGTCCAGCCGGCCTCGATCAATTGGCGGCCCCCCGCCCGGAACTCGAAGCCGCGGACGTCCAGCGTCACCGTCGTCTGGCGGTAGCGGTAATCCGACATGACCAATGCCAGATAGGACCGCGCAACCACATCGAAGAGTTTCTTCTCGTCATCCGACAGGCGTGGCCAGATCTTGCGCATATCACCGATCGTATTGACGTTCGGAATCACCGCATGATGGCTCGCACCCTCGAGGCCCTTGTCGTAGAAGTTGCCGTTGCGCCCCTTGCGGATCACCGGCTGCGGCGGCATGGGGACGGCGGCGTAGGCTTTGCCTCCTCGCAGTCCAACGACGATCTTCCACACGTCGGCGATCCCACTCTCCGGCAGGTAGCGCACCTCGGCACGCGGATAGGTGAGTATCTTCTTGCCCGCGCCGTCATAAAGCTCCTGCGCCACCTCCAGGGTCCTGGAAGCAGACCAGCCAAAACGGGCGCTGCACACCTTCTGCAGCGAGGGCAGGTCGTGAAGCCTCGGCGGGCGCTGGCGCTTGTCCTTCACTCCCACGACGACCGAACCCGCCACGTCCTGCGCCGCCTTCACAACCGCTTCGGCATCTTCGCGTTTCAGGAGGCGGCCCTTGGGCCCGTGCCGCATCCGGAACGCGCCACCACCAACATGGGCGCCGGCCACGACCTCGAAATAGGGGACCGGAACGAAGTCGCGGATCTCCAGCTCGCGCTTGCACACAATCGCAAGCGTCGGCGTCTTCACCCGACCGACCCCGATCACGCCCTTCGCGCCACGGCCGAGCGTGACCGTCGCGGTACGGGTCAGTGACAGGTTGTAAATCTGGTCGGCCTGACGCCGCGCAACGGCAGCGGCGTAGAGAGAGGCATGCTCCGCGTTCGGCCGGGCACTGCCGAAGGCGTCGCGAATGGTCTTCGGGTCCTGCGCGGTGAACATCACCCGCATCACCTCGCCACGGTAGCCGCAATGCTCCAGGATCTCCTGCCCGATGAGCTGTCCCTCGCGGTCGCAGTCGGTCGCGAGCCAAACCCGCTTCGCCGTGCGCAGAGCGTCCAGGATCGCCTTCAGCTTGGGCGCCTTATTGCCGCCAGTAGCCGGCTTTGTGCCGTACAGCCCCTCGGGCTTCAACACCTCCGTCGACCACCGCTTCCACGCCGGGTTCGCATCCTCCGGCTCGCACAGGTCGAGCAAGTGGCCTTCCGCGGGGAGGACGGCACCGTAGCGGGACCCGACGGCAGCGCGGACGTCCTTCGCCTGGCTCGACTTCTCGGTAATGACGATCTGGTCAGTAGTGACAGACCGCTCCTCATCACTCCACGTCATATCCAACCCCCGTCGTAACACACTAAATCTATCTCAATATTCTCAATTCAACTGACTTCGCAATTTACCAACCAACCTTACCGCTCCAATGCCAGACTTTCCGTAAATATGCATTTGTCCATGAACCTCACTCCAACTTCCGCCAACACGCGAACAGCGACCGCAACTCCCGCTTCCCGCTCCCTTGTGATAAAGAATAATACCATCCGCCTCCGTCATGCCTTATCTCAAACCATGACTCTGATTCGCCTTTTTTCCACCTCCACATCCGCTCCAAAACATCAGCCACGAACTCCGTGCGCTCTACCTGCATATCGTCAACCTTTATCGCACCCTCCCCACTTTCACGATTTCCCACCAAAAAAACGTGCGTACAAGCCACTCCATATTCTTCCAAATCGCATCCAATCATAGGAAACTCGCAAAACCACCGCTCTACCACGCTCTCCCCCGCACTCACCCTATTTAAAACAACTCCAGACCCCATTACCAATATTCCGAGCACAACAACAAAGATTATCATCCACCCACTCCAATGCACCCCATAAATGCACTCCTCGCCTTAGCATTTTCTTCTTCTGATATCCGATTCCAAAATGAATTGTACCCATTCGACACCAACGAACCATTCATCAACGCTGCCATCGCGAATCTCTCTGCCTCACCAACATCAAATATCTCGGGACTATGAAACCCCGACTCCGGTCCACCAGAAACCACCGCACCAAAACGCTCTACAACACCGTCCCAACGCCTTACCGCCAACTGTACCGACCTTCGGTCGATCGGGAACGCACCAAAAAACGTCACCACCTTCGGCCCATCCGAATCGCCCTCGGAACAAATAAACGCTCCCCCTACGAAGGTGCCAGTATCACCAAGCGGCGCTCGCATTAAATAAAGCAATTTCCCCTTCTCCTCCGCAACCTCAATATTGCGTATTTCAGGAGTAACCGCCTGCCCTGTAACTCCTCCGACAAATACCACATGACCAAACGCTACCACCAACAGAAACACTCCAATCCAACACTTCTTCATAACCCACCCCTCCCCTTGCGGTTTTCCACCCTCACCACTTAACTTATCCCACCTTACTCCATATTACCTCGACGCATTCACACTCCTCACACACCCGCGAATAATAATTCCCTTTCTTGCTAATCCGCACCAGCTTGCCACCCTTCCCTTTAGTGCCGCACGACGAACAAACTACAGGCATATTCTTTGTCACACCACACATACTACATTTCCAATAATATCCCCTGTTGTAATATGCTTCGGAATAAGCAACTCCACAATCCGTACAGCACACGTTAAATCCATCACCCTCATTCACAACGTCCGACGCTTTCATAGAACGACCGACAGCTTCACCCCCGCTCGACCGCACATCACCACCTCGCCACACATCCACATTTTGACCCGCAAGAAACTTCGCCACCTCAATAACCTCACTCTTCTCCATCCTCCATAACCCGTACTCCCCGTCCTCAGCACCAAAAAGCAATCGCGACGCTGCCTTATGCCGCGCCACCTCATTCTCTATTTTCCTTGGAACTTCGTCAGCCTTCGCTACAAATACCCGGAACGGTTTTTCCGGCTCCCTCCACCCACTCAATCGCCGAATGCGACCTTTATCAGATATTGCAACAACCAACTGAACAGGCACACTTCTAAATCCACGCTGGTCGGTCCCTGTCTGCAACTTCGCCAGAGTTCGCAATCCAAATTGATGCCGTCCGAGCAACTCCTCCCTATTCCTGTGTAGAACCGATCGCAAAAACGCCGACTGCCGCCCTGCTTGTAGAATCGGAGACGCCATACCCTTATCTCGACCACGATACGAACGCGACCACTCATCGCCTCCAGCGCCATCAGAACGAACACACACCTCCTCGCTCACCGACTTACTCTCAACAATAAACATTCCCCACCGATGCACGACAAGATGATCAATTTGACATATCCCAACCGAACCATCATGTTCCAACTGCTTGTCATCCTTTAACCTTAGACCATGAAGCACAAACACTTCCGAACTTTTCTCGAAGCTACGATGCAAATAATGCGCCATTTGATTTTCTGCCTCATCGCCAGCCTTCACACGCTTAGATACACCTGCTGCTATGTGCTTCCTATAGGGCATTATAATCATATCAAACACTCCAGGACCATGACATCATCAACTAATTCCAACCAAGCCATGTTATGAACTTCATATCCCTAAACATCAACTCTGCTCGCTCCTTTTCAAGCGCATCATATTCTAAACCATCCTTCATCCTACCCAGACCACGCTTAACACGAGCATTACCGTCAATATCACCACTTCCCCAACGCTGCCAGTCCACTGAATCCAGCAATTCCTCTCGCTCCTTGCACGAAACCTCCGCTTCGAACATAAATAGGCACTGCTTAATGCATTTCACCATAGCATTATACTTCTCAGCTCGAATGGTCTCTGAAGAAAACCACCCTCCATGCAGCTTAACACGCTCTCCCTCCACACCCATAACCTCCTTCATACCCTCACTCAATAAATTCCTTATCAAGCAAATAACCTTCATTCTGCGAAATCGCATTCGAATCAACCTCACAACAGACCAAAAACACACTGCCACAAAGGCACCTAAAAAAGAACCTGTTACACCTTCCACAAAATCCACCGACCAATCCATTACCTAATTCTCCTTCCTCTCAGTCGCTTCGCACATTCCGCACGCTCCCCCCAATTCCCCATCCTCGCCGCCGCCTATAACATAACGTCCTTTATGTTCTCTCCCGCTTTCCTCAGAACACCGACTCGATCAGAATGCAACATCACGTCAACACCACTGACCGACGCCGCCACGGCGATGCCCACCCTGCAATCCCCAGGTGCAACCATGACCAAACTGCCCTCACCAACCAGCCAACCCAGCGAGCCTTCCGTCTCTCGCTCGCCAATCCCGATCAGAACCCGCCCTACGAGCCCCCTGCACCCCGCCACCGCACTCCCACGGCGATCGCGCGCTCTTATACCCTCAATCATCGAGCAGGACGGTCCACGCGCCTCCAGCCGCTTTCTCGAATTTTTCGCCGCCCAGATCCGTAACCCGAACACCCGCACCGCGTACCACCGTGCGGCCGCCCGCTTCTTCGACTGGTCCGAGCACACCGCCGGCATCAACCATCTCGCCTCGATCGAGCCCATCCACGTCGCCGCCTGGATCGAACACCGGACCGCCCAAGTATCCGCTCCCACCGTCAAACAGGAACTCGCCGCGCTACGCAAACTCTTCGACTGGCTCGCGCTCGGCCGCGTCCTGCAAAGCAACCCCGCTTCCATCGTTCGCGGCCCGTCCCACAGCGTCACAACCGGATCCACGCCAATTCTCACCGCAAACCAAGCCCGCCTTCTTCTCTCCAGCATCCCGCCCGCCTCGATCGCCGGCCAGCGCGACCGCACCCTGATTGCACTCATGATCTACTCATTCGCCCGGATCAGCGCCGCCCTTTCTCTCAACGTCGGCGACATCTACCGCGAACAGCACCGACTCAACCTTCGCCTGGCCGAGAAGGGAGGCAAACGCCACGTCATGCCATGCCACCACACCCTCGACCACTACCTCGTCCGCTACATGGAACGCGCCCAGCTCGGACCATCCGCCGACGTTCCCCTCTTTCAGACCATCACACGCGACCGACGCACGCTCACCGGCCGACGCCTCAATCGAACCGAAGCCTGGTACATGGTTCGCCGCCGCGCACGAGCTGCCGCCATAGACACCCCGATCTCCTGCCACACCTTTCGCGGAACCGGCATCACCGCATACCTCCAACATCCCGACGCCAAGCTCGAGGAGGCACAAAAAATGGCGGCTCACTCCGATCCCAAGACGACACGGCTCTACGATCGCCGAAGCCAAGCGGTCACAATCGATGACGTAGAACGCATTTGCATTTGAAGAGCCCAGTTTCACCACTCTCGCGACCACTGTCCCCTCCCCTCAGACTAGGCACCAACGCCCCCATCCAGCCTTCACCAACAACCCTCGCCATGCCCGAAACACATAACCAAATCCAACCAGTCACCCCGATCCCCGCGCCTCTACCCGAAATTCACCGCAATACCGCATCCACGCCATGCGTCCCTGACACGCCATGCGTCCCTGACACACGCCATGCGTCCCTGACATACCTTTGCACTAACATCGCTTTCTTAGCTCTCGAACGAAGCCCCTCATCGCCTGGCGATCGCCAATAGGTCGTAGCCCATGAAGGCCGGTGCGAACCGGCAGGCCATCGCGTCCAGCCACCCAACGAAGCGGTCGCTGACCACAACCCTCTCGGACAGCAGGCTCTCGGCCCCCACGCAGACGACAGCGAAGCCCACGTCCGAGAGATCCCGCTTCACCTCCGCAAACCTGTAGAGGTGATAGAACATCCGGATCTCGCCGTTGTCCTGACCGCGCTTGTAGAGGACGTCGCCGGGTTCGAACTTGCCGTCGCGCACCAGGGAGGCTGCCGCCCACTGCTCCGCCAGAAACCGGCGCTTCGCGTTCGGCACGCTGAGGACCAGGCTCCCATCCGGCTTCAGCATGGAGCGGATGGCCCGCAGCAGGCGCAGACGCTCCGCGCGTCCCGCCACGTGCGCCAGGACGCCGAAGGCCAGCAGAGCCAGGTCGAAGGCCTGCGGATACTCCACAACCAGCTCGTCCGCGTCCTCTCCCCGAACGACCAGCCGTTCGGCGCGCACGAAATCGCCGAAACGCTCCCCCAGCGTCTTGCGGGCAACGGGGCAGATGTCGAGGGCCAGCCCGCTCGTCTTGTCCACTTGCAGGAGAGGCAGGGTGTAGCGCCCCGTGCCGGCGCCAACATCGAGGAAACGCCCGCCCGCAGGCAGGCAACGCTTCATCTTCCGCAGCGTGCGCCAGTTCGGGTGCGGGTAGCGCCGGTCGTAGAGGCCCGAGGCTATATAACGGTCGTAACTACCGCGCATGTCCGGCAGCTCGGGCCCATTCGGGCTTGCCGCTGGCGCGAATTCGACTGCACCCCGATCAGCGAACTTGCAATTCACTCTCGTTCGTCCGTCAAACATCTTCTTTCCTCTACAGACTTGCTAATCGACCATAACCCAGAACCGTCACTACCAAGTTACGGACTTCCACATACACAACACCACTAACTCGTTTCTACAACAGCACCCCGCCACCGTCTTTCAAAACAAACTCCTCTGTAATCCACCGCGGGAGTATAAGCGTCTACCTTCAGACCAGACCCCAAATATACCACATCAGCGTCCCCCAAATGTTCCTCCCTTTCGCCCGGCCAATTATCCCAACTATAAATATCCTCCAAACTCTCTCCCATATAAAACAACATATCTCGACCGCGAGTAATTTCTTTCTGCAGCTTATCGAACACCCAACCATCAACCCTTGCCGATCCAGCACCATTCTTATGCGCCAAACCGACATCCAACAACGAATTCCAATGCTCCCTCAATGTTGTCAGCGCAACCTTAAAAGCGTCAATCAACTTATTATCTAAATTCGCAGTCGCTTCCTCACAGCCTTTCCAATCCCCTTCCCTACGCACCTCACAAGCTAATCTCAGCCACTTTCCCGCAATCTCGGCCCCCACCGCAGCCATGATTTCATCCTCATGGTCATCTGCCATTTTTATGATCTCGAAACCACCCCTCATCAGACCCGCATGCAGCATCAACAACGCATCCTCAAACAAATACTCACTCGATAACCACAAAAAATGAGCCACATCAAAGCGTTGCTTTTCATCCAACCTCATCGTGCCTACCCCCTCTGACCCACACATACACCAGCCCTAGCCAAACAAATCAATCTGCACCAATCGCCAGCTGCACACCCCTTTCCCCCTTTCCCCAAAAAAATGGCCACGCCCGAGCGCAGCCATAGTTTGAGGGAGGTCCGCGCTACCCGATTCTTAGTCCGCCGCTACACTCTCTTCCTTTTGCGCACCAACATTGGCAGTTTCACCCCCACTCGCTTCCACGCCTTCACTCCCCTCCATTTTATCGAGAAACTGAACGTCGCTGCCCGGAACGAGCATAATCTCCGTCGCCGAGCGATCACTGTCCTCCCCCGACTTGCGCCAGGACCGCGTTCTCAGCTTGCCCGCAACGTAGATTAGACGACCCTTCTTGCCGTACTTCTCGAACATGTCGACCAGGCCCTGCTGAAACGTGACCACCCTATGCCACTGTGTTCGCTCCACCCGCTCACCGGACTGCTTGTCAACATAACTCTCGTCCGTCGCAACTGAAAAATTCGCCACCCGCTCGCCCGATTGAAGGCTGCTAATTGCAACATCCCCACCCAAGCGGCCGATGATCTCTGCACGATTCACTCCAAACGACATGGCTCTCGCTCCTTTTCATCGTAGATTTGCCGCAAACAACCAACATTACTAAAGACCCAATACCTCTCTCCCTAAAACCTAGCCACTATTTCCCATATGACCTCATGTACGCCAAATTCCTCTCCAATTCCTCCATACGCTGAAGCGACCGCCTCTCTTTTTCATCCTTCCACGGCACCCGCCACGGCGAAAACTTAACCAGCTCGTATGCTTTGACACTAAACTCGGCACAGTCCTTACCATCCGAACGCCAGATCTCCCGCACAATGCACTCGTCTTGTTCTCCCGCCATCCACGACACTGCTCTTGCCATCACTTCCAGCTCCATACGCACCACAACAGGCAGTTCCGGCCTCCATCCCTCATTTTCATTCCCGGTCAGCACATCCAGCTCACCCACCTCAACGAACCACGAACGATCACCCACGACCACGTCCGGCCCCCGGCGAAAGCGCCGCCGCCGCCTGTACGTCGGCGGCACCGAAGGATACTGTCGCCTGAGCTCCGCATTCCTCAGCCTTTCGTCGCCCCAAAGCGCCCGCTCCATTCTTGGACTCATGATGCACTCCCCACAAAACGTGGTCTTCACCCGCGACCCTCGCCGACCACGCTCGCGAACTAGGCTGCCCGCCTCCACCAAATCCTCAGGATAGCAACCCCCGCACCGCCCCGCCTTCAACACCACATTCTCAAAAGGCGACCCTTCTCCAACAAACCAAGATCGGACCCTGTCACCCGCCAACAAAGTCCCCGTCCCGTCCCATTTCGTGAACTCAAACTCACACTCTCGCACACACAACCGCGCCAACTCATCACGAACCAACTCACCGATCCGCCCACTATCCTTATTGGCAATATCCAATCGCTCCCGCGACCGGCGCCACGCAAGGAAAACAGCTTCGTCAACGTCGATAGTCCGACTGAAAAACATAGACTTACCCTTCTCCCCCAACGCACGCCGCACCTCCAATTCGAAAAAACAATTGTCTTTCACCCACAACGCCCACCCAACCACCAAAGACAACGGCAACTCCTGCTCCTCACCAGCTTTCTCCAATTCCTCGAACCTCTGTTCCAAAGACCTCGACTCGCTTAACACCCAATCGAAATTCAACCGCTCCATTCGATTCCCCCCTCCAACCTCCTCGCTACCGACAAACCCGCCCCTCTCACGCGCACTTCGAATATCCGCACGACATGCAAACATCGCAGCCTTCCTGGTAGACCAGGTCCGGCTGCCCGCACCTCACGCAAAGCTTCGCCCGCCTCAGACGCTTGCCACCACCGCCACGCTCCCCGCCCTCGATCACCGCATCCCCCACATCCGAAACCGCCCCTATCGACACGAGATGGCCCTCGATCACCATCCCGATCAGAGCCAGGATCGACGGCACGTACTTGCCCTCGAACCACTGCCCTCCGCGCGGATCGAATACCGCCTTCAGCTCCTCCGCGATGAACGACACGTCACCACCCCTGCGGAAGACCGCACTCATCATCCGCGTCAACGCCACCGTCCACGCATAATGCTCCATGTTCTTGGAGTTTATGAAGATCTCGAAGGGCTGCCGCCTGCCATCCCTCACGATATCGTTCAGCGTGATATAGATCGCGTGCTCGCTCTCAGGCCACCTGATCTTGTACGTGCTGCCCTGCAGCGCCTCCGGCCGCTCCAGGGCGCGCGTAAGATGCACCACCGAACCGGCATCGAATTCATCGGCAGGCACCGCCGGCACCTGCCCGGACTCCCCCGTTCCGCCCCGCACCGCCAACCCGCTCCCCTGCCCCGCCTCGCTCCCCATCCCGTCAAGCCCATCACCCGGCGCCGGCGCCGGCGCCGGCGCCGATCCCTGCGACAGTTCCAGCACGGCACCAGTCACCTCGTTCGGCCGATAGGTCGTGCAGCCCTTGCACCCAAGCTCATACGCACGCGAATACACGTCCTTAAAGTCCTCAAACTTCATTTCCTCCGGACAGTTGATCGTCTTGGAAATCGAACTGTCCACAAACGCTTGTACGCACGCCTGGACGGCCAGATGATCTTCAGGCCCCAGACCCTCCGCCGTCACGAAATACGCCGGCAGCGGCGCTTCCTCGCCCTTCAAGCGCCTATAGAGCCGATACGCATGATCCTCCACCGCCTCCGACCTCCGCGATCCGTCCGGAAGCAGCACGTTTCGCGTATAGGAATAGCTGAACACCGGCTCGATCCCCGACGACACGTTCCCCGCGAGCAATGAGATCGTGCCGGTGGGCGCCACCGACGTCAGCAACCCGTTCCGCACCCCCGACCGCGCGATCGCCGCCCGCGTGTCCTCATCCAAACCCCGAACCATCGGGCTCCCGCAAAAACCGGCCGCGTCGTAAAGCGGAAATACACCCTTCTCCTCGGCGAGCTCAGCCGAGGCCGTGTACGCCGCGCTCCGCAATGCGCCCATCCACACCTCGACAAGAGAATTTCCCGCCCCGCTTCCATAACGCGCCCGACACATCATCAGCGCATCCGCCAGGCCCGTAACCCCGAGCCCGATCCGCCGCTTCGCGAACGCCTCAGCCTTCTGCTCCTCGAGAGGAAACTCCGAACACTCGATCGCGTTGTCCAACATCCGCACCGCAACCGCGCTCAACCGCTTCAACTCAGACACATCCAGCTTCACACCCTCTTCGAATGCACCCCGCACCAGACTGGCCAGATTGATCGATCCCAACAGGCACGCCCCATAGGGCGGCAGCGGCTGCTCCCCGCAGGGATTCGTCGCGAAAATCTCCTCGCAATATCCAAGATTGTTCGCCTGGTTGATTCGGTCGATGAAGATCACGCCCGGCTCCGCGAATGCATACGTCGACCGAATGATCTTCTCCCACAGCTCCCGCGCCAAGATCGTCTTGTAAACCACCCCGTCGAACGCCAGCTCCCACGACCCCTTCTCCCTCACCGCCTGCATGAATCTGTCCGTAACCAGCACCGACAGGTTAAACATCCGCATCCGGCCAGCATCCTGCTTTGCCTCGATGAACGCCTCGATATCCGGATGATCGCAACGCAGGCAGCCCATCATGGCACCTCGCCTGAAACCCGCACTCATGATCGTGCGGCACATCGAATCCCAGCAGTCCATGAAAGGAAGCGGCCCCGACGCGTCCGCCCCGACGCCTTTAACCACTGCCCCCTTCGGGCGAAGCGTCGAGAAGTCGTAACCGATCCCACCACCCTGCTGCATGGTCAAAGCTGCTTCCTTCAGATTGTCGAAGATCGACCGCATGTCGTCCCCGACACGCCCCATGACGAAGCAGTTGAAGAGCGTCACACGCCGGCCGGCGCCGGCGCCGGCGACGATCCTCCCCGCCGGCAAGAACTTGAAGCCCTCCAGCGCCTCATAGAACACCGCCTCCCAGCCCGCCGAATCCTCCTCAGGTGCCGCCAGGCTGTGCGCCACACGCCTCCACGTATCCTCGATCGACCCGTCCAGCGGATTACCCGCGCCGTCCTTCAGACGGTATTTCATGTCCCAGATACGCGACGAGATCGGCAACATCTCAGTCATCGCCGCCCCCGCACGAACCCGACCGCTCCTGACGATCCGAAAAATGCCTCCCCCACGTTGTCCCCGCCCCGATCGCACGCCACGCCGTCTTCGCAAAACGTGCAAACAGTCGGATCCTTATCCGACCAGCCACACGCATCACCGAAAACGTCCACGCAGGCACTCTCCTCCGTACACCCGCACATTCGACACATTCCCGCGCTCATTCCCTTTTCCTCCATCCATTGACAACGCGACCCCGAATCAACGCCCCGACCTCGATTCCCTCACCTTCGTCACCGACCCACTCACGTCGATCACGCACTCGAACGACGAACCATCCCGAAGCGCCCGGCGCACACAGCCAACGACGTCGCCCCCATAATGCTCCCAGACGTGATCCTTCCAGCCGCCGCTCGCATCCTCGATCGGCAACACCTCCCAGCGCTGCTCCACGAATGCGCCAGCCACCAGCAGCGCCGGCCCGCCCAACGCCACGGCCACCAGGAGAGTCCACCGCCTCGCAGCCCCCTCAAGCTCCCGCTGCCGCGACAAGTCGGCCTGACACGCCCCCAACGCATCAATCACCCGCGATATGCCCTTACCGACCTCCTTCACCATGTCGATGCTCGTATTCACGCCGGCGAAAGCCTCCGACTGCCGCTCCACGGCCGCCACCATCGCCGACATCGTCTGATCCACACTCGCCGACATCTGACCCAACGCTTTCGCGGTCTCCCCATCCTCCGCACCCGGCTTCTCTTCCTGGAGCGCCGCGTCCACCTGTTTCACAACAGCCGAATGCCCTTCAAGCACACCTGCCACCTGCGACAACTGTTGCTCTACCCCCGCAAGCCCCACCCTCAACGCCTCGCTGACCCTCGCGTCCGCTTCCGCGCTCAAACCCTGTGTACGGGGATCCGGCCTGCCCCCCGCTGCCTCGGCAGCCCCCGCCCTGCCGCCAGCCCCGTCACCAACCGCCGCATCCAGGTCCTCCGCGTCCAGCTCTGCCTCCGCCGCCTCCTGGTCCCCACCGAAATCCAGCTCCTCCTGCTCCGACTGCCCATCCTCACCGTCCCCCGCCTCCTCCTCGTCGAATGGAATATCGTCGCCTTCGCCCTCCCTGCCGGCTTCCGTATTTACCGCCTCCCCCGGCACATCCTCGCTTTCGCGCCCAGACTCGGACGAACCCTCAGCGTCATCCGGTCCCTTCTCCACAACGCCCGACGCCGCCGGCACCTGCCGCACCCGCCACCACCCAGACCGAACCTTCTTCTCACCATCGCCACCCGACGACACGCCTGCAGCGCTCACGACCTTGCCCTGTTCCGCCACCTCGATAGCCCCTACCGGAACATCTCCCTCTCCCTCCATCACTGCGACACCCGATCCACCTCCTTCCGCGCATCCCCGCCAGTCCTCGCCATCAGCAACGGATTTGGGTCAAACAAATTCCGCGTCGCCCTGTGAGTCCAGTACTTCGCATGATCCAGCGCGATCGGATCGCGCGGGATATCCTTCGGCCGAGCCACTACAAACTGCTTGTCCGGCCCCATCGTCATCAGCTCGTCCGGCGTCACCAACCGCTCCCTAACCAGCGACACGCTCTCCCCCGCTTGCGACTGCGTGCTCGACGAAATCAGCTTCGCATCGGACATCGTTCCCGAATGGCTCTCGCTCTGACTCTCGAAGGTCGCCGTCCCGATCGCCTTTGAAATTTCCTCCGCGCCGTCCGTATCCATACGCGACACCCCAAGGTATTGAACCACCTCCGCCAGATGTGTCAGCGTCATCCGGCTCTCCTTACCCCAGGTCTCGTCGAGCGCCGACAGCGACTGCGCGAACGACCAGAAATGCACGCCCCGGCCCGCCGCCATGTTGTAGCCATCCATCACAGGCTTCAGAAAACCCAGCTTCGGCATCTCGTCGATAATCACCAACAGCTGATGCTCCAACGGCCGTCTGGTCGACAGCGCGTTCGGCACCGTAATCCAGAGCCGCAGCCACGGCTTCACCTCGTCAACCATATCCTCCGACACCACCACGAACAGATCGGTATTGCCGTCGACCAGCACCGTAGGATCGAACGAAGAACTTGCGGTCGAGGCGACCATCTTGGGCAAGCTCAGAAACCCCAGCTGATTGGCAATACTCGAGAAGTTCGAACCACGCTCCTCCTTGCCAACCTGCCGCTGACGCTCGATCGCTACATGCGCCAGCCCGCCTGCGAACGGGTCCTGCTCCAGCACCTCCACCTCGAACTCCCCACGCGCCTCCTCCGACTGCATCAACAGATCCCGAACCCGGCCCAAGGTCCTGCGCCCCGGCTCCTCCCGGAAGCGCACCCAGGCGATATAGCCGGCAATGATCGCCCGCGCCGACTTATAGAAGTGCTCCGAATTCGCCTGACCCTTCGGCGGCGGCGTCAACAACGCATCAAGCAGCACGAAGATATCGCTTACCGCGTCATCCTCCCGCTCCCGTATGAAATCCAGAGGATTGAAGGTCTCGCTCCGCGAGATCGGCAAGTGCAATCCCGGCACGCCTTCCGAATACCCTTTCACCACCCCGAACGGATCCATAAGAACGACCCTTCGACCCATCTGCCGCCGCCGGCGCGCGACCACGCAGAACATTTCTCCCCGAGGATCGAGCAACACCGTCGACCCCGGCCATCCCCGCCAACCAGGCGAGAGATAATTCAACGCGATCGTCGCCCCCTTGCCTGAACGCGGAGGCGCCAACGTAATTGCCGATCCCTCCAAATTCCACGCCACCAACGGCGCCCTCGAGCCCGAGCCCCACTGACCCAGCAGAATCCCCCGCCGCTTCGTGAGCTCCCCCATGAAACGCCGATCGAGGAAGTTCGCCTTCCCATACAAATCGGACTCCGCCCGCCGGCGACGGCGCCGCTTGTCGAACGAACGCACCACATAAAGCACCACCTCTAGCCAGACGATCACTGCAAGCACGCAGCCCACAGCAGCACCCGCCATCACCACTATGTCCTCGATCCTGCCCCCCGACAGACGCCGCAGAGCCCGCTCCACCGACGCGCCAGCAAGAACCGGCCCCAGGATCTCGCACCACGTCACCACCCCCAGCAGCCCCGCTACCGCGCCATAGATCCCGAGCCTTAGCCCCACCACCCTATTCCGCCCCGTTCCCATATAGACCCCGAACAAAGCGCTAAGAGCACCGCAAACGAGTACCAGCAGCAGAACCCCCGACGGCCTCTCCGACAGCACCCAAAGACACAAGCCGCCCCCCAGCGCCGACACCAAGAACCAGACCGCCCCGTCATACCGAGCACTCACCAACCGATCGCCCATTTCAACCTCCCTTACCGGCCAAACCGTATCGCCGACATACGCCCAACACCCGACATGATCCCGCCCATCGCGCTCTCTGTCCCCCCACCCCCTCCGGAACTACGCCCACCGATCCACTCCAACACCACCGAAGGCAGAACATCGATAAGCTTGAACGCCATATTCATCAGCGTGTAACAGATAAAAACGTACACAACGACCATTGTGATAAACCCCACCACCCCAATTCCCACAAGATCATCCGCGTCCTTCAAATACGGCACGAAAACACCATTTAGAATTCCAATTCCCGCTACAAACACCCAATAACCAAGCACGAACCCGAACAGCATCAGCGCTGGCCGCAGCACTAAGCCAGGCAAGAACAACCAGCCACTTCGCGTCACACTAGTCATAAGCTGATTGCCCTCGCCCCGCGTGACGTGCGCCGCCAAAAACACCGTAATTGAAAGAAACGCCTCAACCACGCTCATCAGCCAGGTCAGAATACCGAACAGGAAACGAATGAACGGGATCAAAGGAAGCACGAACGTCAGCACCACGCCTGCAATCAACAAAATTCCCAGTACCATGTTTATAAAACCCCCACCAACCTCCCAAGCCGAGCCTGCCGCATCCGCCAACTTTTGCGCAACACCCTTCGTTACCGGGTTCCACGAAAAAGCCGCCGCCCCCAAATGCCTCCCAGCCGTCGCTGCAATCAGCGCCGTATAAGTGCCCAGCGCCGACGAGATCAAGCTTGATCCGAACGACGCCAACTGACCGATCGGATTCACCGTCCTGCCGAACTCATCTCCCGCCACGAAAACACCGTCTAGATCCAACAACCCGAACAATACACCACCCAATCCCTCATTTGACCCCGTCAATCCGGGCAACGACCCGGCAAAGCCCTGATCCCCCACACTCAAATAGCCCAGCTTATACACACGACTTCTTTCCAGATGCTGCACCAACAAACCTACAGACTTATTTACCAGATCGTGCTCCTCTTCAAGCGCCCCATACGCAGGCGGAACCACATCGGGAACCCCATAAGACACAGCTTGAAACGAACTTGTCCTATACGCGATCGTGTTTATGAAGCTCGCAGCAGCGAGCCACTCCACGTCTCGCTCCATATCATCAAGCCTCGTCCTGCGATCCTGCGTCTCCACCTGCGCCGCCTCACCAAGCCTACCCTCCAGATAGTCAAAATACCTCTGCCCAACCGCATCCAGCACCACATCCAAATCCGGCAACTCCGGATAATCACGCGCCTCGTCATCGCCCACGCCGCCCCCTCCCTCACTAACAACCAACAGTCCCCGGAGATGGGGCTGCAACTCCTCAGCAATCCTCTCCAATTCCTCCAAAAGCGTCCTTCCATCCACCAGCTTCTCAACTACAAAAGCCTGGTAATGCGCGTTCCCCGCAATTATCCGCGACGCCTTACCATCGCCATCCTCAATCGCTTCATCCTCCTCCCACAATTGCGCAAGACCAACGTCACGGAACCTAATCGCCCCGCACAGATTTGGAACATCCCAACCGTGATAGCCGTACGCAATCGAACCATCCCCCGTTTCACGTTTTCTCGTAATGAACTCCACCCTGCTCGTCGCATGACCCCTCTGCCTCGACGCGACCACCGCATTCCCAACCGCCCTGCAGGTCGTCACGACCAAAGCGCGCGCAATCGCTGACCGCCACAACCCGTCATTCGGAAGAGGCACCGCCGTCTCCGACTCCCCCAACATGTCGTCCGAAAACGGCTGCCAGACCGTATTCGCGAAATCACCCCCGAGCCTCGCCAGACCCAGCACAATATGCTGTCCACCGTTCATGCCGCTCGGCGGCAGCGGCAGCGGCAGCGGCACCATCAACCCCACCGCGATAACGAGCCGCAACACCTCCCAACCACCAAAACCCCAACGCCCCTCCCGCGCCGTCGCCACAGTCCCTGCTACCGTGTGATAGACCAGCAGGAACCCCGCCAGCACCAGAACCCCGCCGTTGAACACGTAAAGCATATCCGCAAGCGCCGCCGGACCCTGACCATCCCCTCCCGGCCGAAAACTATTGAGGAACCCCAGGATCCTTCGTGTCGACAGCGACGTCTCTTCAAACGGATCGAGCTCCGAAAAATCCATGAACGGCTCGTCGGACTGCGCGACCGCCTCACCCGACACCAAGCCCCCGACGCCAACGCCCGCAAACCCCGCACCTGCACCCATCAAGCCGACGCCTACCGACGCCCGCAGCCGCCCCCCACCCTCAATCGCCCTGCGCCAACGCCTGTCTCCCTTCGGCGCCGGCGCGAAAGCAACACCGCAGAGAGCCTTCACGCGCGCTGCAGAACTCCCCAGATCGCGCAAGGACCGTCCAAACTCGGGAAAGAAGAAGAACCGGAAAACGCCCATCATCGCGCGTCACCGCTCCCTGAACAGCCTAGAACAGGCTGCCCCGTGCTCTCTCCAGGCCCAGCGAGAGCGACGTCGCGTCGATCGCACCCCGCCTCTCCGAAAGGCGATACCCCTCCCACTCCAACATCAGCTGGATCGCCTGCAGCGTCACCATCTCGCGCAGCAGGTTCGCCTCGCTCATGCTTTGAAGCCCCACGAACCAATTCGGATCCTCGAAGCGGCGACTCGCAAGAATTTCCAGCAACTCGTACCTGCTCAGGCCCTCCCCGCTCCGACCGGCTTCGCTCGGCACCAAGTCCGCCACCCAACCACCCAACGCGGCCCCCGGATAGCGCATGCTCCGCATGTGCGACATGTAGTCCGCACTCAATGCAGCCCTCCCATCCAAAGCGCGCCCAAACAACGCCTGCGCCTTTTCCTGCGCAGTCCCCGCGGTAACGAGCGGCCCCTGGCTAAACACCACCGGCGCTGACAGATTTCTCGACACATCTACCGCCGTCTGAAGCTCCTCCCGGGTCGAAAAGGTTCGTACCTCGAGAAGATTTCCGGGTTTCAGATCCGCCCCGTGGTCATTCTCCCAACCCGTACAGACCAACTCGCTCTGACCCGCACGTCCCGCATGACAATACTTGCTCAGCACATCCTCGAAGCGCGCCTCGTTATTGGCACCGCCGACCGCCGACACCTCCCCACGATCCCCAATCAAGCGCCCTCCCTCAAGCCTCTCCCCCTCCTCGCGGGCAGCAACCGTCGCGCGTCTGCTATCCCCCAACCCGCTCAGCCCCGTAATCGTGTCGCACGCCGTCTCCGCCGGCCGATGCTCCCGTATGCTTCGCGTCTCCTCCACTTCACGCGCAATCTGCGCGAGCAACTGCGTCTGTGCATCCAGAGCCTGCGTCGTCGTCTTGGCATTCTGAGCGATGTAGCCCGACACCTGACCCGTGGTCAGCCGCAACGCCTCCACGATGTTCGCCTCCATCACATCCAGACGCTCTTTCACACCCCGCAAGACGCGACTCGCTTCCCGTCGATCGTTATCGGTCGGATCGCACTTCGTTCGGCCGAACAATGCGTTCGCCTCCCCCGGCGCAACCAACGTCAGCAGCAACGCCAACCCCAGGCAACACCCTACAAACCGCAATCCACCCATCGCTCTAATCCCCGCCCAGCGAGTTTCTGAAATTCTCCAAATTCACTCCCAGCTCGCCCCCGCCCGGCTCATCCCTGAGAAAATTCCTGCGTCGCAGATCCACATCCACACCCGGCGCTCTCTCCAGCTCCCACGCCATCACCCCCACATCGACCGGGCGCCCCAAATAACTGCGGTATGCGTTACGCGCGACACTGCACACCTGCCGCTCCAGCAATCCAAGCAGGTCCTGCATGGACGCCCCGGGATCGTAAAAAAGATCGAATCCGCCGAAATCGAACAGGTCCTCCAGACACGACAAATCCAGAATCGAATCCGGGTTCCTGATCCCCTGATCCGGGTCTCGGATTACCCCCAGATCGCTCTCCACTCCCGCAGTCGCACTATCCATCAGGCCCTGCCTGATCTCCGGATCGCAGGCACCGTCACTCCCGTCCTGCGCTGCCACCGAGCCCGGAACACCAAACACCAGCAACATCATGCAAATCCCAATAGTGCTTCTCCACACGCTCACGATGCCAACACCTCCACCAAATACGCACTCCACCGCAATTTACCCAACATCCGACAGTCCTCCCTTTTCTCGCAAAACAGAAGTGCCATCTCGCCTTACTACCTCATCCTTGTTCTCGCGCAGCACCTGTTCCGCAAACGAAAACACTTCCTTAACCAATGCCTTTGACATCCTCTTCCGATTTGCTTTCGGTGCTGCAAAAACAACCGCAGCTATCGCAAATGCCGCCATAGACAGCATAATTGACAACTGCTTGTCGACGTCGTAACTCTCAAGCCCGTCCGTCAAAACCAAATGATAGCCTTTATCGTTACCCCGCCATTCAGCCAGTACTGGCTTAGCTTCAGGCGCCACATCGACTTTCATCAAGTCGCCCCCCCCCCGTTTTCACGCCACTTCCTGCGCAACCAACTCTGCCGCCAAACGATCTAGCACCGAACGCTCCGACGCCGGCTCACCCACACCGCCAGCCGCCCTCAGCTCCCTGGCAATGCGATCCCGCGCCGATCCGGACGGGAAGTGCCGTCCAAGCACACGACGGGCCAGCGCCGGCTCCAGGCTGCCGTACAAGCGTTCTCGGAGCGCCACGTCGCGCGGAGCCGTCGTCAACGCCCAAAGCTCCAGCGGCCCCGGCCCATTCACCACAACCTGCTCGAACCGTCCCCGCTGATCCGACGAAATCAGCAACGCCGGCGCCCCATACTCACCCGGACCCGTAAGCTGAAACCGGATTGCGTCCTGCACCGTCGCCGACAACGAGAAGAGCGACGACAACGCCTCGATCTCCTTGTCCTTGCCCCCCGCCCCCAACACCCAATAACGATTGGCAAGCTCCGTCAGCGCCTCCCCGAAATCCTCGATACGCTGCGAGCACAGGCAGAGTTGCACCCTGAGCTTCCGCGCCTCCCGCACATCCCTCTCCACCTGCGCGCGAACCGCGCCGGCCCCTCCCGTGCGATGAAACTCGTCGAACGCAAGCCGCTTCGGCGTCTCCCTGATCTCCCTCAGACGCTCCACATGCCACGCGCGATAGCGCTCAGGTATGCGCGCCAACGCCTCCTCGCCGATCCACCAGTGCCGCGTCAGCGCATGCCTCGCCAGCATGTATACGGCCGCCGTCTGGCGATCCCCCTCGGCCGAGCCGTGGGGCGCGACATCGCCAAGGTCCACCGCTGCCACCCGCGCCCGGCCGATATCGAACGCCGTCGGATTTGCCATGATCGGCCACGCCTCCATCGCGGACGTCACCAGGCGCAGAAATGCGTCACTCACCGTCTCGCCGCCCGACCCGAACTGCGTATTCCGAATCAGCCCTTGCACCCTCTCGTGACGCGCGGCCGATATGAAATCCCGCAATACCGGCACCGCATAGCGCTGAGCCCTCTCCGCCGCGCTCACTTCGCCCGCATCGAAGAGGACGTCCACAACTTCCCACCAAGTCACCCGGCTCCCGGGCCTTACCCCGATCCGCTCCAGCACCTCGTCGACCGCCGCATCCCGCCCACTCGAGAACAGGTTCGGCTCGCCGTCGGCGCTCTCGTCCGATCGCATCTGGAACGCCACCGTAATCGCAGGATCGATCAACTCCCGCACACCGTCCGGCACGCCATCCATCCCCGTCGGCGTCGCGACCAGACGCAACAGGTTCGCGATAAATTCACGCTCGGCCGCCAGCGGCTCCCGGCAGCCGAGCTGCGTGTCGCACGGATTTATGGCGTACTTCGCCGCATCCATACTCAACCGGAACCACCCCACTTCCTCGCGGCGCTCTTCCGGCAACGCTTCCCGAAGCAGCGAAATCAAACCCGACGACGACGGCCCAATGTCAATCACCGCACTGAAGGGCAACCGCTCCATCCCGCCCTGCAGACAGAAACCGAACCCGAGGCTGTTCATCAGCACCGACTTCCCGCGCCCCGGAATCCCGTAAATCAACTCGAACCCGTAATCCTCTCCCTCCTGGAACGAGAAAGGCAGCAACTTGCCATCCGTCGCCCGAAAGACATGATCGGCCGCCTCGCGCGCGATCGGCGCGGGCCGCCCCAATGGCAGCAACCTCAGCACATCGCGCAAAGGCGCCGCCGCCACCTCCGCCGTGCCGCCGCAACAGAACCCCGGAACCGACGCCGCAAAGCTCTCCAGCGGGTCTCCCACGAGGGGCGTGAAGACGCACTCGCCCCACCCCTCCATCACCTGCTGCAAGCGGCTCACCTGCCTCTGAAGCGCCGCCCTGCCCTCCTCCGGCCCTACCCACGTCAACACCCCGACACGAAAACGGACCACCGCCTCGGCGCCGGCATGAACCTCTTGAAGCTCCCGCATGGCATTACGGACGGCCGCGCTTTCGGCCGAGGAAAACGCCAGGAACGCAGACGCGACTTTCGCCGCCGCCGGCCCGAGCCCCTCCAGACCGCCCCCCTCGATCAAAGCCGAGAAGCGAACATTCACACCCGCGCGCGCGATTTGCTCGAGCAACTCCGAAAAAGGCCGCCCCTTGCGCGGCCCCAACGACATGTCCAGCGCGCCATATAAGCGCGACCCGACCCTGACCCCGGAACCGTTCCCCTCCACCTCCCCTACCAGAAGCTGCGGCGCTAACGGATAAGGAAACGCCCCCAGCTCCGGCGGCTCCGTCACCCGCGCCGGCGCGTCATTCGCTGCCAGGCCGGGCCTCCAACCGTCCGACGTCGTCTCCGCTCCGGACACGAAGCGACGCACCGACCTCAACGCCCCATCGTCGTCGAGGCGCTTCACCACCAATCCAAGATCGCCTAATACCGACTCCACCCCCTCGACCCATGCGTCGTGACGCGGCACCAGACTCTCGAACACCGCCATCGGACACTGCGACTCGTCACGCTTCGGCAACCACTTCTTCAACCGGCGGCGCATCGCCTTCCCGTCACGTTTCGCCTGCTCCCCGGTCAACGCAGAAACCCGGCTCCATACCGCCACCACAAGGCTCTCCAACACCGCCACCTCACCGATCCGGCTCTCCCGCTCGTCAAACACGTCGCCCAGCTCCAAGCCCAGCGCACCCGCACTCCCGCGCTGACCCCTGGCCAGCCGCCCAACCTCCCGTTTGCCATCTTCAACGCCCCTCTCGAACACCAGGTGCAACGCGTGACCGCGCGACAACAGCGTCGAATTCAACCGACGCTGAAGCACCTCGACAAAGCGATCCAGCTCCTCGCACCCCACCATGGAGCGCGATCCTTCGACCTCCATGAGAGTCACCAACGATCCGTCCAAACACACGAGCACACCGTCGCCACTCGTCGCCATCGGCAGCAGGAAGCTCTCCAAGGACTTGCGCCGCAGCGTCCACCCCAACCGCAAGACCTCCTCGAGCTTCCCGATCATGCCACCACCCTCCGGCCGACCCGCCTAGTTCAGCTTCGGAGGCTTGATATCCGGACCCGAACCGCCGGCAGAGGTTCCAAAGGTGTTTGCGACCGCGTCTATCAGGAAAGGCGCCACGATCAGCGCGACCCCGATGCAAATCCACATCAATCCGCTGCCCAGCGTCACCTGCTGCGGCTGATCGCTGTGGCGCTTGATCTTCAACAGACCCACACCGACCAACACCGCCCCCACGATGTAGAACAGAACGGAGATCAACCCCGTGGCCTTCAAAAGATCCGATTGCGCCTTCACGGCCATCTTGCCCACGGAATCCTGCGCCCAAACCGTCGCGTCCACACAAACCAGCGACACCGCCACAAACAGCAGCCATACCCATGCGTTTTTCATCGAACCGCCCCTCATGAGATTTCCAGAACCTTGATACCCAGAGAATTCTGCAACGCTCCCAACACCGGCACGATGTGCCACGCTAGGAGACCTCCGAACATCATCACCGCAGCACTTCCCGCACTCGCTCCCTGCCGGCCGTCAGCGGCAGCGCGCAGAACGAAAAGACCCCTGATAAACGCGATCAAACCCACCAGCCCGACAATGATGAACACCGCGTGCAGCACCTCGTTGATCGCGTCCGCCTCCTCACCGCCTCCGCCATACCCCAGCGTCGCGCCCACGCCCCCGGTCCGCTCACCGAAAAGCGTCAGCTCACCCCCCACGATCCACGAAGGCAGCGTCACCAGCACCACGCACACCAGAAAGCAGAGAGCCGTACCGATCCCGCCCGGCCCCTGAAAGCCGTTCGCCGACCGCAGCAACCTCAAGCAACCCTGGGCGAACGCCCCCAGCGCCAGCAGGTAGCAAACCACCGAGATCAACAGCTTCAGCGGCCCGTCGACATCCCGTACCAGCGAGACCAACGCGTCCGCGATCGAGCCGCCCTCACCCATCGCCCGCCCCCGCCCGCTGCGACGCCAGCCCCGACGTGAACACCACGACCAGCTCCGTATCCCGCGCCAGCGTCACCGTCGGACCGCTCGGCGCCGTCTCCAGCAACACGCTGCCCAGCGTGCGCGCCGCCCCGGCCGCGCCTGCATAGAGCTCCGCATCCTCGCGGTCCGACCGCTCCTCCACGACCAGGTCCCCATCCACCGTCGAGATCGTGCTGATCGGACTGGCCAGCGCCTCCAGATAGCCCTGACCGAAGGACAGAGCCGCAGGCAGAAGAACGCGCTCGAAGAAGTGACTGTCCACTTCCCCCTCCACCCCGTAACAGGCGCAATCCGGATCCACTGCCAATGCCTCGACCGAAACCCGCTCGCCGCGGAACTCCATGCTCGAGAAACGCAGCACCAGCCGATCGCGCACCACCTCGAAGCCGCCTCGCAACACCGCTCCCGAAAGCGGATACTGCAGGACCTCCAGCAACACCGGCCCCGGGTAATCCGAACTCACCCCGTAGAGCACACGCCCATAAAGCCCCTCGCCCGCAGCCACGCTCGGCAAATCGCCCCGACCCGCAACACGAGGCTCATCCCCACCCCGGTCGGCAACCCGCCCCTCCTCCCCACTCCCCTCATCCTCTCTCGCCGTGCCATAGACGATCCGCACCACATCCGGAGTCCGATTCCACTGCTCGAAAAGCAGCCCGATCGCGAGACCCAGGCCATCCTGGGAACCGTCGCCCCTCGGCAAGGACACCCCAGCCCTCGCCGGCGTCCGCCTCGGCTCTACAGCCCTCGCCTCCGGCTCGTCATCATCCTCCGCCACCGGCTCCGCCCGGGCCTCCCCCTGCAAGGGCAACTCCTCACCCGGCCCGAGGGGGATCGGCAAATGTGCCCCACCCGACTCCCGCGCAGCTTCCTCCTCCTGCGCCTCCCTCTCCTCGATCGTCAGCCCATACTCTTTCGACGGTTCGTCGGTAATATTCAGATCGATCCGGGAATTATCGGGAACACCGTCCTGCCCGCCTGCCGGCGCCACCACCAGCATCGCGAGCATGCCCAGGCAGGCCGCCCTACAAATGCAGCGCATCGCGAAACGTCTTTCCCGCCTTGAAGCGAACCGCACACGGCGCCCTCCTCCGCCTCGTCGCTTCATCGGCAGCCAAATCCACCCGCTCAAACGACCCGAAGAGACCCAGACGAACCTCCGCGCCATTCGCCACCTCGCGCATGACCCTCTCCAGCACCAACTCCACGATCCTGCCGCACAGCGCATTCGACACGCCCGCCCTTGCGGCCGCATCAACGACCAACGGATGTTTCCTCATCCAACACGTCCTCCAACAACACAGCGCTCTCTTCCGCCCTCAACAAAAGCCGAACCTGCCGACCGTCCCTCGCCACCAGAACCACCGGAGAATCCGGCAAGCGATACGCCCAACGCTCCCCGCTACCCTTCTCCGCAGCCCACGCCCCGGGCGAGAGCACCAGCGACGGACTCACCATCAGCACATCGCCCTCATGCCGCCACGCCCGCGTCTTGTAACTTCCCCCGTCCACAACGAGGCGCTCCGCATCCCTCGGAATCACCCCCCCCAGCAGATCCAGCAGCACCGCATCCCCGGCATGAAACCCCCGCCGCACGACCAGAGCGCTCGCGTCCGCATTCGGCCCCGCATGCGCCAGCCGCACCTCCACCCGGAAATCCGCGAGCTCCCCGTCGTCCAGCAGACGGAGAACCACCGGCTGCACATGACCCTGCAGCTGCACCACCGCATTGCCGTGCAGGAAGCGCCGCCGCGGCACCAGATAGAGCACATGCGCCACCCCTCCGGACCCCTCGACGCCGTCGCCGCCGCCGTCCCCTTCCGGCAGGAACGCGCTATCCACCACAACTTCGGCGATCGGCCAGGGCGCCCCGGTCAGATCGACAAAGGAAAGCGCCGTCGCATACCCCCAGCGCACCGCGATCAGCGGTATCGCCGCTTGCCCGCTATCGACGTCCAAACGCCTGACACGCCCCTCCGCCGGCGGGTTTCCCGCCCGCTCCGTCGCCTCCTGAGCGTCCCGCATCCAGCCCGCCAGGAACTCGATCTGAGCCTCCGTAAAGGGCAACGACCCCCGCCCCGCGCGCACCACCTCCTCCGGCGGAATGGTAAATACGTCCCGCAGCACCTCCAGCTCCACCGCCTCATCCTGCGCCAGAGCCCCTCCGCCCCAACACATGACCAGACCGCCGAGAGCAAGCGTCGCAAACCACCTCATGCCGGCTTCCCCCGCGTTGCGATCAGCTGCTCGATCGCCACTCCCGAAATGCGCTCCCAGAGCGGAACCCGCATCACCAGCACCTCGGCAACCAACTCCTGATTGAAGCGCCGCCGACCCGCCTCGAACGTAACCAGAAAGGGAAACTCGATGACCCAGACCAGCCGATCCCCGTGCAGCCGCGTATCCGTCACCACCGGCACGCCCTTCGCCACCGCCGAAGACACCTGCAGCCGATCCTGAATCCGCTCCAGAAAGCGGCTCGTCTCCAGCGCCTGCACGAAAGACGCATAGCCCCGGTCCGTGAAATTCTCCCGCACCGAACCCAACCGCATCCGCCAATCGTGATGCCCCAGCGTGAACGCCTCCGTCACCGCCGAGACCGTCCAATTCTTCAGCTGAGCATCCGTCATCATCGGCTCGCTCAGCAGCGTCAGCGGCACCACCCTGCCATCCGGCGTCGCCGCCACCGTCACATAGACCGTCGAATGCAGATTCATGTAGCTGACCATCACCAAGAGCGTGAGCACGTTCGTGCCCACCAACCACAACGCGACCCTGCGCCAGCCGTGATGCTGGTCCCGATGAAAACCGACTTGCCGAGCCGCATGCCGGATCGCCTGCAGCCGCCCGCTCAACGCCCCAATCCCCTCGGCACCTCCGGCGGCCGATACAGACCCGCCACGAAGCCCGCCATATCCGCTATATCGCCCACCCCGGCGGCGATCTCCCCGCCGCTCTGCCGATACAGCGTCAACGGCACCGCACTCTGGCCCCACGCCTTGAAGCGCCGGTTGTTATCAAGCACCCGCTCCGCTCCCTCGGGCGAGCCGCCAACCGCCACCCCGGGCGAGAACCACTCCAACTCCGGATGCTCGCTCGTCAACACCACCATCGCCCGCAACGCCGACTCCGAACCCAGCAACGCCACCGGCACCACCCTCACCCGCAACACTCCCTTCACGGCTTGCTGCGCGAGCTCCGCGACCGCCAGCCGAGACCACCGGCATTCCGGATCCGCAAAGACGATCACCGGCGGCCCCTCCTGCCCCACCGTGAAACCATGTCCCTGCAGGGACTCCATGAAGCGCGCTTCCAGCGCCGCCTTCCTCGGATCGACCGGCCCCGGCCCTTCCACCTGCAGCGCAACCTCGAGCTGCGCATCCGTCAACAACCGTCCGTCGGGCGCATACAAGAGCCCGTTGACCGCGTAACCCTCCTCCGTGACGTAAAGCGTGTAGACGCTCCCATCCGGAAGCCTCACGAAATAACCTTCCAGACCTCCCTGGCGCCCGATCCCGGTAATCTCCGCACCTACCGCACGAAGCTCGGCGATCACTTCCGGCTCCTCCTCCGCCGCCGCTCCGAAGGTCAAAAACGCGGCCAACCCCAAAGCGGAAACCAGCCACATCAGCCAGAACAAGGCCTTCATCCCTGGCCCCCTCCGCGCGATGCCCGGTGCATGACCGACAGCACCCCGCCGTCGCCGGCCAGCTCCCCCACCGGCGCATGAGGCAAATGCGAAAGCCCGAAGAACAGCGCCCCTACCGCCTCCTCGAAACTGCCCCCGAACACCCTCGCCTCGTGCAAGCGGTAACGCCGGTCCGTAAGCCAGAGCACATCCACGCCGGCCCGCTCCGACCACCGCGCCAGCACCTCCCGAAGCATCTCCTCCGCACCAATCCGCCATGACATCTCCCCACGATCAGCACCGATCAGCTCTACCGCCCCGGCTGCCAGGCCCTCCGGGAACACATGCACCTCGTTCCCTTCCCGCACCCACGACAGTCCTTCGCGCTTCAAAAGCGTCTCCCAATCTGCATAGGGCGGCACCAACGGACGACCCGTCTCCACCCTGCGGTCGAACCTCACCGTCAGCGACGACGGCGCTAACGACGCCAGGACGCCTTCAAGCGTCAACGTCGCGCCCTCCTCGACAAAGCTCAGCGTAGGCCGCTCCGCCTGAGCCGGGATGTACAAAAAATCCCCCCAGGCGGCCCCGACCGAAACGGACATCAGCCAAAGTCCACAAAGCGCCGAACACGCTGCCCGTTTAGCGCATGACGCCGCCCTGCCGACCGCGCCCGCACCGCCCTCAGCGCCGCGCCGAAGCGGTAGCCTTTCAACTCCGCGATCCGAAACGCCGCAACCGCGCAGACCAGAAGCGCAGTCGTCCACCACGCCGGCAGGAACAGCCAGACCAGCAGCAGCATCAGCAGACGCGCGTCGAAGCCATAAACCCGCACCGGGCGCATGCTGTCCCGCCACGAAACAGCGCTCCTCTCCTGCTCGCTCACGCCACACCCTCCCGCTCAACATGCCTCCACCGGCCGCAGCACCCGATCCTCCTCCGGCACCGTGCCCGCTTCGCCATGAGCCGCCGCAATGCGCCTGAAATCGGCTTCGCCGATACGCCCCTCTCCAAACGCTCTCCCTGCGGCCGCATAGAAATGATTGCCTGTCTCCGCCAAAGCGCCGGCGATCATCGCCGTCCACCGCTCCTGCGGCGCATCCAGCAACGCCGCCCTCAACCCGCTATCGAAGGTCAGCCATTCCCGAAGCGCGTGCCGCCCGCCAGAGGGACAGGGCAGCAACATCTGGCTCACCACCGTATTCAGCACATCCACGAACGCTGCGCCCCGCTCGGCACGCTCCGCCACCGGAAACTCAGCCAGAAGGCGCCGAATCGTGGCAGCAACCCCGATCGTGTGCGTCGTCGTGAACACCGCGATCCCGAAATCCGCCGCGCGAATTACCGCTTCGACCGTCTCCAGATCGCGCGCCTCACCCACGATCACCGCCGCCGGCCGGCGCCGCAGACACGCCCTCAATCCCGTCTTGAAATTCGGGAAGTGCTCGGGCACATCCGACTGCGACATCAGCGCCCCGTCCCCGCCAACGCCGTCGAACACGAATTCAATCGGTGACTCCAGGCTCTGCACCCGCCCCACGCCCGTCTCCAGCAGATTGCGCGTCCCCGCGGCCATCAGCGTCGACTTGCCGCTACCCGGCACACCCGTCACCAGCGTCAACCCCCTACAGGTCCGCCACGGCTCTGCAACCTCGTCCTCGATCCCCAGCTCCTCCAGCGCCGGCGGGGCTCCCGGAAGCACGCGCATGGTGATATTCACACCCCACGCGCTTTCCACATGCACCCCCGACAAGTTCACACGGAAGCGCTGAGTCCTCTGCCGCGACACCTTCACCATGTGCGCCGTGTCCAGCGCGTCGCCGCTGCGCAGAAGCGGCTCGGCCGTGTCCCCAAAGAAATGCTTGCACAGCAGATCCATCGCCGGGGTGTCGAAGAGCATGCCCGTCGCCCGCCGCAGCACCCCGTCGACCTCGACGAACGCCGGGCACCGCGACTGAAACGAGACATCCGACGCACCCTGCTCCACCGCCCATAGAAGGAAGCGATCGACCTCCCCCGGATCGAACGAATGCTCGCCGCCTCTCCAGCGCAGCTCCCCCTTCATGGCAGCGCGATCTCCCCGGGCGCGCGGGGCGCGACCCCCCTGCCCAGGTCCGCACCGCCGATCGAGACCTCGACCTCGAGCGGCGCCTGGCCATAGCCCAACACACGCCACTCCTCCGAGCGTGGATTGAGAGCCGCCCAGTCCGCGATATGCACGACCATCTCGCCGATCCGCATCAGCCGGCCGCCGCCGCTCACGCCCACCCGCTGCGCCAGCACCACCGGCGCCGAGACCATCGCGGCCTCACGCAGCTTGTGCCACGCAACGATCCCTTCGAAGGTGCGATTCAGCCGGTCCAGGTCGGACGCGAACACATCCTCGGCCTGGCGCCTTCCCAGCGCCCAGCCTTCCGCCAACCAGCGGCGCCAGCGCCGCTGCTCGTCCCCGTTACGCGGAAACAGCACCGCCGCCGGCGGCTCCGCGAGCCGCCACCGCCGCACCACAAAATCCCGCCAGTGAGGCACCGCGCTTACGATCCGTTCCGCCTCCACAATACGAAGCACCCGCTCGGCACTCGCCGCCCGCGCCCTCGTCCTCGCGAGCCTGAATGCCTGCCTCGTTTCACCCAGGACCGGCGGAAGCACCTGGAACCCGCTGCGCTTGAGGACCAGCTGATCGAAGCGGTAGATCCGCGTGAGCTGGCGCTCGAAGCCCTCCAGCATCTTCGCGATTTCCCAGCTCTGTCGCGCCAGGCCGGCCTGCGCGCCAAAGGCCACCGCCGCGAGCCGCATCGCCTCCCCGCGCTTCTCCTCCGCAAACGACACCGTTCCCGCATCGCTGCCGGGCCTCACCTTGTAAAGCTCGACCAGACTCGGCGGCACAACATCCGCCGAGGCGCAGGGCGGCCGCGCAACAGCAACGACCACCGCCGTCGCCGCCACCGCCGCCATCCAGCGCCAGGACATCAACTAGCCTCCCAGCCATGGCGCCAATCGACACGCACCTCGCGCCGCTCGGCGTCCACCACCACCAGCACCCCTTCTCCCGCCTGCAGGCCCACGTCCCGCAGCACGAATATCAGCGCCTCGTCCTCCACCGACACCGACACCAGCGCCGGCGCCACCGGGCGCGGCCCCGCCATCACGAAGTCGTACCCCGCCCGCTCGGCCAGGTCCTCGAGCAGCGAAGACAGCGGCCCGATCCAGTCCATGCTGATGCGCGCCAGCAGCTCCGGCTCCACCATCCTCGGCAGCTCCGCGCCGAGCTCCGGACTATGCGCCGCCCGGATTTGCTGCAGCCCGGTCAAGGCCCTCTCGGCACGCAGAGCAGCGTCCGTGAGCCGAAGCTCGGTCGGATCGGCCCTTCGCACCACCTCGACCGGCGCCTTCACGTCCTCCACAAGCAGCGCCTCCATCCACGCGCAGCCTCCAAGCACCGCCACCAGCGCGACACACCCGACGCCCGCCGCCACCCGCCATCCAGCATTTCTCATCGTCCTCACCTTCGAATTGCTCCCGCATCCTCGACCACCAGCTGCCGGTTCTGCCTGTAAGCCGAGACCACCAGCGACCGCCGGATTCCCGGATCGGCGAAAAGCAAATCGACCGCCCGCAGAAACTCGCCGGAGTAAGCCGCATCCGCATTCACCGAATATTCGTGCTCCGCCTTCCACACCACGGACCAGCCGACCTGCTTCGCCCAATTGCCCAGCACGTCCCGCACTGTCGGGTAGAGATTGCTGTCCACGAGCCAGGACCCTTTCACCTCCACCACCACTGGCGCGTGCTCAGTGTCCCAGTAGCGGAAGAACACCAACGTCCCGTCCCGCCACGTCCATTCGTAACCCGTGCGCCGCGACACCTCGTTCACAAGGTCTCCCAGGACACCCTTGAAGAGCATCAGGAGCATCGCCGGCTCCTCCAGCTCCACCGCGCCGCCAGCAACCCTCGAAGGCCGTTCCTCGATCTCGACCACAACCCCCGACGCCTGCGAAATCCGCCGCACCGCCGCCGCAAACGAGACAGGCTTATGCCAGTCCACCGCAACCTCGATCGCAGCGATATCGACAGGCAGGATCACCCCGTCAACCAGCACCGACTCCGTCGCACTCAACGGCGCCGGGCTCTCCGCGCGCGGCTCAGCCTCCTGAGCCAGACTCATTCCCGCATTCAGCCAGAGGAATACGGCCACAGCGCCAGCCGTCATCCCGGGAGCGAGGGGGCAATACCCCCTCAATACGCTACGGCCCCTCTTGCGCTGCAGGCACACCCGATGCGCGACCGCGCACACCGACCCGATCACCAGGCACCAGCCCAGCCCGACCGGCCCCAGGATCCAGCCGAACACCCCCAGCAGAAGTGAATCTCCACCTAGAATCGGCCAGCGCCGCCCCAAGAGCCTCGCCACGCCGATCTGAATCAGCACACAGCCCGCACCCATTGCCGCGCCGATCGCCGGCAACCAGAACCCCTCCGCCACCACTTCCTCGCTCCGGCCGAAGACCTGCCACAAGACCCCGAAAGCAATCAGAACCAGCAACACATAAGTGTCGATCACGAACTCACGCGCATCGATCAATGCGATCAAAGCCATCGACCCCAACACCCCTGCGCACAGCACCCCGTCAATCGCGCTCATCCAATTGCTCCGCCCCACCGTTCACCCCAAGCCTCCACAACGACCAACCCCAAGCGCGCCGCTAGCAACAGCACCGAAACCGCTAACAACCACCCCCATACCTTCCCCGCCTCCCCCTCAAGCCACAGAACCGCGCGTCCAACCAATCCCGTTGAGCATCCGGCCAGGAACACCGCCTCAACCGCGCTCATCCCTTCACCTCCGCGCGGCCGAACGACACCGGCAGAAGCTCGCACCAGACCTTGATCTCCTCCTGCGCGCACAGCCCCGGATTCAGAAATACGAGCCCCTTGCCGCTCGCGATCAGAGCCTCGTTCCACTCGAACAGGCGCTCCTGCAGCAGACGCAGGACCGACAGCATGTGAATGTCGCCGCGCAACTCCTCGAGCTCCGACAGCACCGCGAGCTTCGCCGCCTCCCACTCGGGATTGACCTCCTCATCGTCACCCGCGGCGAGGCCCGTTTCGGCCGCCTCCACGCCGATCGCTCCGACCTCCTGCGCCGGCGCCGCTGCGGCACCCAACGCCCCAGCCGCGACCAGGATCAGTCCCACCCACCTTGCCAGCCCGCTCAGCATCCCGAGCAACTCCCCACGGTCAGACGCGATATGCCGGCACTATCTGCCGTCATGTGCCCCGCCGCCCCAAGCGTATCGACCCCCACGATCTCCGCCGTCACACTCGTCGCACTCACCGCGCTCGCATCCATCGTCCTGCTCTGCAGGTTACCCATCACCGCACTGTCCGCGGTCATCGTCCCCGTGGCCGTCACCGTCTTCCCGGTCAGCGTTCCGGTCGCCGTCACCGTCTCCGCCTCGATGTGTTTCAGCGCCTCCATCGTGGTCGCCGTCACCGTCTGATCGAAATTCCCGGTCTGCGCCGACATCTCGCCGGCAATCGTCGCCTCGCCCGTCACCTCGACCGCCTGGCCCACGGTCAGCAATCCCGTCACCACCAATTCGCCCCCGGTTTCGATATCCTCCTCCACGTCGAAGCTTTCCGCCTCGAGACGCCTCACATCGACGATATCGTTGCCGCCCAGGTCCAGCGCGGTCTTCATCTGGTTTGCCTCATCGAACCCCGGAATCGCCACCCGGTAGAGCTGGTCCCCGTACACCCGCTCGTGGTCGAAACGCATCAGAACCCCCAGGGCACCCCGCCCCGGAACGCCGCCGAACTGAGTCTGAAAACCACCCACAGCCACGTCGATCGTCGGTCCGCGCAAGAACGTCGGCGCCTCCGGCGCCACCACGCCCATGCGCACCCCCCCGAAGCGCTCACCCAACAAGGCCACCGATGGCACAAACTGATCGCCCCCCGGCAACGTCTCCGCCACCAGCACGTCCAGGCCTCTTGTCCCGACCGGCCGCATCATCACCTGGAACCCACGCCCCAACGCGTTCCTCACCGCAAACCCCTCAGGCAGCATCCCAGCGTTCCGCATGTCCTGCAGCACGATGATCCGCCCCACCCCCACACTCGCCAGCAAATCCGGAAAATCGCTGTTCACATACGAGCTCGTCGCATGCGCGAGCGTCTCGAGCTGGCTTCCCGCGACCCGCGCCCGCTCCTCCAGCGCCCGCTCTTCCAGCCAGACCACGACACCCAGCACCAGCGTCCCCAGCAGCGCCATCGCCAGCAGCGACCCGAAGAGACTCAGGCCCCGCCGCCCGCGTCGCCTCGACGTCACTCCGGATAACATCCGGCACACGAGTCCACCTCCAGCGTCCCGATCGACGCCGACGGCCCGTACAGACGCACAAACGAGCCGTCCTCGGTTCCGAAATCTCCCGCAACCGTCAGAGACGATCCGCTCAGCGTCCCGATCGTCGACAGACCCGTCACCCTCACCGCGCCCGTCACCGCGGCGTCCTGCGGCGCCCGCGCCGTCCCAGCAGCGATAGACTCGCTCAGCATGTGACCGGTCACGTCCACATCCCCGCCCGGCGCCGCAGCATCGCCAGGCACGCCTGCGATCAACCCCGTCGCCACGACCGCGCTACCCACCACGAGATCGTCGTCCACCGTGAAATCCGACTCCCCGTTCACCTCGAACGCCGTAAAATTTCCGGGCTCCCGTGCCGTCGTCACCACCGACGAGCACAACGCCTGCTCGCCAATCGCATCGGTACACGTCCCCACCACCTCCAGAGACCCGGCCTCCATCCGCTCCTCGATCGTCCCCTCGCCGCCTACCGTGCTTTGCTTCGGATCCCCCAGATCCGGCGTCACCTCCACGTTCAGGGCATCCAGCGCACCGCCATCGAGGACGTCGCAATTCACCGTCCCGTTCTCGCAGCCGGCCCCGCTCAGCGTCGTCTCCATGCGATTCAGATAGCGATGCCCGGGCTGCGCCCGCCGGTAGACCACACCGTCCCTGTAGCGCACGCCCCGGTCCGCCGTGACGAACAGCGCCTCATCCTGCGGCGCCGGCGTCAACACACCACCCACACCCATCACCGCCGCAATCCGCGCCTCATGCGCCGCCATCGCAGAACCAGAGCCCCCTCGGAACCACTCCAGCTCCGCCAGCCCCCCTTCCAGGGCCCCTTCCCGCAGAGACGCCGTATTCGCCCACTCTTCAGCCTCCAGCACCCCGAACGCCATCGGCACGCCGGAATTCGAACCGTCGTCGATAATTCCCAGAGTGAATCGAGAAGACTTGCCGACCTCTTCCGGCAGGCCCGGCGGGACCACGCCATACCCCACTACCTGCGTGAGCGTCAGCAACCCAGGCAATACCCGCAGGCTATCGTCCGGAAGCACCTCCTGAAAAACATGCTGGCGCACCATGCTGACCCGGTGCGCCGCGGCGAACCACATTGCGAACACCCGCCCGGCCTCCCGGTCCTCCGCACGCCGCTCGTTATCGGCCCTGTCCGCGTAATACACACCGAGGGCCGTGGCCGACGCGACAACCAGCAGCATCACCCCCAACAGAGCACCAGCGCCGAGCCGCGTGCGGCGAGACCTCATCCGACCTAACCGAACCTGAAAGTAATGTTGTTGCTGCTGGCACCCTGAGCGCACCCTGCAGTCACCTGCGCCACTGTGACCGGCGAAATGTTTTCAGTGCCGGTAAAATCGATATGCACCAACCCAGTCCGAGCCCGCGTCTGCCCCACATAAACATCAGCTAACGTGGCACAAACCTCGTTATCCAGGTCCTCGAATTCGATTTCGTACTCGCCGACTTGCGCAGTAATATTCACCGCCCCGTCAAACGGATGCTGAATGCTCACCGCCGTACCGCCAGTACCCCCCATCCGTGCGTTGTCAGGAATACCCCCCCGCCGATCTATCGTGGGAATCAGATTCGTGTCCGCAGCCCCGTAAGTCGGCCGACCGGCATAAGTCCGTTCCACCGCGCCCTTGAGCTGAGAGAGCAGCGTCAGAATCTCCGACCGCCCCGCGGCTTCTTGGGTTTGATTGTAAAGCGCCACCGAGCCCACGATCACCACGCCCGCGACCGCCAGACCCAGCAGCACGCCGAAGAGCGAGAACCCGCGCCAGCGGCGCCCCCGCGCAACTCTCCGTACCCCCGACATCGTCATGTCGCCTTTCTCCTCTCTCAGTACTTTCCTGCCTGCTGCAGAATGCCGAACATGGCGTCGATCCCGCCTGCCATCACGAACGTCACGATCAGCAGAAGAGTCCCGTTCATCACCCCAGCACGCGCCCGCAGAATCTGTTCCGACCGCCCCACCCAGCGCTCCACGAACCCGCTAAGCTTCCGCTCCCAGCCGGCCGTCCCATCGAGCGCCGCCACCACGGGCACCAGCACCGGATCGGGAAATCCGTGACCCGCCAGCCGCATGCTTCGCCCGAAGCCCGCCCCCGTATTCATGTGACGCTGAATCGCCCCGATCCGGTGACGCGCATAAGGCGACGCACCTTTCTTCATCGCCGCGAACGTCCGGTCGTTCACGTCGATCCCCGCCGTCACGAACTCCAGCACCACGAAGAGAAAGGCCGAACCCGTCAGCGTGCGGTAAAGAGAAAAAGGCGCGACCCTGTCCGCCCACTGCCGCCCCGGCCCGGTCCAGTAGATAATGAGAAGGTAAACTCCGAACGCCATGCCTCCGCAGATCGCCAGGAAGAGCAGGAAATTGTCGTGCAGCCAGACCGACACCATCCGGAAGAGCTGCGCCCCCATCCCCCACGTTCCCGGATCGCTCACCCCTTCCAGAACCGGAATGAAATGCCCGCCGGCGCCCCAGAGCAGCACGATCAAACCCACGATCAGAAGGACCGGAAGCGCGAGGGCTTTCCACATGGCGCCCTTCTGCTTCGCACGCATCTCCGCGACCCGCGCCGCGCCGGCGAAAAGCACGCCTGCCTCGACGCGGCCGTAGGCCCCGAAAATCATCGCTTCCGAGGGCGGCACCCAGCGCGCCGCCGTCTCGATGAACCGGCCCGAAACCAGCGCCCCGCGCCACTGCCGCACCACCCGAGCCCTCCACGCCTGGCCCTGCGAGGACGCCGTCTCGGCCGCGATATCCAGCGCCCGCTCCACGGACATGCCGCTCGCCAGCAGGTCCGCGACCATCTGGAACAAGTCGATCCGCGCCTGGCTCGGCAGCGCCAACGACGCGATCAGCCCACGCATCATCACTCTGCTCCCACGTCCGCCACCACGCGCAAGCCTTCCTCCTGCGCATCCTCTACCTTCGCCCCCTTGCGCATGGCATCGTAGGGATCGACAATTCCCCGCCGCACCAGATCCCAGATCTTCTCCCCGATCGTCACCCCGCCGATCCCCTCCCGCCAATGCCGCAGCGCCCCGACCGGATCCCGATCCCGCACCAGCTCCAGGTACCTGCCGTCCGGCCGGATCATCTCAGCCACAACCGTCTGCTTGCCGTACCCGCCCCACGCTTCAGCGGCCAACGTGCCCCCGCCCTTTCTTGCGCACGACCGACACCCTTCCACATTTCGAAAGCGCACATCCGGCCAGCTCCGCAGCCGCACCGCCATCCATGCCGGCATCTCGCGCCCCTGGGGCTCCCGACCGGCGCACTCCTGGCAAAGCCGCGGAAGAAGGGTCTGCTTCATCAGCAGCTTGACGTTTCCCGGCTTGCACACCTCGGCCACGCCCACCCCCATGTCGATCAAGCGGAACAGGATCGCATTCGCCGAATGCACATGAATCGTCGTCCACACCTGATGCCCGGTGTCGATGAACTGAAGCACCTGCCGCGCGGCATCCACGTCCCTGATCTCCGACACCATTCCCGACGCCGGATGAATCCGGCAGAAGTGCATCAGCGCCTCCTGGAAATTCTGGCTCCGGTCTTCCCCCACCCCCGACGTCGCCACCGCGATCTGCAGCGCCCCCGGAATAACGATCTCCACCGGATCCTCGATCGTCACCAGATTGAGCTGCCCTTCCCATTCCCGCATCTGCAGCATCAGATTTGTGGCCAGCGTCGTCGTCTTGCCGTCCCCCGTACTGCCACCCACGAAGATGCCGCCATGCAGCCCCATGCGGATCTCCTCGAACACCGCGATTTCCTCCGCACCGAAACCCAGCCCTTCCAGCGAAGCGTCGTGCTTGACCTGGTCGCGGTAAAACAAGCGCGCCACCAGATGATCGCCGTCCGGCTCGTGCGGCCCCCTCTGGCAGCGCATCCCCGACACCGTTGCCGGCAATGCGAGCTTGCCCGCCCTCACCGAGAAACCCTGAAACTCCCTGTCCTGATAGCTGGTCTGGGCCGATCCCTCTTCCTTCACATGGAACACCTTGCCCATCACCTGACGGCCTTCCTCCCCGCTGAAATGGCCGCCCACCCGCAGCTTCCGGTCGTTCACGATCGCGTACACCGCGCACTTCCCGCCCCGCTCACGCTCGAACATCACATCGCTCGCGCGCACGGCGGCGGCCTCCGCGAATACACGCGACAGCCTGAGCTCAATCGCCCGATCCTGCCTTGCGAATTGCTTGTCTTCCCCCTCACCCCGGTTATCAACCTTGCCTTCGCCGCAATCTTCTCCAACCCGCCGCTCATCCACCGCCTCCCTGTCCCGACCGATACGGCAGCATCTGCACATCCTCTTGCACCACCACGTGTACGCCCGGCGGGCTCACCGCGATCCAGTCGATCACCACCCCACCCGGCAATTGATCGCCGACCCGCACGAACCACTGCCCCGCACCGTCGCTCAGGTGCGCACGCAGATCACCCGCCGTGCCGAAGATCGAAAGCCAGCCGTAAAGCGGCACCGGCTCCGGTTCCGCCTCCGGCTCCGGCTCCGGCTCCGGCTCCACCACCTCATGCGTGAAAGCCACGACCTCGGCGCCCGCAAACTCGGTCAGCTGAGCCACCACGTCCACCGGCTCGCCCGCCACCTCAGCGACCGGCTCCGGCATCGTCATCCCACGCCAGATCTCCCCCAGATCAGCTTCCGCCTGAAGGATGCCCACCACGAGCCGCTGCCGCTCGCCGCAAAGCGTCAATATTTCCCGCTCGATCTCCAACGAGGACACCACATCCGCTCGCGCCGTTGCTGCGCTCAGCAAGCGCGCCAGGACCGCACGGGGACACCCGAACAACGCTGTGCCCACTTCCCCCCTTTGGGCCTCCAACACCGGCGCCGGCTCCTGCGCCGCCACCTCATCCCGCTCGTCCAGATAGCCCAGCAACGAGCTCGCCCTCGCCTGCTCGGCCTTCGGCTCGACAACACCCTCATCTCTGACCACCCCCAACTCTTCCGACGCAGGCTCAGCTTCGATCACGTCTCCTTCTTGCCCTTCGACCCCCGCCCCGACATCCTCCGACATCTCCACCGGAATAACCTCCGAGCTGCCAGTACCAACCTTCGGAACCACCCTCTCATCAGCTCCCTCCGCAATCTCTCCATCCTGATCGTCTCCGAACAGCACCCCTCCGAGCCCCGGATACACCGAGCCGTCATCGCCCAGCTCCGGCCACAGAGGCAGCCCCTCCTCCTGTGCCGGAGACGAGGCCGGCATAACCACCGCAAGGGAGGCGACGGCAACCACGCTCAACCACGCTCCGGCACCCAACAGACGACTCACCCGATCACCCCCTCCAAACCTCACTGACCGCTCCACCCCACGTAATGCGCCAGAGCGCGCCATTCGAACGTGTTAACCGCATCAACCCCCTCCACGCGCACATGAACCAGCCCCTTCGACAGCCACCACTCGCCGTCCACCTCGAAACCACCAATCGCCCCCACGCTGAGCCTTCCATCCCCGAAGAAGCGGAAATCCACGTTCTTGCGATCCATGAAGGGCAGACCTACCGACCCAGGGCGCTCTGAAAGCCAATCCATCAACGCCATCGCGCCATAGCGCTTGCCCGTCGACACCAACCCGAGCGGAAATCCAAGCCGGTAGACCATCCGTATCGGTGCCTCCGTAAACTCGAGCACCACCCCCGCTCCGTCAGCCGACGGGACCAGCCGAATCGTGTCGATCACCTCGTCCCCGTTACCCTCCAGAAGCCACACCTCATCGCCTCGGGACCCCAACGCCAGCACGTAACGCAGCATTCCGCCACGCAGCACCATCCCGTTATTCGCCCCAAGCCACGCCCCCAGCTGCTCCGCCGGCCACGTCGGCAAATGCCCGGAGGCAGCCAGACCCCTCGCTCCCGGAATCGACCGCGCCGACCCCGGAAAACGCCGCACTGCCGCTTCCGCGTCCTGCCGCATCAGCTGCCAGAACACGACCGACTCCTGCTCCGAATTCAGCGGCAATCCCGGCGGCACCAAATCGGGACAAACCCCCGCCAGCCCTGCAGGCCAGCTCTCCTGCACCCAGCCGCGCAGGAACACCTGCCACATGTCCTCACCGATCCAGCGCTCGCTATGCAGCTGCCCCGTCTCCGCGTCGTAGAAAATCGGCGTGTGACTGCGAACAAACGACGGGTCCGGCTCCTCCCCCGGAGCGATGTAGTTGAAAAGCGTCACGAAACGCTCAGACGCCACCACCCGCCAACGACCGCTGTTATCGATCGCGCCCGTCCGGGTCGAAGTGCAGATCGTCACCCGCCCATCCGCATGAAAGTAGGCGGCGCTGCCATAGTCCCGAATATCCGGCGACTCAGCCGTCAACAGCTGGTAGACCCAAACCCGCCCGGTCAGCAGATCCCTGAAAAACGCCGCCTCATGGGAGCTCTTCTGCCGCGTCATCGTGCCTTCGGCCGACAACGCCGCTCCACCAAGATCAGCCATCCCAACCACCCCGGCGACCACCATTGCCAACCGCATCCCAGCGAACACTGCCGCAAACCCCGAACGCCTGAAGCCCACCATCCAGCTAGGCCTCCACGTCCGCGATATAACGGTCCACCATCCAGGCAAGACCATCCGCCGCCTCGTTGCGAAACCCCGCCAACTTCCCCTTCGCCCGCTCGCCGTACTCCCGCGCCTCACGCAAACTTCCGGCAATCGCCTCGTGACGCTCGAGCAGCTCCACTGCCCGCTCGAAATCACCCACCTGCGTCGTCTTGCCGTTTAGCGCCCGGCGCCAAAACACACGCTCCTTCTCCGTCCCCCTCTCCCACGCCAACATCACCGGCAACGTCACGATCCCGGCCGCGAAATCCTGTCCCAATTCCTTTTTCTCGCCCTCACTCCGCCGTGCCCCATAGTCCCTTGCGTCATCGGCGATCTGAAACGCCGTACCGAATTCCACGCCAAATTCCTCCAGCTGCCGCACCCCCTCCGAGCCGACCGTCGACACCCGTGCCCCCAGCGAGCACGCCAGCCCGCAAAGCAGCCCCGCCTTCTCGGCCACAGCCTCGAAATAGAAATCTGCCGACCGCTCCACCTGACCGGCATGCACGAACTGCCGCATATCCGACGCAGCAGCCCTTGCGAGCCATCCCAACGTCTTGGAAAGCGCCTCAGGCAAGTGTTCCTGGATCAGACCGAACACCGTGAAAAACAGCACGTCGCCGCTCCACACCCCCACGCCCGACGACCATGCCCTGTTGATCGTTTCGCGACCGTGCCGGCTCCCCCCATCGTCGGCCACGTCGTCGTGATGCACACATGCGAAATAAAGAAGATCGACCGCCGCGGCGACGCGAATCAGGCTCTCCCCCTCCGCCTCGCAAGCCCGCCCCGATCCCAAACAGAGCACCGGCAGCCCCGCCTGCCGGCCCGACTGCTTCATGTAGTGCCCGAGCGCGGACGCGCCCTTTACATCACCAACCGGCGCAGCCTCCAACATCATCTCGCTCGAAACCGACACGACCTGCCCCAAATCCTCCACAAACGCCGCCGGCACTCTCAAGCCGCCACCCGCTTGATCTTGAACGCAGCCCACAGAGAGAACGCGCGCATCGATGCCGCCCAATACGCACGAAACGCCTTCCCCCTTTCTCCCGCTTCGAGTGCTTCCACAGCAGCATCGATGTGCCGGCCAATCTCATCCCAAGCCGGCGAACTCGACTTCAGATCGCGTGAAATCGCCGGCGCCAGACGGTAATAGAGACGCACCAAAGCGCGCCGCACCGGCGTCTCCATCATGTACGTGTCTCGAAACTGCCTCAGCGCAGTCAGCGTGGGACCGTCATCCGCCTCGACCCCACGATGCTCCACGACTGCGGTCGTCAGATAACAGCCACCCCCAGCACCACCACCACCGCTGCCGCTCCCTTGAGCAGCCACCGCAGCAGCAATCGACGCGTCCATGCCGTCGCACTGCCCCTCGCCAGGACTCGCACTCCCGTCCCCGGGCGGCCCGCAAACGCCACTTCCAGGCGTTCCCGGCGGACCTGGCGGTTCAAAATCCGAGGGCGGAACGCAATTATCTTGCGACATCCACCAAACACCCGTCCCAATAACCACTGGCGTCGACAGCGTCCCGTTCTCGTACACCTCGAACTCGTACCTGACCGTGCGCGTCTCCTGATAAGTCCCGCTCACTCGCGAGTCGATCAGGCTGCAATCGCGCCTTCTCGTCTCGTCAACATCCAAAACGCGCCGGCCACGCTTATACTCCACCGGATCGTCACCCTCACCCTGAATACACTGCTGCGGATCCGTCAGCGGATCGCAATCCTTGTCCCCATCGCACTTCTCTTTAACCGGATCGCACTTGCGAGGCGTCACCACCGGCTCCTCCTTGCACGAGGAAGACGCCAACCTCCAGGACAGCCCCCGCACCGTCACGACAGGGGAAGCATCCCAGGGAAATTTCGTCGAGCGCGTGATAACCGTTCGCGAATAGCGCCTCGTTCCGGTATACCCCTTCCCGCACTTCACCGTCCGGCTCTGAGGATCCCGCACCTCATCAATGATCGGCGTCACAGTCTGCCCAGCGACCTGCGTCCAACAACTCGACGAGAGCTCCTCCGCAGCCCCATACGTCACACCTCCAGCCGTCACACGCTTCAACCGGCGATACACCACCTCGCCCACCATCTCCCGGTTGTGCGGCGCTCCCTCGTTCCAGGTACATTCCTGCGTGGAATACTCCCAAACCTCGTAATCCGTTCGACACGCATTCGCGAATTCTTGCCAGGCCCCCTCGACCACAACCCGAGGAATCAATGAATCTCCCCGAGCATTCAAGGTCTCCATAATCTCCCTGAACGTCCGTATTCCGCCACCGTGCTGCCCTGCAGGACACGCCTGCGGATCAGGAGCCATAAATTCGTAAGTGACCCCATCGCGCTGATTCACAACACGCCAAGGATCCTCGACCCCACCCGCCAAAGCCGCCCGCCCCGACGGCAACGGAACCCCGATCATGCAGCTCGGAAGCGGCACATCCGGCCGCGCCCGCCCGCCTTGCGCCACGTTCCCTTCCAGCCAATGCAGTGTCGGAAAACGGCCATCATTGCCCTCACCGACGAAAGCGTGCGGCGCCACATGCACACTGCGGTGATCCTCGCCGACTCCCTTCAAGCGATCCTCGCCTGCCGGATAATCGAGATACACCAGCAACACGTCATCACAGTAACGCGCACGCACACCGCGATCGCTCCACGCCGGCAGCCACCCTGTCGAAGCCGGCGGCCTTGACCCGCCCCACGACGTAATGGCCGTCGAATCAAGCAGAACGTGCTCCTCCAAGCGCCGATAAGCGGCTCCGACCGCTTCCGCGTGACCCAATGCGTCCAGGCGGAACGCCCGCTCCTCCCCCGCGACATTGCTTGCCAGCGCCGACGTCCCGGACGCTCCACCCAACACCAATCCCGCTACTGCAACCGCTGCCGCCGGTTCCCGCCAGCCACGCATCCCAATGCCTCCTTCTCAGAACGACATGATCTGGGACTCGCGCACAACGCGCGCGAGCTCGCGAAAAAGACTTTCCTTCACCTCAAATCCGGCGACCTGGCGTGCCTTCAGCACCCAGCCGCCCTGCCCGCTTCTCGACAGAGAAATCAGCTCGAACCCCGGCACATCCGCGACCAGCTCCCCGATACTGCTCAGCGCGTGACTCAAGTAGACCGTTACCGCCACCCCATCGTCTCCGCCGCCATACTCGATGCGCCCACCCTGCATCCCGAAATGACGATCCACCTCACGACGGAATGCCAAATACGACAGCGCCTTATCACCCTCGGCCAACTCCAACACCGGCCCGAGCGGCACCACCGCCCATGCGCTCGTCTCCACAACCGACCCGAGATACCACGCACCCAAATGTTCTTCGGCTATCCGCCGATGCACCGGAGCCACGTAGTGACTTGGCAGTTTCCACCGCACCACCATCACCGCCCGCCCCTCGAGCTCCGGCCGCAAACCCACGAAATCGAGCTCCACGAACCAGCCGTAACACTCGATGCTAATAAGCTTCCAAGCCTGCATATAAGGCGGCCACGCCCCCTGCGCCTCGCCACAAGCCTGCACCAACGCACCATTGTCGATCCGCGCGAACACGTCCGCTTCCGCCTGAATCACCGGCGCCGTGGCGCGCTTCTCGCGACCTCCGAACAACCCCATCAGCAGCTCCGGCGCCAGCACCCAGACCCCACCAACGATTACCACCAAAAACGCCCCGCAAAGCCCAACCACGCGCAGCCGGGAACCCCCTCCGCTCCCCCTGCGCTTCAACCCAACCTCACGCCCCAGCTCAGGAAGCGACGCCACATCCACTTCAACGACGAAACCGCTATCCGTAACCACGCCCGCCATTGCGTACACATCAGCGCCTTCGTCACGAGCGACCCCCACAACCCCCATCGCGGATCCAGCATCGTCGAACACCTCGTCCCCACCCGTGCCGATCGCCCCGTCCCGCGCGCGCACCACAGCCACATGACCGTCGTCCGACTTCAGCACCGCGATCCAGCCCCCCTCGGAACCGTCTGCACCCGAGCTGCCCAGATATGTCGCCACCGACACCGCCAGACTCTCCACGCCCTCTACGCCCTTCAGACCCGATTCCTTCGGCACCCACGCAATCTGCTCTCCCCACTCCAGAGACCAGCCCCACGCACTCCGCGCTTCACGCTCCGCTTCTGCACCGGGCTCCATCCACAGCAGCCCCGCCGCCAAACGACGCCCACCGAATTCGAGCACCCGACTCACTGCCAGCCCTCGACGGCCTCGCGGCCTTCAGCCCCAACCCTCACAATTCGGCCCCATGAACCTCGGTCACGCCGAGAGGCGGCCCAATCTTCGCGCTCACCAGCAGGACCTGTTCAACCTCCCTTAGCCCAACCTCCTTCCCCCCCTGCGGTAACACCACATCCTCGTCGAAACTCCCTGACCCGCTCCTCGACGTATCCCGCTGGCGGAAACCCGTCACAACCAGCGTTTCCCCGCGCCGCAGATTCTGCACAACGTTCACCGCGCGCGTGCCGTACTCAGGCAACTGAATCTGCAAATTCGGCGGGCCATATTCCTTAAACACCGGCGTATCCTGCAGAGACGCGAACAGCTTCAGCAACACCTCATCCGGCCCTGTTATTTGCGGCACAAACGAAAACGCGAAACCGGACGACACCGTTCCAGGCACCACCTGTGTTTGAGCACCCCCGCCACCCTGAATCTGAGTCGTGCGGATCTCCTTCACATACGTCCTATTGAACAGCTCGAAGAACTGCGCAGGCTTGTGATTAAGCGACGGCACGTCCGCCGACAGCACCCTCGTTACCCGGCCGCTCTCGCTGAGAGCATTCACAGTCGCCGTGAAGGTGTCGTCCTCCACCGTTGACGGACGCACGATCGTCACCGACCCACTTCCCTCCGGCGATCCGATCCCAACCATCTCACCGAGAAGGCGCCCAATCTCAAACCCCAGGCCGAGATTGAACTCCGCGTCACGGTTCATGCGCACGGCGTACACATGCACCGACACCGTAATCGGCCGCAGCACTTCCTGATTGAGATGCGCCAGATAACTCCGCACACGCGCCACATCGCCTGGAATCCCGGCAACCAGCACCGCGCCCGAAGATTGAGACACCAACACCCGCGTCGGCCCAGGAGCCAACACCGCCAAAGTGCCCTCTATCTCACTCCACGGATTGAAGCTCGCCGAGCTCTGCAACGAGTGCGACGACGAAGCACTTCCTCCCTCCGTCCCGCCACCGTCCGATGCGGACGACTGCGCGGAATAGGTCTGGCTCCCCACCAGCGCATTGACGTGGAACACCACTGACCGAAAACGAACGACCTCAATCCGCTTCCGTTCCTCGTCAAAGCTCCACTCATATCCCGCCTCCTCCGCCCATCCATCCAGGAACGAATCCAGAGGCCCAGCCCAGATCACTCCAGCCGGTCCCAGCCTCTCGCGGAATACTCGCAATGCTTCACTGCCCCCACCGCCTCCATCTTCAGAACCGCTTCCCGGCGCCGGCCCCACGAAATGCACTACGATTCCCGTCGTTTCCTCGATCTGCCCCGCCACCGCCGCATCGCTGACCATGCCCGCCTGAGGCAAGACCACGGCCGCCTGGCCCAACACGAATTCCGGCAAACCCTCACGCGGGTTCACCTCGATCCGTTCGGCTCCTATGTATGGCTGACGGTCTACCAGGCGAACCGAAGCGAAACCCGGATCGCGCTGCGACTCCCGCACTTCGGCGAGCTTCTCCTCCACGGCGTCCATATCAACGTCCGCCGCATCGAGCTTTTCCTGGAAATCGCACGCCGCCAGAAGCAGCGCACAAACCGATAGTAAAAAACCTACCGATCTAAGACGAGGATATCGATCCCCGCCACGGGGGGGGGGGGGGGATGATAAGCTATTGTTTTTAGCCAAAAAAACCATTTATGCCTCTCCCGCTTGGAATATCCGACCACAGTTTTCCCGACAAATCAATACCTAACTGACATACATCCCGCCAACTTCGCATGCGCCCCGTGGCCAAATTCACGCCCCTCTCGACCCACCCAAACCTCCATATCGATCCGCCACGATATCTTTTCCCCTACCCATATCTCCCCCCGATTCGCTGCCACCCCGCACCCCCCACATCGGTCCCCCCTCTCCTGCACAACGCCGGCAAGAGGAAGCCAAGCGACAGACCGACGAGTCTCTTCCAAGCGAGAAGGCTGCGACCGACGCCCTGGAAACGCGGGCCTACTCACGGCCTACCCAAACCTCCCAGAACCACACCACTCGACGAAACGGACCCCCTCTGTTCTACTATCCCCAACCTCCTTCCATGAAAGGATCGTCCCATGAGCGCCCCCTCAGGCACCGAACAGCTCGCCCACAGGCACCGCGCCGGCTTTCACCTCACCCGCATTTCCGCGTGCCTGATCGCGCTCGCGGGCCTTACCATTATCGCGGCCTGCGGCGGCGGCGGCGGCGGCCAACCCACACTCACTCCCCCAGACCACCCCGACACCGACCACATCGAAGAGCCGCCCGAGACCACCCCTATCGACGGCGACAACGGCACCACGCCTGGCGCCGAAACCCCGCCCACTACCGAAACCATGCCCGATTTCCCGAACCTGCAGCCCAGCCAGGCCACACTTTCACCCATCCTCTACCTTGACGCCCACATCCACATCGGCGCCGACGTCGCGCCCGACACCCAGCACCTGCAGCAAGCAAGCACCCACGGCGATGCCACCATTTTTCACGGCACCATCGACGACGGCATCACTGCCGAGAACCTCATCGCCTACCTTTCCGACGACGCACGTCACAACACCTATGCAAACCAGCCCAGCCCCTACATCCGCATGTTTGCGTCGCCTCCCGTCATCCGCCTCGCCGAAGGCACCAGCGATCGCATGTCTCACCTCGCCGTCCGCGCCGTGCAGCTCATCAATGCCGCCCTGCCCCGCGACTGGCAGCTCACAATCGCAGAAACACCCGGTCCCGCCGGCGACGCCGCCTACCTCAACCCCCCACTCTGCGACATCCTCATCCAATTCCGGCACTACGAGGAATGGCCCGTACAACCTACCCCAAACACCCCACCCCCCGGGCTTGCCGCCACCTTTAGCCTCACCACAACCGCGCCAGGCCAAACACCGACCGTTACCGTTTCCAGAGGCTCAATCCTTATCGACAACAACCTCGCCTCACCACAACCGCGCCAGGCCAAACACCGACCGTTACCGTTTCCAGAGGCTCAATCCTTATCGACAACAACCTCGACTACAACGACAACGAGTTTCTCGACATCCTCGCTCACGAAATTCTGCACAACCTCGGCCGCAGCCATCCCACAAGCACCTACTACCACCAGAGCATCATGGCCATCGCCGCTCTCCATCCCCACATCCTTCACCCCCTCGACCGCGAGGCCCTGCTCGCCATCTACTCCCGTCTCGAGCCCGGCTCTACCGTCGCCTCCCTTGCAGACGACCTCGGCCCCTGGAACAACACCTCCGCCCATCTTGTCGGCCAAATCACCCACGACCACGAAACCATAGAGTTCGGCGTTGCGCTCAGGAACGGCCTTGCCCAGCCATGGGCGACCGGACCGGCCCCACTCACCGACCTCGCCGACAACACCGCACTCACCGGAAGCGCATCCTGGTCCGGACGTCTGCTCGGCTTCACCCCCGACGCCGAAGCCGTCGCCGGCGCCGCCGACCTCAGCGTCGACCTCGACAGCCTCGACGGCGATCTCGCTTTCACCACACTCGAATACTGGAACGCCAACGAGGCGCCAGGCGACACCGGCACCGGCTCAACCTGGAGCGACGGCAATCTCGCCTACACCATCGAAGTCAACGGCAACACCTTCACGCGGACCGCCGGCGACGACGGCATCCTCACCGGCGCCTTCCTCGGCACCGAGCACCACGGCATGGGAGGCACCCTGCACCGCGACGACCTTACGGCCGCTTTCGGCGGCACACGCTAGACCAGCCACCACACCGCAGGAGGCCCTCCCCACACCCAAGACGCCTCCTGCGGCACCCCCGCCCCGCCCCCTTTCCGGCCCATCTTTTCCCCTCCAAGCTCCTGCAACGCCGCGGCAATTCTGTTGCCAAGCCCCCGATTTGTGCTAAGCCCGGAAGCGATCAACGATTCGAGTCTCGACTTCAAGGTCATGCGAACACGTCGCAACTCAGACGCTAACCACCTGAACGCATTAGCCAAATGGCCACGCGTTCTACCGCCCACCTGCTACATCGACTTACAAAACAACCGCTTCCGGCCGCGAGCAGCAGCGCCGCGCACGCACGAAAGAGGCCTAGCCGCACAGCCATTGCGCCGGCCGCAAGGCACCGCACCCAAAACAATTCGGAGGGTCAGAAACGCGAGCAGAAGCAAGCGCACGTGAAAAGGCCCGGGCACTGGCGAGTGTCCGGGCCTTCTCTGGCTTGGCGGGTCAGGGAGCGGGTACTCCCTAGCGGTGCGGGTGCCACTTAATCCAAGGGCACCCTAACCACCTCCCCCAGACCCGTCAAGCAAAAAAGCGCCCATGCGCCACAGCCGAATTGTGTGCGCAGCTTCAGCCCCCCGACGATCAAACCAGCAACATGAACACAAGCCAGCTCAAGCAAGCGCCCAACGCCGCCTCCCTTGCCATCGCACGTGATTATGGTAAGCGCTTCGACAGATGCCGCACCACACGCACGCCCCATGAACGCTCGAACTGCCCGCCGCACGGGCACGCAATCCCATGCCAACACGCACCGAGCGCCCCGCCCACGGGGCCAACCCTGCACTCTTCCTCGCTCCGGTCGCAGTGCCATAGCGCGCCGAAAAGCGATTGCGCGATCCTCGATCACACCCGGCCGTCGCTACCGGGCCACGAGCCCCTAGCGCCGGCCGCCATAGCAATTCCACAAGGGAGGACACCCGCGACGAGCAAGCAGGCATGAAAAAACCCGGGCACTGACAATACCCGGGTCTTCTCCATAACGATGGGCCGGATTGGCCGGAAGGAACACCCAAAGTGCCGCAGTAGCACGATAATTAGGGGCAACCCTGACCAACGGTGCTACAAACCAGCTGCACATTAAATCACTCCTTCCGGCCGGTCAACAAAAAAAGCGCCCCGCGCCACAGGAGAAGTGTGTCCGCAAGCTCCCGCATACGGCAGGAGCCGAAGACCATGAGTGCAGCACATCCTTCAGACCGGCCGAGCGGCATACGCAAGCTCGGCACGGGATCACTGCGCGCCGACAGCCTCGTCGAGGACTACGCGAAGCGCGCCCACTACCCCTCGCGCACCGAGGCCGCCGGCGCGTTCAAACGGGCCGCTCCCTTTATCGGCCACCAGGCCCAGGCCGTGACCCTGGTCGACTACCTGATCTCGCTCACCCAGGCCCAGGACTGGGAAGGCGGCCCGATCACCGTCTGGCCGAGCAACGCCAGGCTCTGCCACATCTTCGGCGCGGTCGAGCGCACCATCCAGGTGCAGCTCGCGGCACTGCACGACGCCGGGCTTATCGCCTTCGTCGACAGCCCATCGCGCCGACGATACGGCCTGCGCGACGAGCACGGGCGCATCCGCGAAGCCTACGGCATAGACCTGCGTCCCCTCGCGGCCCGCTACGAGGAGTTCTGTGCCGCCGCAGAGGCGGCCGAGGCCGACTTCCAGGAGCGCAAGGCCCTCCGCCGTCTCGCCTCGATCGCGCGGCAGAAGACCGAGCAGATCTGCAGCGCCGCAATCGCGCTGGATCCCGAGAACCCGGCACCCTGGCTTGCCTGGGCTTCCGAAGCCGAGACCCTCGGCCGAGCCGCCCTCGAGACCCCCGGCAACGACCGCATCAGGGCCCTCGTCGGCCAACTCGAAGAGCTTCACCGGACCTCCCTGCAGGCGTTCCACGACCTCGCCGGCACGCCCTCCGAAGCCCATGAGACAAGTCAGGATTCGCGGTACCCCGAATCCCATGATTCGCCCATAACATTAACAAAACTTCCAACTCTTCGAGAAAAACATTGTGGTGCATCCAACAAAAGTAGTCGTCCGCCCAAAGCCGATGCCGACCTCATTGCGCCCCCGAACCTGCGCTCGGACCGCGCACAGGGCGCTCACGCCGCCCCCCAGCCTCACCCCGATACCCCACTCGACCGGGTCCATGCCCACCTGCGAGCCTACCGCATCAGCCCTTCATTGCTCGCGGAGGCCTCACCGCCCCTTGCGCAAGCACTCTGGACCGTTTCTCCGGGAGAACGGGCCGCCTGGCGCGACGTCGTCGACAGCGCCAACGCCCTCCTGCCCCAGCTCGGCATCAGCCAGCACGCCTGGGGCGAGGCCTGCCATGAAATCTCGCGGGAAGGCGCCACCGTAGCCGTAGCCGTCATCGCCGCCAAACACCAGCAGGGAAGCGTCAGAAAGCCCGGCGGCTACCTGCGCTGGATGACCCGCGAGATCGCCGCCGGCGGCGTCCTCGACCTGGGCCCGAAAGTCTACGGCCTGCGCTCCCCAGACCCACAGTAGCATGCGGCCGGCAGCCTCACGGGCCATGCCACCATCGTGTTCGCGAACGACCGCCCGCTCGCGCAACCGGTCCGCCAACCCAGCGACCCGGCCATCGTCGTGCCACTCGACCCGACAAGCACGCCCCGTCGCCTCGATTCCATGCGCTGCCAAAAGCGCCACCTCGCGGCCCTGCGGCTTGCCATCGGTATGGATCGCCACCGCCCCGCCCGCCCCTGCGAACGTCGCCGCCCCCTGGCGCACCCCGGCCGCGCAGACGCCACCGCGGCCGCATCACACCCCAAACGAAAGCGCCAGTGCATCGGCCTCGCCTTCGCCAACCTGCACCTCCAAACCGGCAACCGTTGCCGGTCTGGGCATCGCCATCGCCCATGCCTCGAATGCCGGTCCCCTGCGCTTGCCGAACGTACCCACCACCCTGGCGCAAGCCTTTCGCCGTTCACGTCGAGGACTTCCATTCCTGCCGCCACCGTGCCCAGGTCCGCATCGCCAGGGCACCGCCACGCGAACACCAGCGCGCCCACCGCACCACCGGGAACGCCATACCACCGCACCGCCCTATCCTGTCCCGACCACGCGCCGCCTCACCCCTCAGCCATGCCCGCCTGACAGCCCGCGCGGCGCTCCCGGCATAGGTATGGCCGGCGGGCGGTCCTTGACCCACGGCGTCGGACGGCCGACGTCCCGGGGTGTCAGCCGCCGACCGGCACCAGGTCCACGGTCAGCCGCGTGCCGGTCGCCTCGGCGTAGCGGCGCAGCGTGGCGAAGGACGGCGACACCCGCCCGCCCTCCAGCCGCGCGACCGCCGACTGCGTCGTGCCGAGCCGGCTCGCAAGCTCCGCCTGCGTCAGCTTCGCCGCCGTGCGGGCGCGCACCAGCGCCTCGATCAACGCATACTCCCCGTCGATGCGCGCGTATTCCTCCTGGAACTCCAGGTCCTTCATGAAGCGCGCCTTGAGCTCCGTCAGCTTCGTCATCGCGTCACCTGCCTCATCCGTCCCCTCGCGGTCGCGAGCGCCCGGCGCGGCGTCCTGCGCGACTTCTTCGCGAACACGTGCAACACCACCACCACCCGCCGTCCGGTCGCCGTCACATAGATCCCCCTGGCGATCCCTCCCTCGGCCCTGACCCGCAGCTCCCAGAGCTTGCCGTCGAGATGCCTGACATGCGGCGCGCGAAGCGCGTCGAGGCCGACAGTCTCCACCGTTTCCAGCAGCCGCAGCAGCCGGGCGCGCAACGCCACCGGCAGGGCCTCGATTTCGGCGTCGACGGCCGACAGGGTTTCGACCGTCCAAACCATGCCGGTCATATAGCGTATCCGCTATAGGTATTCAAGCGCCGGACCGGGGACAAGCACGTCAGCCGCCACGTCGCCGCCGCCGCTCACAGGGTCTGCGTCGAAGACCTCAACACCAAGGACATGACGGCGAGCGCGAAGGGCACGTCGGAAGCGCCGGGCCGGAACGTGAAGACGAAGGCGAAGGCCGGGCTCAACCGCGTCATCCTGGAGACCGGCTGGGGCGAGTTGCGCCGGATGCTCGAATACAAGGCCGGGGCCGTCGTCGCGGTCAACCCGGCCTACACGAGGCAGACCTGCGCGGCGTGCGGCGTCATCGACGCTGCCAGCCGCAAGACGCAGGCGGAATTCTCATGCGTGGCCTGTGGCCACGCGGACAATGCGGACCTGAACGCGGCCCGCGAGATACGGCGTCGGGGACTGGCGCTTCTGCACGGGGAGGCTGCCGCAGCTAGCGGGCCGATGAAGCGTGAAATGGATCGAAGGCTGGCAGCGTGAGCCGTCAAGCATTCGATATAAGTCCCTTCCATTGCGCCCATCCCGGCGACCGACCGCGCTCAATCGTCGCTCATCAGCCCGGCAACCTCGCCTGCACTCAGGTGCACGCCCCGACCGGCCGCCGCCGCCTCCTGAAGCCGGGGTGCAAGAGCCTCGCCAGTTCGGGCCAGCGCTTGCCGCCGGCGCCGCCTCGCCGCTGCGCGTTCGGTACAGCGCTCACATTTGGCCTTGCCGCCCGCCTCACGCCCGCACTGGATGCACCCTCCAGCCGCTCGCCATGCCGCCCGCTTCACCCGCAGGCGCGCCGCAGCCCTTGCCGAGGACGATCCCGTCCAAGCTGCCCGATCGATGCCAAGGGCCGCTGCCGGCGCTCGCGTCGAAGCCCCGCCACCGGTCCGGTCCTCGCCATCGCTGCACGTTTCCGGCTTCGCCTCCAAACCGGCAACCGTTGCCGGTTTGACTTTCGCCAGCGCACGCGCCGCCGCCCGTATTCCGCGTTCGGCAAGGTCTTCGGCCGTCAGGTCGGATTGGGCGATCCGCACGAGCAAGCGCGCTGTCGTTTTCGGGATATCGGCACGCGCGCACCACTCCCCCCATGCGCCCCGCGTCCCCCGGCAGGCTTCGCGGGCCTCGGCGATCAGGCGAGCCGATGCAAGGTAGCGTTCCGCCGCTTCAACCGATTTGCCCTTTCCGGCGCGGAACTCGCCACCAGCGCGCTCCGCAAGGTCCGCGAGATAATTGCTTAGAACCGGCGCGTTCATCCGAACCGATCTCTCACGACGGGGTGGGATCGTAGAGCGGCGCGTCATGAGCCCCACCGGGCCCGAGAGCCACGAAACCAGCCACACACTGCCCACCGTCGCCGTCGCAGCGCCTCCCGCCGCCAGGCCGCGCGCTGCGGGCGCTTACAACCGAATCGACCATATCACCCGCTCCCCCTTCTCGTGCCCCGTCAACTCATCGGCCCTGCGGCCGAAGCCGGCCACATCAGCCAAAACGTGCCCTCCGCATCGTCGCCACCTCGCGAGCGGGAATCGCCCTCAAGCCGTTCAGAGGCCGCGATTCCGGCGCTCATTCGTCGCCCTCCCGGCGCTCCGCTTTCCGCCCTTGCTTCCGCAGGCGGTCGCGCACCGCAGGCAAGCCCGTCTCGATAGCCCACCGCGCTAACACTCCGGGCGCGATCCCGTACCGCTCCGCCGCCGCTTGCAAGGCCGCTTCCGTTTCCTTGCTCACGTTCACGCTTCGCCGCACCGGATTGCGGCGCTCACGCTGCAACATGCTGTCTCTCCACTCTCCCGATTCGCCCTCTATAATAACACCCTTGACACATGTTCTGAAATCATGCGCTGCCCAAACCGGCAACCGTTGCCGGTTTGGAAGTCCACGTTGCCGAAGGTGAGGCCGCCGACACCATCTGCGACACGCTGAACAGCCACGACGACCTCAACCGCGACCAATTGAAATACCTGACGTCCCCTCGACACGAACGGCGACCGGCTTGCGCTACGGTAGGGCCGCACATTCGGAAACCGGACCGGAGTGACAAGGCAATGGCGACGCCCAAACCGGCAACCGTTGCCGGTGTGGAAGTCCACGTTGCCGAAGGCGAGGCCGCCGACACCATCTGCGACACGCTGAACAGCCACGACGACCTCAACCGCGACCAATTGAAATACCTGACGTCCCCTCGACACGAACGGCGACCGGCTTGCGCTACGGTAGGGCCGCACATTCGGAAACCGGACCGGAGTGACAAGGCAATGGCGACGCCCAAACCGGCAACCGTTGCCGGTGTGGAAGTCCACGTTGCCGAAGGCGAGGCCGCCGACACCATCTGCGACACGCTGAACAGCCACGACGACCTCAACCGCGACCAATTGAAATACCTGACGTCCCCTCGACACGAACGGCGACCGGCTTGCGCTACGGTAGGGCCGCACATTCGGAAACCGGACCGGAGTGACAAGGCAATGGCGACGCCCAAACCGGCAACCGTTGCCGGTTTGGAAGTCCACGTTGCCGAAGGCGAGGCCGCCGACACCATCTGCGACACGCTGAACAGCCACGACGACCTCAACCGCGACCAATTGAAATACCTGACGTCCCCTGGACACGAACAGCGACCGGCTTGCGCTACGGTAGGGCCGCACATTCGGAAACCGGACCGGAGTGACAAGGCAATGGCGACGCCCAAACCGGCAACCGTTGCCGGTTTGGAGCTCCACGTTGCCGAAGGCGAGGCCGCCGACACCATCTGCGACACGCTGAACAGCCGCGACGACCTCAACCGCGACCAATGCAAATGCCTCACGTCCGCCGTTTTCGACGCCGTGAAGACGGCCAAAGAGCGGGCGGCGTCAGAGACCAACGCACCTGCAGCCCCAGCAGCCATCACAGCATGCACCCCCGACGAGCCCTGCCAACATCGGCTTCAAGTAGCCCGTCGGAACCTGTCAACTCGGCCCTATCGATCCCACCTCCCGCCACACAGCCCATTGCACAAACTGCTTGTGGGCAGCACCAACGTCCACCGCGAACCACATAAGCACTCCTGCGCAACCTGCAGAGGCAAGGGAAAGCTCCTCACACCCGAGCCGCCAGGGTACGGGGCCGGAGACGCCGGCAGTCCCACGCCACGGCCTCGCTGAACATCACCGAGCGGAGCACGCCATGACCAGCGCCACGACACTCATTCGCCGAATCAACCGGGCAGCCGCCGCCGGCCTAGGGCTTCGCTTCACACCGGAAGAGGCCGATCTGCTACGCGCCGTTCTCGAGCTCTCCGAAGCCCACGCTCAGGCCCACGCTCTCGACGCCGACGCCCGGCTCCTCGACGACGAAGCTCACGCCTCGACCCAAGACACCGAGCCAACGCGATGACCAAGACCCTCTCGGCATCCCGCCCTCCACATTCGCTCATTTATCCGCGAATCTCGTTGACAATCGCTCGTTTCAAACCTAGTGCCCTGTCATGAACGGAGCCGAGTTCATCAGAAGGACGAAACGATACGCCAGGAAGACAGGCCTCACCGTCCGCATAGATAAACGCTATGGAAAGGGCAGCCATTCCAGGATCTACCTCGGAGACAGGCACACTCTCGTGCAGCGCGGCGAGCTCAAACGCGCCATCTTCCGGGCTATGCTCAAGGAGCTGAAAATTCCCAAGGAGGAATTCTAATGCACTACACCTATCCCTGCATTCTCGAACCTGAAGATGAAGATGGTTTTTCCATCTTCTTCCCCGACCTCCCGGAAGCCCTCACCTGCGGCGACGACCGCCCCTCCGCGCTCGACATGGCTGAAGACGCATTGATCGTCGCACTCAGCGGTCGCATCGCCGACCGCAAGCACATTCCAGTACCAAGCGCCGCGCTACCGGGCCAGGACTCCATCCCGGTCCCCCCTCTTCTTGCAGCCAAACTTGCCCTCTACACTGCGATCCGGAACCAAGGCATCACCCAAGTCGCACTTGCCTCCCGCATGGGCGTCAGCGAGTCTGTCGTGCGAAAACTGCTCGATCCCGGACACCGCTCCCATATCGAGAACGTCGTTACAGCCCTTCGCATCCTCGGCCGCGACCTGCTCACCGCCGACCGAGCCGCCGCCGCCTCAGCGACAATCCCGCCGCCTTTCGTCGCCCATCCCAGCTGCCGCCCTCGAGCCCCCAATCCCGACCCCGACCGTTGACCCCGCCGCCGAACGCGCCCGCCCCCAACCCCGGAGCCAAAACCGTGCCCAACTATCCACCCACCATAAACCCCGGCACCCGCTTCGCCTTCGCCCCCTATGAGACTCCGATCGAGGGACTTCTCTACCGCATCTATGTCGTCTTCGAGAACTCGCACGGGGACCTTTTCTGCGCCGGCACCGACCTGATGGCCCCAAGCCTCGATACCGCAGACACGATGTGCGATACCCTCAACAGCCACGTCGACCTCAGCCGCGATCAGTGGAAATGCCTCGCCTCCGCGGTCTTCACGACCGTCGAAAGCAAAAGCGAACAGAGCCAGGCCCGCCCCGCCCATCCGCCCGAGGACCCCCCCGCATGACGAAAGTGCATGGCGCCCTAACCGCCCACATCGCCGATCTGCCACGCATCGTAACGCCTGCCCCTGCCGCGGCTCGACATCCGCAGCACGCCGGCCCCCACCAGATCGCCGATCAGCCGCTGCGCTCCCGCCCGGCTCAGCCCCAGAGCCCGCATCACCAACCCCACATCAACCAGCGGGCACTCGAACAGCAAGTCCACGCCCTTCCGATAGCTATGACTCTTGCGCCGCGCAGGCGAGGCCTTAAGCGCCAGGCCGTAGCGAACCTCCAGCTGCCGCAGCACGTTGTGGCCGCCTAGCGCGCAGGCACCCACACCCTCAAGGCACATCGCCACCCACCTCGCACCGCCTGAACGCGCGCTGCTCTCCCACTGCGCCGGCGCCCAAACCAGCTCCCGCATCAAGTACACGCTGCACCGACGCGTCGGCACGAAGGCACGCCCCAACCAAGGCGCCATCACCCCCATCACGACCGCCCGCTCCTCGACATCCAGACCCGGCCACCCTCCGATCAGCGAGAGCGCCCGGGCGAACGCCAACAGCCCCCTCTCACCCGCCTCCGAGAGCGAACGCCACTCTCCGCACACCTCGGCAGCCCCCTCCGCCTCCTCGACTCCCCAGCGCCCGAGAGCAGCCTCTCCAACAGCGCACGCAGCCTCCGCATCCGGCGGCAGCCCGCGCGCCCTCTTCTGAACCAGTCCCGCCGCCTTCAGGCCCCGCGCAACGACCCACATTCCGTTCAAACGGCTCTGCCCGCCCGACAACGGATCGAACTCGACCAGGCACGCATCCGCCACATCCACCGGGAAGCCGCAGAGCCGCCCATGATCCGCCGCCTGGCTACGGCGCAACGCCGCGCTCCAGCGCTTCCTCGCCCCCCTGTCCGCCAGCCGCTCATCCAGCACCGACACCGCCCGCACCGCCGCCTCGAGATTTCCGAAGGGATAAGGCACCGCCGGAAGAGCGCCCCCGCCCCTCCTGCCGGCCCCCTTCTCCTTCCACATCCCGCGTAGCGGCCCATCGGCCGCCGGCTCCGCCGGACCGCTCTCTTCCTCCTCCTGCTCCGCCTGATCCCAAACGCTTGGGAGCCTGAATTCCTCCTCCTCCTCGCCCTCGACCGCGCCCCAATCCGGCATCTTTCACGACTCCCGTGCTTCCTTTCAGCTCCCCTTTAGCACAGTGACTTACCGCCTGTCGCGCCAGTCAACCCCACTTCACTAGCGCTCTTCCATACGCACCCTCCCAAGCCAACCGGCGATGCCCCTCAAACCAGCCTTCGGCCGGCGTCATGCACTGCCCGACGAAGAGGTAGAGGCGCGCTCAAAGGCCATGAACGAAGCGAGGCACGAGCGCCAGCGCCAGCCCTGCGCAGTCGCCACATCAAACCGGGATCCCGCCATGCCAGCACCCGACATCCGCATCCCCTCCGCCTGCCGGCAGATGATCCGCCAGGGCGCCCTGGTCGCCCTGAACGCATCGGGCGGCAAGGACAGCCAGGCCATGACCATCCTGCTCTGCCGCATCGTCCCCCTGCCGCAGCTGGTCATCGTCCACGCCCCCCTCGGCGAGGCCGAATGGCCCGGCACGCTTGACCACATCCACGACACCAGCCCGCCGGAAATCCCCCTGATCCTCGCCACCACGGCATCGGGCAAGACGCTCCTGCAGCGCGTCGCCGAGCGCGGCCTCTGGCCCGGCGTTCGCCAGAGATACTGCACCGGCGACCTCAAGCGAACGCCCATCCAGCGCGAGCTTCGCCGCTACCTCAAGGCCAACCCCCGCTTCGAGGGCCGCCTCGTCAACGCCATGGGCATCCGCCGCGACGAAAGCCGCGACCGCGCCAAGCGCATCCCCTGGCAATACAACAAACGCATGAGCGTCGCCGGCCGCTCCGTCTACGACTGGCTCCCGCTCTTCGAGCTCCGCACCGCAGACGTCTTCAGCATCATCGCCGCCGCAGGCCAGTCCCCGCACCCGGTCTACGCAGAAGGCCTCGGCCGCTGTTCGTGTTCCTTCTGCATCTTCGGCTCCCGCGCCGATCTCCGCCGCGCCGCCGAATTGCGCCCCGCTCTCTACCAGCGCTACGCCACGCTCGAGGCAGAAATCGGGCACACCCTCTCACCAAGCCGCATCCCCTTGCCCGAGCTCACCGGCGTTCCCATCGAAAGGCCCCGCCCCACACGAACGCGATAAGCCCCTTCCCTTCCGGGGGTCAACCCTCAGACCCCTGCAATCAGCACAGGAGCCTCCCCATGCCTGCCGCTTCCGGAACCGCCCCCTTCGACACGATCATCCACGCCTACAGCCGTGCCCAGGCCATCGACGACGGCATTCTCCTCGACGTCTCCGAGACCGCCCGAGAAGCCGGGTTCACCATCCCCGTCGCGCTCACGCGCACCGTCTGGACCCGCCTGGTCTCACTGCCCGAGCGGTACAAGGGATTTCAAGACGAACGGGGCCGTCTCTGGGACGTCCTCTGGATGGCCCGCTATTACGCGCGGCGCGGCGCCGACACCGACCGCGTCAACATGTGCGTCCTCGTGCGCGACATCCGCAAGGACCTTCACGACAGCCACCGCCCACCGCGCAAGCACTACGCCATCGTGGCAATCGGCTCCGGCGACGCCGGCGAGCCCGTCATCACGATCATGTTCCCGGAGGACGACTGACCATGCGCCCGCTCAGCTCCGATCGAAAACTCGAGATCGCACGACGCGTCCACCAGACCTTCGACCTCCCCAAGCGCTGGCTCCAGGGAGGATGGGGCCGCGACGACAACGGCGCCGTCATCGAATTCGACACCCACTTGCACGTCATCGACGATGACTATGTGCACCATCCACCGGCATTCCGCCATGCCGCCCCCGAAAGCCCCCGCTGCTTCTGCCTCAGCACCGCCATCCACATGCACACCGTCTCGGTCCTCCACTGCGACAGCTCCGACAGCCGCCATCCGACCGAGACCATGTGCGCGCTCTACACCGAGCTTGCCGCCATAGACGCCGTTTCCTTCGCAAAGAGCACACCGGACGGCGAACCTCACCTCAACGCCATCACCGTCTGGAACGACGACGACCAGCGTACCTACGCCGACGTGCTCGCGCTCACGGCCGCCGTACAACACCACCTACAAGCCTACCTCTGCTAACCACACCGGCGCTGCGCACCTCCCCACGAGGAGTCCGGAAAGCCCGGACCCGGGCAAGCCCGCTCAGACCTCCGAGCGAACCTCGCGCCGCCCTCACCTCCCCCACGCGGAGCACACCATGCCAGACCCCCTCAGCATCTCGGCCGACTACACGCTTCGACCCAGCGAAATCGCCGACGTCCTCGCTCTCCTCGTCGACGCGCGCCAGCCCACCATGGTCTGGGGCCCCCCGGGCGCCGCCAAATCCATGATCGCCCAGCAGGTCGCCACCGCCTCCAATCGCCGCTACGGCGACATCCGCGCACCCCTGCTCGACGCCGTCGACCTCCGCGGCATTCCCTGGCGCGACGACGACGGACGCACGCGCTGGGCACCCCCTGTCTTCCTGCCGCCCACCGACAGCCCCGACCTCTGGATGCTCAACCTCGACGAGCTGCCTTCCGCAGTCCCCATGGTCCAGGTCGCCCTCTACCAGCTCCTTCTGGAGCGCAAGTGCGGCGAGTACACACTGCCCGAGGGGGCATCCCTCATCGCCTGCGGCAACCGCCAGACCGATCGCGGCGTCGTACACCGCATGCCCACGCCGCTCAGCAACCGCCTCGTCCACCTCGAGATCCGCGTGGACGTCGACGACTGGCTCGAATGGGGCGCCGCCAACGGGATCGCCCCCGAGGTTCTCTTCTTCATCCAGTACGAGCCCGACTTACTGCACCAATTCGACCCGCAGTCCAAAGAGCATGCCTTTCCGACCCCCCGCAGCTGGGAATTCGCCTCCAACATCGTCAAGCGCCGCAACGGCCTCGACGCCGAAGTCGAACGCTCCCTCTTCCGAGGCACCGTGGGCGAGGCCGCCGCCGTCGAATTCACCGCCTTTCTCAAGGTCTGGCGCGAGCTGCCCCACCCCAAGGCAATCCTGAACGACCCCGAGAACGCGGACATTCCCGAGAACGCCAGCGCCCTGATGGCACTCTGCGGCGCCCTCTACAAAATGGCGAGCGACGTCAACTTCGACGCGATCGTGACCTACGCCACCCGGCTTCGCCGCGAAGTCGGCGAATCCCTCGTCGGCTCCTGCGTCCGCCGCGAGCCCGACCTGCAGCGCTCCCCCGGATTCATCCGCTGGGCCGCGACCAAGACGCAGTAGCGGGGACCCGCCATGCCCACGGCACGCAACAACCGCCTCCGCATCTTCCCCGACCGCCAGAGCGCCGCCGCCGCCGCCCAGCAGTGCCGAACGCCGCGCGTTCCCAAGATCGTGCCCGACACCCTGCACGGCCCCATCCACGCCGTGCGCCGCGACACCTATCGCGGCCGCAGCGTCTCGAGCACCTGGCTCTGCGAGGACGGCCGCTTCCGCTACCTCGACTCCTGCGACTGGTAACGCAGCGACGCCCAACACAGGGCGATATCCGGTCCCCCACACACGGCCCCCACGCGCGCAGCCACCGCCCGGCCATGCGCGCCCTCAACCCCTTTCCCGACGTCCCTCAAGCGGACGCTCCAGGAACCCGAAAGGAAACACCCATGGACCTCAATCGCGATGCCATGCTCGTCGCCCTGCACATCGCCGCATGGTCCGGCCGGCTCTACGACCGCGACGCCAGCAACCAGGTCGCCGCACAGAACGACGCCTCCTCCAGCGCCGGCCGCTACAACAAGCGCCTCCTGCCCAAGAGCGCCTTCGCCAACCTCACCTCGCTCATGAGCGAAGCCCGCACCAAGCACTACGAGAACTCGCTTCCGTGGGACGACAAGGGCTCGCGCCTGCTCACCGTCGCCAACTACGAACACTACACCGCGACCCTCGACAAGCTCCGCGAGAGCGTCGTCCACCACCGCGCCCGCTTCATCGACGACTACGACGACAATATCGACCAGGCCCGCATCGACCTCGGCTCCCTCTTCCGCCTCGAGGACTACCCCTCGAAGGAACAGCTGCAGGGCAAATTCGCCATCAGATACCGCATCGCGCCGGTCCCCGACGCCGAGCACTTCATCGCGAAGCTCGCCAGCGACGACACCGAACGCGTCAAACGCGACATCGAGCAGCACATCGAGGAACAGCTGCACGACGCCATCGCCGACCTTTACCGCCGCTTCGGCGACGCCATCCAGCGCGTCTCCGAGCGCCTGCAGAACGGCGACGACGGCAAGCCCCTGATCTTTCGCAACTCCATGATCGACAACATCCGCGAGCTCGTCGACATCGTGCCGCGTCTCAACATCTTCGGCGACCACGAGCTCGCCCAGCTCTGCGAGCAGGTCAAGGACAAGATCGCCAACGTCGACCCCGACGCCCTTCGTCCGTCCAAGTCCTTCGACCCGGCCGCCCGCGCCCAGGTCAAGCAGGACGCGGACGAGCTCATGGAAAAATTCGCGGGCTACTTCTCGCCGCCCGCGGAAAGCTCCAGGGAGGCCGCCTGATGCCCCGCCGCAGCCACAGCGAATCCGCGCTTCGCATCAGCGACTGCGTGACCGAGCTGCTGCGCAAGCAGCCCTTCTTCGGGAGCCTCGTCCTGCGGCTCCCGCTTCGCCCCGACTCCACTCGAGCAACTCTGGCCACCGACGGCTACGAAATCCGCTATTCGCCTCAATGGATCGCCAACACCGATTCCCACGTCATCGAGACCGCAATGGCCCGCGTCGTCATGGCCTGCGCCCTCAAGCACCACACCAGGCGCAACGAGCGCGACCACGAACGCTGGCAGAAGGCCTCCCAGCTCGTCACCCATTCCCTGATCCGCGATGCAGGCTTCACGCTCCCTCACGACGCCAAAGCCTGGGACGACATCTCCGTCGAACAGGCCTACGACCGCCTCTCCTCTCCACCCCAAGAGGACGATCCCGAAGCCACACCCGACCCCGACGGCACACCCCAGCCCGACTCTGACGACGACCGGCAAGACCGGTCCGACGCCGGCGAAGGCGAGCACAGCAAAGACGGCGAGGACCACGACGACGGCCAGCACGGAGACGCGGACGACGACGCCAACCAGCAGGCCGACGGCCAGGACAGCGAGGACGGAGACGACACCGACCGACAAGACGACAGCCAGGACGGCAATGCCGAGGGCGACCAGGACGGCGATTCCGACAGCGACGCCGACACCGCCGCCGCAAGCCCGAGCACCCAAGACGACGACGCACGGCCCGACAGCAATCCGCAAGCCGCCGCCGACCCGTTCGACCCCGACTCCTCCTCGTCTTCCGCGCCCCCCAGCCACGATCCCTGCGGTACCGGCGAAGTCATGGACGCAGACTCCCGTGCCACCGAGCAGCACGACCAGACCAGCGAGCCCCTTGACGTCATCGCCGAGGAGCAGGCCTGGGACGAAGCCATGCACCAGGCCCTTAACATCGCCAGAGCCGAGGGCAAAACGCCCGGCCGCGTCCAGGAGACCATTCGCGGCGCCCATACCAGCGCCCTCGACTGGCGTACCCTTCTACGCCGCTACATGACGGACGCGGCCAACCACGACTTCACCTGGGCCGTCCCCAACCGCCGCTTCATCGACAGCGGCCTCTACCTCCCGTCCGTCCACTCCGAAGGCATTTCCAGCATCGCCTTCATCATCGACACCTCCGCCTCGCTCTCCTCCGACGCCCTGGCCGTATTCTGGTCCGAGCTGCGCGAAATCGTCGACGAGATCGGACCCGATACCATCATCGTCCTTCAAGTCGACGAGATCCTTCAAGACGTCACCGAATATGCTCCCGACGAGCTGCCCGAGGTGATCCGCGTCCGGGGCCGCCTCGGCACCGATTTCCGGCCCGGCTTCGCCTGGCTCGAACGCAACGCGATCGAGCCCGGCATCTGCCTCTACTTCACCGACATGGAGTGCTCCGACTATCCGAATGCCGAGCCGCCATTCCCCGTCGTCTGGTGCGACTACGGCCCGCCCGATACGCCTTGGAAAACCGAGCCGCCCTGGGGCGAGCTAATCGCAATCGACGCCTGATCGCCCAACGCGTTCCAAGCAATCCACACCCACCCTTCAGAAGCGAGGCACCACCATGCCCGATTACCGTCCCGTCACCTGCCAGAACTGCAACTGGCAGGGCACCGTCGCCCACTGCGAACCCATCGCCCCCCGTTACCTTCCCGAGCGCGTCCCCGCCGGCGACATCATGCCTGCAGGTGAGTGCCCCGAATGCGGCACTTCCGCATTGCTCGACACCGCAACCTCCCACCCGCGCGTGCGCATCTTCCCCGTCGTCAATCCCGAACACGCGACCCACTTCAACCGCCGCTCCCGGGCTCAGGCCCTCTCCGTCGTCCTCACGATCGCCGCCGACTCCTTCGACTACCGCGTCCAGGACCTCGACACCCACGGCTACCGCGTCGCCGTCTACAAGCCCAGCTCCTACCCCTGCATGATCCCTGAATCATACCTGCGGATCGAGACCCATTAGCGAAACACAGCGCCCATGTGCATCATCCACATCACGATCCGCGCGATCCTCCAACAGCACGATTTTCCACGCCAGCTTCGCGCCACCGCCGCGCTGTACCGCGCCATGGACCCTTACGCCGCTTCCTCCGCCCTTCCGTTTCGCTGCACCAGACCTGCAAACTTGGGGGATTATATACATTCCTAGACGGCGCCACGTAAGCCTTTGTTATAGCGAGTAATATTATTTATGAAATAATCCTTGACGTGATGGCGGATTATCACTATATTTCTAGACACAGACAGAGGGAGACACACCAATGACCGACACAGACATCACCCCCACCGGCACCCACCACGGATATACCTGGGTCTATGAAATGTGCGGCGTGACCATCCGCGACGCGGACGGCAAGTACAAGGCCGGCATCTCTGCCGACCGCGACACTGCCGAAGCAGAGGCCATCGACTATATCGAGACCGTATTCAGCCCAGAAGCCCAGGTGGTGATCGCCGAGCATGAGGCCGCCGAGGCCAGAGCCGCAGCCGAGAGGATCGAGATGCGGCGGCGGATCGCCGCTGACCCGAGCTATGGCACCGGCGAGCGCATCCCGGCATACCGGGGCGACCAGAGCCCCTCCGATGACTATTACGCATAGGGAGCGAGACTAATGACCATTCGCCAAACCTACGCAACCGCCACCGGCCACGAACGCGCCGGCTACGGCTCGGAACTCCGTATAGAATACACCATCGGCTTTTGGGACACTGAAACCGGAGACCGTTGGCACGAGTCCGAGTGGCGCCCCTGCGCGACGCTCCAGACCTCGGCTCATGAGCGCGAGGAATACGGCCTGCCACCGTATCCCGGCACTGGCGAGGCCGCGTAGATGGCCGCCCCAGGCAAAGCCCACCGCGCGGGCGTCAGCCTCGTCCAGCTCATGGACATGTTCCCGGACGAGGCGGCCGCGCGGGAGTGGTTCGAGACGGCGCGCTGGGGCGACCAGCGCGCCTGCCCGCGTTGTGGCGGCGAGAACACCAAGCCCGTGCCGAGCGGCAAGCCCATGCCCTACCACTGCGGCGGGTGCCGCCAGTATTTCAGCGTGAAAACCGGCACCGTCATGCAGTCGTCCAATCTCCCGCTCCGCAAGTGGGTCATCGGCATTTACCTCATGTCTACGTCGCTCAAAGGTGTTTCGAGCATGAAGCTGCATCGCGACCTGGGCATCACGCAAAAGACCGCGTGGATGATGGCGCAGAAAATCCGCGAGGGCTGGCTGCGCGGAAGCTCCGGCCCGATGGATGGCACGGTCGAGGTCGACGAGACCTACATCGGCGGGAAGCGCAAGAACATGCCGAAGGCGAAGCGCACCAAACTGGAGGGGCGCGGCGCCGTGGGCAAAGAGGCCGTGATCGGCGCCAAGCAGCGCGGCGGGGAAGTGCGCGCGGCCCATATCGGCGACACTACGCGGGAGACGGTGCGCAGTTTCGTCGAGGGCGCGGCCGCGCATGGATCGACGCTCTATAGCGATGAGGATGCCGCCGTCATCGGCATTCCCGATCTGCTCAACGGCTACTCGCACGCGGCGGTCAATCACAGCGCCGGTGAGTATGTCCGAGGCGACGTGCACACCAACGGCGCTGAGTCGTTCTGGTCGATGCTCAAGCGCGGTTACCAGGGCACCTATCACCACTGGAGCCCGAAGCACCTTCAGCGCTACGTGACGGAATTCGCCGGGCGCCACAATGTGCGCGATCTGGACACGCTGATGCAGATGGCCGCTGTCGCTCGCGGCATGGACGGGAGGGTCCTGCCATGGCGCACTCTGACAGCGTAGACGACGCGCCGAAACGGGGCCGGGGACGGCCTCCGAAATATGTCATCGAGCCTCTGCCGGCGTCGGCGGAGGAAATCCGGGACGCGATTTTCCGGGCAGCGGATCGCCCGGAAACCCCGCCCGACGACAAGCCGGAAACGGCCTGATGTCTAGGAATGTATATAATCCCCCAAACTTGCCCGTGATATCCTAGACAGCACCATCAGCGAACTCACCGAAGGACGCTACACGGCAGCAAACGACTACAACAATGCAACCAACCACCGATCCATGCTGAATAGCTTCGACGTCGCCATTTCCCACGCCGCAAGCCGCAGCGCCAAGTAAGTCGGATAACCCCCGGTCCAAACGCCGCCCCCACCCCTCCAACCCAGGAAGCAATCCATGCACCTTCTCGGCATCGCCATCCACGAAATCGTGGAAGAGAACGGAAAACCCAGCCACGCCCGCGGCAGCGCCGCCTTCAGCTACGGCTCCATCATCGAATTCAGCGCCAACCTTCACTACCCTGACGACTACGCGATCGCCCTCGACCCGCCGCCCGTGCGCGGCGGAATGCACCGCGCCCCCGAGCATTCCGCCGACCTCATCTACGACGAGCTCGGCCTCACCGACATATACAAGCGTGAATGCAAATCCCTCGAATTCAACCAGCACAACCTTAAACTCGGAGAATCATTCACACGCGAGCGCATCGCCGCCTGCCGCGAATTTATGACCGACGACCAACGCGCGCTCATCACCTACTACCGCAACCAATTACCCGACAATACATCCTGACTTCATCAACACAGCACGTCCCACCCCTCCTCATCGAAAGTTCCCGACAACAAGCATATACACCAGCCCCTAATATCCTCGACCGCACCCTGAACATGCTCTGAAAACGCTACCCCTCGGCACATACCCGCAAGCTCGCCGCATCCTGACGCTCCCGCCGGCGTCCTGAACGCAACCCCCGGCACGCCCTTCTCCCCTTTCCCTTCCCCAACAACCACCGCTCACGACAACGCCGCCTGGAGGAAGGCCAGCCCCCTCCGGCTGCGCCCGCGTTCCCCGAGCAATCCAAGCCCGAACCGCAACATCCCGCCACAGGAGGATGCACCATGCGAACCATCCATCCGTCCCCCACCGCCATCCGCCGCGTCGTCTCCCGGCTCCGCGCGGCCGTCACCGACTACGGCGGCGACCAGCCCGCCTACATGGACGTCGGCATCATCCACCGCCAAGCGTGCCGAACAGCCGCCTGCCACGCCGGCTGGTACACCCTTGCCCGCTTCAGGCACCATCCCTCCGTCGTCTGGCTCGACGACAACAGCCTCGACGACACGGGCGGCCAAACCATGATGGCACTCGGCCAGGCCGGCAACATCCGCCACCTGATCCACGACCATGGCGCCCACGTGCTTGCCCGCGATCTCGGATTCATCACCGCCCCCGCGCTCAAGGGATGGGCGGAACGCCACCCCGACATCTGGGGATGCACCCACGGCGACCGCATGTTCGACCGCAACGGCGCCCTCGCCTTTGGCAAGCACCCCAACGATACACTCCTGCTCACCGACATCGCCGACTGGTGGCTCGCCGTCGCCCACCGCCTCGACAACGCGATCCCTCTGCACAGCACCAGGAACCGCGCCCTCGCCATTCTGCAATGCCATGACCCCGACGCCCGCCAGACCATCCGCATCGAGAGGCACACCCACAAGTACCGCCTCGTCCTCCACGCCTACGCGGTCGATCTGCAAGCCGTGCTCCAGGTCTGACCCCTCCCACCGCTCACACAACCGCACCCCACACCACCCCAACGGAAAGGCACCCGACCATGCCCGAAAACGCACTCAGCGCGGCCCAGCTCCTTGCAGACGCACGCCAGATCATCAGCGACCCCAACGCCTGGACTCAGGGAACGATCGCTCGCAGCGCCACCGGACATCCCGTCGCGGCACAACACAAAGACGCCGCCTCCTGGTGCGCCACGGGCGCCCTTGCCTGCGCCCTGCACCGCCGACTGCGCACCAAGTCCCCGCCCAAAGCAGCCCACCTCGCCCGCGATCACGCCGTCCACGTGCTCAATGACACGATCCAGTCGCTCACCGCCGGCCACCACAAGAAGGTCAGCACCTACAACGACACGACCAACCACAGCTGCATGCTGCACACCTTCGACATCGCAATCGCCGACGCCCGTCTGCCCGCCACGATCGCTCCCTCACGGCTCGCCCACACTCCCTGATCGCCGCTCCGCCACAGAACCGCACCGCCGCCGCCTTTCCCCTCCAGCACCACGGATGCAGCCATGATCCGAAACGCCGACCGCGACCTCAAGACCGCCTGGAGAACGCGCTTCGCCGCATTGCCAGCCCCCGCCCGCACGGCCCTGAAAGCCGCCCTCCTCGACCTCCGTGCCGACGCCCTGCAACGCGCCGAGATCCAATGGCGCCGCCACAAGGCACCCATGGCGCTCTACTGGAAAGTCATCGGCGTCTACGCCGGACACCTGGCACGCGCTCTCCACTAGCGCCGCTCCCTCCCCTCTCCGACTCTCCTCCACAACTCGACCAAGGACCCCCAGCCATGCACCTCTCCCAGCTGCACATCCACGCCATCCACAAGGTTGACGGCCTACCCTGCTACGCCAGCGGCCGCGCAACTTTCACCAACGGCCGCTCCTACGAATTCCACGCCAACTTCGCTCACGGTTACGGCGAAGAATCGGTCGACATCCTCCGCGCCACCAATCGCCGCCACAGCCCGGTCCAGACCGACCGCGCCACCAAAGCCATCCGCGACCGCCTTGGCTTCACCGAGATATTTACCCGCCAACGCGACAGCCTCGCCGCCTTCGAATACGAGCGCGTCAACGCCTGCGAGGCACTCAAGCAGCCGCCAACCTCCCCCTAAACACACCCGAAGCGATCCACCCACGTCCCTCCGTCTTCGACTCCTCACCAGACGCCGCTCTACCCACTCCTCCCCTCCGCGACACGCCGGAATGAGGCCGGCAGAGCGCCCGTAGCATGACAGAGCAGAAGGCCCGAGAGCCCTATTACACCCTCACCCCACCAGCCCTGCCCAGGAGATGATTCATGTCCGACCCGGTGATCCGGTCGATTCCCCTCGACCGCCTTGAGATATCCCCCGCCAACGCTCGCAAGACGCCCGCAAGCGGCGCCGCCTTCGTCGAGCTGAAAGCCTCCATCGCCTCCCACGGACTGCTCGAGAACCTCGTCGCCCGCGAAATCGGACCCGACACCCAGGGCGCACCGCGCTTCGCCGTCATCGCCGGCGGCCGACGCCTCGCCGCCCTGACCGAGCTGGCCACCGACGGCACCATCGCCGAAGACCATCCGATTCCCTGCAACATCATTCACAACGGCACCGCCGACACCGAGATCTCGCTCGCCGAGAACGCGGTTCGCAGCCACATGCACCCCGCCGACCAGGTGGAGGCCTTCAGCGCCCTCGCCAACGCCGGCTCGTCCCCCTCCGACATTGCCGCCCGCTTCGGCGTCTCCGAACGCACCGTGGAACGGCGCCTTCGCCTCGGCAATGCCGCACCCGAGCTGCTGGACGCATTCCGCGCCGACCAGCTCGACTTGGAGACCCTCAAGGCCTTCACCGTCACCACCGACCGCAAGCGCCAGCTCGCCGCATGGGACCAGGTCAAGGAACAGGGCTACCGCCCGAGCGCCTACCAGATCAAGCGCATGCTTACGGAAGAGCGCGTCCCCGCCACCGCCTCCCTCGCCCGTTTCATCGGCGTCGACACCTACGAAGCCGCCGGCGGCGCCGTCATTCGCGACCTCTTCGCCGACGAGCACGAGAACGGCGTCTGGCTGGAAGACCCCACGCTGCTCAACAAGCTCGCCAACGACCGCCTCACCATTGCCGCCAACGAACTCGCGACCCGCTGGAAATGGTCCGAAGCGCGCATCGACGTCAGCTGGTCGGACGTCGCCCGCTTCGGCAGGGTTGAGCCCCAAGCCGTCAACCCCACCGACCAGGAAGCGGCCGAGATCGACACGCTCAACATCCGCCATGACGAGCTCTGCAACATGGACGACGACGCGTGGACCGAAGAGCTTGTCGAGGAATCCGAGACCCTCCAGGCCCGCCTGCAGCACCTCGAAGCTGCGATCGAAGCCCGCGCCGTGTTCGACCCCGAGCAGATCGCAATCGCCGGCTGCCTCGTCACCATCGCCCAGGACGGCACCATGCAGGTCATCCAGGGCCTCGTGAGGCCCGAGGACATCCCCGCCCAGGACGCCGACACCACGACGCAGCAGCAGCACGGCGACGCCTCCCCTTCAACTTCAGCCCCGAGCGACGCTGCCCCCTCCATTGCCGGCCCCACCATGCATGAGCCCACGCCCGACCCGCAGACCCAGGCCCGCAAGGAAGCCGGAGTCGGCATCGGCCTCGCCGACGACCTGCGCTGCATCAGGACCGCTCTCGTCAAAGCCCACCTCGCCGACGACTTCGACGCGGCCTTCGACCTCACCATCTTCCAGCTCGTCCGCTCTCTCTTCGCCCAGGGCTACGTCGACCACTACCACGCGCTCGACATCGCCTTCCGCGAGACCGCCGACAGGCCGACCACCAGGGTCAACGACAACGAATTCGCCGACTGGAGCCGCGGCGAAGCCATGCTGGCAGACTGCTCCAACCTGCCCCTCGAGTGGATTAAGGCCGACGGCGACGACGCTTGCTTCGCCGCCCTCAGGCAGCTCTCGCGCGAGCAGAAGGAGACCCTCTTCGCCGCCGCCATCGCCCGCACCCTCAAGCCCCAGCTCGCCTTCGAGCACAACGCCAGGCCGGAATTCGAGGCCACCGTCGCACGCCTCGACATCGACTTCGCCAAACACATCCGCCCCAGCGCCGCAATGCTCTGGACCCGCATCACCAAAAACCGCGTCATCGACGTCGCGCGCAAGGTCCTCGGCATCGAATGGGCACATACCCACCGCAAGGACAAAAAGACCGGCCTTGCCGCAGCCATGGAAAGAGCCTTCGCCGCCGGCGACGACCGCCCCATCGACGTCAACAAGGATGCCCGCGCCGCCGCTCTCGCATGGGTGCCTCCGGGCTTCAAGGCTTTCGACAAGGGCTCTTCCGAGGATAGCGCCACCGACGCCCAAAGCACCACAAACCCGGCCGCGCCGACCCCGGCAGACACGACCCCGTCCGAAACGGCACCTACCGTTGACGACGACAACACGACTGCCAACCAACCCGCTCCGCCTGCCACCTCAGAGGGCAGCAACACCAACGCCGGCACAGCCCAATCCCCACCCCTGCCGGCCGAGCTTCAGGCCACCGTTGACGCCATGAACCAGGTCCCCACAGCCGACGCCGGACCGAGGGTCATCATCAGCACCCTCGGATTCGACTCCAACGACGAAGACGACTCAACCCTTCCCGTCGCCCCTCCGACGGAGACCCTTCCCGAAAACGGCCACGAAGTCTCAGCCGACCCCCTCGACGTTCCCGCGTTCCTGCGCCGCTCCTAAACTCCACTCGTCAGCCAGGTGCCCCGCCGCCCGCTCAGGCGGGGCACCACAATCACATTGCCATCCGGGAGATACCCATGACGGACCCTGCACCCCTTCCCGACACGATTTCCGCCCGCATCCACCCGGGAGCCATCGACCGCGTCACCCGCTTCTTCGCCAACTCCCTCTCCCAGACATTCACCGAGCTCCTGCAGAACGCCCGCCGCAGCGGCGCCAGCCGCTTCGACGTCACCACCCGCGCCCTGCCCGGCGACACCATCCTCATCACCGTCACCGACGACGGCCACGGCATAGCCGACCCCGCCGTCCTCCTCTCGTTCGGCGAGAGCGGCTGGAACGCCGGCATGGCCAAGCGCGAGGACCCGGCCGGCATGGGAATCTACGCCCTCTCCAAACGCGGCTGCACGATCTCGTCCCGCCCCGCCACCGCCGGCACCGCACCCATGCCCGCCTGGCAGGCCGAGCTCGTACCCGACAGCTTTCTCGGGAAACACCAGCCCCGCATCCTGCCCTGCGACGATGCTCCCCGCCCCGCCGGCACCGTGATCTCCTTCCACGCCAGCGAGGACCCTGACGCGATCGAGAAGGCAATCTCCGCCAGCGCCCGCCACTGCCCCCTCTCCGTCACCTTCAACGGCAACCCCGTCGAGTACGAATCCTTCCTCGACGACGCCCTCCATATCGAACACTGGCACGGCATCCGCTTCGGCGTCGTCAAGGAGAAGTGGCATTCCTACCAGGCACCCGACCTCAACTTCCACGGCCTCACCATCCAAGTGGGCCTTCCCTCCATCCAGACCCTCGACGGCACCACCTGGCAGACCATGGCCGACATCGACTCCTGCCCCGAGCTCGAGCTGGTCCTCCCTGCCCGCACCCAGGCCGTCGAATCGCCCTTCCTCGACCGCATGCGCCTCGCCGCCCGCCACGCCATCTACCGCGCCATGAGCAATTCCGATCCCGCACCCGCGCTCTGCCACAAGAACTACGCAGAGGCCCGCGAGCTCGGCATCGACATCCCCCCGGCGCCGGCCGTCCTCCGTTCATGGCGTCCTGCCGTTGCCGACAGCGACAACTGGTGCGCCAGCGGCCTGCTGCAGCGCACCCGCACTCAAACCCTCGTCGTCTCCTTCGACCCCGATCCCCACCACGCGCAATCGCTCTGGCGCGCAGCCAACGCCAGCGGGATCGGCGTCCGCTTCTGCGACTCGGACAGCCGCCTCGAGGGCTACGACTGGTACGACCGCCTGTCCAGAATCACCGGCATGCGGATCGACGTCACCAACGAGGGCGAAACCCACACCCTCGACGCGGCCGGCAGCGCGCTCACCCAGACCGGCGCCGACACGACCGACGTCACCTTCCACGACAGCCCCGACCGGCCCGACGCCATCGCGCTTCACCTCGACGTCCACCACCTCGCCAAGGAACGCGATCACATCGCCGTCCCGGCCGATATGGTCATGCACGGCGAAGCCTGGACCTACCTCGACGACACCCAGCCCCTCGTCACCAAGGAGAGCAGCATCGAGCCCCACGAGCTCGCGGAAATCCTCGTCCACGCCTACTTCTGTCCCTCCGACGACAGCGCAGCGGACAGCTACGAGACGCAAAAGACCGCCTTCGAGCTGGACGCTCGGCACATCGCCGTCACCATGCTCGCATCCGAAGAAGAGGCGCGGCGCCAGACCATCGCCGCCGTCGTCGATCGCGAAATTCGCTGGCTCATCCCCAAGGACCACGACGTCTCCATTTCGCTGCGCTCCGGCAACGTCCACGTCCAGCTCCACGCCCAGACGCCACCCCCGGAAGGAGCACCGGCATGACCGCCTATACCGTGCAATGCCAGTACGCCACCTACGTCTGCGCCACGGTCTCGGTCGACGCCCACACCCTCGATAACGCCTGCCAGGCCGCCATTGACATGGCCGACGCCGACGACCTCTGGAAATCCTCGGACTACGTCGGCGATTCGCACGTCACCTCTATATGCGAACGCGCAAGCGGCTCTCCCTGGGCCTGCGACAGCTCCCCCCTCCCCGTTCCCGAAAAGTACGCAAAGGACCCCCCACCTCCGCTCGTCACCATCGACCCCACCAACGACCATCCCAGCATCGAAGTGACGCGCGGCACCGTCCGCCTCCGCTTCGTCACGCCCTCCGCCACTCTGACCACGGACGTCTGCGCCTCGTCACCGCCGCGACCCACCAAGCCCGTCATCGTCATCAAGCCACGCCCCGACGGCGCACCCGACGTCACCGTTGCCGCCGGCGAGGCCATCGTCCGCATCGAAGACTGGACATAGCGACCGACACCGCCGCCCTGCGCCCGTTCTGCTACGCGCACAACTCCGCGCTCTACAGCCTCGCCTACGCATGCGGCACAACCCCGCACCGCGTCCACAGGAGCCGAGACGGGCGTCCCCGCTCGCAAGGACAGGACTCCCGAGAGAGTTCCGCCACCCTCGCTCCCCAATCCAGCACAAGGAGACAGCGACCGTGTCCATGAACCCCACGACCCCGGCACCCTCCTGCGGCAACTCAGCTCCGACTTCGTTCGCAACGGACGAAGTGCAGAAGGCCCTCATCGCCCAGGCCATCTGGACCGACGTCCACTGGCTCATGCCCAAGGAGCGCACCGTCACCGTCACCGTCAGCGGCGACCGCATCGACGTCGCGCTCGACGACAGCGACCGGACAGCCTGACCATGCCGCGCACCGTCGAGACCCTCGTCTACGAAATCGACGAGCTGCCCGAGCGCGCCAAGGAGAACGCACGATTCTGGTATCGCACCAACTGCCTCAATCACCAGTGGTACGACCACATTTACCGCCACTTCGACACGATCTGCCAGATGCTCGGAATCACCCTCAGAACCACCAACGTCACGCTGATCAGCGGCAGGACGCGCGAAGACCCCAACATCTACTTCAGCGGATTCAGCTGCCAAGGCGACGGCGCCTGCTTCGAAGCCAACTACTGCCACGCCAGGGACGCTCCGCGCAGACTCCGCGAATACGCAGCGGCCGACACAACCCTTCACCAGATAGCGGACCGCCTCCACGCCGCTCAACGCCCCAACTTCTACCAGCTCACCGCCGAGATCAGGCAGCGCGGCCGCCACTTCCACGAATACTCCATGGCCATCGACGTCGACCGCAACAGCCCCACCTATCAACCTCCCACCGCCCAAGCCGACAGCGCCATTACCGAGTCCATGCGCGACCTCGCCCGCTGGCTCTACGGCCGCCTCGAAAACGAGTACGACCACCTCACCTCCGAGAGCGCCGTCGACGACGCCATCGCGCAGAACGACTGGACGTTCACCACCGAAGGAGAACGCTTCGGATAAGCCCCACCCCCGACACCATCCAGCAACCCCACCATTCCACAGACCCAGGGAGAGCGCCGTGAAAGGCCTCGTCATCGACAATTTCGCCGGGGGCGGCGGCGCCTCCCTCGGCATCGAACGCGCCCTCGGCCACCTCGACATCGCGATCAATCACGATGCCGAGGCCATCGCCATGCACCGCGCCAATCACCCGCGCACCCACCACTTCGAACGCAACATCTGGCAGATCGACCCCCTCGAAGCCAGCGGCGGCCGCCGCGTCGCGCTCGCCTGGTTCAGCCCCGACTGCGCGCACTTCAGCAAGGCCAAGGGCGGGCGACCGCGCCAGCGCGCCATCCGCGACCTCGCGTGGGTTGTGGTGCTCTGGGCCCGCCGTGCCCGTCCCTCCGTCATCTGCCTCGAGAACGTCGAGGAATTCCAGGACTGGTGCCCCCTCGACGAGAAGGGCCTGCCCAACAAGGCCCGCGAAGGAGAAACCTTCCGCCGCTGGATTCGCGAACTGCAAAAGCTCGGCTACACCCTCGACTGGCGCGAACTCCGCGCCTGCGACTACGGCACCCCCACCGTGCGCAAGCGCCTCTTCGTCATCGCCCGCTGCGACGGCATCCCCATCGTCTGGCCCGAGCCCAGCCACGGCCCCGGCCTGCCCCCCTACCGGACCGCCGCCGAGTGTATCGACTGGTCGATTCCCTGCCCCAGCATCTTCCTCAACACCGAGCAGGGCCGCGCCCTCGGCGTCAAGCGCCCCCTTGCCGACGCCACCATGCGCCGCATCGCCCGCGGCACGGTCCGCTACATCCTCGAAGCGGCCGAGCCCTTCATCGTACCGCTCACTCACGCCGGAGATCGCCGCGTCCACGGACTCCACGACCCGATTCCGACGATCACCGCAGCGCATCGCGGCGAGCACGCCCTCGTCTCGCCCTACTTCGTCCAGCGCCACGGCGAACGCCCCGGCCAGGCGCCCCGCTGCCACCCTGCCGATGCCCCCGCGCACGTCGTCACCACCACCGCCAACGGCCACATGCTCGCCTGCGCCTACCTGGCCCAGCACAACAGCGGAATGACCGGCCACGACGCCCGCAGCCCCCTCTCCACCATCGTTCAGCGCGGCACCACCCAGGGCCTCGTCACGGCTTTCCTCTCCCGCCACTTCGGCGGCAGCATCGGCCAGGCCGCCCACCAGCCGGCCCCCACCGTCACCGCCGGCGGCGGCGGCAAGACCGCGCTCGTCGCCGCCGCCCTCTCGCACCAGTATTCCTCCAACACCAACGGCGGAGACGGCCGACTCTGCCGACCCCACAAGACCATAACCACCGGCGGGCACCACGGCCTCATCGCCGCCTTCCTCACCAAGTACTACGGCGAGGGCGGCCAATGGCAGCCCCTCACCCATCCCATGCACACCCTGCCCACGCGCGGCCGCATGGGTCTCGTCACCGTGCAGATCGACGGCCAGACCTACATCCTCGAAGATATCGGCATGCGCATGCTCACCCCGCGCGAGCTCTTCCGCGCACAAGGCTTCCCCGAGACCTACCTCATCGATCCGATCTTCAAGGGAAAGCCGCTCAGCAAAACCGCCCAGATTCGCATGTGCGGCAACAGCGTCTGCCCACAAGTCGCCGAAGCACTGCTTCGCGCCAACATCGCAGCCTCACCTGTTTCCCGCGCCGCCTGACCCCAACCACGACCCCCTCGACCCCGCACGTCCCTCCTCACCGCCCCACGGCCAACCCGGCACCACCCACAACCACACCCCGAAGAGCCCGCAAAGCCTCTTCGGGACAGGCGGCGCGGAACCTGGAGGCCTCCAGCACCGCCTAAGACTCAACCAACCGACGCCCCGCTGCACTCGGCTCATGCCGCGGGGCGTCATTTCTCCCGAGCAACCAGCGCAGAGGCCCCCCATGCCCGCACCCGCCATCGCCGCCGATCACCCGGACATCCACCCCATGCACCCCAGCAGAGGCGAAAACCTCACGCCCCAATTCGCCGCTTTCCTGTGCTGGCTCCTCCAGCTTCCCCCCATGACCACCCCCGCCATTACCGGCATCTGCATCACCGGCGGCTGCCTCATAGCCGCGACCACCGAGGACCCCTTCTTCAACGCCCACCTCAATTCCATCGACGAATTCGAGCGCAACCTACGCGCCTGGGGCCAAGTCTGCGACGCCGACCACGACATCATCGAGTCCCTCGTCGCCAGAATACAAGGAGCCTCGCAATGAGCTTCCCCGACCTACCCCCGGACTACGACCGCCACCGCGACGCCCTCGCAATCGTCGACCCCGGCGCGTGCAACCCTGCCGGCGTCGCCTTTGCCCTTCATCAAGCCTGCCGCCAGGCCATTGCCGAGAACGCACCACAGCGCGAGGACGCGCCGATCCGCCTGATCTGCCTTCAGCTCGCGTATCTGCTCAACGTGGATCGACTCCTCCCCAGCGACGAGTACCGCCAGCTCGTCGACACCTGCCGCGAACGCTCCGAACAGCGCGAACGCGCCCGCACGCACGAGATCGCCGCATGAACCTCCAGGACGCCCCCGCCACGCTCACCACCGCCCCCCGCCACCTCGCCGTTGTCGACCCCTCCGCCGGTCCGCACACGACCAGCCCGCACGACAGCCTCCCCGCCCGCCTTATTCAGACAGACCACGACTGCCTCAACGATCACGATCTGCTCCAGCTCCTCCTCGAATTTCATCACCCGCCGGCCGAAGCACACGCCCTCGCAGACACCCTCCTCGACAGCTACACCACAGCAGCGGCAACGCTCGCAGCCGACAGCCACCACCTTGCCCACCACCTCGGCCTGCCGCAGGCCACGATAACGCTGCTCAAGACCGCCGAGGCCCTCGGCGTCCGCCTCGCCCGCGCGCAGCTCCCCCGCACCATCGAGCCCACCCTCGGGAACTACCAGAACGTCATCGACTACTGCCGCACCCTCGCCGGACACCGCCAGATCGAAGAGCTCCACCTCCTCTTCCTCAACAACAGAAACGCGCTCATCTCCAGCGAGCGCCATCAACGCGGCACGATCGACAACATTCCCGTATTCCCACGCGAGATCTGCGTGCGCGCACTTCAAACCCATGCGGCCGCAATTGTCCTTGTCCATCAACACCCCTCGGGCGACCCAACTCCCTCGCGCGCCGATATCGAGATGACCAAGAACGTGCACAACGCCCTCAAAACGATCGGCGTCGCCCTCCACGATCACATCGTCATCTCTCCCTCCGGATCGTGCAGCTTCAGCCAGGATGGGCTGCTCTAAACCAGCCCCCTCGTCTCACCCATGCGACCCCACCTGCAACTCGCTGCGCGACAGCAGGAGGCAGGGCCGCGGCCTTCGGGCAGGCCCTGTCGGGTGAAGCGAGCCCTCTCTACACGCCCGACTACCGCACCCCCTTCTTCCCCTTTCCCGGAGCCGCCCACATGCTCGACGCCCAGCCGGACGCCGCCGCTTCCACACGCGCACCCCTCGCGCTCTCCATCAGCCCCCAGCCGACACCCCGCCCTTCCTCCAAACCCGCCGCCATGCTCGCAGCAGCACGCGCCCTGCAACCCATTCTCGAGTCCGGCACAGCCCTGGACGCCCCGATTCTGCGCAAGACCATGACGGACGCCTTCGGAGCCGACGACACCGAGGGCGCCTGGATCTGGAAGGACTGCTACGACACCGTCGAAGCCGCCCTTGTCCTCTTCATCCAGCGCTACGGCCGCGCCATGCGCCTGCAGGCCGGACGCGGCGACGACGGCCCCTCCGCCATGCTCGACATGCTCAACACCATCGCCGCCCTCGAACCCTCGCAGACCCGGCGCTCGCAGGAACAACAGCAGCTGCAACAGTTTTCCACTCCCCTGCCCCTCGCCTACGCAGCACTCCAGGCCGCGGCGATCCGCCCCACCGACGTCTTGCTCGAGCCCTCCGCCGGCACGGGCATGCTTGCCGTCATGGCCCAATGTGCGCTCGGCAAGGACAACCCCGAAGCCCTGCTTCTCAACGAGATCGCGCCCACCAGGGCGGCACTTCTCTCCAGCCTCTTTCCCGGCTCCCCCGTCACCACCCACAACGCAGAAACCATCCGCGACCGCCTTCCCGACGCCCGCCCCACCGTCATCCTGATGAACCCACCATTCTCCGTCACACCCGGCATCACCAGCCCCCGCCACGACGCCGATCTTCGCCACATCCGCTCCGCCTTTGCGATGCTGCCCCCCGGCGGCAGGCTCGTCACCATCTCGTCCGCCCACTGCTCGCCCTCCCACTCCGCCTGGTCCGACGCCTTCCAGCTCCTCGACCCGCCTGCACGCGTCCTCTTCACCGCCCCGATCGACGGACGGGTCTACGCCAGGCGCGGCACCGGCTTCGACACCCGCCTCACCGTCATCGAACGCGGCGGCCCCGAACGCGAATTGCCCTCCCCCAGCCCGAAAGCCCAGGACGCCGGCCACCTGCTCCAGCTCCTCAGCCCCGCGCTGCCCGAGCGCCTGCCAATCCAACCGATCCCCGGCACCGACCTCTTCGGCGGCACCCCTTCGCCTCGACCCACGAACCGCCGCCCCAAGACCAACCGCACCCCAACCCCCTCAACACCGCATGAATGGAAAAACATCCACGAACTTCACTACGAAATTGCCGACAAAACCGCCTCGGCGGCCGACACCCACGGAACTTCCGGCCCCTACGACGAATGGCGCCCATGCACCATTCACATCCCGCTTGCATCCGAGCACCCGACCACGCTCGTCCAGTCCACCGCTATGGCCGCAGTCCCCCACCCCACTCCCTCCTACCGGCCGCTCCTTCCCGAATCCATCGTTACCGAAGCCGCCCTGTCAGACGCCCAGCTCGAAAGCGTCGTCCTTGCCGGCCAGGCCCATCTTCGCCATCTCTCTGCCGAGTACCGTATCGGCTCCCAATGGGAGACCCTGCAGCGCGTTGACCTTGCTAAAGATGACGCATCCGAGGATACCGACAACACCGACCCCCAAGACTCCACGCCCGACGATTCCGACGAAACCCTCGTCTCCAGCCCCAACCACACGGCAGACGGCGAGCTGCTATCCCAGCCCGTGCAATTCCGCCAGGGATGGATGCTCGGCGACGGCACAGGCGTCGGCAAGGGCCGCGAAGTTGCTGCCGTCATCCTCGACAACTGGCTACGCGGAAGAACCCGCGCCCTATGGCTCTCCCAATCCGACAAGCTTCTCGAAGACACACGGCGCGACTGGATCGCCCTCGGCGGCCGCAAAGAGGATGTCCACCCGCTCTCCAGGATTCGCCAGAGCGACCCGATCCCTCACGACCACGGGATCCTCTTCACGACCTATGCCACGCTCCGCTCCGCCGCGCGCCAGAACAACCCCTCCCGCCTCGAGCAGATCGTCGCGTGGCTCGCAGGCGGCGAAGACGACGAGACCCGCCACGCCTTCCAGGGCGTGATCGTGTTCGACGAAGCTCACGCAATGGCCAATGCCGCGGGGACCAAGACCGAGCGCGGCGACTCCAAGCCCTCCCAGCAAGGCAGAGCCGGCCTTCGCCTTCAGAATGCGCTGCCCAACGCACGCATCCTCTACGTCTCCGCGACCGGCGCCACCACCGTTCCCGGCCTCGCATACGCCACACGCCTCGGGCTCTGGGGCTCCGACACGACCCCCTTCGAGACCCGCGTCGAATTCGTCTGCGCCATGGAAGCAGGCGGCGTCGCCGCAATGGAAGTCGTGGCCCGCGACCTCAAGGCCCTCGGGCTCTATCAGGCCCGCGCACTCTCCTACCACGGCGTCCAGGTCGACATCCTCGAGCACCCCCTCTCCGACGAACAGCGGCGCATCTACGACTCCTACGCCGACGCCTTCAAGATCATCCATGCCAACATCCAGGAAGCGCTCAAGGCCACCGGCATCGTCGACGGCGAAGAGACCCTCAACACGCGGGCCAAATCCGCCGCCCTCTCAGCCTTTGAAAGTGCCAAGCAACGCTTCTTCGGCCACCTCCTCACGTCCATGAAGTGCCCCACGCTAATCCGCTCGATCGAGAGCGACATCGAGCACGGCCACTCATCCGTCGTACAGCTCGTCTCCACCGGCGAAGCCCTCATGGAGCGCCGCATCGCCGAGATCCCGTCCTCCGAGTGGGACGACCTCTCCATCGACCTCACCCCGCGCGAATACGTCCTCGACTTCCTCGCCCACGCCTTTCCGGTCCAACTGCAGGAGCCCTTCGAAGACGACGAGGGCAACGTCATGTCGCGCCCTGTCTTCGACAGCAGCAACAATCCCGTGCTCTGCCAGGAGGCAGTGCAACGGCGCGACAAACTGATCCAGAAGCTCGGCTCGCTCCCACCCGTCCCTGCGGCCCTCGACCAGATCATGCAGCACTTCGGACACGAGGCTGTTGCCGAAGTCACCGGCCGCTCGCGGCGCATCCTCCGCATCGCCGACTCCAAGGGCGAACGCCTCGCACTCCGCCCCCGACCCGCCTCTGCCAACCTCGCCGAGACCGCATCCTTCATGGACGGCAGCAAGCGCATTCTCGTCTTTTCCATGGCCGGCGGCACAGGACGCAGCTACCACGCCGACATTTCCGCCGAGAACAGCCAGCGCCGCATTCACTACCTCCTCGAGGCGGGATGGCGCGCCGACCAGGCCATCCAGGGCCTCGGCAGAACGCACCGCACCCACCAGGCCTGCCCGCCCCTCTTCAGACCCATAACAACCGACGTCAAGGGCGAACGCCGCTTCATCGCGACCATCGCGCGCCGCCTCGACTCCCTTGGCGCGATCACCCGAGGCCAGCGCAACTCCCAAACCGCAATGGGCGACGACACTGCGCTCTTCAAGGCGAGCGACAACCTTGAGAGCCCCTACGCCCGTGCCGCACTGCGCCAATTCTACGGCGCGCTCTGGACCGGCAAAATCGACGACTGGTCCGTTGAACAATTCCAGCAAGCCACCGGCCTCAAAATCACCTACGAAGGCGGGCTCAAAGAAGATCTGCCTCCTATGCCCCAGTTCCTAAACCGGCTGCTTGCGCTCCCGATCGACGAACAAAACCAGCTTTTCTCCGCACTGGAAACGCGCATCGACTCCAACATCGAAAGCGCGATCGAGGCCGGCGTCTACGAACGCGGCGTTGAAACCATCCGCGCCGACTCCCTGATTCTGCCCTACCGCGAGACCGTCTATACCCACGACACCTCGGGCGGCGAAACCGAAATCGTCGAGATCGTCCGCAGAGATAAGCTCCAACCGCTCGCCGCCGACGACGCTCTGCGCATCTACTACAACGAAGAATCCAGCGCTCGCCTTATCGTCAACAACCAATCCAAGCGGGCAGCCATCACCGTCCCCGCGGTCTCCCGCATGATCGAGGACGGCGGCGTACAAAAGCGCGTCCGCCTCGTCAGACCCGCCATCAAGGAGACCATGCCTCACGACGCCCTCGAATCCTCGCAATGGCACGACGTCCTCGAACCCTACTGGCGCAGCTGCTGGAACGACGAACTCACCGCACTGCCCAGCCACCGCGAATCCCGCTTCTGGCTCGTCACCGGCCTTCTGCTGCCCATATGGGATCGCCTTCCCGAAGAGAGCATGCGCGTCCGCCGCCTTGTCACCGACGACGGCCAGCACCTCATCGGCCGCGTCCTCGGGCCGGCTGAAGTCCACAACTTCCGCGGCGCCCTCGGACTCGACAACGCCTCCATACTCACCCCCGACGAAATTCACGACGAGATTCTAAACCGCTACGCCTCCTTCGAGCTCACCAACAGCTGGAAGCTCTCCCGCCGCCGCATCATGGGAGCCGACCGCATCGAAATTCACGGCCCCACCGACCACGACCTCGAAACCCTGAAACGCATGGGCTGCATCGCCGAAGTCATCTCGTGGGCAACCCGCATCTTCGCCCCGAACCGCGACGCCATCGATAAGATCATCGAACGCTGGCCCATCGCCACCATCCAGTCCACCTGACCCTGCGACACCCCACTCCACACCTCAATCACCGTCCCGTTAAGCTATAATCAGCAACGCGGGGGCACGAGGACACAACCATGCAAACACTCCCTGACAATCCCATATTCGCCTTCACTCCAGCCTACGAATCTCCCGATCAGCACCAACAGATCCGCATCGTCTTCGAGGGCCTCGCGGGCTACGTCCCCACCGCCCTCGTCGCCCTCGACCTCCACCAAGCCGAAGACCTCTGCGACCGCCTCAACTCCCGCCTCGGCCTCGACCGCGAAGCCTGGCTCGCCATCTGCGCCCGCTCGATGCACCCGCCCGGAGCCCCCGACATGCGACACTGAATTGCGACCCGCCACCCTAGCCACACACGGGACACCGACCATGACCACCGAAATTCTCCACACCACAGTCAAGGATCTGATTTCAGAGAACGGCACTCGCAGCCGCGTCACCATCGAAGAACGCCTTGCATGGGGCCCCGATCTACTCACGGAATGGCTCATGCACCAGCAGCGCGGTTCCGAAAGCTACTCCGATCTGCACAACGCCTGCCGCTACCTCTGCATATACGACTTCGACTTTCACGAATGAGCACCCACCGCACACCATGTCGAGCCGGCTCACCATCTACGACCGCAGAGGAATTCGTTTCTTTACCCTCACCTAGGAGCCTGCGCCGCAGAACGCTTTTGGGCACCTTCAGGCACCATAGGTAGTGGTAATGAATGATCTGACGCCACTATATATAGTAGTCAATTTTCCTACGGCGCAGGCTCCTAGAACACCGACACCGGCGCAGGCCAACACCAGGAGCGACCGACCATGAAATACTCTCTTAGACACATACCAACCGCGCTTCCCCTTGCCCTCGCCATCCTCGCACTATTCCTCGCCACCCTCGCGCAACCACACGCCGCAACGGCATCCGGCACCTGGAACGGCCTTCTCATCGCTCCCGAAAACCGCTGTTCGCCTTACGATCGCGACCACTATTCCTATCCCCAATCCGTCGAGCTCGACATCATCGCGTCCATGCAAGACAGAATTTACGGCCCCTACACTGGCCGCTACTTCTCCAACAGACGCCAGACCGACATCGAACACATCGTCGCCGTCTCCGAAGCCCACGACAGCGGCCTTTGCAGCGCCAGCTCTAGCCTTCGCCGCCAATTCGCCGCCGATCTCCTCAACCTCACCCTCGCCGCACCCCACATCAACCGCTGCAACAAAGGAGGAAAATGCGCCTACGACGCCGCCCAATGGCAGCCTCCCATGAACCGATGCTGGTACGCCTCCCGCATCGTCGCCGTCAAACGCAAATACCGCCTTAGCGTCGACCCCAACGAAGCCCGCGCTCTGCACAACATGTTGGCGCCATGCACGTCCACCGACATGCAATTCACCAACCCCTAGCGACCGACACCCTCAAGAACCAGCACCAGCCTCCCGTCCCAACAATCCGCGAGCATTCACCACCTTTTTCAACCGCAAACACGAAGGAAACTTACCCGTGGACGAAAACGACAGTCACTGGCTGACCAACCCTGACACCCCCAGCGCCCGGGCCTGGGAAGCCGTAACATTCCACGACTACGACGCCCTTGCCGAGCTCATACAAACGCACGGCGCCGACTGCACCCTTCCCAGCGAATCCACGCTAGGCCACCCTGTAACGCCTTTGACCCAAGCCGCGCGCCGCGCCGACACCCGCGCCCTGCACATGCTCATCGCAGCCGGCGCCGACCCCAATCATCCCGCCAGCGGCCACATGATCCACTCCCCCACTCACTGGGCCATCGAAGCAGCCTCCACCGGCTCTGTACGCATGCTTCTGCAAGCCGGCGCGACCATGCCGGAGGAAGAAGACTGGGCCTTGACCGCCATCCTCCACACGCCATCCCAATTACTCGAAAAATACCCAACCATCCTCCGAATGATTCTCGCCCACTCCGCACGGGCTACAGATGCCGCCATGCACGCTGCGGTATCTTCCGGCCTCCACGTCGCCGTTGAGAACCTTCTTTCCCACGGCGCCCGCCCCGACGCATACCATCAATCCTGCCCCCTCATGGCCAAAGTGCTTGCCCTTGGCGGCCACACACAAGACAGCCAAACCATCGGACCGCGCATGCTGACCATTCTCCTTGACGCCGGCGCCAATCCTAACGCCCCCTGCGGTCCTCCCCACCAGTACGCCCCCCCTGCACTGGCCTACGCCATCGAACGCGGCTCAACATGGGCCATTCGTCCGCTAATCGCCGCAGGCGCAGACACCGCGGCCGTCACAAAAATCATCGCCACCGACGGCCTCCGCATTGAACATGCCCCGCATTGCGGCCCACCATCTGCAATTGCCGCCGCGCTGCATGAATGGACCGCCCTCACGGGCTCCGCCTAACTGCTCGCGAACCAAAACCTTCCCAACAGCCCTACCGCCCCTAACCCCTCTCCTGCGAAATTCACTTCGAAAAACTGCCCAACATCATCTTCGTTCCCAAGACCCGAAAGAAACCGCTCCGCCCCGATACTCACAACCACGCGAGCCCGACCCATGAACGCCTCCGCCATAGCCGCCGCTCTCGCGGACCGCGCCGAAGACGTCTGCCGCCACTACCTGCCCGGCGGTCGCCGACAGGGCCGCTTCTGGATTGCCGGAGACATCGACGGCACCCCCGGCCGCTCCCTCTACGTCCGCCTCACCGGCCCCGGCGCCCCCGGAAAATGGACCGACGCAGCAGACGGAACTCACGGCGACCTGCTAGACATAGTGCGCCACCGATCCCGCGCCAACAGCCTGCCCGAAGCTCTGAACCAAGCCCGCGCCTTCCTCGCGCTGCCGCCTTCGTCTCCATCCCCCGGCCAAGCAAGCACGCGCACATACGACACCACCCAGGCCGCTCAACGCCTCTGGTCCCACTCGCGCCCCATCCCCGATACCCAGGCCCAGCACTACCTCCGCGCCCGATCGCTTCTCGCCAATCCCATGCCCTCGCTCCGCTTCCACCCCGCACTCCGATACCGCGACAACCAGAGCACCCGCACATTTCCGGCCCTCATTGCGGCCGTCACCGACAACGAAGGCACCATTCACGGCGTCCAACGAACCTGGCTCCACCGCCACCAACCGATAAAAGCGCCCGTGCCCTCCCCTCGCAAGGCGCTCGGCCACGTCTACAGCCATGCAGTCCGCCTGGTACGCCACGTACCCGGCGCCGCCCTCATCGTCGGAGAAGGCATCGAAACAGTTCTCTCGCTCACGCTCGTCATGCCCACCATCCCAAGCGCCGCAGCCCTATCCGCAGGGAGCCTCGCCGCCTTCACGCCTCCCCATCACGCCTCGCACATCATCATCGCCGCTGACAACGACCCCGAAGGACAAAACGCCGCCGACCGCCTCCACCACCGCACCCTTCTTCTCCGCATTCCAGCCACCGTCATCCTGCCTCAGCACAACGACTTCAACGACGACCTCCGCCTGCTGGGGCACGATGCACTTGCCGCTCGCGCGCGCCAGCAATTGCACCATCTCCACGAAAGCGAATCCCTCCCCAAACCCGCATAACCACCCGACCTATCGCACGCGCCACGACCCACAAACCCCACAACACATTCGACCAGGAAAGACCTTCCATGACCGAACAGCACGACCACGGCCTCACCTTCGACGGCAAGCCGCACACCGCGAACCCCGCCTACTACGCCTGTTCCGGCAGCTACACCGTGGCACTCCGCGCCACCACCGTCGACGACGCAATCGCAGAAGTGCGCAACGGCTGGTACGACATCGACCGCGTCCGCGAGATCGCCGCCGCCGACACCGACTCCCTCGAGGACCCGCAGACCTTCGACATCCACCGCACATCCGATCATAAAACCGTCGCCGTCAGCGTCGACGTTACCTACGGCCCCTGGTAGCATTTAACCTCCCGACTCCTACCCGCGGAAAACCGCCAACATGCTCCTTCTCCTTATCGAAGACCCCGCCTCCTACGACCAGCTCGTCCGTCCCGATATGCAGCGCTGGAGCGCCGGCAAATGCAAACACCACCACCACAAGGGAGAGCTCTTGATCGAGCTCCCGATCGGCCTCCGCCACGCCATGCTGCCCCACTGGATCAAACGCCTCGCATCCTTCAATGTCTCCGCCCACATCGTTCACCGCAGCCTTCCCCACTCCACCGCATGACCCGCCACCAAGCCTCCCTCCAACTCGACCGCTTCGCTCGGAACCTCGGATACCACTGCGTCTCGACCAACGTCTTCGATCACGGCCTCCCCAAATCGCGAGACACCCTGAGCGAGCACTTTTGCGCCACCATCCACGAGGGCAGCTACACCGCCGTCCTCAAAGCCCTCATCATCGACCACGACCCCGGCGAACTCGTCCGCACATTTGCCGAATGCGACAAGTGCGATATCATCGACATCTCGCAGCCCAGCGCGGCCCATACCATCCAGACATTCTGCAAAGATCTCCGCATCTACGCCGCCAAGTGCCCGTCAGCCTAAACGCATCGAGCACACACCCCCCCCCAAACCCACACCAAGGCCGCTCTCACCGACCCTTTTTTCCAAACCCCAAGAACGCCACATTTCCCAATTTCCTTGGCCGGTAAGGCAGGGGCGATAACACCTCACACGCGCGTTCAGGGTGTTCATGCCGAGGACCGGAGCCCAACCGAAACGCTACAGCCAACACCTCCCGCGCGGGCGCCATGCACCGCGAACGCGCTGCAACGACGCCACCGAACATAGAGAAGAACCACCCCCACCCACGCCCCGGACATCCAGCCCCGACCCTGCCAGGCCCCGCAAAAAGAACGCCCGCAAAGACTTCTCTCCCGCCGGCATCGCACAGCCCGAACCGGCAGCTCCGCCCCAAAAAGCTCGGGAAGCGTCGAGGGGGCGAACGTCGGAGGCCCGAGAGCCGGTCCGGCGTTCTTCCGCAACCCTCGTCAAAAACCCGTATGAACAGGAGCCAAGATCATGGCATTCGGACTCAACCGCGCAGAAGTCATCGGCCGCCTCGGCGACGATGTCACCATCACCCAGCTCAGCTCGGGCGGCCGCGTCGCCAACCTCTCGATCGCCACCGACGAGAGCTATATCGACAAGCAGTCCGGCGAGCGCATCAACCGCACCGAATGGCACCGCGTCGTGACCTTCCAAGATGGCCTTGTCAGCATGCTCGACAAGCACGCCAAGAAGGGCCGCCTGGTCTACGTCGCGGGCAAGCTGCAGACACGCAAGTACCGCAAGACCGGCGAGGACCTCGATCGCTTCTCCACGGAGATCATCGTCATCCCCAGCGGACGCGTCCAATTCCTGGACCGTCACAACGGGAGCAACGGCAACGGCGCCTAGCCGCCACGCCGCCCGAGGGGCCGCGCAACGCGGCTCCCAATCGCGGGGCGGGGGCGCGATGTTTTTCTCTCCTTCATCGCGTCCCCGTCGCTTCCCTCGCCGATAACCGGGGCCGCGCACCAGAGCGCGGCCCCTTTTTTTGCTATCCTCCCCACAACCCCGAGCACACCCCATGAAAACCGACTACACCATCTACCGCTACGACGGCACCACCGAGCAGGGCTCCGTCGACTGGCCCCCCCGCCCCAGCTACCACGTCATGGCCGACCTCATAGAGCCCATCGTCGGCGACCCCATGGAGCACGTCTACGTCCTGCACGACGGCGAACAGCGCGACATGTTCGTCGACGAGAACGGCCGCATCCGCAGCAACCCAAAGCCGCTCAACGAAGAGGCATCCCGGATTTACAGGAACGCCTCGCTCAGCCGCGGCCTTCCTACCCTGCCCGTCCCCGAAATCGTCGGCGACGCGATCCTCTTCCACCGCCGCGTCTGGTTCTAGCCCCGTCGCCCTCCAGCATCCCATCCAGCACCGATCGCCTCGCCGCAACACGGCCGGGGGGCCGCGCACGCGGCCCCCTTCACCCAGCCATCCGCTCTACAAGAACCTGCGCACAAGCCCGAAGGAGCCCGGTCAGCAGGCCCGCAGGGGCGAGCTCGTGGCGCATCGAGCAGCTTTCCAGCCGAGGAGGCCGGCATGATCGTATCCAGCATCGGCGACATCTTCGCCCAGCCCGCCCACACCATCGTCAACCCCGTCAACTGCGTCGGCATCATGGGCCGCGGCCTTGCCCTCGAGTTCAAGCGCCGCCACCCCGACGCCTACCGCGCATACCGCTACGCCTGCGACCGCGGGCGCGTCCGGCCCGGCCGCATCTTCCTTTTCGAGACCTCTCTCGACACGCCGCGCTGCATCGCGCACTTCCCCACAAAGCGCCACTGGCGCGATCCCAGCCGCCTCGACGACATCCGCGCCGGCCTCATCGACCTCGCCCAAGTCGTCATCGAGCACGCCATCCCAAGCATCGCGATCCCACCCCTCGGCTGCGGCCTCGGCGGACTCCCCTGGCAGGACGTTGCGCCCCTCATCACCTCAGCCCTCTCCCACATTCCAGTCACCGTCATCGTGCTGCATCCCACGTCACCCCGCTCCTAGCGCAGCCACAACGCGACCGAGCCCCCACACTCCCGCACGATCCACACCGCCCACAGGCAGAGTTGACCTTCGGCGCGGCGGATCCAACGAGGAGACAGCACACATGCCGCACGACACGGACATCTTCTCCCAGGGCGCCGCCATCCTCCCCGACTTCATCACCCCGGCCGAGGAGACCCGCATCCTCCTGCGCATCTCCCAGACCCCCTGGCTCACCGAGCTGCAGCGCCGCGTCCAGCACTACGGCTTCCGCTACGACTACGGCGGCGGCGGATCGCGCGAGCCCGCGCGCCCCTTCCCGCCCTGGACCCAGGCCATGTCCGAGCGCCTCCTGCCCCACTTTGCGAGCCCCCCCGTGCAGTGCATCGTGAACGAGTACCAGCCGGGCCAGGGCATCGGGATGCACTCCGACCACCGGGATTTCGGCCCGATCGTGGCCTCGCTCTCGCTCGGCGCCGACTGGCCGATGTGTTTCCGCCCCGCCGGAGCGCGGCCTTACCGTGCCAGCGCGGACCCCGGCGACCAGATCGCAGTGCTGCCCCGCCGCTCGGTCTTGCTCCTCACCGGAGCCAGCCGCCATTCGTGGATGCACGGCATAGACCGCACACAGAGCACCCGGCAGGCCAGCACGCGCATGTCGGCAACCTTCCGCACTCTCGGCTGACCTATCATTGCCGGCTGCCGCAGCCCCCCTGCCGGCACACGCCCAAGCAGATAATTGATCGTATCGACAGCCCGGGGGTCGCATGCACCGCGAACGCGTTGCACACCGCTTCGCGCTTCGCCAAGAGCTCACGCTACGCGACGGCAGCGCCGGGGTTTCGCATGCGCTCCCACCGTCCGGCCACTGCCTGCAAACAGCAGCGGCCGCTCTCGCTCGCTACGCTCGCTCGCCGCTCCCGACCTGCGCTCGGCGCCTGCGGCGCCCACGCTGGCGTTCGCTGCCGCTCTCTTACCGGCCCCTCGCGGCCGCGCCGCGCCGGCGCCTGGCTGCGCCCGCGCCTAGAAACAAAAACGGCGGCTTGCGCCGCCCGCGCGCGCTACGCATTGCGCGAGACAGACACAGCCGGTCCGCGCCGGGCCCGGCGCTCGGCACCCCGCGCGAAGCCGCGCGGCGCGGTCACGCCAAGAGGCCAGACTTCCCTCGCTCGACACAACCACCCGCTGCGCGCGTCGCTGAACGCTCGCGCTGCGCGACGGCTTCGGCCTTCGGCCTGGCCTGCAAACCAGCGCTTCGCACGTCGCTGACGCTCGCGCTTGCGCGCCGGCGCCGGGCTGCGCCCGCGCCCAGAAACAGAACGGCGGCTCGCGCCGCCCGCGCGCGCTTCGCATTGCGCGAGGCAGGCACAGCCGGTCCGCCCGGGGCGGCCCGGCGCTCGGCACCCCACGCGAAGCCGCGCGGCGCGGTCACGCCAAGAGGCCAGACTTCCCGCGCTCGATACAACAACCACCGCGCTACGCGCATCGCTATCGCTCGCGCTTGCGCGACGGCACCGGCCTGCGGCCTCGCCTGAGCACAACAAAGCGCCCGGCGGAGCGGTCCGCAGTCACCGAATCCCTCCCGGCAAGGCCCGTGAATTCAGAGTGAGGTGAGCTTGGAGGGGGTGATCGGAGGGGGCTCGAGAGGGTCACAATCCGATCGGCAACCTTCCCAAGCAACCCGAACGAACAGGAATGAAATCATGGCATTCGGTCTCAATCGCGCAGAAGTCATCGGCCGCCTCGGCGCCGACGTCACCATCAACCAGCTCGCCTCCGGCGGCCGCGTCGCCAACCTGTCCATCGCCACGGACGAGAGCTACATCGACAAGCAGTCGGGTGAGCGGGTCGACAGGACCGAGTGGCACCGCGTCGTCACCTTCCAGACCGGCCTGGTCGACATGTTCGAGAAGCACGCCAAGAAGGGCCGGCTGGTCTACGTCGGCGGCAAGCTGCAGACCCGCCGCTACCGCAAGACCGGCGAGGAGATGGACCGCTTCTCCACGGAGATCCTCCTGGTCCCCGGCGGCAAGGTGCAGTTCCTCGACAAGCCCGCCAACGGCAACGCCAACGGCAACACCGCCCCGGCACAGGCCCCGGCGGCGGCCCCGGCGTCGGCCCCGACAGCGGCCCCGGCCGATCCCGACGACGGATCCGATATCCCGTTTTAAACGGACCCGTCACCATCGCTCTCCTCCCTCCAACTCGGGGCCGCGCAGACGCGCGGCCCCTTTTTTTGCCCTCCGCACCGACCACCGCGCCGGCCCAAGCGAGAGTTAGAGGGCTGCCCTGCACGCGTGAACCAAGGGGAATGCGAGAACCCTCTCCTCCCCGACCGCAGCCACACAGGAGCTTGCCATGCCTCCCGTCGCCTACGCCTCCACCGGCACCCTCAACACCGCCCGCATCCTCTTCGGCAACCACCCCATCGGCCTCGTCTTCAAGGAGACCAACTACGTCGGCGCCGGCGGCCCCCACTACGTCGTCGACGTCCACTCCGACCCGCGCGGCCCCAAGCGCGTCCGCAACCGCAGCCTCCTGTCCGAAATCGTACAGGACCGCATCTCCACCCACCCGAAACCCTGGCTGATGCTTCTCTCGCCGACGACCAGCGCCGAGACGTCGCCCTGCATTCCCTTCTAGCCGCGCTTCGCGTCTTCTCCCTCCTGCCGCCTCCTCCGGGCCGCGCTTCGGCGCGGCCCCTTTTTTGCGCCGCCCGCACTGCTCCCCGACACAAGGAGGAAGAGGGTAGCGCTGCGCGCGTGATCCGAGGGGATCGAGAGACGGTCCCCTCATCCCTTCAATCCTCAGCGGAGCAGGCACCATGAAGATGACCTACGCGACCTGGACCAAGGTCGGCGATACCCTCAAGATCGTCCGGCGCGGCAACACCTACCGCGCCATGCTGAAGGGCTTCCGCCCCGGCAACACCTTCGTCACCTGCGCGATCCACAAGTCGTAGACCTTTCGCTCTCCCTCGTCTCTCCTCCCCACGGGGCCGCGCTTCGGCGTGGCCCCTTCTTTCGTGAGACCAATCTCTCTATCGAGACACCAGCTCTCGCGGTCTCGATAATCGTGCTACCATCGGAGACGCACCATGAGCGAAACATTCGACACCCAGGGCGCCACCCGCCACCTCAAGGCGGCAGGCATCGCACAGCCCCACGCCGAGGCCATCACCGACGTCGTCCGCGACAGTCGAGTCGGACTGGCGACAAAAGCCGACATCGCCATCTTGAGCGGGAGCCTGGAAGCCCTGCGCACGGAGACAAAAACCGGCATGGACGCCCTCAGTGACCGCATCGGCACCCTTCAGTGGGGCCTCGGCCTGATCGCCGCCATGGTCATGGCGATCCTCGTCGTCATGCTGACGCGGGCCTTCTAGCACCAACGTCCGCATACCACGGCATCCCCACCCGAGGCCGCGCAGCTGCCTGGCCTCTTTCTTTTGCCCGGCGCCCGGGCGCGCCTCCGCGCCACCCGGAGCTGGAGGCCAGCCGGAGCAGGGCAGGTCGCGAGGCTGACCGAGAGACTTGCGCTCCGGCCCATGCCAACGTCGCAGGAGGATCGTCATGAAATCGTAACCCTGACGCGCATATGCGTCGCCCGCCCGCCCCGCCTGGGGGCCGTGCTTCGGCATGGCCCCCTTTCTCTTGCTCCCGAAACCGAGCAGGCCCCGGCGTTCGAGGTAGAGAGTGGCTAGTGGAGGGTAACTGGCGAGGGGGCCGAGAGCAGGTCCTCCACGCCTCCATCGCTCTCACCGGAGGACGGACCATGAACGGCATCAGCTACCACATCATCTCCCAAGACGAATCGCGGATTTACGAACACGGCAAAAACATCGGCGACGTGACCCGCCAGGAAGACGACCAGAACCCCGGTACCTTCCACCACTACATTCAGCTGGCCCAAGACCCCAGGGGCGTCCACCGCGTTCCCGTCGAGCGCACCATCGAGCAGACCGTGCAGATCGCGCTCGAGACACATCCCTACTTCTCCTAGTTCTCCCTCTCCCTGTCTCCCTCCCCAACACTCAGCCGGCCGTCGCAACACGACGACCGGCTTTTCTTTTGCCGGCCACCCGAGCAAAACACGCGCGCCGCGCCCTCGCGGGCGGCGCCGACAACAACAAAAGACGGGCGCAGCCGCCCTTCGCGCGGCGCCTTCGGCGCCGGCGCGAGCCCTCCCTTCGGTCGGGCGCGGGGCGGCTGCGCCGCCTCCGCCGCCCTCCCTCCAGCCGCTTCCGGGGCTCTTCTTTCCCTTCTTTCCTCTTCCCCTCATTCTGCCCTTCCGGGCCTTTCCCGTGTTTTTTCAATTGCCGTTCTCAGTGCGTTCGCCTGGCCGGAATTGGGGCGACCGCCCGGTCTGCGACCGGGCGCCGGGCTCTATTCCGCCGGGCCGGGCTACGCCCTCACCGGCTCCACGAAGCCCGCTGCGCGGTCTTCGCCCTTCGGGTGACGATCCCTGTCGCCTGCGCACGCTCCGCTCGCTGCGCGCTCCGCTTGCCACAGGCACAACAAAACCCACACGCAGCAACAAACCACCACAGAAAAGACAGGCCCAACAACAAGATCGACGGTGTCGCGGGCTAAAAGGCCCGCGACCATTCTCTCTCTCTCATGACCTCCAAGGGTACCAGACATCGCAGATCACCATCACCCGCCCTGGCGGGCGGTCGGTGTGCAGCGCATCAACGATTTTTTCCCCTAAAAGGAACGGGTCGCCTTCCGGGCGCATTGCTTTTTCGCGGAACCTTCGATGGCGCCAGGAAGGACACGGACCCGCTGTAGCAACAGCGGTCCCGCGCCCTTCCTGCAGGGCCGCCGGCTTGACGCCGGCGTTGCCGGCCCAAGCGGGCCGGCCTTATCGAAAATGGGCCACCATGCGGCCCATTTTCTAATGCGCAACGAGGAGAACCCGCAAAAAAGCAACAGGCAGCCCCCCTCCGGGGGCTGCCGGCGCCCTCCAGTTGCCCCGCCCCTTTTTTAACGGGGAAAAAATAGCCGCTGCGCAGCACACCTTGATAGTGCTCATCGAAGTCTGATTCCCAACGGTCACGAGAGAAAGAAAACGCCGCAACAGCGCGGCGTTAAAACAGGAGAACAGCGATGACGTACTCAGCCCCGACAGCTTCCGCTTCCGCCACCGCGACCGTCTGCGACAACCTCGCCACCTACGGCGGCTCACCCGAGCGCGACGAGCTGGACCCCCGGCCCATCTGGGACGTCGACTGGCACCACAACAGCGACCACGCGCTCGCCGGCACCCACTCCAAGAACGCCGCAGACATCTTCGCCGACAGCATGACCGCCACCGTCATTCAGGAGATCATGGACCTGGCGGCCGAGCACCTCACCTCGGACGGCACGCAGCTCGCCGACGAGCGCGAGCCGCTCCTCTGGGGGCTGGTCAACGTCCTGCACGCCCAGATGCAGCGTCTGGACCGCACGGTCGACCGGATCACGCCCGAGATGCGTGACCTTCAGAGCGCGCAGGACGGCTCGGAAGTGCGGGCCAACGAGCTCGAGCTTGTGACCGACCGGGCGCAGAACCTCGGCGATCGCCGGGACGCCTTCGAGCTAATGCGGGACCACGCCGCCAACGTCTACCAACACATCACCACCAACGTCTGGCGCCCGCGTTACGGCTCGCACACCTCGCAGACACGGGACAACACCCAAGCCAAGATCGAGGCCCGCGACTACCTCGACGCACGCGAGAAGCGCACGATCCAGGCACACCTGCCGGACGGCACGCTGATCGCGATCGCCGGCGGCAAGACCGTCACCGACGCAGACGCCATCTGGAAGGCGCTCGACAAGGTGAGGGCGAAGTACCTGGACATGGTAGCGGTACACGGCGACGGCCCCGGCGTCGAGAAGATCGCAGCACGCTGGGCCGAGGCGCGCGGCGTCGCCCAGGTCGTCTGCAGGCCGAACTGGAACGCCCACGGCAAGGCAGCGCCGTTCCGCCGCAACGACGACATCATCAACCTGCTGCCCAAGGGGCTCATCGCGTTCCCCGGCAGCGGCATTACCGCCAACCTCGTCGACAAGGCCCGCCAGGCACGCATCCCCGTCATGGAGATCGCCGCCTGACCGTCACGCTTCGCCGCCTCACAGGGAGCCGGTCCCGCTCGCGCGGGCCGGCTCCCCTTTTTTTGCTCCAGCGCCCCGCCACAAAGAAACAGGCCCGCGAGGCCAGGTCCCGGTGCTCGGCGCCGCACGCGAAGCCGCGTGCGGCGGTCACGCCAAGCGCCGTGACTTCCCTCGCATCCGCGCCACACCCGCAAGCCTGGCCTCGCGGGCAACAACAGCCAGCCCGCGCACGGCCCGGCGCTCGGCACCCCGCGCGAAGGCGCGCGGCGCGGTCACGCCAAGCGGCGAGACTGCCCTCGCTCGATACAACAACCACCCGCTCCGCGCGTCGCTAGAGCTCGCGCTCCGCGCCGGCTGCGGCCTGCGGCCTGGCCCGACCACGACAAAGCGCGCCCGGCGGAGCGGTCCGCAGGCACCGGATCCCTCCCGGCCAGGCCCGTGACTTCAGAGTGAAGGGAGCTTGGAGGGGGTGATCGGAGGGGGCTCGAGAGGGTCGCATCCGATCGGCAACCTTCCCAAGCAACTCGCACGAACAGGAGCCAGGATCATGGCATTCGGTCTCAACCGCGCAGAAGTCATCGGCCGTCTCGGCGCCGACGTCACCATCAACCAGCTCACCTCGGGCGGCCGCGTCGCCAACCTGTCGATCGCAACCGACGAGAGCTACATCGACAAGCAGTCGGGCGAGCGGGTCGACAAGACCGAGTGGCACCGCGTCGTCACCTTCCAGACGGGCCTGGTCGACATGTTCGAGAAGCACGCGAAGAAGGGCCGCCTGGTCTACGTCGCGGGCAAGCTGCAGACCCGCCGCTACCGCAAGGGCGCCGAGGAGATGGACAGGTTCTCCACGGAGATACTCCTGGTCCCCGGCGGAAAGGTGCAGTTCTTGGATCGGCCCGCCAACGGCAACGCCAACGGCAACACCGCCCCGGCCCAGACCCCGGCGGCGGCCCCGGCCCAGGCCCCTGCGGCCACGACGGCCGATCCCGACGATGGCTCCGATATCCCGTTTTAAACGGACCCGTCACCATCGCTCTCCTCCCTCCAACTCGGGGCCGCGCAGACGCGCGGCCCCTTTTTTTGCCCTCCGCACCGACCACCGCGCGAGCCGAAGCGAGAGTTAGAGGAATGCGCTTCGCGGGTTAACCAAGGGGAGTACGAGAGATGATTATCGACACACGCACCTACGGCAACGTCACCCGCAGCTTCAACCGCGCCGACTGGACCGAAGCCGACATCAACTTCTACGTGCAGCACATACTGCCCCAGGAGGTTGAGGCCGAACAGCAGTCATGGGACGAAGCCCACGACAGCCTCATCGTCCACGACTGTTCGACCGACTACGCCACAGTCGGCGACTTCATCCGCCTCAATCCCCGGCCGCAGCTGGCCGAGGACCACCCGCTTCCCGACGAGAGCAGCTACAGCCTGTCCTGCTACGAGGAACCCACCGAGGCTTACTTCTACGGCTGATCCTCACCCATCCGCCCCGCCGAAACGAGCCGGTCGTCTCATGACGATCGGCTCTTTTCGTGCTGCCATAGCGATCCCTGACCCCTGCGCCCGCTACGCTCACTGCGCGCCCGCTCAACAGACAGCCAAGACACCACGAAGAGCGCACTGGAGCGCGCCAGCGTGCTCCGCACGCTCCGCCCCAAGCAGGCGCTCGGCTCCGCTCGCACCTGGGCGGAAGCAGGCCTCGCCTGTCCGTACAATTTTAGCCCCCCCGTCGTGATGTCCCACAGCGCCGCCTCCGGCGGCGCATAACACGCCGTGCTCCTACCTCAACCCCGCCAAGAGGCGGGGTCCTCCGCTGCGCTCCGGCCTTCTCCAAGAGGGTCTAGGGCGGGCCGAGAAAGTCGCCGACCGAGAAGTTGGCTTACGCATAACTACCACCGCCTCACCCGTTACGCGCCGGCATAGCGTGCCAGCGCGTCGACCGGCGCTGGTATGGGTGCCCGCCCTCTCCAGGGTCGCCCTGATCACCTCGCCAGAGGGCACCAGCGTGCATCACACCGATGCGCCGAGTCCGAGGCCAGGGCAACCCTTCCAAGGGCTCAAATGCCAACCTGAACGCGGCTCAATTCAAAAGCTGCGCGCCGATCTCCCCAGGCTGCGAGACGCCAACTTCCGCACCAAATCGGCGACTTTCCGCACCAACTCCCGCCCAAGACCCTCTAGGAGAAGGTGAGTCGTCCGCGCGCCGTGATTTGAAAAAGGACATCACCACAGGGCGTCCGGCCCTGGAGGATAAACGCTTAGGAGAGCGTCATGACCTACCCAACCGCTTCCGCCACCGCTTCCGCCACCGCTTCCGCCACCGCTTCCGCTACCGCGACCGTCTGCGACAACCTCGCCACCTACGGCGGCTCACCCGAGCGCGACGAGCTGGACCCCCGGCCCATCTGGGACGTCGACTGGCACCACAGCAGCGACCACGCGCTCGCCGGCACCCACTCCAAGAACGCCGCAGACATCTTCGCCGGCAGCATGACCGCCACCGTCATTCAGGAGATCATGGACCTGGCGGCCGAGCACCTCACCTCGGACGGCACGCAGCTCGCCGACGAGCGCGAGCCGCTCCTCTGGGGGCTGGTCAACGTCCTGCACGCCCAGATGCAGCGTCTGGACCGCACGGTCGACCGGCTCACGCCCGAGATGCGTGACCTTCAGGCCGCCCAGGACGGCTCGGAAGTGCGGGCCAACGAGCTCGAGCTTGTGACCGACCGGGCGCAGAACCTCGGCGATCGCCGGGACGCCTTCGAGCTAATGCGGGACCACGCCGCCAACGTCTACCAACACATCACCACCAACGTCTGGCGCCCGCGTTACGGCTCGCACACCTCGCAGACACGGGACAACACCCAGGCCAAGATCGAGGCCCGCGACTACCTCGACGCACGCGAGAAGCGCACGATCCAGGCACACCTGCCGGACGGCACGCTGATCGCGATCGCCGGCGGCAAGACCGTCACCGACGCGGACGCCATCTGGAAGGCGCTCGACAAGGTGAGGGCGAAGTACCTGGACATGGTAGCGGTCCACGGCGACGGCCCCGGCGTCGAGAAGATCGCAGCACGCTGGGCCGAGGCGCGCGGCGTCGCCCAGGTCGTCTGCAGGCCGAACTGGAACGCCCACGGCAAGGCAGCGCCGTTCCGCCGCAACGACGACATCATCAACCTGCTGCCCAAGGGGCTCATCGCGTTCCCCGGCAGCGGCATTACCGCCAACCTCGTCGACAAGGCCCGCCAGGCACGCATCCCCGTCATGGAGATCGCCGCCTGACCGTCACGCTTCGCCGCCTCACAGGGAGCCGGTCCCGCTCGCGCGGGCCGGCTCCCCTTTTTTTGCTCCAGCGCCCCGCCACAAAGAAACAGGCCCGCGAGGCCAGGTCCCGGTGCTCGGCGCCGCACGCGAAGCCGCGTGCGGCGGTCACGCCAAGCGCCGTGACTTCCCTCGCATCCGCGCCACACCCGCAAGCCTGGCCTCGCGGGCAGAAACAACAAACCGCTCCACGCGGCGCTGGACGCGCGCGCTTCGCGAGACAGACACAGCCGGTCCGCGCACGGCCCGGCGCTCGGCACCCCACGCGAAGGCGCGTGGCGCGGTCACGCCAAGGGGCGAGACTTCCCTCGCTCGATACAACAACCACCGCTTCGCGCTTCGCCGACAGCTCGCGCTCCGCGACGGCTGCGGCCTGCGGCCTGGCCTGACAACCACCGCTGCGCGCCTCGGCGGCTCGCTCCGCCCGCACACGCTCCGCGTTGCGCGAGACAGAAACAGCCGGTCCGCTCACGGCCCGGCGCTCGGCACCCCACGCGAAGGCGCGTGGCGCGGTCACGCCAAGCAGCGAGACTGCCCTCGCTAGATACAACACAACCACCGCTTCGCGCTTCGCTGAAAGCTCGCTCTCCGCGACGGCTGCGGCCTACGGCCTTGCCTGGAAACCACCGCTCCGCGTCTCGCTATCGCTCACGCTTGCACCACGGCCCCGGCCTTCGGCCTCGCCTGGAAACAGAAGCGCGGCTCACTCCGCCCGCGCGCGCTCCGCATTACGCGAGACAGAAACAACAAACCGCTCCACGCGGCGCTGGACGCGCGCGCTTCGCGAGACAGACACAGCCGGTCCGCGCACGGCCCGGCGCTCGGCACCCCACGCGAAGGCGCGCGGCGCCGGCGTGCAAGCGGCGAGACTTCCCTCGCTCGATACAACAACCCGCTCCGCGCTTCGCCGACAGCTCGCCCTTCGCGACGGCTGCGGCCTTCGGCCTGGCCTAGAAACCACCGCTTCGCGCTCCGCGTTGCGCGAGACAGACACAGCCGGACCGCGCACGGCCCGGCGCTCAGCACCCCACGCGAAGACGCACAGCACGATCACGCCAAGGGGCGAGACTGCCCTCGTTCGATACAACAACCACCCGCTCCGCGCCTCGCTATCGCTCGCTCGCGCTCCGCGACGGCTGCGGCCTTCGGCCTGCCTAACCACCACCGCTGCGCACCACTAAAACTGATCGCCGCCGCCCTCGGCTGGCGCCACCATCGCCGCGATCCCCGCCGGCCTCCGCCCCGGACCCAGCTCTCCCGTCTCCAGAAACGATCGCAGCTTACGCTCGCTCAAATTGATGCCGCGCCCCTCCAGAACCGCGTGTATCTGCTTCAGCGTCACGCCCTTCGCCTTCTGCTCAAGCATCGTCTCGCGCAAGCGCCCGAGCACCTCCACCAGCGTCACCTTCGGCGGCACCAGCCTCGCCAGCTCCTTTGCAACCCCCTCGAAATCGATCTCGGCCTCAGTGAATTCCTTCGCCACGACTCTCTCCTCTCATCGCTCCATACTGTCTCCGCCATCCAATCTTCATTCTCCCCTCACCCTCAGTCAACCCGCCTCCATCCACCACAACCACAAGCCTCCCTCCATTTCCTCATTCAATCTTCCCCACTCATATCCAACCTCTCCCTCCTCTTCAGCTCACCACAATCACAACAACCAGCAAAATCCCTCCATTTCCTCATTCAATCTTCCCCACTCATATCCAACCTCTCCCTCCTCTTCAGCCTACCACAATCAAAACAACCACAATCCTCCCCTCCTTCACGCATCCCATTCACCCTACTCAAATCCATCCTCTCACACTCCCCAACCCCCAAACACAACCATATAAAACAACCCTTTCCTCTCACCATCACCAGACACCCACATCACCCAAAAACTACCCCCACCAACCACCATAATCAAAAACTACGACCCTGCAGACCAAGGCACCCCTGGTGCGGGCCTTGACAAACCCCGCGATCTCAGCCCACGCTTCGGCCTTCAGCACATATCGACCGGACGCGCAACACAAGAAAAAACAACACCAGATCACCCGCCTCGCAGAGCGCGAGCGCTGCACAAAGGACTGATTTTCAAAGCAAAGATACGGAACGGAACAGCCCAGGAAAGACGCTCAGCATGGTCGCCACAATGTCCCAGGCCGCCTCTTCGGCCTACTACCTGCACAGCCAGCGCTCGTTCCGGCATCCCACCGAGTACTACACGGCCGGCGAAGAACCCGACGGCGTGTGGTTCAATCCGAACGATCTTCTCGGCCTGACCGACGCCAAGAATATCGACAGCAAGGCATTCCACCGCCTCTACAACGGCTTCGATCCCCAGACCGGCAACAAGCTCACCCAAAACGCCGGCAGCGACAACCGCTCGCCCGGCCTCGATATCACCTTCTCCGCCGACAAGAGCGTCTCCGCCCTCTGGGCGATCGCCGACGCACCTCTCAGAACCAAGCTCGAAGAAGCCCACAACGCCGCATCGCGCATGGCACTTCAGGAAATCTACCTCAAGGAATGCAGCTACACCCGAACCCGCGTCGGCGGCAGGGACGGCGACATCCACGTCATCCCCGCCAAGATGCTCGGCGCCATGTTCCAGCACGGCACCAGCCGCGCCGGCGACCCGCAGCTTCACACCCACTGCGTGCTCTTCAACGCCGTTCAGACCGACCAGGACGGCGTATGGCGGGCGCTTCACCAGAGGCCCCTCTATCTCTGGATCAAAGCCGCCGGCGCCTGCTACCGCTCCTATCTCGCAAGCAACCTCGCCGAGCTCGGCATCAAGATGGAGCGCTACGGAAAGGACAACGCCTACGTTCGCATCCAGAACATGCCCAAGGACCTCGAACAAGACTGGTCCAAACGAACCGCAGATATTCTGCAAGCCGCATCCCAACTTGGCCTGGATACCAGCGAGGGAGCCAAAATCCCGCAGGCCATCAAGACGATGACCCGCGAATCCAAGCGCGGCGATCAAGACCCCGAACTGCGCCATATCCGCTGGAAACACGAATGCGAGGAGCTTTACGAATGCGCCAGCCTCGTCGCCTCCGTCTTCGACGAAGCGCAAGACATCACTCCCGAACGCATCCGCGAATGGGCAGAGAAGCTCGACGATCTACCCCACGTTCTCACCCGTCTCCAGGCCGTCTTCCGCACGCCCCAGCTCGCCGAAGCGCTCTACAACATGCACGATCCATCGCTCGGCACGCTCCATCCCGAGACGATCCAGAGCGCCATCGACCGCATCGTCCGCAATCCCGAGCTGGTCGCGCTTGACCGGGAGGCCCGAACGGCGGAAAGCGTCGCGGGCCTTTCCCACACCGTGCCCCTTTCCACACGCCACACGCTCCAGATGGAGAAGGAAACGCGGGATTTCGCCCTCGCCCTCTCCCAACGCGAGGCCTTCGCGCTGCCCGCCCAGGACATCCAGAACAAGCTCCAACAGCTTCGGGAAGAAGACTACCCGCTCAGCGACGAGCAGACTTCGGCCATCGAATACGTCGCCGGCAGAAGCGGCGCCGTCTCCATCATCGAGGGCGCTGCCGGCTCCGGAAAGACCACGACCATTCGCCCCATCGTCGACCTCTACAAGAAGCACGGCTACAACATCATCGCCACCGCCATCGCCTGGCGGACCGCAGTCGAGCTCGCCAACGATTGCGACGTCCCGCCCCACTCGGCCGAACAGCTGCTAACCATGGCGGCCCACGACAAGCTGCACCTCGACGACAAATCCATCATCATCGTGGAAGAAGCCGGCCAGCTTCCCACACGCCACACCCACCGAATCCTCAAGCTCGCCGAGGAAAACGGCGCCAAGGTCATACTGCTCGGCGACACCCAACAACAGCAGCCGATCGAAGCCGGGCCCGGCCTTCGACTTATTCACGACGTCGTGGGAAGCCACCGCGTCGACACCATCCGCCGCCAGCTCCCCGACGCCGAAGACGTGCTGCGCGACATTCACGGCTTCGACCCCGAGCAGGCAATAGATGCGGCCGCCGCTCTCTCGCCTGCCGAGCGCGCGCGCGTCCTCTCCGAGATCGACGGCGGCAATCACCCCGCCCACCTCGTGCCGTGGCAGATCAGCGTTGCGCAAAACTTCAAGGACGGAAACGCGCAAGACGCGATCGACGCCTGCTACCGGCGCGGACGGCTTCACCTCCGCGCCACTCCCGAGTCCACCATCAACAAGCTCGTCGACGACTGGCACGACTACATCACCGACAACCCCGGCAAATCCAGCATCGTCCTGGCCCGCACCCACCAGGAACTCAAGCTCCTCTCGCTCCAGATGCGCGAGCGCATTCACGCCGACCAGGTGGACCCGAAGACCGCCGTCGTGACCGTGAGCCGCGGCGAAGGCAAGAAACGCGACTACTACGACCTCGAAATCCGCACCGGGGACCGCCTCCGCCTCGGCGCATCGAAGCTCGACAAGAAGCTCTACACCGGCAGCCTCGTCACGGTCGAAGACCTCTCCATACGAGGCGCTCCAACCCACCACGAGCCGCGCGTCCTCATCACGGCCCGCGACGACCGCGGCCGCAAGATCACCTTCTACCACGACGAAATCCGCGACTTCTTCGGCAACATCAGGCTCGATCACGGCTTCGCCCTCACCATGACCGCCGCGCAGGGACTCACCGTCGACCGCGCCTTCGTGCTCGCCGACGACGCGCCCGCGCGCGAGACCATCTACCCCGCCGCCACGCGCCACCGCGAACGCCTCGACCTCTACGTCTCCCGCGAAAGCCCCCTCGCCAGGATCAAGTACAACATGCCAGACCAGGGCGCAGGCCTCGAAACCGAGATCACCGACCAGGACATCCTCGACCACCTCGCGACACGCTGGTCCCGCCATCAGCCCAAGGAAGCCGCGACCGACTACACCTCCGACGAGCTTCTCCACGAAGCCCTGCAAAGCACCAAGTCACGCTCGCCCAAGCCCTCGCAAGAGCACCAGCCCGAGCCCGCCAGGCAGCCCGCGCTCAACGACAACAGCCACACGCTTTTCTCATGGGCATCCAAACAGCTCCGCCGCGCCACTCTCGAATTCCGCTACGGCAGCACCGTCGCAATGATCTCGCAGGGCCACCGCGAGGTAAGCGCCGCATACCACACCCTCAGAGAACGAGCCCGGGAGGAAGGGGACCGGATCGCCCTCTCGCCGGCGTTCAACAACACGCTCCTCCGTCACGCCCAGGTCCTCAGCGCGGCCGAGCCCTACCGCCGCGATCCGGAGAAGTTTCGCGACCTCCTGCGCGATCGCGGAGCGCTCGACCCCAACGACCTCGAACTCTTCGCCAACCAATACGACAAGGCCAAGAGCGCCCAGCGCCAAGCCTCCAACGACACCGGCCAGGACAGAGGCCCCGATACCCGGATCGGCAACAAAGACATCCAACCCGAGACGGCCGACCAAGACAGCCAGGCCACCGTCCAACAAACCACACGCCGCACCCGCGCGCTGCCCAGCGCGGCCGAGCTCTCCGCGGGTCTCGCCTTGCGCGCCGAAAACGTCTGCCAGGCATACCTCCCCCACGGCAAACGGGAAGGCGATCAGTGGACCGCCGCGACCATCCAGCCCGACAAAGAAGAGCGAATCCTGGTCAGCCTCGACGGACCCAACGCAGGCAAATGGCAGGACAGGCCCGGCGCCGCGCGCGGCGATCTTCTCGACCTCATCCAACATAGCCGCGGCCTGGAAACAATCGCCGAGGCGATGAAGGAAGCCACCGCCTTCCTCGGCCTCACCCCGCAGACGCGCTCTCTCACAGCACCCACCGCCGCCCCCTCGGACCGCGCCGAGACCGAAAGCGCCCGCGCGCAGTCCCTCTACGACCGCGCGCGGGCGATCGGCCCGGAAGACCCCGCCGGCCGATATCTCGCACAGCGCGGCCTCGACCCTCAGCAGACACCGGATCTGCGATACCACGACAACGTCTACTACCTCGCCGGCGCCGATCTCCGCCGCTCCCCCGCGATCCTGGCGCCCATCACCTCCGCAGACGGCACAATGCGCGGCCTCGATCGCCTCTTTCTCACGCCCGAGGGCGAGGTCCTTTCCATCGCCCCGCACACCATCACCGGCCATGCGCCGACCCCGCCCGACGCTGCCACCTGGATCGGCAAGCGCGACGCCCCCAACGTCGCCCTCTGCCGCACCCTCCCCGACGCCCTTGCCCTCGTCAGCGGCCTCGACGCCCAGCAGCGCGACCAGCTCGCAATCGTCGCGCTTCCCGATAGCTGCGACCTCAACGCGCTTCCCATTTCAGCCGAGACCAGAAACGTCTTCCTCGTCCACGCGGCCGACGACGCCGGCGCCGACGCCTGGCAGGCGCTTCGCAGCGCGCACGCCGACACCGCCCTGCAGCTTCACGGGATCACGACGGACGGCGCCGGCCTCGACCACCTTTTCCAGACCCAAGGGCACCGCGCCCTGCAGGACGCACTCAAACCCCTCGCGGACGCCGTCGCCCAGCCCACCGTGATCGCCGCTCTCGATAACCTCCAGCGCGACTGGAACAGCCACGTCAACCGTGCCAACACCGCCCTCGTCCACCCTCTCTATGTGGTCGGCCACGAAGAGCTGATCGACCGTCTGCGCGAGATCAGAAACAAGCCCGCAATCGAAGCGCTCCCCGCAAAGCAGCTCTCCCCCCTCGACTCCATCCTGCGCGAAGCCGATACCCAGGATCGGGCGCGCACCCATGTAAGCGACTACCTCGACCGCCTCAAATCCAACCGCGCGCTCCTCCGCGACACGAGAGCCCTCACCGTGCCCGAAGGACCGCAACTCCAGGACCTCCCCGCCTACAAGACCTGGCACGCCGGCGCAGAGAAACTCCTCGAGGAAGCCACCGACATCGCCTCCGATACCAAGAAATACGGAGCCTGCCTCAACCACACCCGACAAGCCTGGACCAAGGTTCACGACAGCATCCGGGACCTGCAGCGACAACTCGGCCACGACACGAACTCGCTACGCCATCAGCAGCCTGACCTCTACCTCCCGCCGATCGCGCGCGGCGTCCCCACGCTCGACGAAGCAAGAGAGGCCGACGCGAGCTACCGACGCCTGCGCAACGACTGGAACCAGCACATGGCCCGCGCCGAGACCGCCGGCGCCCATCCCTACGAGATCAAGGGCTACACGGCCATCATCGAGACCGCCCAGCAGCTCCGCGACCGACCCCATCTCGACACCACCGCACGGAACGCTCTTATCCCGATCCTGACCGAGCACGTCCATGTCGAACAGGCCCGCACTCATATCGACACCTATCTCAAGAGCACCCAGGATGCCTTCGGCAGCCTCGCGAACCTCAAGAACGTCGCGCAGGAATTCAAAAAGCTCGACGTCAAAATGGAGAACATGGGCGCCTACACCGAATGGCGCGAGCGCGCCGTCAAATTGGCGGCCGAGGCCAAGCAAATCCTGGCTGACCGGAACCGCTACAGAATTCACCTGAAACGAAACCCCGAACTCACCGCGCGCATTCATGCTACCGTTCGGGATTTAAACACCGCCCTACACACCGAGAAAGCTTCGATCGAGCCCCAACAGCAGCGCAAGGTCGCCCAACAGGAACTCACCACCCGAATCACGCGGAGCGTCAAGCCATGAGCCTTCCAGACGACGGCACCCTCGTATACGCCGGCATCGGCTCGCGAAAGACGCCCGACGCCACACTCGACGACATGACCACCATGTCCGCCTGGCTCGCCAAGACCGGCTGGCATCTCTCCAGCGGCGGCGCCAACGGCGCCGACAACGCCTTTGCCAAAGGATCTCCTGCCGATCGCCGTAGCATCTTCCTGCCATGGAAGGACTACAACAAGCTCGCCGGACCCGACTGCACCATCCCGAACCGCGGCCAGCTCGACAAGTACATGGAAGTAGCCGCCCGCCTGCATCCGGCATGGAACAACTGCTCACAAAGCGCCAAACGCCTTCACGCGCGCAACGCCGCCATCCTTCTCGGCCCCAACCTCGACCGTCCCGTCAACGCCGTCGTTGCCTGGAGCCCGAGCGCCGCGATTAAGGGCGGCACCGGCATGGCACTTCGCATCGCGGCCGAATACAAAATCCCCGTCTTCAACCTCGCGTCCATGACCCCGCGTCAGGCCTGCGAACAACTGAAGGCCATGCGCGACACCCACCGCAGCGCGAGCACTTCACACACTCACGACCAATCGCCTCGAACCCAAACCACCACGGCTCCCACTCCGATCGACACCAAGACCAATACCTACAAACCGAGCGACGTCTGCGGGTTCCGATTCACGCGAGACACATACGGCGCCTTCAGCAACTTCCAGCCGCTCTCCAAACCGATCGCCGCCGGCTCGCACACATTCGCGAGCGCGGAACATCTCTACCAGGCGGCAAAATTCGGGACCTCCCCCGACGTCCAAGAGAAGATCGCCGGCGCATCCGCCGCCCGCGACGCCGCAAGCCTCGGCCGCAGCGCCGAAGGCATGCACCCTGACTGGAACTCGCAGCGCATCGACGTCATGCGCTGGATCATCCGCGTCAAGCATGAAGCCAACCCCGACGGAATCGGCGCACTTCTGGAGCGCACCGCCGACAAGCCCATCGTCGAGATATCGACCAAAGACGCCTTCTGGGGCGCCAAGCCACACGACAACACCCTTCAGGGAAGCAACGTCCTCGGGCAACTCTGGATGGAGCTGCGCGAGCACATCCGAGCCAACGACCCCGCGGCCCACTCCGCGCACTGGCACGACCGCATCGACATCGGCGCCCTGTGCCCATCCACGAGCCTCGCCCGGCACGCCGGCCCCGATCAGAACGCCGCCGCAGCAACGAGCCACGCCGAGGACTCGCGAACCACCCAGGTCCAAGACAACCGCCAGGCGCCCCTGCCGGCCCAAACTCACGAACCGACGATCTACAACCTCAAGCACCATCCCGACGCCGAGAACAACGGGGCAATCCGCATCGACCGGCAAACCGAATGGGGAAACCCCTTCAGGATTGGCCAGCACGGCACGCGCGACGAGGTGATCGGCCTCTATCAGAAAGACCTGTGGAAGCGCATCCGATCCGAAGACATATCCCTCCCCGCCCTCGCCGCCTTAAACGGGAAGGATTTAGCGCCGATTGTCGGCGCCGGGTGACTCCGCCGTCGGCGCGCTTCTTCGGCCGCCGTTTCCGGGTGGCGCCGCTGTTCCTGATGGTGAGCGCGCTGGTGCTGGGCGGCGGCGCGCGTCTGGAGACGATCGGCCGCAAGTGGGGAATCCCGACAGTCACGCTGCGCCGCTGGCGGCGGTGGTGGCGGGAGACGCTCCCGGAGACGCGCGAGTGGCGGGCGAAGCGGGCATCGATGGCGGCGGAGGTGAGCCGGCCGGTCTGGCTCGCGAGCGATCCGTGGCACGGACGCCAGACGTCGCCGGTGTGGACGCGGTAGGCCTCGGCGGCGGTATCCCGCAGCTTCTCGAACGCGTCGCGCCGGTCGCCGAGGTTCACCGTGGTGACCGTTGCGAGAATCAGTCGCGCTTCTTTCTCGCGCTTGGCTTTCGGCGGATGGTAGCTCTGATCCGGCACCGTGATCGTCCGGGCCTTGGGTAGCTTGCGCTTGCGAGTCTTGGTCATCGTGCTGTTCCGCCTGGCGCGCGACAGGCCATGTCGGGTACCTGACTACCCTTGGCCCTTGTTTTGCGCATCCTCGGCGACCCTGTGGAGGGCGACGACAAAGTTTTCTTCGTCTCTGCCGAGTGCCGCCGCCGCCATCCGCAATTCCTCCGCAAGTTTTTCGGCTTCCCCTTGGTTCAACACCTGAATGTGAGCGCGTCGCCTGATCAACTTGATAGGGCCGGGGCGGCAGGTGACAACGGCGTATCCGACAGGCGTGCAGTGCGTCATACCAAGTCCTTCCCGATCTTGACGATATCGAGCATGTAAGACGGTTTGGTGTAGGTATCCGGCTTTATCACTCAAGCCCATATTCAATGCGTTGGCATTTGTCCTGGTGGCGATAATGTTCTGCGTGGAGCGTGCGACCTAGCGCGTCCTGTTGCTCGGATGCCCGTTGTTTGCATGCATTCTCCGCTGCCACCTGCTCCTTAGTAACGTACGGTAGACGCCCGTTCTCATCGCGTACATACCTATAAGCTTCGCATTGCTTGTACTGGCGCCGGAACTCGTCACCCGCCGCCGCACGCTGCCGCTCATGTCGCGACGAAAGCTGCCGTAATTCGCGCTCGCATTGTTTGATGCGCCGCTGCCGAGCCAGGCGCTCGTGCTCGTGCTGTTCCCTCAGCGCCCTGTGCTCTTCATCCGCCCGCCGATCAGCCTCTTCGCGTTCATGCGCCAACTCGCGTGCCCGCTCTTCTCTCTCGCGCTGGGCAGGCGTGATCCACTCGGGCGCGCGTTCTCTCGCAATAAGGTCCAACATGTCACGACGGACGGCCGGATAGGTCTTATCAAGACCATCAACGGTTTGTTCGTGGAGGTCTTCGTAGCACTCCGCCTGGCAATGCACGCGCCGCTCTCCGCATTGCAACTCGCACGTACCCCTGACCATAATTTCAATCAGCGCCTTGGCGCGATCATCATACCAGTCACCCCATACATCCGATGCATGGCTGGCGCCTGTCGCGAGCGCGCTCGCCGCGACGATTGCGAAAACCCATGCTCTCATTGCATGTCACTCCCCCTGGCGCGGAGAACGGCCTTGTGGTGGTAGTCATCGACGGACCCGTCCCACTCGCGAGGGACGAAATACAGAGCAATGACGGAATTCTGGTGATCGGATGTTGCGCCCATATGATCAGCCCCCAGCGACTGGTCCGGTTCGAATGTTAGTGCATTGCTGGTTTCTCGGCCAAGCTGGCCGCCCGGCGTGTCGCTAGCACATGATGTGTCCGGGTTAGGTAGCACACGAGTTGTCCGGTTTGGTGTCTCCGTGGGGAGGGACCGCGATGAGCCGGACGACGTTGCTACAGGAACGCAGGATGCAGACGTTTCAGAATGTGCTGGGGCACTGGCAGGCACGACGCCTGTCTGCGCTGGAGGCGGCGGAGATGCTGGGGATGAGCGAGCGGAGCTTCCGCCGCTACCGGCGCCGCTACGAGGACGATGGCCTGGACGGATTGTTCGATCGAAGGCTCGACAAGGCGTCCGCGCGCCGCGTGCCGGCCGACCGGATCGAATGGGTGCTCGAGCAGTACCGAACCCGCCATACGGGCTGGACGGTCAAGCACTTCCACGACCATCTCTGCGCCCACCATGGCTTCGCCTGGAGCTACACCTGGACCAAGACCACCTTGCAGCGCGCAGGCCTGGTGTCCAAGGCACCCAGGCGCGGCGCCCACCGTCGCCGGCGCCCGCGCAAGCCCTGCGTCGGCATGATGCTCCATCAGGACGGCTCACGCCATGAGTGGCTGGCCGGCCAGGCGGCGTGCGACCTGATCGTCACCATGGACGACGCCACCAGCGAGATCTATTCGGCCTTCCTGGTCGAGGAGGAAGGCACCGCGTCCACCTTCCGGGCGCTGAAGCAGGTGTTCACCGACAAGGGGATGCCCAGCAGCCTCTACACCGACCGTGGCAGCCACTACTTCCACACCCCCGAGGCAGGCGGCAAGGTCGCCAAGGATCAACACACCCAGGTCGGCCGCGCCCTCCATCAGCTCGGCATCGAGCACATCGCTGCCTATTCGCCCGAGGCCCGCGGCCGCTCCGAGCGCGCCTTCGGCACCCTCCAGGACCGCCTCGTCAAGGAACTGGCGTTGGCGGGGATCGCGACGGTCGAAGCCGCCGACCGCTTCATCGCAGACACCTACCTGCCCGACCACAACCGCCGCTTCACCACCCCGCCCGAACTCGAAGACAGCGCCTTCGTGCCCCTCGAACACCCCGGCCAGATCGACGACATCCTCTGCCTGCACACAGAGCGCACAGTCGCCCGCGACAACACCGTGCGCTACGAAAGGCGCGTCCTCCAGATTCCCGCCACCCCAGCCAGACACCACTACGTCAAGGCCAGGGTCCGGGTCCACGAGTATCCAGACGGAACCCTCGCCCTCTTCCACGGGCCCCGACGCCTCGCCCGCTACACCGCCAACGGCGAGCCCGTCGAAACCCCAACCCGGCAGGCCGCGTGAGACGCTTCGACGCGACCGGCCGGCGCCCTGTGGACAAGTGGACAGCCGCTCCGCGCCTGACCACTTCCCCACAGGGCCAACCGCAACAACAGAAGCGGACAAATGATGTGCTACCAAAACCGGACAAATACACTTGCTAGCGACAGCTGGCCGCCCGGCGGAGCGTAGCGGAGCCGGGCGGCCAGCTTGGCATGATGATCGTTTCCGGAGCCGGCGGCCGGTATGCCAAGCTGCCATGTGGTCGGATCGCGTTGTAATGGCGCCGCCAGGATTCGATGACAACCTGGGCTTCCCCGAGCGTGTAGAAGATCTCTCCGTTCAGGAGTTCGGCATTAGGTAGCAGATACACCAGATGATCTGTAGGTGATTGAATTTGTTGATCTAAGGGGATAATTAGGCTCCGTATTGCGCGAGCTAGTCACCTGAACCGGGATTCCCCAGATGGCTGCTCCTGATCGCCGACAACGGTAACACAAGAGGCATCCGACCGCGATACCGGCTCTGAGCTGTCACGACAGGCTGTGGTCCGCTCTCGATCGGGCTGACCTGGCGATGAGAAACCCGGCCCCGTGACCATTTCGCACTGTGCGGGCGCACTTCGACCTGCGCAGCACACACCTGTCCTGTCGGGCGACCCGGATGCTACGGGATGGAATGCCGTCATGGCGGCAAAGGGGCCGGCCGCAGCCCATCGATGAGGCGGAGCATTTGTCGGAACAGCTCCCTCGGCACCGCAACCTCCGCCAGTTGGAAAGTGACATACCGGCCGTGGCTCACGACCTTGGCGCCAATCTTGATCAGCTTCTCCCTGAGCGTGGTCAGCGACCAGTGCTCCACCGCCTTCGGCAAGGCCAGCGTCCGCATGAAGTTGCCGAGGTTGTAAGCCAGGGCGTGAAGCTGGAGCCGGACCTCGTTGTTGCGGAACTTCTGGCACGAGAGGCGCGTCCACCGGATGGCGTTCTTGCCCTCCTTGATGTGCTGCTCCGCCGTGCCCCGCTGGTTGTAAAAGGCCACCACGCGTTCGGCGGGCCGGGCCAGATTGGTGACGATGAAGCCGACCCGGGGATACAACTCCCCTGGGTGCCACTCCACCTTGGCGACGACCCGGCGCTCCCTGTCCCACGAGCCTGCCCGATAGCTGAAGCTGGCATGGAAGCGGCGAACATGGTTGGGCGGGCGACCGACGGGACGCGTGAGCAGGTGAGCGATGCTGGCTTGAAGAACCGCGTTGGCCTTGAGACGGATGGCGTAGGTGTAGCTTTCGGCTTCCAGGAACTCATAGATGTCCGGTGAGGCGAAGGCGGCATCCCCTCGGAAGTAGCGCCGCAGCTCCCGATCCCGATACCGGGCGACAACCGGCTCCAGCACGTCGCGCCAGCCGTGGGCGCTATGCACGTTGCCGGGCCGCAAGGCGCACCGCTCCAGGTCGCCGAACTGATTGAAAACGAAAAGCGGGTGATAGCAGGTGCAGCCGAAGTGACCGTTGTAGGCTGTGCCTTCCTGATCGCCATGGGTCGGGCTGACGCTGCTGTCGATATCGAGCACGATCGTCTTGGACGGACGCCGCTTGTGCAAGCGGTCGATCCATCGCCCGGAGAGATCCGCCAATGCGGCGAGGTTCCGGTCGGTGGCCAGAAATTCGGTCTCGAAGCGCCCCATCTGACTGGTCGAGGCAGCGGCCCTGGCCACGGCGCGACCGCCAACTATCCAACGCATTGCCGGATCTCGACCCAGACGGTCGGCGTCGTTCACGTCTTCGTAGCCACCAAGGCGACCGAAGACAGACTGCCGGAACAATCCGGTCATTGCATGTTGGCTGTTCTTGCCCGTGCGCATCTCAACCAGTTTGTCACCGATCATGCCGGTCAGACCAAGAGCGTCGTCGAGTTCCCGGTAGGCAAGCAAACCTGCGTCAGACGTGATCCTGGAACCGTGGAACTCCAGCTTCAGGCGACGGTCGAAAGCCAGCCGCAACGGCTTGTTCACGGATTCACCCTCCGGGTTCGCCATCAACCGCGCCTCCAAGTAGGCCCAACACATTGATCTTTATACACGAATCAAGATCAAACCGCATCTGTTGACAGGCTCATATGGGAAATGCGGGCTTGAATATCTCGCCAACGGCAATGGCATCGAAATTTCAATGCTCGATTCCTACGACGACTGGATCACCGGCGCGCGCGAACTCAGTCAGCTCGGCCAGGACATGATAGCGGAACACGACGTTTACGACTCAGCCTTCAAGCCCCACACCTGGGCTAGCCTCAACGAAAAGCTATTCGAACTCGACACTGCCATCGGCGAGGAAAGCTTACACCTCCGCAACAAAGACCTCTACCTTCCGCCCATTTCCTACGACCCTTCCATTTCAACAGAAGACCAGCAAGCCCACGCCGCCTACCGCGCACTACGCGAAAGCTGGCACGACCACGTCGACGAAGCCAATCACCAATATTTCTATCCCTACGACTATGACAACAACACCAAACTCATGAACAGAGTCGACAAACTAATCGACGCAGGACAGCTTCCGCACCATTCACAGCAAGCCCTCAGGATCTTACACGACGACTATGTTGGCTACAACAACGCACGTCAAGACATCCAAACCCATCTCTACGACACAGATCATGCCATTGAAAAGAGTAATTCCTTCCTAAACACTCTGGAGAAGCTTGATCGACTCGACGTAACTGTGGACGACATTGATGGATACAAAACTTGGCGAGATACAAGCCACAAACTGGTCCAATCAGCCGAAGACTTCACCGAGATGGGGGATGTCTACTGCGACCGATACCTGAAAGAAAATCCGGAAATGCAAACCCACTTGCAGACAGGCAAGGACATGCTCCTAAACGCGATCGAGCAATTCGCCCCATCCGACACCAAACGCACAATGGACGTTGCCGCTCAGCACGAACAGCTCGAGCTACATCAATCCCGCGGGCACAGCATCAAAATGTAGCACCCCTATGATAAGACTCGATCCTTAACTCCAATGAGGCAACCAAGTACCCTTGCCCTCCTTTTCGCTTCTCACTCATACCCTACAGCCGTTTTTTCAACCGGGACAATCAGTGCCGCCTCTCCTCCTATTCTCGCTAGGGTCGAGGTGATAAGCGTCTGTGCGATACTGGAAGCTCTTGTTCGTTTCGTAGATTCGCCTCAGAGCAGCACTTCCGAACAGAACCTGTCTCACTCGCGTCACGTCACTGAGACCACGGATAAAGTCTCCCGCCTGCATCCAGTGCTTCTCCCCGTTTCTGCCCGCTTGTGCCATTGCATCAGCGTTGCGAATGAAGAGCAACTTGGGCTCGACCCAATATTCCCACTTGTGAAGCGTGTAAAGTGCCCCCAAACCAGCTCTTGGCTCAATTGCACACGCATCCATGATCCGGCGCGCGTGCGCCGGTCCGAACTCGTAGCGTCTTCGTCCTGCCGGATTCTCGCACCGCAGCACGGTCAACTCATTAAAGCTGCGCCCTTGGCTTGCATACGCTTTGCTCACTCGGTCGATTAGAAAGTCGCAAGCGTCGTCCGCATCTTCCTTGGTTTGTCCTTCAACCATTACTATTCGACGCTGGTATCCGTCGTGCCAGCGATCATTATCGTCCTTCTGAGCCAGGATTCGTTTCAGTATCTGTGTGAGAACTGTCTGCCGAGTTTCTGGATGCGTGGCAATTGTTATCGCTTTTCTCATCGCTTTCTTCTCACTTACTAAGTTCAAGACGTGGTGCCAGCCGAATTCAGCCGCGGCCGCGTGCCTCCAAGAGAATCTAGGCCCCAGTGTCGATGAACACGGACTCCACCGGCTTCATCGCTGTTCGTCGTAGATCGTGTCATGCTCCAGGGACGTGCGCGTCGGTATACCGTCCCACAGAGCGACCGGGCCATCCGAAGGCGGCCGAAGCCACACGCGCCGGACGGCCTCTCTCACAAGGTCAGCCACGCTTCGTCCGGATCGCTTGGCTGCCTCTCTGAGCGCCTGCATATCTTCCTCTGGCAGGTAGACTTGCGTCTTGATCATGTGTGTCACCGTATTGCGCTCGCTGCGATATTTTCCACGCACTCATTGCGACTGCCGCCGTGCCCGCACGTAATTTTCCAACACCCGGTTAATCCGCGTCTGATACCCCTTTCCGGGGCCCCTGAAATAATTCAGAACCGAACGCTTCACACGCATCGTAATTTGCTCGGTGCGGTCCGCCTCCACAACCTCGGCATCCCGCCAGAACGCGTCATCCAACTCCGGAATATCACTGAAGTCGATGTCATCGTCCTTTGTGTCGCTTATCTGGGACACCGAGAGGGGCTTATCGAATCCGCTCATGATAGGCCTTCCTTTCCCTTCGAGAGGCGGGCCGGGCCGAAATCAGCCGCGTCCCTCCGTCACGCCGTGTGTGAGCAACAACGATCAACGCCTGTTCTACCTCGCCGACGCTCAGATACCGGTCCTCGCCGTACTCCCGCCTACGATCGAGCCGCGTCAGCACCGTCCCTTCGAATATCCGCCTGGCGGTCGCGAAGCTGATTCCGTGCTTTCGGATGTTTGCCAGGTTTTTGGCTTCGTCCCACTCGAATTCCGCGCTAGTGTACATACAAAATATACTTACTCCTCTCGGGCGCCCTGTCTACCCTCCATCAACCTCGGCTCGCCTCCCCCGCCGACCCACGCCTATAACATAATGTCCTTTATGTTCTGTCCCTGGCACATTCCCTTCATCGATCATCCGAGCAATTCGACCTCCTCGAGCCGCGCGGCCTTGCGATCGAAGGTATAAAGCGGCACCGCCCCAACGCGCTTCCCGGCCGCAAGCACCATCAGGTCGCCGGCCACGTCCCGACCGCCCTGATCGCGCTCGACCTCGACGACGCGCTCACGATTTGCGACCAGCTGAACAGGCGCCTCGGCCTCTCCAGGGAGCAGTGGACCGCGCTCGCGGCCGAGTCCATGCGCGCGGAGACGCCCGAGCCCGGCGACCCCGCCGAGCACTGACCCGTGCGCTCCCCGCCTTGTCTCCCTATAGTGAAACCCCTATAGTACGGAGTCGACAGTGACATGTTGAAGCCAGTCGAATGGATGGGTTCGAGCAAGGCGGATCTGAAGCGCTTCCCCGACCCGGTGCAGGCGCGCATGGGCTTCGCGATCTACCGCGCCCAACTCGGACGCCGGCACCGCGACGCCAAACCCCTCAAGGGGTTCGGCGCCGGCGTCCTGGAGGTGGTCTCGCGCCACGACGGCGACACCTTCCGGGCCGTCTACACGGTCCGGTTCGACACCGCCGTCTATGTCCTGCACGCCTTCCAGAAAAAGGCGAGGCGGGGCATCGCCACTCCGAAACAGGAGCTCGACCTGGTCCGCCGCCGATTGCAGGCCGCCGAGCGGCACTACCGTGACACGCATCGTGGAGACTGACGCCATGAAACCCACCGACACCACCGTGGAGCGCGGCAGCGGCAACGTCTTCGCCGATCTCGGCTTTCCCGACGCCGACGCTCACCTCGTCAAAGCCGAGCTGGTCAGCCGCATCGACGACATCGTGCGCGATCGCGGCATCACCCAGACCGAGGCCGCGCGGCTGATGGGCCTGTCCCAGCCCGACGTGTCGCGGCTGCTGCGGGGCGACTTCCGCGAGTATTCGCTCGAGCGCCTGTTCCGCCTGCTCAACGCGCTCGGGCGCGACATCGACATCGTCATCCGCCAGCCCCGTTCCGCCGACGGCGCACGGCTGCGCATCGCCGCCGCCGAACCCGCCTGACGCCACCCTCCCACCACCAGGGCTTGCCTCCGGACCGGGAGTGAGAACCTGTCCATGGGTGTGCCGCCTGGTCCGGCGACTTCGCTATCGCCAATCCCATTTCCGCCCTGTCCATGACCTCCGGGCGGGCATTGAAGGAAAGCACGTGGCGATGAACGATCCGCACGTCGTGGCCCTCCATTACCGAATCGAGCACGGGCCGGATGTTATCGACTGGTCCCGTGCGGCCCCGCTGGACAAAGAGGAGCACCGCTTCCGCGTGCAGGCCGAAAGCAGACGGGTCCGCTTCGAGCTGAAGGAGCATTACGCGTCCGAAGAGGCGGCACGTTTCGCGGTCGAGGCCGACTACATACGCAACTGGGAATTCGTCGTCGGCCTCGCACGAGGCCCGAACGCATTCACACTCCGCTTCGACCACTCCGAGATCGTGGACCGGAATCCGCCGCCCGGGCCGCCCCCGCTGAGCGTTCATGTCAGAGCTGGAATTTCCACGGTCAGCGCCAATCTCGCGCCGCCCACGCCTCCAGCCTTTCCGGAGCCGCCACCGGCCGCCATCAAGCGGAGTCCGGACATCGACAGCATGTACCAGCATTACCTCAGGCATCTGGGAGGCGGAGAGCCGCTCTCTGCCATGGCGTACTTCTGCCTGACCAAATTGGAGCAGATGGCCGGCGGCCGCGATGCAGCCGCCGTGCGCTTCGGCATCTCGAAAAAGGTTCTGCGTCGGATAGGCGAGCTGAGCACCAACAAGGGCGGAGCCAGCGCCAGGAAGGCAGTCGGTCATGCCGTGCCCCATACGCCCGAGGAAGAACGCTTCCTCAAGTCCGCCATCAAGACCCTGATTCACAGGGCGGCAGAGGTCGAATATGGGCCGGACCCGAGCCGACCCAAAATCACCCTGGCAGACATATGACAGAGTCCTTGACGGGCGTCTTCAAACGCCCGAATTCGCCAGGGACTGTTGTTCGGTATTCCGTTTCAGCGCCGTTCCGTATCACACCGCACTTCTCCGCCATTCAGCATATCGGGCTCTGTTCGACGGCCCGCAAACGCACCGCATCGCCGCCGCCAAATCCGCCTGATAGCCCGCCGGCTTACCGATCCCGCCCGCTTCTGCTGCGCAGCCGGCCCGGCGCCCGCGGCACCGCTCCGACCCACCCGCTGAAGCCGTCTGGCCGGCCCCGAGTCCGCCACCAGGGCACGTGCCGCCGGCCCGCCGCCCCTTGGCAACCCGGTCCCGGCCCGCCGCGCGCACCGCAACGAGGCGGAGTCCGGCGTGGGCGAGGGCGCGGACCGGAAGGGCAGTGAAGAGCCTCCGGGCCGCGCCCCTTCGCTGCCGAACGAGGAGGCGACATGCCCGCCGAACCCGCTCTCGCCCCCGCGCCCCCTGCGGCTCAGTCCTGCGCCGCACTTCCGCCGCCCGCGCCCATTCTCGCCCGCATCGCACGGGGCGGCCCCGCCGCCCTCGAGGACCACGAACTGCTCGCGCTCCTCGGTGTTGTTTCGCACGTTATTTGACGACGGATTTCCCGGATTGTTTCACGCGATCGCTGCCCGGATTTCCGACATTATTCGATCTTTGCCGGAGCGACGCGCCGGTGCTCACAGTGTCTGAGGGCGGTGCAGTCGCTCTGTCCGATTGAGGTTGGGGCGGCCGTGGAGGAGAGCCGGTGGACCGCCTGGTAGGCGCGTTTTCGCGGCGGAGGCCCGGCGCCCGACGGGCCGTCAGGGGGGTGGTTCCGGAAGGCGGTTCCGCCTCGAACCCCCAGGCGCGTTGGCGGAACCGGGGATCGGGAACCGGGTGGCCTACGGCCGGCGGCTGCCGTTGATTGGGTCGACCGGCGCCACCTTGTCCGTCGCGCCTGCGACGACGCTGTAGCCGCCCTCGCCGTTGCGCTCGATGCGTCCCTCCTGGACGAGCTTTTGCAAGATGACGCCGACGGTCTTGTGCCGGGTTGCGGCGCGTTCGCGGATCTGGCGTTGCGAGAGCGGCGCCTTGGCGCCGGCGAGCGCCTTGAGGACGCGGCGCTCGGGGGTTTCGGGCTGAGGCGCTCCGTCGGCCGGGGGCGGCTGGCGCAGCCGGAGGGAGGGCTCCTCTCCGTCTTCCATGAGCTCGATCTCGATGTCGTCGAGACCGCGAGCGGCGCGATGCTCGACGGTCATGAGGGTCTGCCGGTCGCGGCGGCGCAGGTAGAGATTGGAATCCCCCCAGGCGTGCAGCTCACTGCTTCCCCGCAAGGCTTGGCCCGGCCGCGTAGCCCCGCTCTTGCGAGCGTGGTGGACGAGCAGCACGGCGGTTTCGAAGCGGCGTTGCAGGTCGCGCAGGAAGCCGAGGATGGGGGCGACGTCTGCGACCGTGTTCTCGTCCACGCAGTGCAGGCGGACCAAGGGGTCGAGGACCACGAGGCGCGGTGCGATGCGCCCCACGGTCTGCTGCAGACGGCGGCGGTCGTCGAGATGGTCGAGGCGCAGTGTCGGCACGTCGATGACGGCGATGTCGAGGGTCTCGAAGCGGGCGCCTGCGGCGCGGGCGATCCCCTGCAGGCGCTTGCGCACGAGGTGGCCGGCGTCCTCGGCGGCGAAGAGCAGGACCGGGCCGGGCCGGGCCGGCGCGAAGTGCCGCAGGCATGGGACGCCGGCGGCGACCGCGACCGCGAGGTCCAGCGCCAGGATGGACTTGCCGCACTTTGGCTCGCCGCCGACGATGCCGACGGCCTGCTCGCTCCATAGCGTGTCCACCAGCCACTGCTGCTCGCGCGGCCGTTCCTCCAGCTCGATCGGGGCGCGGGTCGGGAAGCCGGTCATGGCCGCAGCTCCTCGAGCGCGCGCTGCAGGTGCTCGGCGCTGACGGTCCTCGCCTCGTCGAGGGCGGCGGCGGACAGCGCATAATGGGCGATGCGGTTGATCTGACGGGGCAGGCCGCGCGCACTCTGGAACAAGGCCTCGACGGCGGGCTCCTCGAAGAGCGGCAGCTCGCATCCCGAGAGCCTGAGGCGGTGCTTGATATAGGCGTCCACCTCGTCTCGATCGAGGCCGGTGAGGTGATGGCGGACGACGAGGCGCTGGCTGAGGGATTCGTGCATCGCCATGGCCAGGCGGCGCCTGAGCTCGGTCAACCCGACGAGGACGAGGCACAGCCGCTGCTCCGAATCCATGGCGAAGTTGGTGAGCAGGCGCAGGTCCTCGAGCACGTCGTTGCGCAGATGATGGGCCTCGTCGATGACCAGCACCGGCAGCTGCTTGGCTTCGGTGACGAGACGGGAGATCTCGTTGCGGATTGCCTGATGGGCCGAGGCACGGGAGTGCTCGGTGGGCAGGCCGATCTCCCACGCGATCGATTTGTACATGTCGAGCACGTTGCCGGTGGTCAGCGAGACGTAGTGGACCCGGTAGAGGCCGGGGTGGAGCTGCGCGGTCAGATGCCGGCAGACGGTGGTCTTGCCCGACCCCACCTCGCCGGTGAGCAGGCCGATGCCGCGCAAGTCGATGAGGTGTCCGAGCCTGGCCTCGGCCTCGCGGCGTGCGTTGGACTCGAACAGCTCGTCGGTCTCTGCCGGGGTCTCGAAGGGCAGGCGGGTGAAGGCGAAGTGGCGCTGGTACATCACTCGTCCTCCTTCTTGTCCTTGAGGTTGCGCATGGCCAGCGGCGAGGGCGGGGGCTCAGGCGCCGGGTCGTCGGCCTCGATCTCCCTGGCCGGGTAGGTGCGCCTGACAGCGGTATTGGCGTAGGCGTCGAGAGCGGTGGCCTTGCCGGCCGGCTTGCCGTCATGAACCACATCGAGAGGGCGCGAGGGCGGCGCGGCCGGGTCGTAGCGCAAGATGACGTTCTGCCCGACCAGGAGGGCATCGACCTCGTAGACGCGGCCGTTGAGGCTGACGGTGCGGTCCTTGTAGACACGGCGCTTGACCTCGAAGAGGAACAGATCGTCGAGGTCGAGGGTGGCATCGGGATAGCGGACGTCGGCCGAGGCCAGCGCCCACTGCTCGAGCGGGGTGCGCCCCTCCTCCAGGCCGCGATGCGGGGAGTTGTGATACTCCCCCTCGACCCAGGCCCAGAGGCTGCTGTTCAAGGTTTGCAGATTGTCGAGAACGTCGTCGCCGAGGTGGCGCAGCCAGCCGGCGCGAAGGGTCCTGAAGAAGCGCTCGATCTTGCCCTTTCCCGCTGGTTGGAACGCTCTGGCGTGAATCAGCGCAACGCCGAGCTTCGCGCAGACCAGGGAGAGATGACGGGAGCGGTAGGCGCTTCCGTTATCAACGTAAAGACGCGCCGGGAGACCGCGCCGAATCAGCGCGTTCTTGAACACCGGCAGGAAGGCCTGGACGTTCTCGGCCATGGCGAAGGCAGCGAAGGGGATGACGCGGGTGGCATCGTCGATGAAGGCGATCAGGTAGGTCTTGCGCCGGCTGCGGCCGTGCCGGACCTTGGGCCCGTGCATGACGTCGCTCATCCACAGCTCGCCGGCGTCCTTGAAGGCGAAGCGGCGGCGATCGGCCCCGTCAGGCGGCTTCTTGTCGAACAGGCCCTCGCGGCTGAAGAGGCGGTGCACGGTCGACGAGGCGAGCGGATGATCGATCCCCTCCTCTTGAGCCTTCTGGATGATGGCCCGGACCGACAATGCGTCGTTCTCGGTCTTCAGCGTGATGAGGCGCTCGGCGACCTCGGCCGGAAGCCGCCGGGGCTTTCCACGGTCGGTGCGGGGCTTCGGATAAAGCGCCTCGAAGCCGCCGCGCCGGTAGTCGTTGATCCAGTGGCGCATGGTCTCGGCAGCGACCCGGGTTCGAGTGGTCCCGGGGATCGTGTAGGTCTTCTCGGCCTTGGCGCGCATCGTCGCGCCGGTGCCCGGTGTGCCCACGGGCAGATGCGCCAGATCGGCGATGAGGCCGTATCGGAAGAGCGCAATCTGCTGGCGAAGGTCGTCGTCTGGGTCGTTCACGGTCAGGTCCTCGTTCGTGGAGCTCCTCGGCTCCGGGACCATGACGCTATGCGCTCTGCGGAGGCGGATCAGGCCCCGCCCGTTGTTGGAACTGCGGTTTGCGACTCCTCACGTCGATTCCGTGGGGTTGGAAGCCCAAAGGCGCGGGCAGCGTCCGGAGTTGCCCGGCGACCAGGCCGCGCAGCGCCATCAGCGCGCTGTCGCTCTCGAGCCGCTCGCGCACCGCACTCATGGTGGCGGCGCAGCCCGCGAGCTTGCCGGGGATCAGGCCGATGACACGGGTAAGCACGTCGTAGACGAGATCCAGCCGCCGGCGCAGCCAACGCAGGGCGCCGGGAAGCTCGATCGCGTCATCGTCCTCGGGGCAGCGCACCTCGTTCGCCGCCTCCTCCAGGCTGCCGGCCTCCTCCGCCGCCACCACAACCGCTTCCAACGAATCGAGCGTGCCCGGCAGCCGCGACGACAGACAGTCCGCCAGCATGCTGATCGTCGTATGGCTCTCACGGCAATACCAGCGAGGAACCTTCGCGCCGGGCGGGGTCTTCCGCCCGTAGGTGCCGTGGCTTGCCACAGAACATCCGCCGTGCGGGTGATTCGGGCAGCGCTCAAGCCTTGCTTCGCGCCACGCCTCGGCCCTAACGTATTCCTCGCCGGTAAGCCCCGTCTCATAACGAAGCTGCACACCGGCCACGGCCCGGCGGGAGTTGAGTCCCCCGGGCCTCTCTCTGTCGTTCAGCGAGAGGCCGAGATTAGGGACGCTCCCCGGCGCCGCCAAGCGGTGAAGCCGTGGACGCGTCCTGCGGACCGATCGCCGTCCTGCGGACCGTGTGGACAGCCGCTGGACAAGCTGACGCTTGCCCACCGCCTGACCACACTCGACGATCTCGCGCCCACCGCTCCACCGCTTCAACAGCAATGAGGATCTTGCTCAGGATGAAAAGAAGCGCCGCGGGCACCGTCCTTCCCGCACTCGGCCACCGCCCCGGGAAATCCGCCAACCAATCAATGTGAAAAAATACCCCGTGCTCCTATCCGCATAGACCGGAAAACAACACTCGGCATCGCCGTCGACGCCGGAACCCTCGCCGCCGCAGGGGGGCGAGGCGGACATGGCCGGCGTTCTCGGGCGTGAGCGTCAGCAGCGTCACCGCCACCGTGCGCGCCATGTCCTCCAGATACCGCGCCCCGGCCCGGGTGATGCCACCCCGCCGCTGCCGACCTCCCAGGCCGGCCCCGCGACCGCCGGCACCAGCACGGTGACCGTCTCGCGCCCGGCGAAGGTGCTCCGGGGCTGGCTCGATGAGCGTTCGGCGGCGGGGGACCAGCCGCTGTTCGTGAGCAACCGGAGCACACGCCTCAGCCGCGACGTGGTCGAGCGTATTGTCCGCAAGTACGTGGCACTCGCATCCGATCGCTGCCAGACGCTGAAGCGCAACCGGGTGAGCCCGCACTGCTTGCGACACTCCGCGGCAATGGAGCTTCTTCAGCGGGGCGTTGGCAGCGCCGTCATCGCATTGTGGCTTGGCCATGAATCCGTCGAGACGACGCGGATCTATCTCCACGCCGATCTGAGAATCAAGGAAAAGGCAATGGCAACGACGAGGCCAGTCGACACACCGTCTGGTCCGTACCGCCCGTCCGACGCCTTGCTCGGGTTCCTGAAAGGGTAACGACCCCTCCTACCCGGCCCATCGCCGCCGACGGTATGGAGTCATGCGGGCGCATGCGCCCGCACCGCAGCGCGCGGTTTCGGATTCGGATCGCTCCCTGGATGCTTTCGGAGCTTAAATCGGTCCAGCGGGAAAATTGGAAAAACGCTGCTATATTAGCTAGTTATACAGTTACAGAGCGTTTCCTACGACGTTTGTATCGACGGCGATCATTCTTGCGCCCCCTCAGCCACGGCCTTCTCCATTTGCTCCAGCGTTACAGGGAGCCCGTCGTGCTCAAGCACGCCGAACAAGCGATGAATGGGTCGCACAGGCAAAATGCGCACTTCCCCGTCCAGGATGAGATAGCGGACGCGGTCGCCGGCGCCCACACCCAGCGTCTCCCGGACAGACTTCGGGAGCGTGGTTTGTCCCTTCTTCGTAACAGAAAATTCGAGCATGACAGCACCTCCGTTCGCCTTGTACACTACCCCTTTGCCTTACCTTTAGCAATACGTAAGTACTCCCGCCCCTCGTCTTACCTCCCCGTTGCTTGCATCACGAGACCGTCTCCGATACAGACCCGTCACGCTTCGCGAGACGAGTCGCGACATGGCTAGGATCACCGTCAACCAGGCGTCCCGCGCAGGCTACGCGGGACGCGCCACGATCTACCGGAAGATCAAGACCGGCGCTCTTCCCGTAGAGTCGGGCGACAACGGCCAGGCGATTATCGAGGGCGCAGATCTCGAGCGCGTCTTCGGCGAACCGGACCCGCACCGCGAGACGTCTCCCAAAAGTATCGGCGACATGCTGGAGACGGCCCAATTGAGAGCCGAGAACGCCCTGCTTCGCGCCGAGAACGCAGACCTCCGCCAGCACCGCGATCGCCTCATGGCGCTGCTCGAGCAGACTGCCCTTGCGACACCGGCCGCCGGCGCCAGGGGCAGCCTCCGCCGCCTCCTCGGCCGACGCCCGGGCGCACAGGAGCCGCGATGACCGACGAGCACATGCACCGGCCCCTCACCGTCACTCTGTCGCTGGCACAGATATTCGCGCTCAGGGAGCTCATCGGCCAGTGCCTCGACCAGACGCCCAAGCTGTCACCGGCCGCCAGTCATCATTCTGCCGCGCTGCGCGCCGCCGGCGCGAATCTCCGAACCGCCATACGGAAGCATTTCGATGACAGATGACACGGCGCCGCTTCCCTACCCCGCCGGCAGCAACAGCGGGCCCGGCCCCGGCGAGGCGACCACGCGGCGCTCCCTGCCCGCGCTCTCGCTGCACACATCCCGTAGCGCCCTCCTTCCGGCCCTCATCCACAACGACGGCCCGCAGGCCTCCAGGCGCTACCTCGAGTTCTTCGCAGCCCAGCTCCGCAATGCCAACACGCGCGCCGCCTACGCCCGCGCCGCGACGCGCTTCTTCAGCTGGTGCCAAAGCGCCGCCGGCGTCGACCAGCTCGTCCGGATCGAGCCCATCCACGTCGCCGCCTGGGTCGAAGGCCGGGCTGCCCAAGTCTCCGCCCCCACCGTCAAACAGGAGCTCGCCGCCCTCCGAAAGCTCTTCGACTGGCTCGTCATCGGCCAGGTCCTCCCTGCCAGCCCGGCCGCATTCGTTCGCGGACCCTCACACAGCGTCAAGATCGGCACCACACCAGTGCTGACCGTTGACCAGGCCCGGGTCCTGCTGTCCAGCATCCCCGACGATACCGTCTCGGGCCAGCGCGACCGCGCGCTCATCTCCCTCATGATCTATTCCTTCGCCCGCATCGGCGCCGCTCTCGCGCTCGACGTCGGCCACCTCTTCCGCGAACAGCACCGCCTCAACATCCGCCTGACCGAGAAGGGCGGGAAGCGCCACCTCATGCCCTGTCATCACACTCTCGATGCGCACCTCGTCTCCTACATCACTAGCGCCGGCCTCGGCCCGGACCCCAAAATTCCCCTCTTCCAGACAATGGCGCGCGATCGGCGCGGCCTCAGCGGCCGGCGCCTCAATCGAACCGAGGCCTGGTACATGGTCCGCCGCCGCGCACGCGCTGCCGGCATCGACACGGCCGTTTCCTGCCACACGTTTCGGGGAACCGGCATCACCGCCTACCTCGAGCACCCCGACGCCAAGCTCGAGGAGGCCCAGAAGATGGCCGCCCACAGCGATCCGAAGACCACACGGCTCTACGATCGCCGCTCGCAAGCCGTCACGATCGATGACGTCGAGCGCATCCGCATTTAGGCGGCCCTATGTTGGAAATGTATAGCTCGCAGGGTTAACATCCTGCGGGCTTTCATTTTTTGCGATTCCTTACTTTGTCAACTTTCGACCCGAAATGGTTCCTGAACGGCCCAAGGCAGGAATCGTAAACTTTGCCCGACTGCACGGGCTCGAAGGATGCGTCGAGCGATCGGCCCATGGCCGAAAGCTCCGCTTACGGCCATGGCAGCACTCCGTCGTTTGGGGGACAGCGGGTCACCCGAAGGGCCGTAGCGAAGCGTAGGAGCCGCATAGCGGCTTGACGCGCTGTTCCCCAAACGACACTCGGCCAGCTCCCCACAACGCGAGACCGGGGCGCTCACCAGGAGCTCGACCGGGGATGTCATGGGCCACCCCAACCTGCCTCCGGCGACAACCGTTCCTCCGCCGCGCACGTGGGCGGAAATGTAAAGAAGGTCGGCTGATCGGGGCGATTCTGGCCGAATTCTTGTGACTACCCAGGTACCCCAAGCCTGACTTCGTCCTGAAGTTGTTCGCCAGCGGCACCGTTTCGCCGTTGGTGCAGCGCGTGGTTGATGAGCGCTTGACTGTATAGGCGCGCGCGCCTATGGGTTGCACTCTCGTATGAGAGGAGCAGCCGGTGGGGTATTTCGGATCGAAGGCGACGACCGGTCTGTGCCAGGCGCTGATTGCGCTGATGCCCCCGCACTCTGCTTATATCGAGAGCCACTTGGGGGGCGGGGCGCTGATGAAGCGCAAGCCGCCGGCCGTGCGCTCGATCGGGATCGACCTCGACGGGCGGGCGCTTGAGGCCTTTGGCTGCGAGTACCCGGTGGAGTTGGTGCACGGCTGCGCCCATTCCTTTCTGGCATCGTTCCCGTTCCTGGGCCCGGAGCTGGTCTACAGCGATCCGCCCTATCTGCACGCGACCCGGCGTTCGTCGCAGCGCTACCGCTTCGAGTACGAGGAGGCCGACCATGTCGCGCTCCTCGAACTGCTCAAGGGTCTGCCCTGCCAGGTGATGGTCTCGGGCCACCCGTCTGCGCTCTATGACGAGCTGCTGGCGGGCTGGCGCCGGCTGGCGCTGCAGGTGACGACCCAGGCCCAGGTGCGAACCGAGGTCGTGTGGTTCAACTTCGCGCCCGACCGGGTGCACTGGGCGAGCTACGCGGGCCGGAACTTCACCGACCGCCAGCGCATCAAGCGCAAGGCGGCCAACTGGGGCCGGCGCTACGAGGCCATGCCGGCGGGCGAACGCCTGGCGGTGCTGGCCGCGATCATGGCCGTCGAGGCCGGCGAGGATCCGTGACAGTGTCGCGCTGGCACGAGGACCTCGCCGCCCACGACGAGGCCTTCGCGTGCCTGCAGGATCTTCTCACCCCACAATCCCTGGCAATGACAGCCGTCAAAGCCATCCGGGAATGGGGCCAGAGGCTGCTGCGCCTGAGCGCGGCGCTGGTCAAGGAGAATGACGCGCTCGAGCGGGAGAACGCCAGCTTGCGCGAACGGATCGCCGAACTCGAGCGCAGCGCCGCGCTCGACAGCACCACCAGCTCCAAGCCGCCAGCCAGCGACGGCCTGGGAAAGAAGAGCGGAACCCAGAAGAAGCGCACCCGCAGCCAACGCGGCAAGTCCGCCAAGCCCAGTGGCGGCCAGCCGGGCCACAAGGGAACCACCTTGGCGCGGACCGAGAACCCGGACCACTTCGTGGATCATGATCCGTCCGCCTGTGCAGGCTGCGGCGCGCCGCTGTCGGACGCTGACCGTCACGGGGACCCCGTCTGTCGGCAGGTCTTCGATGTGCCCGAGCCGCAGCCCCTCGAGGTCACCGAACATCGCGGTCATCGCTGCCTCTGCGCCGCCTGCGGCACCGTGACGACAGCCGTGTTCCCGAACGGCGTGAGAGCCCCGGTCCAGTACGGGCCGCGCATCACCGCGTGGGTGACCTACCTGTTGCACGCTCAGTTCATTCCCGAGAAGCGCGTCGCCGAGGTCATGAGCGACCTCTTCGCGGTGAAGCTCTCAACAGCCACAATCGCCGCCATGGGCAGGCGCACCGCCCGGCGCTTCGAGGGCTTCCTCGATCGTGTCGCAAAGATCATCCGCACCGCAGCCCCGGTCAAACACCTCGACGAGACCGGCATACGCATCGCCGCCCGGACCCATTGGCTCCATGTGCTGTGTACCCCGTTGCTGACCATCCTGCGCATCGCCACCGGGCGTGGCCATTTCGACGAGGAGCTCAATGGCATCGTCATCCATGACGATTACGCCTCCTACTTCGCTCTCGAGGGCGTGCGCCACGGGGCCTGCAACGCCCATCACCTGCGTGAGCTCCAGGCCCTGATCGAGATCGAGAAGGAAGACTGGGCAACGAGCACGCACCGGCTCCTCACCCGCGCCCACAGAGCCGCCCGCTTCGCCCGTGAGAACGACCGCGACGTGCCCGCCTCACTGGTGGCCCGCATCTCGCAAGCCTGGGAACGCATCCTCGAGCGGGCCATCGCCTCCCACGAAGAGATGCCGCCGCTCCAGAGCGGAAAGCGCGGACGAAAAAAGCGCCGCATCGGTCACAACCTCGCGCGCCGGCTCCAGAAGTACAAGGAAGGGTGCCTGCGCTTCCTCACCGACCTGCGAACTCCGTTCTCAAACAACGAGGCCGAGCGCGACCTCCGAATGGGCAAGCTGCGCCAGAAAATCTCAGGCGGCTTCCGTTCGATGCAAGGCGCATGCGACTTCGCCAACCTGCGTTCCGTCATCGCTACCGCCCGAAAGCAAGGCTGGAATGTCCTCGAAACCCTGGCGCACCCCGATCCCATCCAGCTGATCCCGCAACTGCGCTTCTGAAACCTCGAGTCAGCGCCACCAAACCAGAACCAGCAATCCATCAAGTGTGAGTGCTCGGCCGAATCAGACCTGGGCAGTTACTTCTTTAAGTTCTCACCAATACTAGGCCGTGGCAGGAACACTAATTCTCCACGCAGGCGAAGAGAACATTTTTGCGGATGCAATAGTTATCCAGGCACGTGGTGCTCAGCGAGCGCGCAACGCGGTCGTGCATTCCGCATCCTTCCTGGGCCTTGTCCAGTATGGCTTGGTCGCTTGTACCCAGCCCACCTTGCACGACTACCTTGTCCGACTCCAAGTCCGCGATCACCGCCGGGGCTGCGGTACACGCCGAAAGCAGAGCCAGCGCCGGTAGTGCGACGAGAATCGGTCTCATGGGGTTCTCCTATGGAAAGGGTCCGTCATGTGGTGCGGTTGAGCCAGTTCGGCGACGTCGGTCTTGAGCGAGGCCACATCCTGTCGGAGCGGGGCGATGGCCTCGACAACCATCCGGCCGATTCGGTTGCAGTCAACATGTGGCGCCGCGCTGATAGGCATCGGCCTTCTCCCAAGGGTTGCGTTCGCACGCTAGCACAGCGATGTGCCTATTGGCTCATATATTCATTGCGCGGCCCGGCGCAACCACCGAGGTACGGCACACCAGGGTCTTCGGCTGCGGGGATCCCCTGTAGCTGCAGCTTGATCGCATGAAGACCCGAGTCTAGAAGAGCGAACGCCGCCCGGTCGAGGGGCGGCGCTCAATCGCGGGAACAGCTTGCCGGCACACCCGCGATGCTCTGACAGCGAGATACTCCTACCTTCAGAGCACCGTGCTGGCAAGCCCTTCCGCAACGGAAGGAGCCAGACATGCAGGTTGTCGAAAAGCCCTCGTACACGGTTTTGGACTGGCTGGTTGACCGCTATCTCCAGCCGATCATCGACCAAGCGAATGAGGAAGCTCGGCAGCGCGCGGAGCGTGAACACGATCCGGTCCGCCGCGGGTTTCGGTATCTGTCGGACACAGCCTGGCTGGCAAGCCCCTGGCGGCCGTAGTAGGTCGCCCTCACTGGAACCATGAGGGCAGAACGATGAAAATGTACCGACGAGAGCTCATATATTTCCTCGCTTACGGTCTCCCGAGCTGGCTAGTCCTTTACAGCGCGCACGAAAGGAGTGAGCCGTCGCCAAGTCCACCGAAGACAATCCCTCTCGACATAGCCTTCAGCGGAACGGTCACCGGGAAGCTCTCAGTCGCGATAGACGTGGTGAAGAACGCTTGACGTTCCACGCGCTCCTCAGAAAAGGCGGCAGCGCTGCCGCCTTTTCGATTCAGGGCGTGTCAAATTCACTATGTAATCCCCCGCCACCGTCCCATTCCAGGCCCAAACCGTCATGGCTAGACACCACGGCTTCGCAGATCTCATCTACCCCCTCGACCGCGAGGCTCTTCTCGCCATCTACAGCCGCCTCCAGCCCGGCTCGACCGTTGCTTCCCTCGCCGAGGACCTCGGTCCCTGGAGCCAGACCTCCACCCACCTTCTCGGCGAATTCTCCACCCACGGCGAAGACGTCTCCTTCGGCGTCGCTCTCAGAAACGGCTTCCCTCAGCCCTGGGCCACCGGTCCCGCACCACTGACCGACCTCGCGGACAACACGGCGCTTTCCGGCAATGCATCCTGGTCCGGCCGCCTGCTCGGCTTCACGCCGCTAGCCCAACCCGTCGCCGGCGCCGCCGATCTGAGCATCGCCCTCGATACACTCGACGGCGACCTGCAATTCACCAACCTCGAGCACTGGAGCGCGGGACAAGCGCCCGACACCATCGGAAGCGGCGCAACTTGGAGCAACGGTACTCTCAGCTATGACATCAACGGGCGCGGCAACACCTTCACCCGCACCGGCGGCGACGAGGGCATCGTCACCGGCGCCTTCCTCGGCACCGAACACCAGGCCATGGGAGGCACCCTGCAGCGCGACGACCTCTCCGCCGCATTCGGAGGCACACGCTAAAGCGCCCATCGCCCCGCAGGAGGCGCGAGTCGACCGACCCGCGCCTCCTGCACCACCCCTTCCCGGCCGACCTCAACTCATCCGCCGCCAAACCTCACCCAGCGCCTTCGCACTCCCTCGCCAGACGCTCCTCCGCACCCCCTTCCCGCCCCATCCCCACCGCCCCAAGCGCTTGCAACACCGCGGCAATCGTGTTGCCAACGCCCCGAACTGTGCTAAGCCCAAACGCCATCAACGATTCGAGTCTCGACGTGGCGGCCATGAAAACACCCGCGCATTCGGACGCTAAGCGCCTGAAGACAAAAGCAAAACGCCTGCGCGCTCTGCCGCCCGCCCGCTACATTCTCATTCGCACCGGAAGCGCGCGATCCCGCAGAACCGCGCAGAAGACGACAGAAAGCGGCCTGGCCGCACATCCATCGCGCCGGCCTCAAACTACAGTTCCAAAAACAATTCGGAGGGTCAGAAACGCGAGCACAACCAGGCGGACGTGAAAAGGCCCGGGCACTAGCGAGTGTCCGGGCCTTCTCGGTTGGCGGGTCAGGGAGCGGGTACTCCCTAGCGGTGTGGGTGGTGGTGGTGGTGGTGCCTCTGAAATCCAAGGGCACCCTAACCACCTCCCACACACCCGTCAAGCAAAAAAAGCGCTCACGCGCCACAGCCGAATTGCGCCCGCTTCCCCAGCTCGCAGACGACCGGCAAAGCGCCATGAACGCCACCCAATATTCGATCCGGCCATCGCTCGACCTTCTTGCCATCGCCCGGAATTATGGTAAGTGCGTCATCCGATGCAGCATCCCACGCACGCTCCATGAACGCTTGCACACCGCCCAGGACCGGCTCCCACGCCGCGCCCAGCACCCGCATATCTTGCCGCGCGCCGCGCCAACCATGCACTCTTCCTCGGTCCGGTCGCAGTGCCATAGCGCGCCGAAAAGCGATTGCGCGATCCTCGATCACACCCGGCCGTCGCTACCGGGCCACGAGCCCCTAGCGCCGGCCGCCATAGCAATTCCACAAGGGAGGACACCCGCGACGAGCAAGCAGGCATGAAAAAGCCCGGGCATTGCATTGCCCGGGTCTTCTCCATAACCGATTGGCCGGAAGCAACCCCTAAAGTGCCGCAGCAGCACAAATATTAGGGCAAGCCTGACCAACTGAGTGCCTAAGCCTGCTGCACATTAAGGCACTCCACCGGACCGGTCAACAAGAAAAGCGCCGCAGCGCCACAGGAGGAGTCTGTCCGCACGCTCCCGCAAACGGCAGGAGCCGACGACCATGAGTGCAGCAGAACCACAACGCCACCCGAGCGGCATACGCAAGCTCGGCACGGGATCGCTACGCACCAACAAGCTCGCCGAGGACTACGCCAAGCGAACCCGGTATCCCACCCGCGCCGAGGCCTCCGGCGCATTCAAGCGCGCCGCCCCCTTCATCGGACACGGCCCGCAGACCCTCGCCTTGCTCGACTACCTGATTTCCCTGACGCAGCCGCAAGACTGGGAAGGCGGACCGATCATCGTCTGGCCGAGCAACTCACGCCTCTGCCACATCTTCGGCACCGTTGAACGCACCATCCAAGTGCAGCTCGCCGGACTTCACGAAGCCAGCCTCATCGCCTTCCACGACAGCCCATCCCGGCGCCGCTACGGCGTTCGCGATGACGACGGCCGCATCCGCACCGCCTACGGCATCGACCTACGCCCCCTCGCAGCGCGCTACGAGGAATTCTGCGCGGCCGCAGACGCAGCCGAAGCCGTCTACCAGCAATGCAAGAGCCTCCGCCGCCTCGCTTCCATCGCGCGCCAGAAGACCGAACAGATCTGCGCAGCGGCGATCGCGCTCCACCCAGACGATCCCCAGCCCTGGCACGACTGGTCCAAGCAAGCCCACCACCTCGGCCTTACCGCCCTTGAGGCTACCGACAACAATCGCCTCCAGGCCCTGCTCACTCAGCTCGACGAGTTGCACCTAGCCTGCCTGCGAACCTTCCAGGACCTCGCCGCCCCCCCAACAAAGAGCACCGAAGAAGCAAAAGGTTCGCCCTACCCCGAATCCCAGGATTCACCCATAACTTCAACAAACCTTCCAGCCCTCCGGGAAAAACCATGTAGTGCTGCCAATGAAAGTCGTCGTGAAAGCAGCCCCGATACTCCACCCATACGGCCGCCGGACCTCAGCGCGGACCGCACAGACCCTGCACCCCATCCAACCCCCCCGGCAACAGCCCCCGAGCGCGTCCACGCCCACCTCCGCGCCTACCGAATCAGCCCTGCCATGCTCACCGAAGCCTCGCCCCCCCTGGCGGAAGCCCTATGGACCGTCTCACCTCAAGAAGAAACCCGCTGGCGCGATATCGTTGACAGCGCGAACGCGCTTTTGCCCCACCTCGGCATCAGCCAGAACGCCTGGGGACAAGCCTGCCACGAAATCTCGCGCGAAGGCGCCGCCGTCGCCGTCGCCGTCATCGCCGCCAAACACCGGCAGGGAGGCGTCAGAAAGCCCGGCGGCTACCTGCGCTGGATCACCCGCGAGATCGCCGCCGGCGGGGTGCTCGACCTCGGACCCAAGGTCTACGGGCTGCGTGCACCAGATACGAACTGAAAACGCTTATGCACCGCCGCACCGCTTGCGCATGCAAGCCGGCACCGAACGCTGCGGCCGCCGCCACGCTACAGGGAACGGGCCCGGAATGCCTCGACCAGCTTCTCCATGGTCTCGCCCATGCCCCAGCGGTTCTCGTCCGCGATCGCGTAGATTTCGGAGCGGGTCTGAACCGTTATCCGGACATTGAACTGCTGGGTCCGCCCGGTGAACCGCGAGTAACGCGGCCTCTGCTGGGTTCGGCCCTGGAAGCCCTCCGATGCGGCAATACCGCGAACCGCCGCCGGCGCCGACGACACCGCCCTCGGCTTGGCCACCACCTCGCTCACATCGAGCGGCCGATCGTCTTCGTCAAGCCCGATCGATGTCCGCCGATTCATGGCCTTGCCCCCTCTTCAGCCACGTCCCCCCGCACCCGGGCGAAGACCTCCCGGGCCAGGGCCTGCGCGTTTTCCTGGGCAGACTGCGGGTTGCGAACGTCCTCCGCGGTCAGCTCATACAAACTGCCACCGATGGCGAACAGAGCCTTGAACGCTTCCCGCTCCATCAGCTGGGTGCTCAGCACCGGCACCGCATGACGCTCGAATTCGCCGAGGATATGCCTGAGACCCTTCGTCACGAAGGCCGCCGAACACCGATTCACCAGCACCGCGTGAGGAATCTTGCGGTGAAAGGCGTGCTCGTTGCGGCGGATCAGCCTCACCGCCTTAGAGGCTTCCTTTGCGTCCAGATGCGAGCCCTGGCACGGGATCACCACCAGATCGGAACGGCTGATCGCGTAGGCCGCCACCAACGAAGCCGTGCCTTCCAGATCGACCAGGACGAACGGAGCCTGCCCCGCCTCTGCATCGATCACGTCGATCACCGTCTCCTCGGTCACGCCACCCACGACAGAAACCTGTGCCGGCTTGTTCGGAAGCTTCGCCCAGGCGGCAAGCGGCTGATTTGGATCCGCGTCCACGATAGCCACGCGAGACGCGCCGGCGCGCGCAAACTCCGCTGCCAACACAAGAACCGCGGTCGATTTCCCGACCCCGCCCTTCGAGCTTACGAAAGAGATCACGGGCATGGCCCACCTCCCACCGATAACGTTATCACTAACAATATCGCTATCGCTACTGTTAGCGAAAACGTTGACGTTACTGATAGCACTAGCGATAACACTAACGCTAACACTAACACTAACATCCCACAACCCCCGATCGAGGCCCGTCGCCGCCAGCCACAGTCCTCCAACTCCTCCATGCCTGCGGAACCATCGCCACCCGTTTCACAAGCCCTATCTGGGCAGCACCACCGTCGACCGAGCCACAACACACCCCGGCACAACTCGCAGAGGCAAAGGAAAGCTCGTGACACCCGAGCCCGCAGAGTGCGAGACGTGGAGACGACACCGGTACAGCGCCTCCAGCTCGCCGAACATCACCGAGCGGAGAAGCTCATGACCAGCGCCACTGCGCTCATTCGCCGAATCAACCGGGCCGCGGCCGCCGGCCGAGGGCTGCGCTTCACGCCGGAAGAGGCCGATCTGCTACGCGCCGTCCTCGAACTGTCCGAAGCCCACGCCCACGCTCTCGACGCCGACGCCGAGACGCTCGACAACGAAGCTCACGCCTCGACCCAAGACCCTCTCTGCATCCCGCCCTCCACATTCGCTCATTTATCCGCGAATCTCGTTGACAATCGCTCGTTTCAAACCTAGTGCCCTGTCATGAACGGAGCCGAGTTCATCAGAAGGACGAAACGATACGCCAGGAAGACAGGCCTCACCGTCCGCATAGATAAACGCTATGGAAAGGGCAGCCATTCCAGGATCTACCTCGGAGACAGGCACACTCTCGTGCAGCGCGGCGAGCTCAAACGCGCCATCTTCCGGGCTATGCTCAAGGAGCTGAAAATTCCCAAGGAGGAATTCTAATGCACTACACCTATCCCTGCATTCTCGAACCTGAAGATGAAGATGGTTTTTCCATCTTCTTCCCCGACCTCCCGGAAGCCCTCACCTGCGGCGACGACCGCCCCTCCGCGCTCGACATGGCTGAAGACGCATTGATCGTCGCACTCAGCGGTCGCATCGCCGACCGCAAGCACATTCCAGTACCAAGCGCCGCGCTACCGGGCCAGGACTCCATCCCGGTCCCCCCTCTTCTTGCAGCCAAACTTGCCCTCTACACTGCGATCCGGAACCAAGGCATCACCCAAGTCGCACTTGCCTCCCGCATGGGCGTCAGCGAGTCTGTCGTGCGAAAACTGCTCGATCCCGGACACCGCTCCCATATCGAGAACGTCGTTACAGCCCTTCGCATCCTCGGCCGCGACCTGCTCACCGCCGACCGAGCCGCCGCCGCCTCAGCGACAATCCCGCCGCCTTTCGTCGCCCATCCCAGCTGCCGCCCTCGAGCCCCCAATCCCGACCCCGACCGTTGACCCCGCCGCCGAACGCGCCCGCCCCCAACCCCGGAGCCAAAACCGTGCCCAACTATCCACCCACCATAAACCCCGGCACCCGCTTCGCCTTCGCCCCCTATGAGACTCCGATCGAGGGACTTCTCTACCGCATCTATGTCGTCTTCGAGAACTCGCACGGGGACCTTTTCTGCGCCGGCACCGACCTGATGGCCCCAAGCCTCGATACCGCAGACACGATGTGCGATACCCTCAACAGCCACGTCGACCTCAGCCGCGATCAGTGGAAATGCCTCGCCTCCGCGGTCTTCACGACCGTCGAAAGCAAAAGCGAACAGAGCCAGGCCCGCCCCGCCCATCCGCCCGAGGACCCCCCCGCATGACGAAAGTGCATGGCGCCCTAACCGCCCACATCGCCGATCTGCCACGCATCGTAACGCCTGCCCCTGCCGCGGCTCGACATCCGCAGCACGCCGGCCCCCACCAGATCGCCGATCAGCCGCTGCGCTCCCGCCCGGCTCAGCCCCAGAGCCCGCATCACCAACCCCACATCAACCAGCGGGCACTCGAACAGCAAGTCCACGCCCTTCCGATAGCTATGACTCTTGCGCCGCGCAGGCGAGGCCTTAACGGCCAGACCGTAGCGAACCTCCAGCTGCCGCAGCACGTTGTGGCCGCGTAACGCGCACGCACCCACACCCTCAAGGCACATCGCCACCCACCTCGCACCGCCTGAACGCGCGCTGCTCTCCCACTGCGCCGGCGCCCAAACCAGCTCCCGCATCAAGTACACGCTGCACCGACGCGTCGGCACGAAGGCACGCCCCAACCAAGGCGCCATCACCCCCATCACGACCGCCCGCTCCTCGACATCCAGACCCGGCCACCCTCCGATCAGCGAGAGCGCCCGGGCGAACGCCAACAGCCCCCTCTCACCCGCCTCCGAGAGCGAACGCCACTCTCCGCACACCTCGGCAGCCCCCTCCGCCTCCTCGACTCCCCAGCGCCCGAGAGCAGCCTCTCCAACAGCGCACGCAGCCTCCGCATCCGGCGGCAGCCCGCACGCCCTCTTCTGAACCAGTCCCGCCGCCTTCAGGCCCCGCGCAACGACCCACATTCCGTTCAAACGGCTCTGCCCGCCCGACAACGGATCGAACTCGACCAGGCACGCATCCGCCACATCCACCGGGAAGCCGCAGAGCCGCCCATGATCCGCCGCCTGGCTACGGCGCAACGCCGCGCTCCAGCGCTTCCTCGCCCCCCTGTCCGCCAGCCGCTCATCCAGCACCGACACCGCCCGCACCGCCGCCTCGAGATTTCCGAAGGGATAAGGCACCGCCGGAAGAGCGCCCCCGCCCCTCCTGCCGGCCCCCTTCTCCTTCCACATCCCGCGTAGCGGCCCATCGACCGCCGGCTCCGCCGGACCGCTCTCTTCCTCCTCCTGCTCCGCCTGATCCCAAACGCTTGGGAGCCTGAATTCCTCCTCCTCCTCGCCCTCGACCGCGCCCCAATCCGGCATCTTTCACAACTCCCGTGCTTCCTTCCGAGTCCCCTTTAGCACAGTGACTTACCGCCTGTCGCGCCAGTCAACCCCACTTCACTAGCGCTCTTCCATACGCACCCTCCCAAGCCAACCGGCGATGCCCCTCAAACCAGCCTTCGGCCGGCGTCATGCACTGCCCGACGAAGAGGTAGAGGCGCGCTCAAAGGCCATGAACGAAGCGAGGCACGAGCGCCAGCGCCAGCCCTGCGCAGTCGCCACATCAAACCGGGATCCCGCCATGCCAGCACCCGACATCCGCATCCCCTCCGCCTGCCGGCAGATGATCCGCCAGGGCGCCCTGGTCGCCCTGAACGCATCGGGCGGCAAGGACAGCCAGGCCATGACCATCCTGCTCTGCCGCATCGTCCCCCTGCCGCAGCTGGTCATCGTCCACGCCCCCCTCGGCGAGGCCGAATGGCCCGGCACGCTTGACCACATCCACGACACCAGCCCGCCGGAAATCCCCCTGATCCTCGCCACCACGGCATCGGGCAAGACGCTCCTGCAGCGCGTCGCCGAGCGCGGCCTCTGGCCCGGCGTTCGCCAGAGATACTGCACCGGCGACCTCAAGCGAACGCCCATCCAGCGCGAGCTTCGCCGCTACCTCAAGGCCAACCCCCGCTTCGAGGGCCGCCTCATCAACGCAATGGGGATCCGGCGCGACGAAAGCCGCGACCGCGCCAAGCGCATTCCCTGGCAATACAACAAACGCATGAGCGTCGCCGGCCGCAGCGTCTACGACTGGCTCCCGCTCTTCGAGCTCGGCACCGCAGACGTCTTCGGCATCATCGCCGCCGCAGGCCAGTCGCCGCACCCGGTCTACGCAGAAGGCCTCAGCCGCTGCTCGTGTTCCTTCTGCATCTTCGGCTCCCGCGCCGATCTCCGCCGCGCCGCCGAATTGCGCCCCGCTCTCTACCAGCGCTACGCCGCCCTCGAGGCAGAAATCGGGCACACCCTCTCACCGAGCCGCATCCCCTTGCCCGAGCTCACCGGCGTTCCCATCGAAAGGCCCCGCCCCACACGAACGCGATAAGCCCCTTCCCTTCCGAGGATCAACCCTCAGACCCCTGCAATCAGCACAGGAGCCTCCCATGCCTGCCGCTTCCGGAACCGCCCCCTTCGACACGATCATCCACGCCTACAGCCGTGCCCAGGCCATCGACGACGGCATTCTCGTCGACGTCTCCGAGACCGCACGAGAAGCCGGCTTCACCATCCCCGTCGCGCTCACCCGCACCGTCTGGACCCGCCTGATCTCGCTGCCCGAGCGGTACAAGGGATTTCAAGACGAACGGGGCCGTCTCTGGGACGTCCTCTGGATGGCCCGCTATTACGCCCGGCGCGGCGCCGACACCGACCGCGTCAACATGTGCGTCCTCGTGCGCGACATCCGCAAGGACCTTCACGACAGCCACCGCCCACCGCGCAAGCACTACGCCATCGTGGCAATCGGCGCCGGCGACGCCGGCGAGCCCGTCATCACGATCATGTTCCCGGAGGACGACTGACCATGCGCCCGCTCAGCTCCGATCGAAAACTCGAGATCGCACGACGCGTCCACCAGACCTTCGACCTCCCCAAGCGCTGGCTCCAGGGAGGATGGGGCCGCGACGACAACGGCGCCGTCATCGAATTCGACACCCACTTGCACGTCATCGACGATGACTATGTGCACCATCCACCGGCATTCCGCCATGCCGCCCCCGAAAGCCCCCGCTGCTTCTGCCTCGGCACCGCCATCCACATGCACACCGTCTCGGTCCTCCACTGCGACAGCTCCGACAGCCGCCATCCGACCGAGACCATGTGCGCGCTCTACACCGAGCTCGCCGCCATAGACGCCGTTTCCTTCGCAAAGAGCACACCGGACGGCGAACCTCACCTCAACGCCATCACCGTCTGGAACGACGACGACCAGCGTACCTACGCCGACGTGCTCGCGCTCACGGCCGCCGTACAACACCACCTACAAGCCTACCTCTGCTAACCACACCGGCGCTGCGCACCTCCCCACGAGGAGTCCGGAAAGCCCGGACCCGGGCAAGCCCGCTCAGACCTCCGAGCGAACCTCGCGCCGCCCTCACCTCCCCCACGCGGAGCACACCATGCCAGACCCACTCACCATCTCGGCCGACTACACGCTTCGACCGAGCGAGATCGCCGACGTCCTCGCTCTCCTCGTCGACGCGCGCCAGCCCACAATGGTCTGGGGCCCCCCGGGCGCCGCCAAGTCCATGATCGCCCAGCAGGTCGCCGCCGCCTCCAATCGCCGCTACGGCGACATCCGCGCACCCCTGCTCGACGCCGTCGACCTCCGGGGCATTCCCTGGCGCGACGACGACGGACGCACGCGCTGGGCACCCCCTGTCTTCCTGCCGCCCACCGACAGCCCCGACCTCTGGATGCTCAACCTCGACGAGCTGCCTTCCGCAGTCCCCATGGTCCAGGTCGCCCTCTACCAGCTCCTTCTGGAGCGCAAGTGCGGCGAGTACACACTGCCCGAGGGGGCATCCCTCATCGCCTGCGGCAACCGCCAGACCGATCGCGGCGTCGTACACCGCATGCCCACGCCGCTCAGCAACCGCCTCGTCCACCTCGAGATCCGCGTCGACGTCGACGACTGGCTGAAATGGGGCGCCGCCAACGGGATCGCCCCCGAGGTTCTCTTCTTCATCCAGTACGAGCCCGACCTTCTGCACCAGTTCGACCCCCAATCCAAAGAGCACGCCTTTCCGACGCCGCGCAGCTGGGAATTCGCCTCCAACATCGTCAAGCGCCGCAACGGCCTCGACGCCGAAGTCGAACGCTCCCTCTTCCGAGGCACCGTGGGCGAGGCCGCCGCCGTCGAATTCACCGCCTTTCTCAAGGTCTGGCGCGAGCTGCCCCACCCCAAAGCAATCCTGAACGACCCCGAGAACGCGGACATTCCCGAGAACGCCAGCGCCCTGATGGCACTCTGCGGCGCCCTCTACAAGATGGCGAGCGACGTCAACTTCGACGCGATCGTGACCTACGCCACCCGGCTTCGCCGCGAAGTCGGCGAATCCCTCGTCGGCTCCTGCGTCCGCCGCGAGCCCGATCTGCAGCGCTCTCCCGGATTCATCCGCTGGGCCGCCACCAAGACGCAGTAGCGGAGACCCGCAATGCCCACTCAACGCAACCATCGCCTCCGCATCTTCCCCGACCGCCACGCCGCAGCCGCCTCCGCCCGCCAATGCCGCACCCCGCGCTTTCCCAAGATCGTGGCCACCACCCTGCAAGGCCCGATCCACACCGTGCGCCGCGACACCTATCGCGACCGCACAGTCTCCAGTACCTGGCTCTGCGAGGACGGCCGCTTCCGCCACCTCGACTCCTGCGACTGGTGACGCCGCGCGGCCCAATGCAGGGCGATATCTCGTCCCGCACACACACACTCCAGGCGCTTCAGCCACCAAACGGCCATGAGCAGCCTCACCCCCCTTAGCGACGTCCCCCAAGCGGACGCTCCAGGAGCCCGAAAGGAAACACCCATGGACCTCAATCGAGATGCCATGCTCGTCGCCCTGCACATCGCCGCATGGTCCGGCCGCCTCTACGACCGCGACGCCAGCAACCAGGTCGCCGCACAGAACGACGCCTCCTCCAGCGCCGGCCGCTACAACAAGCGCCTCCTGCCCAAGAGCGCCTTCGCCAACCTCACCTCGCTCATGAGCGAAGCCCGCACCAAGCACTACGAGAACTCGCTGCCGTGGGACGACAAGGGCTCGCGCCTGCTCACCGTCGCCAACTACGAACACTACACCGCGACCCTCGACAAGCTCCGCGAGAGCGTCGTCCACCACCGCGCCCGCTTCATCGACGACTACGACGACAATATCGACCAGGCCCGCATCGACCTCGGCTCCCTCTTCCACATCGAGGACTACCCCTCGAAGGAACAGCTGCAGGGCAAATTCGCCATCAGATACCGCATCGCGCCGGTCCCCGACGCCGAGCACTTCATCGCGAAGCTCGCCAGCGACGACACAGAACGCGTCAAACGCGACATCGAGCAGCACATCGAGGAACAGCTGCACGACGCCATCGCCGACCTTTACCGCCGCTTCGGCGACGCCATCCAGCGCGTCTCCGAGCGCCTGCAGAACGGCGACGACGGCAAGCCCCTGATCTTTCGCAACTCCATGATCGACAACATCCGCGAGCTCGTCGACATCGTGCCGCGTCTCAACATCTTCGGCGACCACGAGCTCGCCCAGCTCTGCGAGCAGGTCAAGGACAAGATCGCCAACGTCGACCCCGACGCCCTTCGTCCGTCCAAGTCCTTCGACCCGGCCGCCCGCGCCCAGGTCAAGCAGGACGCGGACGAGCTCATGGAAAAATTCGCGGGCTACTTCTCGCCGCCCGCGGAAAGCTCCAGGGAGGCCGCCTGATGCCCCTCCGCAGCCACAGCGAATCCGCGCTTCGCATCAGCGACTGCGTGACCGAGCTGCTGCGCAAGCAGCCCTTCTTCGGGAGCCTCGTCCTGCGGCTCCCGCTTCGCCCCGACTCCACTCGAGCAACTCTGGCCACCGACGGCTACGAAATCCGCTATTCGCCTCAATGGATCGCCAACACCGATTCCCACGTCATCGAGACCGCAATGGCCCGCGTCGTCATGGCCTGCGCCCTCAAGCACCACACGAGGCGCAACGAGCGCGACCACGAACGCTGGCAGAAGGCCTCTCAGCTCGTCACCCATTCCCTGATCCGCGATGCCGGCTTCACGCTCCCTCACGACGCCGAGGCCTGGGACGACATCTCCGTCGAACAAGCCTACGACCGCCTCTCCTCTGCCCCTCAAGAGGACGATTCCGAGGCCACACCCGACCCCGACGGCACACCCCAATCCGACCCGGCCGACGACCGACAAGACCGGTCCGACGCCGGCGAAGACGACGACAGCAAAGACGGCGAGCACCAGGACGACGACCAGGACGGAGACGCGGACGACGACGCCGACCGGCAGGCCGACAGCCAAGCCGGCGACGACGGAAACGACGCCGACCGGCAAGACGACAGCCAGGACGGGGATGGCGAGGGCAACCAGGACGACAATGCCGACAGCGACGCCGACGGCGACGCCGGAGGCCCGAGCGCCCAGGACGACGACGCGCAACGCGACCGGCATTCGCAGGGCTCCCCCGACCAGTCCGAACCCGACTCCTCCTCCTCGTCCGCGCCCCCCAGCCACGATCCCTGCGGCACGGGCGAAGTCATGGACGCAGACTCCCGCGCCACCGAGCAGAACGACCAGACCAGCGAACCCCTCGACGTCATCGCCGAGGAGCAGGCCTGGGACGAGGCCATGCACCAGGCCCTCAACATCGCCAGAGCCGAGAGCAAGACGCCCGGCCGCGTTCAAGAGACCATTCGGGGCGCCCATACCAGTGTGCTCGACTGGCGCACCCTTCTACGCCGCTACATGACGGACGCGGCCAACCACGACTTCACCTGGGCCGTCCCCAACCGCCGCTTCATCGACAGCGGCCTCTACCTCCCGTCGATCCACTCCGAAGGCATCTCCAGTTTCGCCTTCATCATCGACACCTCCGCCTCGCTCTCCTCCGAGGCCCTTGCGGTCTTCTGGTCCGAGCTGCGGGAGATCGTGGACGAGATCAGGCCCGATTCCATCATCGTCCTGCAGGTCGACGAGGCCCTCCAGGACGTCACCGAATACGCCCCCGACGACCTTCCCGAGGAGATCCGCGTCAGGGGCCGTCTCGGCACCGATTTCCGGCCCGGCTTCGCCTGGCTCGAACGCAACGCGATCGAGCCCGGAATCTGCCTCTACTTCACCGACATGGAGTGCTCCGACTATCCGGATGCCGAGCCGCCATTCCCCGTCGTCTGGTGCGACTACGGCGAGCCCGATACGCCATGGAAAACCGAGCCGCCCTGGGGCGAGCTAATCGCAATCGACGCCTGATCGCCCAACGCGTTCCAAGCGATCCACACCCACCCTGCAGAAGCGAGGCACCACCATGCCCGATTACCGTCCCGTCACCTGCCAGAATTGCAACTGGCAGGGCACCGTCGCCCACTGCGAACCCATCGCCCCCCGTTACCTTCCCGAGCGCGTCCCCGCCGGCGACATCATGCCTGCAGGTGAGTGCCCCGAATGCGGCGCTTCCGCATTGCTCGACACCGCAACCTCCCACCCGCGCGTGCGCATCTTCCCCGTCGTCAATCCCGAACACGCGACCCACTTCAACCGCCGCTCCCGGGCTCAAGCCCTCTCCGTCGTCCTCACGATCGCCGCCGGCTCCTTCGACTACCGCGTCCAGGACCTCGACACCCACGGCTACCGCGTCGCCGTCTACAAGCCCAGCTCCTACCCCTGCATGATCCCTGAATCATACCTGCGGATCGAGACCCATTAGCGAAACACACCGCCCATGTGCATCATCCACATCACGATCCGCGCGATCCTCCAACAGCACGATTTCCACGCCAGCTTCGCGCCACCGCCGCGCTGTACCGCGCCATGGACCCTTACGCCGCTTCCTCCGCCCTTCCCGTTTCGCTGCACCAGACCTGCAAACTTGCCCGTGATATCCTAGACAGCACCATCAGCGAACTCACCGAAGGACGCTACACGGCAGCAAACGACTACAACAATGCAACCAACCACCGATCCATGCTGAATAGCTTCGACGTCGCCATTTCCCACGCCGCAAGCCGCAGCGCCAAGTAAGTCGGATAACCCCCGGTCCAAACGCCGCCCGCACCCCTCCAACCCAGGAAGCAATCCATGCACCTTCTCGGCATCGCCATCCACGAAATCGTGGAAGAGAACGGAAAACCCAGCCACGCCCGCGGCAGCGCCGCCTTCAGCTACGGCTCCATCATCGAATTCAGCGCCAACCTTCAATACCCCGACAGGTACGGGATCGCCCTCGACCCGCCGCCCATGCCCGGCGGACTACACCGCTCCGCCGACCATTCCGCCGAACTTATCTACGACGAGCTCGGCCTCACCCAAATATACAAGCGCCAACAGGCTTACATGAAATCCCGCAAACGCAAACCTGAAGCCAACGAATTATTTACGCGCGAGCGCATCGCCGCCTGCCGCGAATTTATGACCGACGACCAACGCGCGCTCATCACCTACTACCGCAACCAATTACCCAACAATACATCCTGACTTCATCAACACAGCACGTCCCACCCCTCCTCATCGAAAGTTCCCGACAACAAGCATATACACCAGCCCCTAATATCCTCGACCGCACCCTGAACATGCTCTGAAAACGCTACCCCTCGGCACATACCCGCAAGCTCGCCGCATCCTGACGCTCCCGCCGGCGTCCTGAACGCAACCCCCGGCACGCCCTTCTCCCCTTTCCCTTCCCCAACAACCACCGCTCACGACAACGCCGCCTGGAGGAAGGCCAGCCCCCTCCGGCTGCGCCCGCGTTCCCCGAGCAATCCAAGCCCGAACCGCAACATCCCGCCACAGGAGGATGCACCATGCGAACCATCCATCCGTCCCCCACCGCCATCCGCCGCGTCGTCTCGCGGCTCCGCGCGGCCGTCACCGACTACGGCGGCGACCAGCCCGCCTACATGGACGTCGGCATCATCCACCGCCAAGCGTGCCGAACAGCCGCCTGCCACGCCGGCTGGTACACCCTTGCCCGCTTCAGGCACCATCCCTCCGTCGTATGGCTCGACGACAACAGCCTCGACGACACGGGCGGCCAAACCATGATGGCACTCGGCCAGGCCGGCAACATCCGCCACCTGATCCACGACCACGGCGCCCACGTGCTTGCCCGCGATCTCGGATTCATCACCGCCCCCGCGCTCAAGGGATGGGCGGAACGCCACCCCGACATCTGGGGATGCACCCACGGCGACCGCATGTTCGACCGCAACGGCGCCCTCGCCTTTGGCAAGCACCCGAACGATACACTCCTGCTCACCGACATCGCCGACTGGTGGCTCGCCGTCGCCCACCGCCTCGACAACGCGATCCCTCTGCATAGCACCAGGAACCACGCCCTCGCCATTCTGCAATGCCATGACCCCGACGCCCGCCAGACCATCCGCATCGAGAGGCACACCCACAAGTACCGCCTCGTCCTCCACGCCTACGCGGTCGATCTGCAAGCCGTGCTCCAGGTCTGACCCCTCCCACCGCTCACACAACCGCACCCCACACCACCCCAACGGAAAGGCACCCGACCATGCCCGAAAACGCACTCAGCGCGGCCCAGCTCCTTGCAGACGCACGCCAGATCATCAGCGACCCCAACGCCTGGACTCAGGGAACGATCGCTCGCAGCGCCGCCGGACATCCCGTCGCGGCACAACACAAAGACGCCGCCTCCTGGTGCGCCACGGGCGCCCTTGCCTGCGCCCTGCACCGCCGCCTGCGCACCAAGTCCCCGCCCAAAGCAGCCCACCTCGCCCGCGATCACGCCGTCCACGTGCTCAATGACACGATCCAGTCGCTCACCGCCGGCCACCACAAGAAGGTCAGCACCTACAACGACACGACCAACCACAGCTGCATGCTGCACACCTTCGACATCGCAATCGCCGACGCCCGTCTGCCCGCCACGATCGCTCCCTCACGGCTCGCCCACACTCCCTGATCGCCGCTCCGCCACAGAACCGCACCGCCGCCGCCTTTCCCCTCCAGCACCACGGATGCCGCCATGATCCGAAAGGCCGACCGCGACCTCAAGACCGCCTGGAGAACGCGCTTCGCCGCATTGCCAGCCCCCGCCCACACGGCCCTGAAAGCCGCCCTCCTCGACCTCCGTGCCGACGCCCTGCAACGCGCCGAGATCCAATGGCGCAGCCACAAGGCACCCATGGCGCTCTACTGGAAGATCGTCGGCGTCTACGCCGGACACCTGGCACGCGCCCTCACCTAGCGCCGCTCCCTCCCCTCTCCCCCTCTTCTCCACAACTCAGGCAAGGACCCCCAGCCATGCACCTCTCCCGGCTGCACATCCACGCCATCAACAAGGTTGACGGCCTGCCCTGCTACGCCAGCGGCCGCGCAACTTTCAGCAACGGGCGCTCCTACGAATTCCACGCCAACTTCGCTCACGATTACGGCGAAAACTCGGTCGACATCCTCCGCGCCACCGATCGGCGCCACCGCGTCACCGAGACCGAGCGCGCCAGCAAAGCCATCCGCGACCGCCTGGGCTTCACCGAGATATTTACCCGCCAACGCGACAGCCTCGCCGCCTTCGAATACGAGCGCGTGAACGCCTGCGAAGCTCTCAAGCAACCGCCAACCTCCCCCTGAGCACACCCGGCCCGATCCACCCACATCCCTCCGTCTTCGACTCTTCGTCAGGCGGCCCGCTACCCACTCCTCCCCTCCGCAACTCGCCGGAATGAGGCCGGGAGAGCGCCCGTACCATGACAGAGTAGAGGGGCCGCAGAGCCCCATTGCACCCTCACCCCACCAGCCCTTCCCAGGAGACAATCCATGTCCGACCCGGTCATCCGGTCGATCCCCCTCGACCGCCTTGAGATATCCCCCGCCAACGCTCGCAAGACGCCCGCAAGCGGCGCCGCCTTCGTCGAGCTGAAAGCCTCCATCGCCTCCCACGGACTGCTCGAGAACCTCGTCGCCCGCGAGATCGGACCCGACACCCAGGGTGCACCCCGCTTCGCCGTCATCGCCGGCGGCCGACGCCTCGCCGCCCTGACCGAGCTGGCCACCGACGGCACCATCGCCGAAGACCATCCGATTCCCTGCAACGTCGTCCACAACGGCACCGCCGACACCGAGATCTCGCTCGCCGAGAACGCGGTTCGCAGCCACATGCACCCCGCCGACCAGGTGGAGGCCTTCAGCGCCCTCGCCAACGCCGGCTCGTCCCCCTCCGACATTGCCGCCCGCTTCGGCGTCTCCGAACGCACCGTGGAACGGCGCCTTCGCCTCGGCAATGCCGCACCCGAGCTGCTGGACGCATTCCGCGCCGACCAGCTCGACTTGGAGACCCTCAAGGCCTTCACCGTCACCACCGACCGCAAGCGCCAGCTCGCCGCATGGGACCAGGTCAAGGAACAGGGCTACCGCCCGAGCGCCTACCAGATCAAGCGCATGCTTACGGAAGAGCGCGTCCCCGCCACCACCTCCCTCGCCCGCTTCGTCGGCGTCGACACCTACGAAGCCGCCGGCGGAGCCGTCATTCGCGACCTCTTCGCCGACGAGCACGAGAACGGCGTCTGGCTGGAAGACCCCACGCTGCTCAACAAGCTCGCCAACGACCGCCTCACCATTGCCGCCAACGAACTCGCAACCCGCTGGAAATGGTCCGAAGCGCGCATCGACGTCAGCTGGTCGGACGTCGCCCGCTTCGGCAGGGTTGAGCCCCAAGCCGTCAACCCCACCGACCAGGAAGCGGCCGAGATCGACACGCTCAACATACGCCATGACGAGCTCTGCAACATGGACGACGACGCGTGGACCGAAGAGCTTGTCGAGGAATCCGAGACCCTCCAGGCCCGCCTGCAGCACCTCGAAGCTGCGATCGAAGCCCGCGCCGTGTTCGACCCCGAGCAGATCGCAATCGCCGGCTGCCTCGTCACCATCGCCCAGGACGGCACCATGCAGGTCATCCAGGGCCTCGTGAGGCCCGAGGACATCCCCGCCCAGGACGCCGACACCACGACGCAGCAGCAGCACGGCGACGCCTCCCCTTCAACTTCAGCCCCGAGCGACGCTGCCCCCTCCATTGCCGGCCCCACCATGCATGAGCCCACGCCCGACCCGCAGACCCAGGCCCGCAAGGAAGCCGGAGTCGGCATCGGCCTCGCCGACGACCTGCGCTGCATCAGGACCGCTCTGGTCAAAGCCCACCTCGCCGACGACTTCGACGCGGCCTTCGACCTCACCATCTTCCAGCTCGTCCGCTCTCTCTTCGCCCAGGGCTACGTCGACCACTACCACGCGCTCGACATCGCCTTCCGCGAGACCGCCGACAGGCCGACCACCAGGGTCAACGACGACGAATTCGCCGACTGGAGCCGCGGCGAAGCCATGCTGGCAGACTGCTCCAACCTGCCCCTCGAGTGGATTAAGGCCGACGGCGACGACGCTTGCTTCGCCGCCCTCAGGCAGCTCTCGCGCGAGCAGAAGGAGACCCTCTTCGCCGCCGCCATCGCCCGCACCCTCAAGCCCCAGCTCGCCTTCGAGCACAACGCCAGGCCGGAATTCGAAGCCACCGTCGCACGCCTTGACATCGACTTCGCCAAACACATCCGGCCCAGCGCCGCAATGCTCTGGACCCGCATCACCAAAAACCGCGTCATCGACGTCGCGCGCAAGGTCCTCGGCATCGAATGGGCGCACACCCACCGCAAGGACAAGAAGACCGGCCTTGCCGCAGCCATGGAAAGAGCCTTCGCCGCCGGCGACGACCGCCCCATCGACGTCAACAAGGATGCCCGCGCCGCCGCTCTCGCATGGGTGCCTCCGGGCTTCAAGGCTTTCGACAAGGGCTCTTCCGAGGATAGCGCCACCGACGCCCAAAGCACCACAAACCCGGCCGCGCCGACCCCGGCAGACACGACCCCGGCCGAAACGGCACCTACCGTTGACGACGACAACACGACCGCCAACCAACCCGCTCCGCCTGCCACCTCAGAGGGCAGCAACACCAACGCCGGCACAGCCCAATCCCCACCCCTGCCGGCCGAGCTTCAGGCCACCGTTGACGCCATGAACCAGGTCCCCACAGCCGACGCCGGACCGAGGGTCATCATCAGCACCCTCGGATTCGACTCCAACGACGAAGACGACCAGGCGCTTCCCGCAACCCCGCCGACGCAGGCCCTTCCCGAGAACGGCCACGACGTCTCCGCCGACCCCCTCGACGTTCCGGCCTTCCTGCGCCGCTCCTAAACTCCACTCGTCAGCCAGGTGCCCCGCCGCCCGCTCAGGCGGGGCACCACAATCACATTGCCATCCGGGAGATACCCATGACGGACCCTGCACCCCTTCCCGACACGATTTCCGCCCGCATCCACCCGGGAGCCATCGACCGCGTCACCCGCTTCTTCGCCAACTCCCTCTCCCAGACATTCACCGAGCTCCTGCAGAACGCCCGCCGCAGCGGCGCCAGCCGCTTCGACGTCACCACCCGCGCCCTGCCCGGCGACACCATCCTCATCACCGTCACCGACGACGGCCACGGCATAGCCGACCCCGCCGTCCTCCTCTCGTTCGGCGAGAGCGGCTGGAACGCCGGCATGGCCAAGCGCGAGGACCCGGCCGGCATGGGAATCTACGCCCTCTCCAAACGCGGCTGCACGATCTCGTCCCGCCCCGCCACCGCCGGCACCGCACCCATGCCCGCCTGGCAGGCCGAGCTCGTACCCGACAGCTTTCTCGGGAAACACCAGCCCCGCATCCTGCCCTGCGACGATGCTCCCCGCCCCGCCGGCACCGTGATCTCCTTCCACGCCAGCGAGGACCCTGACGCGATCGAGAAAGCAATCTCCGCCAGCGCCCGCCACTGCCCCCTCTCCGTCACCTTCAACGGCAACCCCGTCGAGTACGAATCCTTCCTCGACGACGCCCTCCATATCGAACACTGGCACGGCATCCGCTTCGGCGTCGTCAAGGAGAAGTGGCATTCCTACCAGGCACCCGACCTCAACTTCCACGGCCTCACCATCCAAGTGGGCCTTCCCTCCATCCAGACCCTCGACGGCACCACCTGGCAGACCATGGCCGACATCGACTCCTGCCCCGAGCTCGAGCTGGTCCTCCCTGCCCGCACCCAGGCCGTCGAATCGCCCTTCCTCGACCGCATGCGCCTCGCCGCCCGCCACGCCATCTACCGCGCCATGAGCAATTCCGATCCCGCACCCGCGCTCTGCCACAAGAACTACGCAGAGGCCCGCGAGCTCGGCATCGACATCCCCCCGGCGCCGGCCGTTCTCCGTTCATGGCGTCCTGCCGTTGCCGACAGCGACAACTGGTGCGCCAGCGGCCTGCTGCAGCGCACCCGCACTCAAACCCTCGTCGTCTCCTTCGACCCCGATCCCCACCACGCGCAATCGCTCTGGCGCGCAGCCAACGCCAGCGGGATCGGCGTCCGCTTCTGCGACTCGGACAGCCGCCTCGAGGGCTACGACTGGTACGACCGCCTGTCCAGAATCACCGGCATGCGGATCGACGTCACCAACGAGGGCGAAACCCACACCCTCGACGCGGCCGGCAGCGCGCTCACCCAGACCGGCGCCGACACGACCGACGTCACCTTCCACGACAGCCCCGACCGGCCCGACGCCATCGCGCTTCACCTCGACGTCCACCACCTCGCCAAGGAACGCGATCACATCGCCGTCCCGGCCGATATGGTCATGCACGGCGAAGCCTGGACCTACCTCGACGACACCCAGCCCCTCGTCACCAAGGAGAGCAGCATCGAGCCCCACGAGCTCGCGGAAATCCTCGTCCACGCCTACTTCTGTCCCTCCGACGACAGCGCAGCGGACAGCTACGAGACGCAAAAGACCGCCTTCGAGCTGGACGCTCGGCACATCGCCGTCACCATGCTCGCATCCGAAGAAGAGGCGCGGCGCCAGACCATCGCCGCCGTCGTCGATCGCGAAATTCGCTGGCTCATCCCCAAGGACCACGACGTCTCCATTTCGCTGCGCTCCGGCAACGTCCACGTCCAGCTCCACGCCCAGACGCCACCCCCGGAAGGAGCACCGGCATGACCGCCTATACCGTGCAATGCCAGTACGCCACCTACGTCTGCGCCACGGTCTCGGTCGACGCCCACACCCTCGATAACGCCTGCCAGGCCGCCATTGACATGGCCGACGCCGACGACCTCTGGAAATCCTCGGACTACGTCGGCGATTCGCACGTCACCTCTATATGCGAACGCGCAAGCGGCTCTCCCTGGGCCTGCGACAGCTCCCCCCTCCCCGTTCCCGAAAAGTACGCAAAGGACCCCCCACCTCCGCTCGTCACCATCGACCCCACCAACGACCATCCCAGCATCGAAGTGACGCGCGGCACCGTCCGCCTCCGCTTCGTCACGCCCTCCGCCACTCTGACCACGGACGTCTGCGCCTCGTCACCGCCGCGACCCACCAAGCCCGTCATCGTCATCAAGCCACGCCCCGACGGCGCACCCGACGTCACCGTTGCCGCCGGCGAGGCCATCGTCCGCATCGAAGACTGGACATAGCGACCGACACCGCCGCCCTGCGCCCGTTCTGCTACGCGCACAACTCCGCGCTCTACAGCCTCGCCTACGCATGCGGCACAACCCCGCACCGCGTCCACAGGAGCCGAGACGGGCGTCCCCGCTCGCAAGGACAGGACTCCCGAGAGAGTTCCGCCACCCTCGCTCCCCAATCCAGCACAAGGAGACAGCGACCGTGTCCATGAACCCCACGACCCCGGCACCCTCCTGCGGCAACTCAGCTCCGACTTCGTTCGCAACGGACGAAGTGCAGAAGGCCCTCATCGCCCAGGCCATCTGGACCGACGTCCACTGGCTCATGCCCAAGGAGCGCACCGTCACCGTCACCGTCAGCGGCGACCGCATCGACGTCGCGCTCGACGACAGCGACCGGACAGCCTGACCATGCCGCGCACCGTCGAGACCCTCGTCTACGAAATCGACGAGCTGCCCGAGCGCGCCAAGGAGAACGCACGATTCTGGTATCGCACCAACTGCCTCAATCACCAGTGGTACGACCACATTTACCGCCACTTCGACACGATCTGCCAGATGCTCGGAATCACCCTCAGAACCACCAACGTCACGCTGATCAGCGGCAGGACGCGCGAAGACCCCAACATCTACTTCAGCGGATTCAGCTGCCAAGGCGACGGCGCCTGCTTCGAAGCCAACTACTGCCACGCCAGGGACGCTCCGCGCAGACTCCGCGAATACGCAGCGGCCGACACAACCCTTCACCAGATAGCGGACCGCCTCCACGCCGCTCAACGCCCCAACTTCTACCAGCTCACCGCCGAGATCAGGCAGCGCGGCCGCCACTTCCACGAATACTCCATGGCCATCGACGTCGACCGCAACAGCCCCACCTATCAACCTCCCACCGCCCAAGCCGACAGCGCCGTTACCGAGTCCATGCGCGACCTCGCCCGCTGGCTCTACGGCCGCCTCGAAAACGAGTACGACCACCTCACCTCCGAGAGCGCCGTCGACGACGCCATCGCGCAGAACGACTGGACATTCACCACCGAAGGAGAACGCTTCGGATAAGCCCCACCCCCGACACCATCCAGCAACTCCACCCAGCCACAAACCCAGGGAGAGCGCCGTGGACGGCCTCGTCATCGACAATTTCGCCGGGGGCGGCGGCGCCTCCCTCGGCATCGAACGCGCCCTCGGCCGCCTCGACATCGCGATCAATCACGATGCCGAAGCCATCGCCATGCACCGCGCCAATCACCCGCGCACCCACCACTTCGAACGCAACATCTGGCAGATCGACCCCCTCGAAGCCAGCGGCGGCCGCCGCGTCGCGCTCGCCTGGTTCTCCCCCGACTGCGCGCACTTCAGCAAGGCCAAGGGCGGACGACCGCGCCAGCGCAACATCCGCGACCTTGCGTGGGTTGTCGTACTCTGGGCCCGCCGTGCCCGTCCCTCCGTCATCTGCCTCGAGAACGTCGAGGAATTCCAGGACTGGTGCCCCCTCGACGAGAAGGGCCTGCCCAACAAGGCCCGCGAAGGAGAAACCTTCCGCCGCTGGATTCGCGAACTTCAAGAGCTCGGCTACACCCTCGACTGGCGCGAATTGCGCGCCTGCGACTACGGCACCCCCACCGTCCGCAAGCGCCTCTTCGTCATCGCGCGCTGCGACGGCATCCCCATCGCCTGGCCCACACCCAGCCATGGCCCCGGCCTGCCCCCCTACCGGACCGCCGCCGAGTGCATCGACTGGTCGATTCCCTGCCCCAGCATCTTCCTCAACACCGAGCAGGCCCGCACCCTCGGCGTCAAGCGCCCCCTTGCCGACGCCACCATGCGCCGCATCGCCCGCGGCACGGTCCGCTACATCCTCGAAGCGGCCGAGCCCTTCATCGTACCGCTCACTCACGCCGGAGATCGCCGCGTCCACGGACTCCACGACCCGATTCCGACGATCACCGCAGCACACCGCGGGGAGCATGCCCTCGTCTCGCCCTACTTCGTTCAGCGCCACGGCGAGCGCCCCGGCCAGGCTCCGCGCTGCCACCCTGCCGATGCCCCCGCGCACGTCGTCACCGCCACCGCCAACGGCCACATGCTCGCCTGCGCCTACCTGGCCCAGCACAACAGCGGAATGACCGGCCACGACGCCCGCAGCCCCCTCTCCACCATCGTTCAGCGCGGCACCACCCAAGGCCTCGTCACCGCCTTCCTCTCACGCCACTTCGGCGGCAGCATCGGCCAGGCCGCCCACCAGCCTGCGCCCACCGTCACCGCCGGCGGCGGCGGCAAGACCGCGCTCGTCGCCGCCGCCCTCTCGCACCAGTATTCCTCCAACACCAACGGCGGCGACGGCCGACTCTGGCGCCCCCACAAAACCATCACCACCGGCGGACACCACGCTCTGATCGCCGCCTTCCTCACCAAGTACTACGGCGAGGGCGGCCAATGGCAGCCCATCGCCAAGCCCATGCACACCCTGCCCACACACGGCCGCATGGGCCTCGTCACCGTGCAGATCAACGGCCAGAGCTACATCCTCGAAGATATCGGCATGCGCATGCTCACCCCGCGCGAGCTCTTCCGCGCACAAGGCTTCCCCGAGACCTACCTCATCGATCCGATCTTCAAGGGAAAGCCGCTCAGCAAGACCGCCCAGATTCGCATGTGCGGCAACAGCGTCTGCCCACAGGTCGCCGAAGCAGTGCTTCGCGCCAACATCGCACTATCACCCCTTGCCCTCGCCGCTTGAGCACAAACCGCCACATCATCCGACCCCGCACGCCCAGGCACACCGCCCACACCCGACCCGGCACGAACCCGATCCACGCCCCGAAGAGTCCGACAAGCCTCTTCGGCACAGGCGGCCGGAACCTGGAGGCCTCCAGCACCGCCTGAAACTCCACCAACCGACGCCCCGCTGCACTCGGCTCATGCGGCGGGGCGTCATTTCTCCCGAGCAACCAGCGCAGAGGCCCACCATGCCCGCACCCGCGATCGCCGCCGATCACCCGGACATCCACCCCATGCACCCCAGCAGAGGCGAAAACCTCTCGCCCCAATTCGCCGCTTTCCTGTGCTGGCTTTTGCAGCTCCCCCCTATGACCACCCCGGCCATTACCGGCATCTGCCTCACCGGCGGCTGCGTAATAGCCGCGACCACCGAGGACCCCTTCTTCAACACCCACCTCAATTCCATCGACGAATTCGAGCGCAACCTACGCGCCTGGGGCCAAGTCTGCGACGCCGACCACGACATCATCGAGTCCCTCGTCGCCAGAATACAAGGAGCCTCGCAATGAGCTTCCCCGACCTACCCCCGGACTACGACCGCCACCGCGACGCCCTCGCAATCGTCGACCCCGGCGCGTGCAACCCTGCCGGCGTCGCCTTTGCCCTTCATCAAGCCTGCCGCCAGGCCATTGCCGAGAACGCACCACAGCGCGAGGACGCGCCGATCCGCCTGATCTGCCTTCAGCTCGCGTATCTGCTCAACGTGGATCGACTCCTCCCCAGCGACGAGTACCGCCAGCTCGTCGACACCTGCCGCGAACGCTCCGAACAGCGCGAACGCGCCCGCACGCACGAGATCGCCGCATGAACCTCCAGGACGCCCCCGCCACGCTCACCACCGCCCCCCGCCACCTCGCCGTTGTCGACCCCTCCGCCGGTCCGCACACGACCAGCCCGCACGACAGCCTCCCCGCCCGCCTTATGCAGACAGACCACGACTGCCTCAACGATCACGATCTGCTCCAGCTCCTCCTCGAATTTCATCACCCGCCGGCCGAAGCACACGACCTCGCAGACACCCTCCTCCAAAGCTACTCCACAGCGGCATCCGCCCTCACCGCCGACAGCCACCACCTTGCCCACCACCTCGGCCTGCCGCAGGCCACGATAACGCTGCTCAAGACCGCCGAGGCCCTCGGCGTCCGCCTCGCCCGCGCGCAGCTCCCCCGCACCATCGAGCCCACCCTCGGGAACTACCAGAACGTCATCGACTACTGCCGCACCCTCGCCGGACACCGCCAGATCGAAGAGCTCCACCTCCTCTTCCTCAACAACAGAAACGCGCTCATCTCCAGCGAGCGCCATCAACGCGGCACCATCGACAACATTCCCGTATTCCCACGCGAGATCTGCGTGCGCGCACTTCAAACCCATGCGGCCGCAATTGTCCTTGTCCATCAACACCCCTCGGGCGACCCAACTCCCTCGCGCGCCGATATCGAGATGACCAAGAACGTGCACAACGCCCTCAAAACGATCGGCGTCGCCCTCCACGATCACATCGTCATCTCTCCCTCCGGATCGTGCAGCTTCAGCCAGGATGGGCTGCTCTAAACCAGCCCCTTCGTCTCACCCATGCGACCCCACCTGCACTCGCAGCGCGACAGCAGGAGGCAGGGCCGCGGCCTTCGGGCAGGCCCTGTCGGGTGAAGCCAGCCCTCTCTACACGCCCGACTACCGCACCCCCTTCTTCCCCTTTCCCGGAGCCGCCCACATGCTCGACGCCCAGCCGGACGCCGCCGCTTCCACACGCGCACCCCTCGCGCTCTCCATCAGCCCCCAGCCGACACCCCGCCCTTCCTCCAAACCCGCCGCCATGCTCGCAGCAGCACGCGCCCTGCAACCCATTCTCGAGTCCGGCACAGCCCTGGACACCCCGATTCTGCGCAAGACCATGACGGACGCCTTCGGAGCCGACGACACCGAGGGCGCCTGGATCTGGAAGGACTGCTACGACACCGTCGAAGCCGCCCTCGTCCTCTTCATCCAGCGCTACGGCCGCGCCATGCGCCTGCAGGCCGGACGCGGCGACCACGGCCCCGCCGCCATGCTCGACATGCTCAACACCATCGCCGCCCTCGAACCCTCGCAGACCCGCCGCTCGCAGGAACAACAGCAGCTGCAACAGTTTTCCACTCCCCTGCCCCTCGCCTACGCAGCACTCCAGGCCGCAGCACTCCGCCCCACCGACGTCGTGCTCGAGCCCTCCGCCGGCACGGGCATGCTTGCCGTCATGGCCCAATGTGCGCTCGGCAAGGACAACCCCGAAGCCCTGCTTCTCAACGAGATCGCGCCCACCAGGGCGGCACTTCTCTCCAGCCTCTTTCCCGGCTCCCCCGTCACCACCCACAACGCAGAAACCATCCGCGACCGCCTTCCCGACGCCCGCCCCACCGTCATCCTGATGAACCCACCATTCTCCGTCACACCCGGCATCACCAGCCCCCGCCACGACGCCGATCTTCGCCACATCCGCTCCGCCTTTGCGATGCTGCCCCCCGGCGGCAGGCTCGTCACCATCTCGTCCGCCCACTGCTCGCCCTCCCACTCCACCTGGTCCGACGCCTTCCGACTCCTCGACCCGCCTGCGCGCGTCCTCTTCACCGCCCCGATCGACGGACGGGTCTACGCCAGGCGCGGCACCGGCTTCGACACCCGCCTCACCGTCATCGAACGCGGCGGCCCGGAACGCGAATTGCCCTCGCCCAGCCCGAAAGCGCAAGACGCCGGCCACCTGCTCCAGCTCCTCAGCCCCGCGCTGCCCTACCGCCTTCCCATCCAGCCAATCCCCGGCACCGACCTCTTCGGCGGCACCCCTTCGCCTCGAGCCACGAACCGCCGCCCCAAGACCAACCGCACCCCAACCCCCTCAACACCGCATGAATGGGAAAACGTCCACGAACTTGACTACGAAATTGCCGACAAAACCGCCTCGGCGGCCGACACCCACGGAACTTCCGGCCCCTACGACGAATGGCGCCCATGCACCATTCACATCCCGCTTGCATCCGAGCACCCGACCACGCTCGTCCAGTCCACCGCCATGGCCGCAGTCCCCCATCCGACCCCCTCCTACCGGCCGATCCTTCCCGAGTCCGTCGTTACCGGGAACGCCCTTTCGGACGCCCAGCTCGAAAGCGTCGTCCTTGCCGGCCAGGCCCATCTTCGCCATCTCTCTGCCGAGTACCGTATCGGCTCCCAATGGGAGACCCTGCAGCGCGTCGACCTTGCTAAAGATGACGCATCCGAGGATACCGACAACACCGACCCCCAAGACTCCACGCCCGACGATTCCGACGAAACCCTCGTCTCCAGCCCCAACCACACGGCAGACGGCGAGCTGCTATCCCAGCCCGTGCAATTCCGCCAGGGATGGATGCTCGGCGACGGCACAGGCGTCGGCAAGGGCCGCGAAGTTGCTGCCGTCATCCTCGACAACTGGCTACGCGGAAGAACGCGCGCCCTATGGCTCTCCCAATCCGACAAGCTGCTCGAAGATACACGGCGCGACTGGATCGCCCTCGGCGGCCGCAAGGAGGACGTCCACCCGCTCTCCAGGATTCGCCAAAGCGACCCGATCCCTCACGACCACGGGATCCTCTTCACGACCTATGCCACGCTCCGCTCCGCCGCGCGCCAGAACAACCCCTCCCGCCTCGAGCAGATCGTCGCGTGGCTCGCAGGCGGCGAAGACGACGAGACCCGCCACGCCTTCCAGGGCGTGATCGTGTTCGACGAAGCTCACGCAATGGCCAATGCCGCGGGAACCAAGACCGAGCGCGGCGACTCCAAGCCCTCCCAGCAAGGCAGGGCCGGCCTTCGCCTTCAGAATGCGCTACCAAACGCGCGCATCCTCTACGTCTCCGCGACCGGCGCCACCACCGTTCCCGGCCTCGCATACGCCACACGCCTCGGGCTCTGGGGCTCCGACACGACCCCCTTCGAGACCCGCGTCGAATTCGTCTGCGCCATGGAAGCAGGCGGCGTCGCCGCAATGGAAGTCGTGGCCCGCGACCTCAAGGCCCTCGGCCTCTACCAGGCCCGCGCACTCTCCTACCACGGCGTCCAGGTCGACATCCTCGAGCACCCCCTCTCCGACGAACAGCGGCGCATCTACGACTCCTACGCTGACGCCTTCAAGATCATCCATGCCAACATCCAGGAAGCGCTCAAGGCCACCGGCATCGTCGACGGCGAAGAGACCCTCAACACGCGGGCCAAATCCGCCGCCCTCTCAGCCTTTGAAAGCGCCAAGCAACGCTTCTTCGGCCACCTCCTCACGTCCATGAAGTGCCCCACGCTAATCCGGTCCATCGAGAGCGACATCGAGCACGGCCACTCATCCGTCGTACAGCTCGTCTCCACCGGCGAAGCCCTCATGGAGCGCCGCATCGCCGAGATCCCGTCCTCCGAGTGGGACGACCTCTCCATCGACCTCACCCCGCGCGAATACGTCCTCGACTTCCTCGCCCACGCCTTTCCGGTCCAACTGCAGGAGCCCTTCGAAGACGACGAGGGCAACGTCATGTCGCGCCCTGTCTTCGACAGCAGCAACAATCCCGTGCTCTGCCAGGAGGCAGTGCAACGGCGCGACAAACTGATCCAGAAGCTCGGCTCGCTCCCACCCGTCCCTGCGGCCCTCGACCAGATCATGCAGCACTTCGGACACGAGGCTGTTGCCGAAGTCACCGGCCGCTCGCGGCGCATCCTCCGCATCGCCGACTCCAAGGGCGAACGCCTCGCACTCCGCCCCCGACCCGCCTCTGCCAACCTCGCCGAGACCGCATCCTTCATGGACGGCAGCAAGCGCATTCTCGTCTTTTCCATGGCCGGCGGCACAGGACGCAGCTACCACGCCGACATTTCCGCAGAGAACAGCCAGCGCCGCATTCACTACCTCCTCGAGGCAGGATGGCGCGCCGACCAGGCCATCCAGGGCCTCGGCAGAACGCACCGCACCCACCAGGCCTGCCCGCCCCTCTTCAGACCCATAACAACCGACGTCAAGGGCGAACGCCGCTTCATCGCGACCATCGCGCGCCGCCTCGACTCCCTTGGCGCTATCACCCGGGGCCAGCGCAACTCCCAAACCGCAATGGGCGACGACACTGCGCTCTTCAAGGCGAGCGACAACCTTGAGAGCCCCTACGCCCGTGCCGCACTGCGCCAATTCTACGGCGCGCTCTGGACCGGCAAAATCGACGACTGGTCCGTTGAACAATTCCAGGAAGCCACCGGCCTCAAGATCACCTACGAAGGCGGTCTCAAGGAAGATCTGCCTCCTATGCCCCAGTTCCTAAACCGGCTGCTTGCGCTCCCGATCGACGAACAAAACCAGCTTTTCTCCGCACTGGAAACGCGCATCGACTCCAACATCGAGAACGCGATCGAGGCCGGCGTCTACGAACGCGGCGTTGAAACCATCCGCGCCGACTCCCTGATTCTGCCCTACCGCGAGACCGTCTATACCCACGACACCTCAGGCGGCGAAACCGAAATTGTCGAGATCATACGCAGAGATAAGCTCCAACCGCTCGCCGCCGACGACGCTCTGCGCATCTACTACAACGAAGAATCCAGCGCTCGCCTTATCGTCAACAACCAATCCAAGCGGGCAGCCATCACCGTCCCCGCGGTCTCCCGCATGATCGAGGACGGCGGCGTACAAAAGCGCGTCCGCCTCGTCAAACCCGCCATCAAGGAGACCATGCCTCACGACGCCCTCGAATCCTCGCAATGGCACGACGTCCTCGAACCCTACTGGCGCAGCTGCTGGAACGACGAACTCACCGCACTGCCCAGCCACCGCGAATCCCGCTTCTGGCTCGTCACCGGCCTTCTGCTGCCCATATGGGATCGCCTTCCCGAAGAGAGCATGCGCGTCCGCCGCCTTGTCACCGACGACGGCCAGCACCTCATCGGCCGCGTCCTCGGGCCGGCTGAAGTCCACAACTTCCGCGGCGCCCTCGGGCTCGACAACGCCTCCATACTCACCCCCGACGAAATTCACGACGAGATTCTAAACCGCTACGCCTCCTTCGAGCTCACCAACAGCTGGAAGCTCTCCCGCCGCCGCATCATGGGAGCCGACCGCATCGAAATTCACGGCCCCACCGACCACGACCTCGAAACCCTGAAACGCATGGGCTGCATCGCCGAAGTCATCTCGTGGGCAACCCGCATCTTCGCCCCGAACCGCGACGCCATCGATAAGATCATCGAACGCTGGCCCATCGCCACCATCCAGTCCACCTGACCCTGCGACACCCCACTCCACACCTCAATCACCGTCCCGTTAAGCTATAATCAGCAACGCGGGGGCACGAGGACACAACCATGCAAACACTCCCTGACAATCCCATATTCGCCTTCACTCCAGCCTACGAATCTCCCGATCAGCACCAACAGATCCGCATCGTCTTCGAGGGCCTCGCGGGCTACGTCCCCACCGCCCTCGTCGCCCTCGACCTCCACCAAGCCGAAGACCTCTGCGACCGCCTCAACTCCCGCCTCGGACTCGACCGCGAAGCCTGGCTCGCCATCTGCGCCCGCTCCATGCACCCGCCCGGAGCCCCCGACATGCGACACTGAATTGCGACCCGCCACCCTAGCCACACACGGGACACCGACCATGACCACCGAAATTCTCCACACCACAGTCAAGGATCTGATTTCAGAGAACGGCACTCGCAGCCGCGTCACCATCGAAGAACGCCTTGCATGGGGCCCCGATCTACTCACGGAATGGCTCATGCACCAGCAGCGCGGTTCCGAAAGCTACTCCGATCTGCACAACGCCTGCCGCTACCTCTGCATATACGACTTCGACTTTCACGAATGAGCACCCACCGCACACCATGTCGAGCCGGCTCACCATCTACGACCGCAGAGGAATTCGTTTCTTTACCCTCACCTAGGAGCCTGCGCCGCAGAACGCTTTTGGGCACCTTCAGGCACCATAGGTAGTGGTAATGAATGATCTGACGCCACTATATATAGTAGTCAATTTTCCTACGGCGCAGGCTCCTAGAACACCGACACCGGCGCAGGCCAACACCAGGAGCGACCGACCATGAAATACTCTCTTAGACACATACCAACCGCGCTTCCCCTTGCCCTCGCCATCCTCGCACTATTCCTCGCCACCCTCGCGCAACCACACGCCGCAACGGCATCCGGCACCTGGAACGGCCTTCTCATCGCTCCCGAAAACCGCTGTTCGCCTTACGATCGCGACCACTATTCCTATCCCCAATCCGTCGAGCTCGACATCATCGCGTCCATGCAAGACAGAATTTACGGCCCCTACACTGGCCGCTACTTCTCCAACAGACGCCAGACCGACATCGAACACATCGTCGCCGTCTCCGAAGCCCACGACAGCGGCCTTTGCAGCGCCAGCTCTAGCCTTCGCCGCCAATTCGCCGCCGATCTCCTCAACCTCACCCTCGCCGCACCCCACATCAACCGCTGCAACAAAGGAGGAAAATGCGCCTACGACGCCGCCCAATGGCAGCCTCCCATGAACCGATGCTGGTACGCCTCCCGCATCGTCGCCGTCAAACGCAAATACCGCCTTAGCGTCGACCCCAACGAAGCCCGCGCTCTGCACAACATGTTGGCGCCATGCACGTCCACCGACATGCAATTCACCAACCCCTAGCGACCGACACCCTCAAGAACCAGCACCAGCCTCCCGTCCCAACAATCCGCGAGCATTCACCACCTTTTTCAACCGCAAACACGAAGGAAACTTACCCGTGGACGAAAACGACAGTCACTGGCTGACCAACCCTGACACCCCCAGCGCCCGGGCCTGGGAAGCCGTAACATTCCACGACTACGACGCCCTTGCCGAGCTCATACAAACGCACGGCGCCGACTGCACCCTTCCCAGCGAATCCACGCTAGGCCACCCTGTAACGCCTTTGACCCAAGCCGCGCGCCGCGCCGACACCCGCGCCCTGCACATGCTCATCGCAGCCGGCGCCGACCCCAATCATCCCGCCAGCGGCCACATGATCCACTCCCCCACTCACTGGGCCATCGAAGCAGCCTCCACCGGCTCTGTACGCATGCTTCTGCAAGCCGGCGCGACCATGCCGGAGGAAGAAGACTGGGCCTTGACCGCCATCCTCCACACGCCATCCCAATTACTCGAAAAATACCCAACCATCCTCCGAATGATTCTCGCCCACTCCGCACGGGCTACAGATGCCGCCATGCACGCTGCGGTATCTTCCGGCCTCCACGTCGCCGTTGAGAACCTTCTTTCCCACGGCGCCCGCCCCGACGCATACCATCAATCCTGCCCCCTCATGGCCAAAGTGCTTGCCCTTGGCGGCCACACACAAGACAGCCAAACCATCGGACCGCGCATGCTGACCATTCTCCTTGACGCCGGCGCCAATCCTAACGCCCCCTGCGGTCCTCCCCACCAGTACGCCCCCCCTGCACTGGCCTACGCCATCGAACGCGGCTCAACATGGGCCATTCGTCCGCTAATCGCCGCAGGCGCAGACACCGCGGCCGTCACAAAAATCATCGCCACCGACGGCCTCCGCATTGAACATGCCCCGCATTGCGGCCCACCATCTGCAATTGCCGCCGCGCTGCATGAATGGACCGCCCTCACGGGCTCCGCCTAACTGCTCGCGAACCAAAACCTTCCCAACAGCCCTACCGCCCCTAACCCCTCTCCTGCGAAATTCACTTCGAAAAACTGCCCAACATCATCTTCGTTCCCAAGACCCGAAAGAAACCGCTCCGCCCCGATACTCACAACCACGCGAGCCCGACCCATGAACGCCTCCGCCATAGCCGCCGCTCTCGCGGACCGCGCCGAAGACGTCTGCCGCCACTACCTGCCCGGCGGTCGCCGACAGGGCCGCTTCTGGATTGCCGGAGACATCGACGGCACCCCCGGCCGCTCCCTCTACGTCCGCCTCACCGGCCCCGGCGCCCCCGGAAAATGGACCGACGCAGCAGACGGAACTCACGGCGACCTGCTAGACATAGTGCGCCACCGATCCCGCGCCAACAGCCTGCCCGAAGCTCTGAACCAAGCCCGCGCCTTCCTCGCGCTGCCGCCTTCGTCTCCATCCCCCGGCCAAGCAAGCACGCGCACATACGACACCACCCAGGCCGCTCAACGCCTCTGGTCCCACTCGCGCCCCATCCCCGATACCCAGGCCCAGCACTACCTCCGCGCCCGATCGCTTCTCGCCAATCCCATGCCCTCGCTCCGCTTCCACCCCGCACTCCGATACCGCGACAACCAGAGCACCCGCACATTTCCGGCCCTCATTGCGGCCGTCACCGACAACGAAGGCACCATTCACGGCGTCCAACGAACCTGGCTCCACCGCCACCAACCGATAAAAGCGCCCGTGCCCTCCCCTCGCAAGGCGCTCGGCCACGTCTACAGCCATGCAGTCCGCCTGGTACGCCACGTACCCGGCGCCGCCCTCATCGTCGGAGAAGGCATCGAAACAGTTCTCTCGCTCACGCTCGTCATGCCCACCATCCCAAGCGCCGCAGCCCTATCCGCAGGGAGCCTCGCCGCCTTCACGCCTCCCCATCACGCCTCGCACATCATCATCGCCGCTGACAACGACCCCGAAGGACAAAACGCCGCCGACCGCCTCCACCACCGCACCCTTCTTCTCCGCATTCCAGCCACCGTCATCCTGCCTCAGCACAACGACTTCAACGACGACCTCCGCCTGCTGGGGCACGATGCACTTGCCGCTCGCGCGCGCCAGCAATTGCACCATCTCCACGAAAGCGAATCCCTCCCCAAACCCGCATAACCACCCGACCTATCGCACGCGCCACGACCCACAAACCCCACAACACATTCGACCAGGAAAGACCTTCCATGACCGAACAGCACGACCACGGCCTCACCTTCGACGGCAAGCCGCACACCGCGAACCCCGCCTACTACGCCTGTTCCGGCAGCTACACCGTGGCACTCCGCGCCACCACCGTCGACGACGCAATCGCAGAAGTGCGCAACGGCTGGTACGACATCGACCGCGTCCGCGAGATCGCCGCCGCCGACACCGACTCCCTCGAGGACCCGCAGACCTTCGACATCCACCGCACATCCGATCATAAAACCGTCGCCGTCAGCGTCGACGTTACCTACGGCCCCTGGTAGCATTTAACCTCCCGACTCCTACCCGCGGAAAACCGCCAACATGCTCCTTCTCCTTATCGAAGACCCCGCCTCCTACGACCAGCTCGTCCGTCCCGATATGCAGCGCTGGAGCGCCGGCAAATGCAAACACCACCACCACAAGGGAGAGCTCTTGATCGAGCTCCCGATCGGCCTCCGCCACGCCATGCTGCCCCACTGGATCAAACGCCTCGCATCCTTCAATGTCTCCGCCCACATCGTTCACCGCAGCCTTCCCCACTCCACCGCATGACCCGCCACCAAGCCTCCCTCCAACTCGACCGCTTCGCTCGGAACCTCGGATACCACTGCGTCTCGACCAACGTCTTCGATCACGGCCTCCCCAAATCGCGAGACACCCTGAGCGAGCACTTTTGCGCCACCATCCACGAGGGCAGCTACACCGCCGTCCTCAAAGCCCTCATCATCGACCACGACCCCGGCGAACTCGTCCGCACATTTGCCGAATGCGACAAGTGCGATATCATCGACATCTCGCAGCCCAGCGCGGCCCATACCATCCAGACATTCTGCAAAGATCTCCGCATCTACGCCGCCAAGTGCCCGTCAGCCTAAACGCATCGAGCACACACCCCCCCCCAAACCCACACCAAGGCCGCTCTCACCGACCCTTTTTTCCAAACCCCAAGAACGCCACATTTCCCAATTTCCTTGGCCGGTAAGGCAGGGGCGATAACACCTCACACGCGCGTTCAGGGTGTTCATGCCGAGGACCGGAGCCCAACCGAAACGCTACAGCCAACACCTCCCGCGCGGGCGCCATGCACCGCGAACGCGCTGCAACGACGCCACCGAACATAGAGAAGAACCACCCCCACCCACGCCCCGGACATCCAGCCCCGACCCTGCCAGGCCCCGCAAAAAGAACGCCCGCAAAGACTTCTCTCCCGCCGGCATCGCACAGCCCGAACCGGCAGCTCCGCCCCAAAAAGCTCGGGAAGCGTCGAGGGGGCGAACGTCGGAGGCCCGAGAGCCGGTCCGGCGTTCTTCCGCAACCCTCGTCAAAAACCCGTATGAACAGGAGCCAAGATCATGGCATTCGGACTCAACCGCGCAGAAGTCATCGGCCGCCTCGGCGACGATGTCACCATCACCCAGCTCAGCTCGGGCGGCCGCGTCGCCAACCTCTCGATCGCCACCGACGAGAGCTATATCGACAAGCAGTCCGGCGAGCGCATCAACCGCACCGAATGGCACCGCGTCGTGACCTTCCAAGATGGCCTTGTCAGCATGCTCGACAAGCACGCCAAGAAGGGCCGCCTGGTCTACGTCGCGGGCAAGCTGCAGACACGCAAGTACCGCAAGACCGGCGAGGACCTCGATCGCTTCTCCACGGAGATCATCGTCATCCCCAGCGGACGCGTCCAATTCCTGGACCGTCACAACGGGAGCAACGGCAACGGCGCCTAGCCGCCACGCCGCCCGAGGGGCCGCGCAACGCGGCTCCCAATCGCGGGGCGGGGGCGCGATGTTTTTCTCTCCTTCATCGCGTCCCCGTCGCTTCCCTCGCCGATAACCGGGGCCGCGCACCAGAGCGCGGCCCCTTTTTTTGCTATCCTCCCCACAACCCCGAGCACACCCCATGAAAACCGACTACACCATCTACCGCTACGACGGCACCACCGAGCAGGGCTCCGTCGACTGGCCCCCCCGCCCCAGCTACCACGTCATGGCCGACCTCATAGAGCCCATCGTCGGCGACCCCATGGAGCACGTCTACGTCCTGCACGACGGCGAACAGCGCGACATGTTCGTCGACGAGAACGGCCGCATCCGCAGCAACCCAAAGCCGCTCAACGAAGAGGCATCCCGGATTTACAGGAACGCCTCGCTCAGCCGCGGCCTTCCTACCCTGCCCGTCCCCGAAATCGTCGGCGACGCGATCCTCTTCCACCGCCGCGTCTGGTTCTAGCCCCGTCGCCCTCCAGCATCCCATCCAGCACCGATCGCCTCGCCGCAACACGGCCGGGGGGCCGCGCACGCGGCCCCCTTCACCCAGCCATCCGCTCTACAAGAACCTGCGCACAAGCCCGAAGGAGCCCGGTCAGCAGGCCCGCAGGGGCGAGCTCGTGGCGCATCGAGCAGCTTTCCAGCCGAGGAGGCCGGCATGATCGTATCCAGCATCGGCGACATCTTCGCCCAGCCCGCCCACACCATCGTCAACCCCGTCAACTGCGTCGGCATCATGGGCCGCGGCCTTGCCCTCGAGTTCAAGCGCCGCCACCCCGACGCCTACCGCGCATACCGCTACGCCTGCGACCGCGGGCGCGTCCGGCCCGGCCGCATCTTCCTTTTCGAGACCTCTCTCGACACGCCGCGCTGCATCGCGCACTTCCCCACAAAGCGCCACTGGCGCGATCCCAGCCGCCTCGACGACATCCGCGCCGGCCTCATCGACCTCGCCCAAGTCGTCATCGAGCACGCCATCCCAAGCATCGCGATCCCACCCCTCGGCTGCGGCCTCGGCGGACTCCCCTGGCAGGACGTTGCGCCCCTCATCACCTCAGCCCTCTCCCACATTCCAGTCACCGTCATCGTGCTGCATCCCACGTCACCCCGCTCCTAGCGCAGCCACAACGCGACCGAGCCCCCACACTCCCGCACGATCCACACCGCCCACAGGCAGAGTTGACCTTCGGCGCGGCGGATCCAACGAGGAGACAGCACACATGCCGCACGACACGGACATCTTCTCCCAGGGCGCCGCCATCCTCCCCGACTTCATCACCCCGGCCGAGGAGACCCGCATCCTCCTGCGCATCTCCCAGACCCCCTGGCTCACCGAGCTGCAGCGCCGCGTCCAGCACTACGGCTTCCGCTACGACTACGGCGGCGGCGGATCGCGCGAGCCCGCGCGCCCCTTCCCGCCCTGGACCCAGGCCATGTCCGAGCGCCTCCTGCCCCACTTTGCGAGCCCCCCCGTGCAGTGCATCGTGAACGAGTACCAGCCGGGCCAGGGCATCGGGATGCACTCCGACCACCGGGATTTCGGCCCGATCGTGGCCTCGCTCTCGCTCGGCGCCGACTGGCCGATGTGTTTCCGCCCCGCCGGAGCGCGGCCTTACCGTGCCAGCGCGGACCCCGGCGACCAGATCGCAGTGCTGCCCCGCCGCTCGGTCTTGCTCCTCACCGGAGCCAGCCGCCATTCGTGGATGCACGGCATAGACCGCACACAGAGCACCCGGCAGGCCAGCACGCGCATGTCGGCAACCTTCCGCACTCTCGGCTGACCTATCATTGCCGGCTGCCGCAGCCCCCCTGCCGGCACACGCCCAAGCAGATAATTGATCGTATCGACAGCCCGGGGGTCGCATGCACCGCGAACGCGTTGCACACCGCTTCGCGCTTCGCCAAGAGCTCACGCTACGCGACGGCAGCGCCGGGGTTTCGCATGCGCTCCCACCGTCCGGCCACTGCCTGCAAACAGCAGCGGCCGCTCTCGCTCGCTACGCTCGCTCGCCGCTCCCGACCTGCGCTCGGCGCCTGCGGCGCCCACGCTGGCGTTCGCTGCCGCTCTCTTACCGGCCCCTCGCGGCCGCGCCGCGCCGGCGCCTGGCTGCGCCCGCGCCTAGAAACAAAAACGGCGGCTTGCGCCGCCCGCGCGCGCTACGCATTGCGCGAGACAGACACAGCCGGTCCGCGCCGGGCCCGGCGCTCGGCACCCCGCGCGAAGCCGCGCGGCGCGGTCACGCCAAGAGGCCAGACTTCCCTCGCTCGACACAACCACCCGCTGCGCGCGTCGCTGAACGCTCGCGCTGCGCGACGGCTTCGGCCTTCGGCCTGGCCTGCAAACCAGCGCTTCGCACGTCGCTGACGCTCGCGCTTGCGCGCCGGCGCCGGGCTGCGCCCGCGCCCAGAAACAGAACGGCGGCTCGCGCCGCCCGCGCGCGCTTCGCATTGCGCGAGGCAGGCACAGCCGGTCCGCCCGGGGCGGCCCGGCGCTCGGCACCCCACGCGAAGCCGCGCGGCGCGGTCACGCCAAGAGGCCAGACTTCCCGCGCTCGATACAACAACCACCGCGCTACGCGCATCGCTATCGCTCGCGCTTGCGCGACGGCACCGGCCTGCGGCCTCGCCTGAGCACAACAAAGCGCCCGGCGGAGCGGTCCGCAGTCACCGAATCCCTCCCGGCAAGGCCCGTGAATTCAGAGTGAGGTGAGCTTGGAGGGGGTGATCGGAGGGGGCTCGAGAGGGTCACAATCCGATCGGCAACCTTCCCAAGCAACCCGAACGAACAGGAATGAAATCATGGCATTCGGTCTCAATCGCGCAGAAGTCATCGGCCGCCTCGGCGCCGACGTCACCATCAACCAGCTCGCCTCCGGCGGCCGCGTCGCCAACCTGTCCATCGCCACGGACGAGAGCTACATCGACAAGCAGTCGGGTGAGCGGGTCGACAGGACCGAGTGGCACCGCGTCGTCACCTTCCAGACCGGCCTGGTCGACATGTTCGAGAAGCACGCCAAGAAGGGCCGGCTGGTCTACGTCGGCGGCAAGCTGCAGACCCGCCGCTACCGCAAGACCGGCGAGGAGATGGACCGCTTCTCCACGGAGATCCTCCTGGTCCCCGGCGGCAAGGTGCAGTTCCTCGACAAGCCCGCCAACGGCAACGCCAACGGCAACACCGCCCCGGCACAGGCCCCGGCGGCGGCCCCGGCGTCGGCCCCGACAGCGGCCCCGGCCGATCCCGACGACGGATCCGATATCCCGTTTTAAACGGACCCGTCACCATCGCTCTCCTCCCTCCAACTCGGGGCCGCGCAGACGCGCGGCCCCTTTTTTTGCCCTCCGCACCGACCACCGCGCCGGCCCAAGCGAGAGTTAGAGGGCTGCCCTGCACGCGTGAACCAAGGGGAATGCGAGAACCCTCTCCTCCCCGACCGCAGCCACACAGGAGCTTGCCATGCCTCCCGTCGCCTACGCCTCCACCGGCACCCTCAACACCGCCCGCATCCTCTTCGGCAACCACCCCATCGGCCTCGTCTTCAAGGAGACCAACTACGTCGGCGCCGGCGGCCCCCACTACGTCGTCGACGTCCACTCCGACCCGCGCGGCCCCAAGCGCGTCCGCAACCGCAGCCTCCTGTCCGAAATCGTACAGGACCGCATCTCCACCCACCCGAAACCCTGGCTGATGCTTCTCTCGCCGACGACCAGCGCCGAGACGTCGCCCTGCATTCCCTTCTAGCCGCGCTTCGCGTCTTCTCCCTCCTGCCGCCTCCTCCGGGCCGCGCTTCGGCGCGGCCCCTTTTTTGCGCCGCCCGCACTGCTCCCCGACACAAGGAGGAAGAGGGTAGCGCTGCGCGCGTGATCCGAGGGGATCGAGAGACGGTCCCCTCATCCCTTCAATCCTCAGCGGAGCAGGCACCATGAAGATGACCTACGCGACCTGGACCAAGGTCGGCGATACCCTCAAGATCGTCCGGCGCGGCAACACCTACCGCGCCATGCTGAAGGGCTTCCGCCCCGGCAACACCTTCGTCACCTGCGCGATCCACAAGTCGTAGACCTTTCGCTCTCCCTCGTCTCTCCTCCCCACGGGGCCGCGCTTCGGCGTGGCCCCTTCTTTCGTGAGACCAATCTCTCTATCGAGACACCAGCTCTCGCGGTCTCGATAATCGTGCTACCATCGGAGACGCACCATGAGCGAAACATTCGACACCCAGGGCGCCACCCGCCACCTCAAGGCGGCAGGCATCGCACAGCCCCACGCCGAGGCCATCACCGACGTCGTCCGCGACAGTCGAGTCGGACTGGCGACAAAAGCCGACATCGCCATCTTGAGCGGGAGCCTGGAAGCCCTGCGCACGGAGACAAAAACCGGCATGGACGCCCTCAGTGACCGCATCGGCACCCTTCAGTGGGGCCTCGGCCTGATCGCCGCCATGGTCATGGCGATCCTCGTCGTCATGCTGACGCGGGCCTTCTAGCACCAACGTCCGCATACCACGGCATCCCCACCCGAGGCCGCGCAGCTGCCTGGCCTCTTTCTTTTGCCCGGCGCCCGGGCGCGCCTCCGCGCCACCCGGAGCTGGAGGCCAGCCGGAGCAGGGCAGGTCGCGAGGCTGACCGAGAGACTTGCGCTCCGGCCCATGCCAACGTCGCAGGAGGATCGTCATGAAATCGTAACCCTGACGCGCATATGCGTCGCCCGCCCGCCCCGCCTGGGGGCCGTGCTTCGGCATGGCCCCCTTTCTCTTGCTCCCGAAACCGAGCAGGCCCCGGCGTTCGAGGTAGAGAGTGGCTAGTGGAGGGTAACTGGCGAGGGGGCCGAGAGCAGGTCCTCCACGCCTCCATCGCTCTCACCGGAGGACGGACCATGAACGGCATCAGCTACCACATCATCTCCCAAGACGAATCGCGGATTTACGAACACGGCAAAAACATCGGCGACGTGACCCGCCAGGAAGACGACCAGAACCCCGGTACCTTCCACCACTACATTCAGCTGGCCCAAGACCCCAGGGGCGTCCACCGCGTTCCCGTCGAGCGCACCATCGAGCAGACCGTGCAGATCGCGCTCGAGACACATCCCTACTTCTCCTAGTTCTCCCTCTCCCTGTCTCCCTCCCCAACACTCAGCCGGCCGTCGCAACACGACGACCGGCTTTTCTTTTGCCGGCCACCCGAGCAAAACACGCGCGCCGCGCCCTCGCGGGCGGCGCCGACAACAACAAAAGACGGGCGCAGCCGCCCTTCGCGCGGCGCCTTCGGCGCCGGCGCGAGCCCTCCCTTCGGTCGGGCGCGGGGCGGCTGCGCCGCCTCCGCCGCCCTCCCTCCAGCCGCTTCCGGGGCTCTTCTTTCCCTTCTTTCCTCTTCCCCTCATTCTGCCCTTCCGGGCCTTTCCCGTGTTTTTTCAATTGCCGTTCTCAGTGCGTTCGCCTGGCCGGAATTGGGGCGACCGCCCGGTCTGCGACCGGGCGCCGGGCTCTATTCCGCCGGGCCGGGCTACGCCCTCACCGGCTCCACGAAGCCCGCTGCGCGGTCTTCGCCCTTCGGGTGACGATCCCTGTCGCCTGCGCACGCTCCGCTCGCTGCGCGCTCCGCTTGCCACAGGCACAACAAAACCCACACGCAGCAACAAACCACCACAGAAAAGACAGGCCCAACAACAAGATCGACGGTGTCGCGGGCTAAAAGGCCCGCGACCATTCTCTCTCTCTCATGACCTCCAAGGGTACCAGACATCGCAGATCACCATCACCCGCCCTGGCGGGCGGTCGGTGTGCAGCGCATCAACGATTTTTTCCCCTAAAAGGAACGGGTCGCCTTCCGGGCGCATTGCTTTTTCGCGGAACCTTCGATGGCGCCAGGAAGGACACGGACCCGCTGTAGCAACAGCGGTCCCGCGCCCTTCCTGCAGGGCCGCCGGCTTGACGCCGGCGTTGCCGGCCCAAGCGGGCCGGCCTTATCGAAAATGGGCCACCATGCGGCCCATTTTCTAATGCGCAACGAGGAGAACCCGCAAAAAAGCAACAGGCAGCCCCCCTCCGGGGGCTGCCGGCGCCCTCCAGTTGCCCCGCCCCTTTTTTAACGGGGAAAAAATAGCCGCTGCGCAGCACACCTTGATAGTGCTCATCGAAGTCTGATTCCCAACGGTCACGAGAGAAAGAAAACGCCGCAACAGCGCGGCGTTAAAACAGGAGAACAGCGATGACGTACTCAGCCCCGACAGCTTCCGCTTCCGCCACCGCGACCGTCTGCGACAACCTCGCCACCTACGGCGGCTCACCCGAGCGCGACGAGCTGGACCCCCGGCCCATCTGGGACGTCGACTGGCACCACAACAGCGACCACGCGCTCGCCGGCACCCACTCCAAGAACGCCGCAGACATCTTCGCCGACAGCATGACCGCCACCGTCATTCAGGAGATCATGGACCTGGCGGCCGAGCACCTCACCTCGGACGGCACGCAGCTCGCCGACGAGCGCGAGCCGCTCCTCTGGGGGCTGGTCAACGTCCTGCACGCCCAGATGCAGCGTCTGGACCGCACGGTCGACCGGCTCACGCCCGAGATGCGTGACCTTCAGGCCGCCCAGGACGGCTCGGAAGTGCGGGCCAACGAGCTCGAGCTTGTGACCGACCGGGCGCAGAACCTCGGCGATCGCCGGGACGCCTTCGAGCTAATGCGGGACCACGCCGCCAACGTCTACCAACACATCACCACCAACGTCTGGCGCCCGCGTTACGGCTCGCACACCTCGCAGACACGGGACAACACCCAGGCCAAGATCGAGGCCCGCGACTACCTCGACGCACGCGAGAAGCGCACGATCCAGGCACACCTGCCGGACGGCACGCTGATCGCGATCGCCGGCGGCAAGACCGTCACCGACGCGGACGCCATCTGGAAGGCGCTCGACAAGGTGAGGGCGAAGTACCTGGACATGGTAGCGGTCCACGGCGACGGCCCCGGCGTCGAGAAGATCGCAGCACGCTGGGCCGAGGCGCGCGGCGTCGCCCAGGTCGTCTGCAGGCCGAACTGGAACGCCCACGGCAAGGCAGCGCCGTTCCGCCGCAACGACGACATCATCAACCTGCTGCCCAAGGGGCTCATCGCGTTCCCCGGCAGCGGCATTACCGCCAACCTCGTCGACAAGGCCCGCCAGGCACGCATCCCCGTCATGGAGATCGCCGCCTGACCGTCACGCTTCGCCGCCTCACAGGGAGCCGGTCCCGCTCGCGCGGGCCGGCTCCCCTTTTTTTGCTCCAGCGCCCCGCCACAAAGAAACAGGCCCGCGAGGCCAGGTCCCGGTGCTCGGCGCCGCACGCGAAGCCGCGTGCGGCGGTCACGCCAAGCGCCGTGACTTCCCTCGCATCCGCGCCACACCCGCAAGCCTGGCCTCGCGGGCAGAAACAACAAACCGCTCCACGCGGCGCTGGACGCGCGCGCTTCGCGAGACAGACACAGCCGGTCCGCGCACGGCCCGGCGCTCGGCACCCCACGCGAAGGCGCGTGGCGCGGTCACGCCAAGGGGCGAGACTTCCCTCGCTCGATACAACAACCACCGCTTCGCGCTTCGCCGACAGCTCGCGCTCCGCGACGGCTGCGGCCTGCGGCCTGGCCTGACAACCACCGCTGCGCGCCTCGGCGGCTCGCTCCGCCCGCACACGCTCCGCGTTGCGCGAGACAGAAACAGCCGGTCCGCTCACGGCCCGGCGCTCGGCACCCCACGCGAAGGCGCGTGGCGCGGTCACGCCAAGCAGCGAGACTGCCCTCGCTAGATACAACACAACCACCGCTTCGCGCTTCGCTGAAAGCTCGCTCTCCGCGACGGCTGCGGCCTACGGCCTTGCCTGGAAACCACCGCTCCGCGTCTCGCTATCGCTCACGCTTGCACCACGGCCCCGGCCTTCGGCCTCGCCTGGAAACAGAAGCGCGGCTCACTCCGCCCGCGCGCGCTCCGCATTACGCGAGACAGAAACAACAAACCGCTCCACGCGGCGCTGGACGCGCGCGCTTCGCGAGACAGACACAGCCGGTCCGCGCACGGCCCGGCGCTCGGCACCCCACGCGAAGGCGCGCGGCGCCGGCGTGCAAGCGGCGAGACTTCCCTCGCTCGATACAACAACCCGCTCCGCGCTTCGCCGACAGCTCGCCCTTCGCGACGGCTGCGGCCTTCGGCCTGGCCTAGAAACCACCGCTTCGCGCTCCGCGTTGCGCGAGACAGACACAGCCGGACCGCGCACGGCCCGGCGCTCAGCACCCCACGCGAAGACGCACAGCACGATCACGCCAAGGGGCGAGACTGCCCTCGTTCGATACAACAACCACCCGCTCCGCGCCTCGCTATCGCTCGCTCGCGCTCCGCGACGGCTGCGGCCTTCGGCCTGCCTAACCACCACCGCTGCGCACCACTAAAACTGATCGCCGCCGCCCTCGGCTGGCGCCACCATCGCCGCGATCCCCGCCGGCCTCCGCCCCGGACCCAGCTCTCCCGTCTCCAGAAACGATCGCAGCTTACGCTCGCTCAAATTGATGCCGCGCCCCTCCAGAACCGCGTGTATCTGCTTCAGCGTCACGCCCTTCGCCTTCTGCTCAAGCATCGTCTCGCGCAAGCGCCCGAGCACCTCCACCAGCGTCACCTTCGGCGGCACCAGCCTCGCCAGCTCCTTTGCAACCCCCTCGAAATCGATCTCGGCCTCAGTGAATTCCTTCGCCACGACTCTCTCCTCTCATCGCTCCATACTGTCTCCGCCATCCAATCTTCATTCTCCCCTCACCCTCAGTCAACCCGCCTCCATCCACCACAACCACAAGCCTCCCTCCATTTCCTCATTCAATCTTCCCCACTCATATCCAACCTCTCCCTCCTCTTCAGCTCACCACAATCACAACAACCAGCAAAATCCCTCCATTTCCTCATTCAATCTTCCCCACTCATATCCAACCTCTCCCTCCTCTTCAGCCTACCACAATCAAAACAACCACAATCCTCCCCTCCTTCACGCATCCCATTCACCCTACTCAAATCCATCCTCTCACACTCCCCAACCCCCAAACACAACCATATAAAACAACCCTTTCCTCTCACCATCACCAGACACCCACATCACCCAAAAACTACCCCCACCAACCACCATAATCAAAAACTACGACCCTGCACACCTCTGCACCATTGGTGCGGGCCTTGACAAACCCCGCAATATCAGCCCACGCTTCGGCCTTCAGCACATATCGACCGGACGCGCAACACAAGAAAAAACAACACCAGATCGCCCGCCTCGCTGAGCGCGAGCGCAGCACGAAGGACTGATTTTCAAAGCAAAGACACGGAACGGAACAGCCCAGGAAAGACGCTCAGCATGACCGCCACAATGTCCCAGGCCGCCTCTTCGGCCTACTACCTGCACAGCCAGCGCTCGTTCCGGCATCCCACCGAGTACTACACGGCCGGCGAAGAACCAGACGGCGTCTGGTTCAATCCGAACGATCTTCTCGGCCTGACCGACGCCAAGAATATCGACAGCAGGGACTTCCACCGCCTCTACAACGGCTTCGATCCCGAGACCGGCGACAAGCTCACCCAAAACGCCGGCAGCGACAAGCGCTCACCCGGCCTCGATATCACCTTCTCCCCCGACAAGAGCGTCTCCGCCCTCTGGGCGATCGCCGACGCACCGCTCAGAACCAAGCTCGAACAAGCCCACAACGCCGCCTCCCGCATGGCGCTTCAGGAAATTTTCCTCAAGGAATGCAGCTACACCCGGACCCGCGTCGACGGTGACATCCACGTCATCCCCGCCAAGATGCTCGGCGCCATGTTCCAGCACGGCACGAGCCGCGCCGGCGACCCCCAGCTCCACACCCACTGCGTGCTCTTCAACGCCGTTCAGACCGACCAGGACGGCGTATGGCGGGCGCTTCACCAGAAGCCCCTCTATCTCTGGATCAAAGCGGCCGGCGCCTGCTACCGCTCCTATCTCGCAAGCAACCTCGCCGAGCTCGGCATCAAGATGGAGCGCTACGGCAAGGACAACGCCTACCTCCGCATCCAGAACATGCCCAAGGACCTCGAACAAGAATGGTCCAAACGGCGAGCCGACATCGTCGCCGCTGCTGCCGCAATGGGTTTCAAAACAGCAGAAAATCCCAGCCGCGCCGCAATGATCACACTCTTAACCCGCGAGTCCAAGCGGGGCGACCAGGACCCGGAACTGCGCCATATCCGCTGGAAACAGGAATGCGAGGAGCTTTACGAATGCGCGAGTCTCGTCGCCTCCGTCTTCGACGAAGCCGAAGACATCACCCCCGAGCGCATCCGCGAATGGGCAGAGAAGCTCGACGATCTACCCCACGTTCTCACCCGTCTCCAGGCCGTCTTCCGCACGCCCCAGCTCGCCGAAGCGCTCTACAACATGCACGATCCATCGCTCGGCACGCTCCATCCCGAGACGATCCAGAGCGCCATCGACCGCATCGTCCGCAATCCCGAGCTGGTCGCGCTTGACCGGGAGGCCCGGACGGCGGAAAGCATCGCGGGCCTCTCCCATACCGTGCCGCTCTCCACACGCCACACGCTCCAGATGGAGAAGGAAACGCGGGATTTCGCCCTCACCCTCTCCCAACGCGCCGGCTTCGCGCTGCCAGCCCAGGACATCCAGAAGAAGCTCCAACAGCTTCGGGAAGAAGACTACCCGCTCAGCGACGAGCAGACTTCGGCCATCGAATACGTCGCCGGCAGAAGCGGCGCCGTCTCCATCATCGAGGGCGCTGCCGGCTCCGGAAAGACCACGACCATTCGCCCCATCGTCGACCTCTACAAGAAGCACGGCTACAACATCATCGCCACCGCCATCGCCTGGCGGACCGCAGTCGAGCTCGCCAACGATTGCGACGTCCCGCCCCACTCGGCCGAACAGCTGCTAACCATGGCGGCCCACGACAAGCTGCACCTCGACGACAAATCCATCATCATCGTGGAAGAAGCCGGCCAGCTTCCCACACGCCACACCCACCGCATTCTCAAGCTCGCCGAGGAAAACGGCGCCAAGGTCATACTGCTCGGCGATACCCAACAACAGCAGCCGATCGAAGCCGGACCCGGCCTCCGCCTCATTCACGACGTCGTGGGAAGCCACCGCGTCGACACCATCCGACGCCAGCTCCCCGACGCCGAAGACGTGCTGCGCGACATTCACGGCTTCGACCCCGACCAGGCAATAGCCGCCGCCGCCGCTCTCTCCCCTGCAGAGCGAGCGCGCGTCCTCTCCGAAATCGAAGACGGCAACCGCCCCGCCCACCTCGTGCCGTGGCAGATCAGCGTTGCCCAAAACTTCAAGGACGGAAACGCGCAGGACGCGATCGACGCCTGCTACCGGCGCGGACGGCTTCACCTCCGCGCCACTCCCGAGTCCACCATCAACAAACTCGTCGACGACTGGCACGAATACGTCACCCGCAACCCCGACAAATCCAGCGTCGTCCTGGCCCGCACCCACCAGGAACTCAAGCTCCTCTCGCTCCAGATGCGCGAGCGCATTCACGCCGGCCAAGCGGACCCGAAGACCGCCGTCGTGACCGTCAGCCGCGGAGAAGGCAAGAAGCGCGAGTACTACAACCTTGAAATCCGGACCGGGGACCGCCTCCGCCTCGGTGCATCGAAGCTCGACAAGAAGCTCTACACCGGCAGCCTCGTCACAGTCGAAGACCTCTCCATACGGGGCGCTCCAACCCACCACGAGCCCCGCGTCTTCATCACCGCCCGCGACGACCGCGGCCGCCAGATCACCTTCTACCACGACGAAATCCGCGACTTCTTCGGCAACATCAGGCTCGATCACGGCTTCGCCCTCACCATGACCGCCGCGCAGGGACTCACCGTCGACCGCGCCTTCGTGCTCGCCGACGACGCGCCCGCGCGCGAGACCATCTACCCCGCCGCCACGCGCCACCGCGAACGCCTCGACCTCTACGTCTCCCGCGAAGGCCCCCTCGCCAGGATCAAGTACAACATGCCCGACCAGGGCGCAGGCCTCGAAACCGAGATCACCGACCAGGACATCCTCGACCACCTCGCGACGCGCTGGTCCCGCCATCAGCCCAAGGAAGCCGCGACCGACTACACCTCGGACGAGCTCCTCCATGAAGCGATGCAAACCGGCGCGCGGCCCCGGCCCGAACCCGCACCCGAACAACAGGCGCAGACACCGCCACAGGCTCCGCTGAACGACAACAGCTACACCTTCTTCTCATGGGCATCGAGACAGCTTCGCCGCGCCTCTCTCGAAATCCGCTACGGCAACACCGCGACAATGGTTGCCCAAGGGCACCGCGAAGTGAGCGCCGCCTACGACACCTTAAGAGAGCGCTCCCGGGAGGAAGGCAGCCGGATCGCCCTCTCGCCGGCATTCAACAACACGCTTCTCCGCCACGCGCAGGTTCTGCGCGCGGCCGAACCCTTCCGCCGCGATCCGGACAAATTCCGCGACCTCCTCCGGGACCGCGGAGGGCTCGACGCAAGCGAACTCGAACACTTCGCAAACCAGTACGACAAGGCCAAGCGCGCCCAGCGCCAGGCGTCCAACGACGTCGACCACGACCCGGCAATCGTCACCAGCATCGACGCTCCCGCGACCCGCGCAGACGCTCCCGCACAACAAGACCAGGCGACCGTGCAACAAACCACGCGCCGCACGCGCGCGCTCCCAAGCGCGGCCGAGCTGTCGGCCGGCCTCGCGGCCCGGGCGGAAGACGTCTGCCGCCAATACCTCCCGCACGGCAAGAGAGAAGGCGACCAATGGACCGCAGCCGCGATTCAACCCGACAGCGAACAGCGTATCCACGTCGCCCTCGACGGAGCCAACGCGGGCAAATGGCAGGACCGCTCCGGCAGCGCCCGCGGCGACCTGCTCGACCTGATCCGACACACCAAGAGCTACGAAACCATCGCCGAGGCCATGAAGGAAGCCACCGGATTCCTCGACCTCACGCCGCAGACGCGCACACTCACCGCGCCCACCACCGCACCCGTCGACCGCGCACAAGCGGAAACCGCCCGCGTACAAGCCCTCTACGACCGCGCGCTGCGGATCAGCGCCGACGATCCCGCCGGCCGCTATCTCACCGCACGCGGCATCGACCCGAGAGAGATCTCGGAACTCCGCTATCACGCGAACGCCTACTACCTCGCGGGCGCAGATCTGCGCCAGGCGCCCGCGATCCTCGCACCCATCACGTCGACCGACGGAACGCTCCGCGCCCTCGATCGACTCTTCCTGACAGCAGACGGAGCGGCCCACCCCTCCGCCTTCCACACCGGCCACACCGAGATCCCGCCGGATACCGTCGCCCGGATCGGCTCCGCCGACGCCACCGACCTCGCCATCTGCCAGAGCGTCCCCGACGCCCTCGCGCTTCTCGGCAGCCTCGATGACGAGCAGCGCAACCAGCTCGCCATCGCCGTGTTGCACGACGCCGCCGACCTCACCGCCCTTCCGGTCACAGCCAGCACCCGCAACGTCTTCCTCATCCACGACGGCCAAGAGTCCGCAGCGCTCCAAACCCTCGCAAGCGCACACACCGGCACCACGCGTCAACTCCATGAGATCGATACCGCCGGCCAAAGCCTCGACGGGGTACTCCAGGCGAACGGCCGAGACACCCTGCGACAGCACCTGAAGCACCTCGCCGACATCATCGCCCAGCCTTCCCCCTTGACCCTCCTCGACAAGCTCAATGCCGACTGGCGCAACCACCTCGATCGCGCAGACGCCGCCCAGGCTCATCCCCTGTATGTGATCGGCCACGCCGAGCTGATCGAGCGGCTCCAGCAACTCCGACACGAACCCGCGATCGGGGCGCTCCCCACAGCAGAGCTATCGGAACTCGACGCCCTGCTCGCCGAAGCCGCACAGCAACAGCGCGCACTCACGCAAGTCCAAAATCACCTCGCTACCGTCGAATCCTGCCGCGCCGAGCTGCGCGTCCTCAACCGCCTCAAAGCACGCGACGACGTCGAACTCCAGAACCTGCCCGCGTACAAAGCATGGAACGCCACCGCATCGCTGCTCCTTGCCGAAGGCGTCGCCATCGCTACCGACCTCAACACATACGGCCCCTGCCTCGACCACACCTTCCAGGCATGGACGCACCTTCACGACGGCATCCGCGAGCTGGAGCGCGACCTCGGCCACGACACCTCCTCGCTGCGGCACCGCCACCCCGACCTCTATCTGCCACCCATCACCAGACCCGTGCCCACGCTCGACGAAGCGCGCGCGGCCGACGCAGGGTATCGCCGCTTCCGCGACGACTGGAACGCCCACATGCTCCTCGCCGACACCAGGAACGCGCACCCCTACGAGATCGCGGGCTACGCTCCGCTCCTCAAGACCGTCCACCAACTCGACCGCCTCGACATTCTCGACGTGACCGCCAAGAACGCACTCGCTCCGATCCTCGACGAAAACGCCCGCGTCGAGGCGGCGCGGACAGACATGGACTCCTATCTTGAGGCGGCACAGGACGCCTTCCGCAGCCTCGACAACCTCACGAGCTTGGCGGAGAGATTCAAAAGCCAGGATCTCAGGCTCGAACACATCGGCGCCTACACCGAATGGCTCAAAACCGCCGCCGACCTCAGCGCCGCCGGCGCCGCCTTCATCGCGGACCGGCATCACTACAAAATTCACCTGAAACAAAATCCTGAAATCACCGGCCGCATTCATGCTACCGTTCGCGATTTAAACGCCGCGCTACGCAGCGAGGACACCTCGATCAAGGCACAAGAGCAGCAAAAAACCGCCCAGCAGGATCGGATCAAACCCGACAATCGGAACATCAAGCCATGACCCTCCCAACCCCCGACACCCTCGTCTACGCCAGCATGGCCTCGGAAACGCCGCCTACCCAAACGCGCGACGACATGACCACCATGTCGCAATGGCTCGCCAAGGGCGGCTGGCATCTCGCGAGCGGCGGAGAACACGCCGCTGACCAGGCATTCGCCAAGGGCACCGCGCCAGACCAGCAAACCCGCTACGTTCCCTGGACCGGCTACAACGACCTCGCCGGCCCCGACTGCACCCCGCTCGACCGTGAGCAATTCCAAACCTGCGAATACCTTGCCGACCGACTGCATCCCAGCTGGGATCAATTCACAGACGACACCAAAATCCGCTGCGCGCGCGAAGCCGCCATGCTCCTCGGTCCCAACCTCGACCGCCCCGTGGACGCTCTGATCGCATGGTCTCCAAAAGCAGCCTCCAAGACCGAAACAAGCATCGCGCCGCGCATCGCCGCCCAATACGGCATTCCCGTGCTCAATCTCGCAACCATGTCACCCCGCCAAGCTTGCGAACAGCTGCGCAACATCCGACATGCCCATACCGAAGTAACGACCGCAATGAACGCCTCGAAAGCACCTGCTAACGGCATGACCCGGCACAGCGCCGCCAAGAACCCGCCCTACGTAGACATCCTCGCGGACTTGAAACAACTGCGGACCGCACACGGCCAACAGGAAAAGCAAGCTGAAACTGCCCACATAGACCCCGTTCTTCTCCCCGACCGCAACTCCCTGGTAATCGCAGCCCAGACACTCCAAAACCAACCCTACGCATCAAAACTACCCTTGGCCGACCAGTTGACCTGCAGGTTTGTCATCGAAAACCAGCAACGCCATAACGAGTGCATTCAAGAAATCGCCGATGCCTGCGCCCGTTTTGACAAATCAAGCCACACTCACTCTCATCTCGAATATACAGCCAACACTAACAACATCCCCATTGCATCGCTCGACGGTTACGACAACTGGCTCGCCGACGCCAAGGAACTAAGCACGCTTGGCCACGAAAGCATTACTGAACATTCGGTTTACGACTCCGCTTTTACACCTGATACCTGGAGCGAAATTACACAGTATCTTGCCGACATCGACACCGCCATCGGCGAAGACACCGTTTACCTCATTGCCAAAGACCTTTACCTTCCCCCAATTGCCTACAACCCAACCCTGCCCACAGAACAGCAGGACGCACACGCCGCATACCGGGCACACCGCGAAAACTGGCACGGACACATCGCCTACGCCGACTTATATGACTACCCCTACGACGCTCGCGACAATACCAAGCTTATGAAGGTTACAGAGCAACTACTCGACACAAAGCACATACCAGCAGAAGCACGCCAAGCTCTCGCGATCCTTCACGACGACTTCGTAGGTTACAAAAACGCGCGGGAAGACATTACTCATCACCTTGAAAAGACAAAACCAGCACTCGCAAAAGCTGACTCATTCATTGACTCCTTCGAGAAAGTCAACGGACTTAACATCACTCCCGACGACATCAATGGCTACACAGAATGGCGCGCAGAAAGCCAGCAACTGCTCAATGATGCAGAACAGTTTACCGTCGCAGGAAACGTATATTGTGACCGCTACCTCAAACACAATGAAGAAGTAAAAACCGACGTTGAAATGTACATGATCGACCTTCACGACAGAATGGAACACTTCTCGCCTTGCGACACGCCCCGCATAGATAAGGCCGCTGCTCACTACCGCGTACTCGAATACGAGGAGCCTACTGCCCGCTACGAAGAACCTGCTTCACGCGGCATAAAGATGTAGCACCCAGCCACGGCTTCGAGGGAATTGCCAAACAAGAAAAACAGGTTCGGACGACACACAGCCAGACGACACGAACGGGAGAGCAACCGATGACACTGCCAGACTCAGAAACCCTCGTCTACGCCGGCATCGGCTCCCGACAAACCCCGCCCCAGGCGCTCGCCGACATGACCACCATGTCCTCGTGGCTGGCCCGAACCGGCTGGCATCTCTCGAGCGGCGGCGCCCACGGCGCCGATACCGCATTCGCCGACGGAGCCCCGTCCCAGCAGCGCAGCATCTACCTGCCCTGGAGCGACTACAACCAACACGGCGGCCCTGACTTCACCACCCCAAACCGCGCGCAGATGGAGAGATGCATTGCCATCGCCGCCAGACTGCACCCGGCCTGGGAACGCTGCCACAAACCGGCAGTTCAACGCCTGCACGGCCGCAACGCCGCCATCCTGCTCGGCCCCGACCTGGACCGACCAGTCAATGCCGTCATCGCATGGACCGAGGGAGGCGGTCTCAAGGGTGGAACCGGCATGGGCATGCGCATCGCGGCCGAGCACAACATCCCGGTTTTCAATCTCGGCTCGATGACGCCGCGCCAAGCCTGCGAAGGCCTCCAGGCGCTGCACGCCGCCCATCACGACACATCCACCCGCAGAAGCGCCTCAGAAGCGTCCCAAACGGCCACCAGCGCGCAAGACATCACCCAGGCCACCAAGACCTACCAGCAGAGCGACGTCTGCGGATTCCGATTCACGCGAGACACATACGGCGCCTTCAGCAACTTCCAGCCCCTCTCCAAACCCATCGCCGCCGGCCCGTGGACCTTCGCCAGCTCCGAGCATCTGTACCAGGCCGCAAAATTCGGGCCCTCCCCGGAAGTGCAGCAGCAGATCGCGAACACCGAAGCCGCGCGCGATGCCGCACGGATCGGCCGCAGCGCCGAAGGAATACACCCCCACTGGACCGACCAGCGCATCGACGTCATGCGCTGGATCATCCGCGCCAAGCACGAAGCCAACCCGGCAGAGATCGATGCGCTGCTCGCGCGCTCGGCCGAGCGCCCCATCGTCGAGATATCCACCAAGGACGCCTTCTGGGGCGCCAAGCCCCAGGGCAACACCTACGAAGGCAACAACGTGCTCGGCCGCCTCTGGATGGAACTCCGCGATCAGCTCCGCAACAACGATCCCGCAGCCCTTTCCTCCCACTGGCAGGACCGCATCGACATCGGCCGCCTCGCCCCCTCCGCCACCCTCAGCCGCAAGCCCGATACCGCCCCCAACATCACCACCGCCGACATCTTCGCCCAATCGAGCGAAGCCATCGTCAACCCCGTCAACTGCGTGGGCGTCATGGGCAAGGGCCTCGCAGCCGAATTCAAGGAGCGCTATCCCGACACCTTCGCCGCGTACCGCGACGCCTGCGCAGATCACCGCCTACACCCCGGCCACGTCTTCCTGCATGACACGGGAGAAAAGAACCCACGCTGGATCGTCCACTTCCCCACCAAGCAGCACTGGCGCGATCCCAGCGTCCTGTCCGACATCGACACCGGGCTTCGCGACCTGGCCTACGCCGTCAAGCGCCACGACATAAAGTCCATCGCCGTTCCCGCGCTTGGCTGCGGCCTCGGCGGCCTCGACTGGCAAAAAGTCCGCCCCCTCATCCTTCAGCACCTTGGCGATACCCCTGCCGCGATCACCCTCCTCGAGCCGCGCGGCCAAAGCCGCGATACCACCCTGCAGGACAACCCCGACCAGCGCCGCCAAACCCCGACGAGCACCGACGACACAGCCCAGGCGCCGCGCCCGGACGAAAGCCGCGAGCCCACCATCTACAACCTCCGCAACAATCCCGACGCCGTGAAAAACGGCGCCGTCCGGATCGACCGCCAAACCAAATGGGGCAACCCCTTCAGAATCGGCGAGCACGGCACCCGCGACCAGGTAATCGCGCTCTACCAGAAAGACCTCTGGAAACGCATCCGATCCGACGAAATATCACTCACCGATCTCGCCGCCTTAAACGGAAAAGACATGGCGTGTCACTGTTCACCGAAAGCGTGCCACGGCGACGTCCTCTCGCGCGCCGCAACCTGGGCGGCCGCACAGATCGAGATCAAGACCCAACAGCAGATACCAATTTCACAAACGGCGCAGAACCAACACGAACCGGCACAGCAAAAAGCCACCGCGAGCCATCAAGACCAAGCGCCCTCTCCAGCCGCCCTCGAGCCCCGAATCGACGACACCGCCATCACCCGCGGCCAGAACCACTCCCCCTCACCAGACGGCCAGGAAGCCAGCATCGCGCAGACCCCAGCATCCGACCTCAAGCACTTGCTCATCGCCGCCACGCATCAGGACCGCCAAGCCCGCGCTGCAAATATCGACCCCGTGCTCATGCCCGCTCGCGAGGCCCTGGCATTAGCAGCTCAGCAATACATCCAGGACGTCGACACCGCGGCACTCACACCAATGCAACGCATGGACCTCGACGGCATCATTGACAATCAGCAACGCCATAACGACTGCACAAAAGAAATACACGAGACCTCTACTCGCCTTGAAAGCACCCTCCAAACCTATTCCGATCTTCAATTTATGGCGAACGGCAACGGCATGGAAGTCTCCACCCTCAATGCCTATGAAGAATGGATAATCGACGCCCGCGAGCTCAGCGAACACTGCCAGAGACTTATCCTTGAGCACGAAGTTTACGACTCTGCCTTCACTCCGCACTCATGGGACAACATGACCACCCAGCTATTGGAACTCGATACTGCGATCGCCGAGGACAGCTTCTACCTGCGTAACAAAGACCTCTACCTTCCGCCCCTTGCCTACGACCCATCCGCTTCAACCGAAGAGCAGCAGACACACACCGCCTACCGCGCGCTTCGCGACAAATGGCATGAAACCGTCAACGAAGCCGAAGCCTATTCCTACGATAATTGCCATATCTACGACTACGAAAATCCGACCAAACACATGAACACCGCCGACACCCTCATAAAATCAGACCACCTTCCCGACCAATGCGACCGCGCTCTCATGCTGCTTCGCGAAGACCACGTTGGCTACCAAAATGCGCATACCGACATAGAAACGCACCTTCAAGACATCAATACCGCCCTCGACAAAAACGACACATTTGTCGATACTCTCGACAAACTCGACCGACTCGACGTCACGATCCAAGACATAGACGGATTTTCCACCTGGAAAGAAGACAGCCAAAAACTTGTCGACGACACCGCCTACTTCACCGAGCTCGAAGACGTGAACTACGACCGATACTTCAAGAGCAATCCAGACGCCCTGCAAACCATACAAGCCAGCAAATCCAAGCTTCAAGATGCCATAGAGCGCTTTACCCCGGCCGAAACAAAACGCAAACTCGCCGTCGCCGCGCAGCACGAGCACCATCAGCAACAGCAATCCACCAAGCACAGCATATCAATGTAGAACACGCGCTCTTATACATTGGCTCAAAGCTAAGCAAGGGAACTGCAATGAACATCAAGCCAGTACCGCCAAAACTGCCACGCCAATACGCAACGAAACCCAAACAGCCTCACACCCAGAAGCCAGACCATTCATCGCATACCTCTTCACCCCCTAATCCCTTGCTCAAACAAGTGACAGAACAGCCAAAAACTATACTCCCGCAACTTGTTAATCTCGAATTCCACTTTGAAGGAACTCCCGAGGGGCGCGGCCTGTACTCCCTCGAACTCCAGATCAAACCACACCCCAACAACACCGGCACAATCACCGACCAAACCACATTTGCCCGCAATATCGTCGATTTGTATAAACAACAACTAGACCTCGTATTCAAGCATGTCGTTAAAGGTTCACGGAATTCCAAAATAATCGACATCGACCACATGTTTAGGCTAGGTTTTATATATGAAATGCAATACGAAGCACCATTCGTAACAAAACACCACAAACGCTGCATAAAGTTATTCCCGCCAACTACACCCATATACTTACATACAACTCCAACCTATGGTACACACTCAGCGGACATCCATAGCTCACACCTCGGCGTAAATGCAACACCTGAATCTCCCACCATTCATACCAAATTCGAACTACCTCATACAATCAATTCTTGCTTCCTCTACTTCACCCTCGCCCTTCCCCGTCTAATACTAACCGATAATGCCAGCCGCTCCATAGCCAATCTCACTCGTCTGATAAATTCCGCCACCGAGCCCAGCCTCGATGAAATCTTTACTATAATCCCTCCCACAAACAGCAAGAAACAGACACCCTAACAGAGCCGGAGCCAGAAGACAGAATACCGGCGTAACAAACAGCGCCTATCTGTGCACCCAAGAAATTCTCGCAAGATCACACAATTCCTTACTCGAAACCCAGACACAGGGAGCAACAGAAAATGAGCCGACATACCTTCGACAACGAAGCCACCAACTCTAAAATCGCACTAGGCTGGGACCCTGCCCTCGACACCTACTTCGCCGTCGTCTTCAACAACAATTCCGACACGCCCATAATCTGGCTCGGAACCAAACAACAGCAAATCCTCCAGCCCCAAACCATCATCGAAGCGGTCCGATCCTACGCACCAGCAATCGACGAAAACCATCTGCTCAAACTTCTTCGCGACGACAAACAACACAGCAACCGTCTCGACCCTCCTTCCCTCAACACCGCAGATCAGCAACCCTCGCACAGCTTGCGCCCCAGACCTTACCCCTGCAACCACACCATCGCCGACGTCAATGCCCTGCTCAAAACATGGGACAGTCATGTCGCCAATGCAGACGCCGCCAAAATTCATCCCTTCTACTCACCCGGACATCACGAACTAATTAGCCGAATTGAACACCTTCGCAACGATTTGTCCCGCCATATCGTGGTGCCCCGTACCCTATGGGACCGCTTCGACAGCATTCTAAAAGACCACAACCGTCAAACCTGTAACATCGGCGATATCAAGCTCTTCCCATCCAGGGTAGAAAAAGCCATGCAAACCTTCGCCGAACTAACCAAACAGGCGGAAACTTCCAGCGTACCCATCACTGAGCTTCCCGCTTACGACAAATGGCAAAACCAAGCACAACAGATCAGCGAACTTGGACAGGAACTAATACACGACCACACGGCCTTTGGCCCATACTATGAGGAAGTTTCCAATTCATGGAATAAAATAACCGAAGCCACACTGCAAATTGATTCCGCCTTACATCACGACACTGCATTTCACACCTATAAAGAACTCTATCTTGTACCTGCGCAACCAGATTCAGCACTCTCCCCCCAAGAAACAGAGGCCAATGCAAAATACCGCGATATGCGAGAACTCTGGCAAACCCACCTGAAAAATTCACACACCGCAAACATACACCCATACGAATACCCCGGCGCGTCCAAACAAATGCAACAACTTCAGGGTCTCAGCGATAACCACCACCTTGCCGACAACGCCCGCCTGGCACTTGTCGAACAAACCGCCAAACATACACGCGACCAACAGGCCGGAACCATAATTACCGACTATCTAAAGAAAACAACCCAACTTCTTCAAAAACACGAACAACATAACAAGGTAGCTAAAGAACTCCAAAAGCTAGGGGTAACTGCCGACGACATATCCCCACAAGAACAACTCAAACTTAAAACCGCCGGTCATGCAAGCAAAGGGGAAGAGATTCTACAGGATCAATTTATCACCACTTACGGCGACTATCTCAAACGCTCGCCAGACGTCCACAGCACACTTCGCGACAGCGTCGACCAGCTCAATTCAGCCATAGGACGCAAGCAGTCATCTGCGAAAGAAGAACATCGGGAGCTAACCGAGCATCAAACCGTCGACCTACACCACAGCATCAAACGCGGCATGTCGGTCTAGCGATCAGGCAAGGCAACCCTGAACGACCACACCGAAGCCTTAATCATCGCAGAGCACCCGACGTCCTCCTTCATATCGCAAACCTGCTCATGGACGAAGCGCTTGCCCATGCCGCCCCCCACGCGCTCATAGCGCTCCTCTGACAGCCCTTCCAAGGGCATCACACCTTCCCCCTCGACACTGAACCGAAACTGCATCGGCGTCTTGCTGAGATCCAATTCCGACACGATCAGAGGCCAGATTTTCTCAAGCTCCCCCGACGACAAAGCATTCGCCTCGACCACCTCGCGGCAGAGCTCCGCGTCTTCCACGCGCGATCGCTCGCAGAGCACCCCTCCACCGCTGCCAGAACCCAGCAGCGCCTCATACATCCAGCCCCCGTCATGCCGCACCACCAGGCCTCCCTGCGCCTTCTCGACTGTCACACCTTCGTCCTCACCCCCAAGCAGATCGCCGAGCCCCTGCGTCCAATCCTCGACCCTCACGACCCTTACACAGACCCCGTAGGCATCTGCGCCCGCCGGCACCTCGTAAGACACATCCAGCTCCACGCCCGCCTCCGCCTTCGCGAACATTTCACAGAGGCTCATCTTCGCCGACGCCCCGGAAAGCTCACCCTCCGCGTTCCCAAGACGCACCATGACCGCAGCCAGCTCGCCCAGGCGCACCACATTTCGAACCGCTCCACGGCCATCACTCCTCAGCACGAGCTCGGTTTCGCCTTGGACGCATGAAGCCAACAACACCAACGCACCGCCAACACCGACCACTTCCCGCATCTGCTCGCCTTCATCCAACTATTCCTTCCTCTAAACTACAAGACGAAGAGTACACAACCATTAGCAAGTTCTCATAGGTGTTAACTATTCTCGTATCTATCTGACCCCGAACCCCAACAAACAACAACCGCATCCCTCCCCTCAACATTTCCCACATCATTCCAAAGGATTGCCGAACACCGCAGATCCACGACGGCGAGTCGACTTGGAACGCCGGTTAGCATCTATCCATTTAGATATCGCGGCTGCATTCATCTTAGCATCGTTGGGAACCGCGATGCCCTTATCCCGCGCAATCGCATCGGCGAAAGAAAGTTGCGCCGCACTCGGCGACCTGAATCCGGCTGTCCCGATCATCACTGTATCACTAGCAACCGGAGCGGGCGCGTACCGGTCCAGGAACTGCCGGCACACGGAGGCCGACTTCGTGTAGCGCGCGGGCGGCTTGATACCCTCGCGTTTGGCGATCGACGCAGCAAACTTCTTCATCGCCGCGGTCGGCGGGCGATCCTTGCCGCTGTAGCCGCCAGAAGCGTCCCCTAACGCAGCCCCCGCGGCGCCGGCGGCGCCGTCTCCCAATCTGCCGATAATACGCCGGGCGGCATCGCATACGGCGTCGATCGCCACGGTCATATCCTTCTTACCGAGCACGACGTCGTCCAGGACGCATTCCAGCTCGGCCGTCACGCCCGGATCGACCAGCGCCGGATCGGCGCGCTCCAGAACCCCGAACAGCGCCAACCCCCGCTCGCTCGGCACGATGTTCTTTGCCCGCACCATCAGAAAGCCCTGCTTCTTGAGCCCCGCTATGACCTCACCGCGCGTTGCCGGCGTGCCGATCCCCTTGGCCTCCTTGAGCCGCTCCCGAAGAGCCTCCTCCTCCACGAAGCGCCAGGCGTTCTGCATCGCCTCGATCAGCGTCCCCTCCTTGTAACGCGCGGGCGGGCGCGTCTCCTTGTCCTCGATCTCCAGATCACACAGCCGCGCCGTCTCCCCGTCACGCAACACCGGCAGCACCTGCGCCTCCTCGCTCTTCCCCTCGCCCGGCCGCCAGTCGGGAAAGGCATCGGTCCAGCCGGCCTCGATCAATTGGCGGCCCCCCGCCCGGAACTCGAAGCCGCGGACGTCCAGCGTCACCGTCGTCTGGCGGTAGCGGTAATCCGACATGACCAATGCCAGATAGGACCGCGCAACCACATCGAAGAGTTTCTTCTCGTCATCCGACAGGCGTGGCCAGATCTTGCGCATATCACCGATCGTATTGACGTTCGGAATCACCGCATGATGGCTCGCACCCTCGAGGCCCTTGTCGTAGAAGTTGCCGTTGCGCCCCTTGCGGATCACCGGCTGCGGCGGCATGGGGACGGCGGCGTAGGCTTTGCCTCCTCGCAGTCCAACGACGATCTTCCACACGTCGGCGATCCCACTCTCCGGCAGGTAGCGCACCTCGGCACGCGGATAGGTGAGTATCTTCTTGCCCGCGCCGTCATAAAGCTCCTGCGCCACCTCCAGGGTCCTGGAAGCAGACCAGCCAAAACGGGCGCTGCACACCTTCTGCAGCGAGGGCAGGTCGTGAAGCCTCGGCGGGCGCTGGCGCTTGTCCTTCACTCCCACGACGACCGAACCCGCCACGTCCTGCGCCGCCTTCACAACCGCTTCGGCATCTTCGCGTTTCAGGAGGCGGCCCTTGGGCCCGTGCCGCATCCGGAACGCGCCACCACCAACATGGGCGCCGGCCACGACCTCGAAATAGGGGACCGGAACGAAGTCGCGGATCTCCAGCTCGCGCTTGCACACAATCGCAAGCGTCGGCGTCTTCACCCGACCGACCCCGATCACGCCCTTCGCGCCACGGCCGAGCGTGACCGTCGCGGTACGGGTCAGTGACAGGTTGTAAATCTGGTCGGCCTGACGCCGCGCAACGGCAGCGGCGTAGAGAGAGGCATGCTCCGCGTTCGGCCGGGCACTGCCGAAGGCGTCGCGAATGGTCTTCGGGTCCTGCGCGGTGAACATCACCCGCATCACCTCGCCACGGTAGCCGCAATGCTCCAGGATCTCCTGCCCGATGAGCTGTCCCTCGCGGTCGCAGTCGGTCGCGAGCCAAACCCGCTTCGCCGTGCGCAGAGCGTCCAGGATCGCCTTCAGCTTGGGCGCCTTATTGCCGCCAGTAGCCGGCTTTGTGCCGTACAGCCCCTCGGGCTTCAACACCTCCGTCGACCACCGCTTCCACGCCGGGTTCGCATCCTCCGGCTCGCACAGGTCGAGCAAGTGGCCTTCCGCGGGGAGGACGGCACCGTAGCGGGACCCGACGGCAGCGCGGACGTCCTTCGCCTGGCTCGACTTCTCGGTAATGACGATCTGGTCAGTAGTGACAGACCGCTCCTCATCACTCCACGTCATATCCAACCCCCGTCGTAACACACTAAATCTATCTCAATATTCTCAATTCAACTGACTTCGCAATTTACCAACCAACCTTACCGCTCCAATGCCAGACTTTCCGTAAATATGCATTTGTCCATGAACCTCACTCCAACTTCCGCCAACACGCGAACAGCGACCGCAACTCCCGCTTCCCGCTCCCTTGTGATAAAGAATAATACCATCCGCCTCCGTCATGCCTTATCTCAAACCATGACTCTGATTCGCCTTTTTTCCACCTCCACATCCGCTCCAAAACATCAGCCACGAACTCCGTGCGCTCTACCTGCATATCGTCAACCTTTATCGCACCCTCCCCACTTTCACGATTTCCCACCAAAAAAACGTGCGTACAAGCCACTCCATATTCTTCCAAATCGCATCCAATCATAGGAAACTCGCAAAACCACCGCTCTACCACGCTCTCCCCCGCACTCACCCTATTTAAAACAACTCCAGACCCCATTACCAATATTCCGAGCACAACAACAAAGATTATCATCCACCCACTCCAATGCACCCCATAAATGCACTCCTCGCCTTAGCATTTTCTTCTTCTGATATCCGATTCCAAAATGAATTGTACCCATTCGACACCAACGAACCATTCATCAACGCTGCCATCGCGAATCTCTCTGCCTCACCAACATCAAATATCTCGGGACTATGAAACCCCGACTCCGGTCCACCAGAAACCACCGCACCAAAACGCTCTACAACACCGTCCCAACGCCTTACCGCCAACTGTACCGACCTTCGGTCGATCGGGAACGCACCAAAAAACGTCACCACCTTCGGCCCATCCGAATCGCCCTCGGAACAAATAAACGCTCCCCCTACGAAGGTGCCAGTATCACCAAGCGGCGCTCGCATTAAATAAAGCAATTTCCCCTTCTCCTCCGCAACCTCAATATTGCGTATTTCAGGAGTAACCGCCTGCCCTGTAACTCCTCCGACAAATACCACATGACCAAACGCTACCACCAACAGAAACACTCCAATCCAACACTTCTTCATAACCCACCCCTCCCCTTGCGGTTTTCCACCCTCACCACTTAACTTATCCCACCTTACTCCATATTACCTCGACGCATTCACACTCCTCACACACCCGCGAATAATAATTCCCTTTCTTGCTAATCCGCACCAGCTTGCCACCCTTCCCTTTAGTGCCGCACGACGAACAAACTACAGGCATATTCTTTGTCACACCACACATACTACATTTCCAATAATATCCCCTGTTGTAATATGCTTCGGAATAAGCAACTCCACAATCCGTACAGCACACGTTAAATCCATCACCCTCATTCACAACGTCCGACGCTTTCATAGAACGACCGACAGCTTCACCCCCGCTCGACCGCACATCACCACCTCGCCACACATCCACATTTTGACCCGCAAGAAACTTCGCCACCTCAATAACCTCACTCTTCTCCATCCTCCATAACCCGTACTCCCCGTCCTCAGCACCAAAAAGCAATCGCGACGCTGCCTTATGCCGCGCCACCTCATTCTCTATTTTCCTTGGAACTTCGTCAGCCTTCGCTACAAATACCCGGAACGGTTTTTCCGGCTCCCTCCACCCACTCAATCGCCGAATGCGACCTTTATCAGATATTGCAACAACCAACTGAACAGGCACACTTCTAAATCCACGCTGGTCGGTCCCTGTCTGCAACTTCGCCAGAGTTCGCAATCCAAATTGATGCCGTCCGAGCAACTCCTCCCTATTCCTGTGTAGAACCGATCGCAAAAACGCCGACTGCCGCCCTGCTTGTAGAATCGGAGACGCCATACCCTTATCTCGACCACGATACGAACGCGACCACTCATCGCCTCCAGCGCCATCAGAACGAACACACACCTCCTCGCTCACCGACTTACTCTCAACAATAAACATTCCCCACCGATGCACGACAAGATGATCAATTTGACATATCCCAACCGAACCATCATGTTCCAACTGCTTGTCATCCTTTAACCTTAGACCATGAAGCACAAACACTTCCGAACTTTTCTCGAAGCTACGATGCAAATAATGCGCCATTTGATTTTCTGCCTCATCGCCAGCCTTCACACGCTTAGATACACCTGCTGCTATGTGCTTCCTATAGGGCATTATAATCATATCAAACACTCCAGGACCATGACATCATCAACTAATTCCAACCAAGCCATGTTATGAACTTCATATCCCTAAACATCAACTCTGCTCGCTCCTTTTCAAGCGCATCATATTCTAAACCATCCTTCATCCTACCCAGACCACGCTTAACACGAGCATTACCGTCAATATCACCACTTCCCCAACGCTGCCAGTCCACTGAATCCAGCAATTCCTCTCGCTCCTTGCACGAAACCTCCGCTTCGAACATAAATAGGCACTGCTTAATGCATTTCACCATAGCATTATACTTCTCAGCTCGAATGGTCTCTGAAGAAAACCACCCTCCATGCAGCTTAACACGCTCTCCCTCCACACCCATAACCTCCTTCATACCCTCACTCAATAAATTCCTTATCAAGCAAATAACCTTCATTCTGCGAAATCGCATTCGAATCAACCTCACAACAGACCAAAAACACACTGCCACAAAGGCACCTAAAAAAGAACCTGTTACACCTTCCACAAAATCCACCGACCAATCCATTACCTAATTCTCCTTCCTCTCAGTCGCTTCGCACATTCCGCACGCTCCCCCCAATTCCCCATCCTCGCCGCCGCCTATAACATAACGTCCTTTATGTTCTCTCTCGCCATCGCGGCCAACCGTCACCCGAGCAATTCCACACACTCCAGCCGCGCCGCCTTGCGATCGAAGGTGTAGAGCGGCAGCGCCCCCATGCGCTTCGCGGACGCAAGCACCATCAAATCCGAAAATCCCGCCCCGCCCGACCGATAGCGGAACGCAGCCTGGGCGACATCCTCCGCGCTCTCCACCACAAGGCCCTCGGTAGCGACGAGCTCTTCCAGGATCGCTGCGATACGGTCCCGGGAATAGCCGTAGGCCCGCTCAAGAACCCAGACCAGCTCTACGACAACCTCCCGGCAGGCATAGACGGGATTCTCGGCCGTAACCGACTCCAGCAGAGCCCGCGCCGCTTCCGCCTGCTCCCGGTCGTCCCGCACGAGGTAGCGGACCAGGACGTTCGTGTCGACCGCGATCACTCTTGCGCCCCCTCCGCCACGGCGTCGTCCATCTGCTCCAGGCTGACAGCAGGACCATCCTGCTCGAGCGCACCGAACAAGCGGTGGATGGGCCGCACGGGCAGTATGCGCACTTCCCCATCAAGAATGAGATAGCGGACGCGGTCGCCCGCGCGCACACCCAGCGTCTCCCGGACCGACTTCGGCAACGTCGTCTGTCCCTTCTTCGTTACAGAAGATTCGAGCATGACAGCACCTCCGTTCGCCTTGCACACTACCCGTTTGCCTTACCTTGAGCAATACGTAAGTACTTCCGACTCTCGTCTTACTTTTCCGTTGCTTGCGTCACGAGACCGTCTCCGATACAGACCCGTCACGCTTCGCGAGACGAGTCGCGACATGGCTAGGCTCACCGTCAACCAGGCGGCCCGCGCAGGCTACGCGGGACGCGCCACGATCTACCGGAAGATCAAGACCGGCGCTCTTCCCGTCGAGTCGGGCGACAACGCCCAGGCGGTTACCGACACCGCAGATCTCGAGCGCGTCTTCGGCGAACCGGACCCGCACCGCGAGACGTCTCGCGAAAGTATCAGCGACATGCTGGAGACGGCCCAATTGAGAGCCGAGAATGCCCTGCTTCGCGCCGAGAACGCAGACCTCCGCCTGCACCGCGATCGCCTGATGGCCCTCCTTGAACAGGCTGCCCTCTGCGCCGCCGCCGGCGCCGGCGGCGGCAGTCTTCGCCGCCTGCTCGGCCGGCGCCCGCGCGCACAGGAGCCGCGATGACCGACGACCACATGCACCGACCCGTCACCGTCACTCTGTCCCTGGCGCAGATATTCGCACTCAGGGACCTCATCGCCGAGTGCCTCGACCACACGGGCAAGCTGTCCCCAGCCGCCAGTCATCATTCTGCCGCGCTTCGCGCCGCCGACGAGAATCTCCGAACCGCCATACGGAACTATTTCGATGACTGATGACCCGGCACCACTTCCCTACCCCACCGGCAGCCACACCGCGCCCGGCGCCAGCGAGCCGACCACGCCGCGCTCCCTGCCCGCGCTCGCGCTGCGCACACCACCTAGCGCCCTCCTGCCCGCCCTCATCCACAACGACGGCTCACAGGCCTCCAGGCGCTACCTCGAGTTCTTCGCAGCCCAGCTCCGCAACCCAAACACCCGCGCCGCCTACGCCCGCGCCGCGACCCGCTTCTTTGCCTGGTGCCGGGACACCGCCGCCGTCGACGAGCTCGTCCGGATCGAGCCCATCCACGTCGCCGCCTGGATCGAAGGCCGCGCAGCCCAGGTCTCCGCCCCCACCGTCAAGCAGGAGCTCGCCGCCCTCCGGAAGCTCTTCGACTGGCTCGTCATCGGCCAGGTCCTCCCTGCCAGCCCGGCCGCGTTCGTTCGCGGACCCTCACACAGCGTCAAGATCGGCACCACGCCCGTGCTGACCATCGACCAGGCCCGCGTCCTGCTCTCCAGCATCCCCGAGGATACCGTCTCGGGCCAGCGCGACCGCGCCCTGATCTCCCTCATGATCTATTCCTTCGCCCGCATCGGTGCCGCCCTCGCACTCGACGTCGGCCACCTCTTCCGCGAACAGCACCGCCTCAACATCCGCCTGACCGAGAAAGGCGGAAAGCGCCATCTCATGCCCTGTCATCACACCCTGGATGCCCACCTCGTCTCCTACATGACCGTCACCGGCCTCGGCCCGGACCCCAAGGCGCCCCTCTTCCAAACCATGGCCCGCGATCGCCGCGGGCTGAGCGGGCGGCGCCTCAATCGAACCGAGGCCTGGTACATGGTTCGCCGGCGCGCGCGCGCTGCAGGCCTCGACACAGCCGTCAGCAATCACACCTTTCGCGGCACCGGCATCACCGCCTACCTCCAGCACCCGGACGCCAAGCTCGAGGAAGCCCAGAAAATGGCTGCCCACAGCGATCCCAAGACGACCCGGCTCTACGATCGGCGCAGCCAAGCCGTCACCATCGACGACGTGGAGCGCATTCTGTATCTAGCTCGCCTAAGCTCGCCTAAGCCGCCATATGGAGGATACCGTCCGGCACGGCATCGAGCAGGGTGCGGTCATCAGGAACAATTTTTAGTCACGCTGAGGGCTCGGGATGAGTGAGGTCACGCTCGCTGCGGGTGGTTCGGGGGAGCCCCGAACCTGCCTGGCCGACGTCACTTTGGTTGCTCGAAGCCTCCGGACGGCGTTTTCGGCCTCGACCGGCGGAGTCGTTTCGCCGCGCCGCCCTGCGGCACGTGCATGTGTGGTGGTGGGGGCGAGGTATCAGCCGATGGGCGCGATCATGATCGCGTCGAGGGCCTCCTGGGCGCGGGCGGCGTAGTGCCGGTTGGCCTCGGGTATGTAGCGGAAGCGGCCGTCGCAGCGCACGATGGCGATGGCCGCGTTGCTCAAGCAGGCCAGATTTCTGGGCAGGTGGCGCACGTAGGCCCGGCAACGATCTTCGTCGTAGGTGAAGTCACGCACATAGTGCAGGCGGTTCTCGATGTGCCAGTGGTTGCGCACGAGCTCGAGCAACTCCTCGGGTCCGGCGCGCTCTGCGCCAAGCGAGGTAAGGCTCCAGGTGACCTCGATGCTGCGCTTGCCGGTCTTGAGGATCTCGCGCTCTCGTTCGATGCACATCGCCTGGCGCCGTCCGTGGAGATTGGCGTAGCCGTCCCACTCGGCAGCGGAGAGGTCGACGACGGCGCAGCGGCGCCGCTCGATGCGGCCATGGCCCTTGTCGACGGTTTCGTGCCAGGCCGCATCGCTGAAGTCGATCGCCTTGAGGTCTTCGAGGATGGTCTCCTGGTTGTCCTTGACGGCGCTGACCACGTAGTCGGCACGGCGCCCGAGCAGGCAGCGCGCGGTCTCGTGCTGGGCGTGCATCGCATCCATGGTGACGATCCGGCCCGTGAGGTCGAGACCGCCGGAGAGTTCGCGCACGGCCGGGATTTCGTTGCTCTTGGAGTCGACCTCGACCTGCCCGAGGACGACACCGGTGTCGTGCTCGACCGCCGCCACCATCATCCTGCGCCCGTCTTCGGTCTGCGCGGACGCGCCGCGCAGGTCCTTTCCGTCCATGGCGACGGGCGCGTGCGCGCTGCCATGCTGGCCGGTCCACTGGCCGATGGCGTTGTCCAGGGTCTCCGGCGGCAGGGCGGCAAGGACGTTGTGGAAGGTGGTGATCGCGGGCGGGGTGTAGCGCTGCCTGGACGGGCTCCAGAAGGCGCCCACCGCCTTGAGCTGCTCCTGGGAGAGCAGGGCGGCGAACTGGGCGAATGCGTTCACCCCCCGGTAGCCGGCAAGCCGGGCGGCGACGGCAAGCGTCAGAATGGTGTTGAGCGCATAGCGCTTTCCCCGGGCATGGCGGTACTCCGGCACCTCGCCCAGACACTCGAACAGGCTGCGCAGCCGGGGCGCGGCCATCGGCTCGGTGTGCTGCTCGGTGCTCCAGTTTGCCGGCATCTCGACCCGGCTCAGCGCCTCGGGGGCGCCGTCTGTCAGTTCGAACACGAAGACCTCCTTGGGTTGGCCGTGGTGACGCCAGCGCGCTGCCCCTCCGGGCTCGCGGGCAAAGCCGCGCGTCAGCCCCAGCGAGCGCCAGTTGGCCGCGCGGTAGCAGGTGCCGGCGAAGCGCGAGACGTCCACGAACGTCTCCGCCAGAAGAGCCGGATATCCGTGCGCCGCCTGCATGTCCGCGGACAACCGCCGCAGGCTCAGACCCAGCACCCGCGAGGCCAGGTTGGGCACCCGGCCAGGCGTCAGGATGACGAAGCGCGAGTTGTTGGCGATCAGATGCAGGCGCCGGAACTGCTGCGCCGCCGACCACCCGATCCAGCGGTCGCGCGCGCCCAGCTTGAACGCGCCGGGCTGCCAGCCGATCAGTGCGAGCCAGGTCTCGCCATGCACCGCGACATGGCGCAGGCCCTTGCCGATGACGCCGTGGAACGCCAGGTAGTGGTGCTGCTCCACCAGCCGGTCCCAGCGCCGATGCTCCTGCGCGCCCCAGGTCGGGCGCACCGTGACCGCGCGCAAATCAATGGACGAATCTGGGGCCGGCAGCGTCGCCATGAGCGGCACACTGCCACATCGAAAATGAAATGGCCAGCGCCGCCTTCACATCACCCTGCTCGACGGGCGGACAATAAATTCGCCCTGCGTCATGGGCAGCCGGGCTAGACTCCTCGAAGCGCTCCGCAGAAATCCCAACAACGTCCGTTTCGCCGACCTCGCCAAGCTGTGCGATGCGTATTTCGGAGAGCCGCGCCACAAGGCCAGCAGCCACCGTATCTACCGCACACCCTGGCCGGCCGATCAGCGCGTAAACATCCAGAACGCCAAGAGTAAAGCCAAGCCGTATCAGGTCCGCCAGGTCATCAAGGCGATCCAGCAGTTGGAGAGCACCGAATGAACGACCACTATACTTACCGCGTCACCTGGTCCCCCGAAGACAACGAGCACGTCGGCCTCTGCGCGGAGTTTCCGTCGCTGAGCTGGCTGGCTCCCACCCCTGCCAGGGCTCTCGCGGGCATTCAGCGAATGGTAGGCAACAGCGTGGCGGACATGCAGACGACCGGGGAAACTCCGCCGCAGCCAATCGCCGACCGTGCCTACAGCGGCAAGTTCCTCGTCCGCGTACCTCCCCAGACACACCGCGCGCTTGCGCTCGCCGCCGCCGAGGAAGGAGTGAGCTTGAACCGCCTGGTCAGCGCACGGCTGGCCTCATGAAACACGTGACCGCGCTCCAGCACTCGTGAGCTCCCCGATTCATCCACCGAAGGCCTCCCGCTACACTGGCAACGCGGACGGGCCACTAGCGACGACGAGGCAGAAATGGCGAAGATCGGCAGAAACCAGCCTTGCCCATGTGGCAGCGCCAAGAAGTACAAGCGCTGCTGCTGGGATCAGGATCGGGCCGCTCACATCCAGACCACGCCAGCCGTATCGCCGCACGGATACCACTTTGCCGAGACCGAGCTCGACCAACTCTCCAACAGCGTCGTCACCCTCGTCCATGAAGGCTGGCTCGATGAAGCCGACGCCGCCTGCGAGCAGTTAAAAACCCGCTATCCCGAGGTGCACGACTGGCTCATGCGCAAGGCGATGGTCTGCGAAGCCCGCGGCGAAACCGAGCTCGCGATCGAGTACTGCCAGCGCACCATTGCTTGGATGGATGCACATCCTGACAACTTCGACCCGGAAAGCCGCGATCCCTTCTACCAAGACATCGAACGCCTGCGAGCTTCCTAAGGAGACGGTCCATGAGCCTCCCAAACGTGTTTGAAGGACTTCACGAAGCCTATATCAGGGACATAGGGATTACCCTGTCGCCCAAAGACGTCGACCTGCTATTCGAACTCTTGGACGAGCGGATTTTCGATGCCAACCTCCATTACATGCAGTCCGCCCACCGCCGCGCGCGCCATCGAGCCCAGCTCAAACCCGACGAACACTTGCGCCCCGAAGATTTCGTGAGCGCCTACGAGATCGCCCAAGAACACGGTATCGACTACGACCTCTTCCGCACCGCTCTGCAAGATGCCGACCCTTCATGGCACCAGGACGGCGAAGCGTGGATTGCCCGCCGGGGCGGCCCGCACCATCAAAACATGCTCAACGTGCTGCGAAGATTCAGCCCCTAACATTGCAAGCCTGAACCAGGACTAGCATACCAACTGATCGGTTTCGCTATCCCCGTTACCAGATCAACTAATCCGCGCGCCAAAACAAAGATTCGAAACCATGTACCCCGCAGCCCGCATTGCGCACACACACGCGACTTGATTCTGGCACCCGATACCTGCACCCTTCAGCCGCTATGCCCGGTGCGATCGAATCTTCGAGCCGGACAGCAGCCGGACCGAAGCCTACGGCGACGCTTACGGCATCTATCGCGATCTCTACCGCCGGCTGGAGACCCTCTACCCCTCCCTCGCCGATCTGCCGGCGACCTGACCGGACTTTCAGCCGGCGGTCACGGCGCGTCCCGTGCCGGTGTCGAAGAAATGCAGGCGTTCCAAATCGACATGGAGTTGGAGCTCGGACCCGGCCGGGGCCATGAAGTCGCGGTCGAGCCGGGCCGAGATTTCCTGGCCGCCCCGCAAGGCGGCGACCAGGATCACTTCCGGCCCCAACGATTCAACCGCCACCACGGTGACCGTCATCGCGGCATGTTGGGCGGCGGAGGGTTGGGCGTCGAGATCCTCGGGCCGGATGCCGAGGGTGATTGCCTCCCCCGCGTGACCGCGCAACGCCTCCTTGTGGGCGTCGAGTAGGGGCAGGCTGATCGATGGAAGGTCGACGGAATCCAGGCCCGTCGGGCCGCCGAACCGGGCATCGAGCAGGTTCATCGGCGGGCTGGCGAGAAAGCCTGCGACGAAGGTGTCGGCCGGGTTGCGGTAGACCTGCAGCGGCGGCCCGACCTGGACAATCCGGCCATCGCGCATGATGCAGATCCTCTCGCCCATCGTCATCGCCTCGACCTGGTCATGCGTGACATGCACGATGGTCTTGCCCAGCATGCGGTGAAGCTTGATCAGTTCCGTGCGCATCGCGGCGCGCAGCTTGGCATCCAGATTGGAGAGCGGCTCGTCGAACAGGAACGCCGCAGGATCGCGGACCAGGGCGCGGCCCAGCGCGACCCGCTGCTGCTGACCGCCGCTCAGTTGCCGAGGTCGGCGTTTCAGCAGGTCGCCGATCCCGAGGATCTCTGCGGTCGTCGCGATGCGGCGATCGATTTCGTCGCGTGGCATCTTGCGTAGCCGGAGGCCGAAGGAGAGGTTTCCCGCGACGCTCATATGCGGGTAAAGCGCATAGTTTTGGAAGACGACGGCGAGGTCGCGCTCCGCCGGATCGACATCGTTGACGACGGCGCCGTCGATCATGATCTCTCCCGAGGTGATCGCCTCGAGGCCGGCGATCATTCTCAGAGTCGTGGACTTTCCACACCCTGACGGCCCCAGAAGAACCATGAACTCGCCGTCCCGGACGTCGAGGTCGATCCTGTCGACGGCAGTGACATCCTGACCGTAAACCTTGGTGAGGTTCCGCAGCCCGATCTCGGCCACCTCCCATCCCTCCTACGTCAGCGACCGCATGTAGCGATACAGAAAAACCGTCAGCACGATGATGATGATGAGCAATCCCACCGCCATCGCCGATGCGCGTCCGATATCGAGACCGAAAAAGGCTGCGCGATAAATGAAATAGCTGATGAAATCGGTGGCGGTGCCGGGGCCGCCCTTGGTCATGATGAAGACGATATCGAACGTCTTGATCGCGAAGATCATGCGCAGAAGGAGCGCAACGGCGATGACCGGCTGCATCAGCGGCAAGGTGATGTAGATGAAGCAGCGCAACGGCGACGCACCGTCCATGCGCGCTGCTTCATAGGGCTCGCGGGGCAGGGCCGAGAGGCCGGCCAGAAGCAGGATCGCCATGAACGAGACCTGATGCCATATGTCGGCGAGCACCACGGTCCAGAACGCGGTCGTCGGATCGCCGAGCCAGCTCACTGGGCCGATTCCGACAAGGCCGATGGCGTAGTTGACGATGCCGAGTTCGGAATGGAGCAGCATGCGCCACAACAGCCCGACCACCACGGGGTTGATGAGCAGCGGCGCAAGCAGGATCAGGTAATAGACCGTCTTGAACCGGTCGATGGCGTTGAGCGAGAGTGCCACGACGAAGCCGATGATGAATTCGATAACGACCGAGGCCAGGACGAACTTCGTCGTCACCCACAGCGAGCCCGGAAGGTACTCCTCCTCGGCTGCCTCCTGATACTTTTCTCCGCCGACGAACGTGTCGTGATTGGGGGTGAGCAGGGTGTAGTCGTAAAAGCTCGTGAAGATAGTGAAAATCAGCGGGAAGGTGATGACGACCAGCAACACAGCGAGACCGGGCGCAGTGAGAAGATACCCAAAGCGCCGGTCCCGCTGTGTCAGCGTCAAATTGCCACCCGTTACAGGTGACATGTGTGTGCGGCTGGCCCGCTATTCGGCGATCTTGCCGTCCTTGATGAGCAGCTCGCGAAGCTCCCTCTGGGCATCGGCCATGGCCTCGGGAATCGGCTTCTCGCCGATCGCGGCCAGGTTCAGCTCGCGGCCCACCTCTTCGACAAACTCGGTCGTGTAGGTGAAGACCGGGAAGTCCTGCGTGCCGGCAAGGATCTCGCCGAGGATCGGGTAGTAGGGACGCGCCGCCACCACATCGGGATCGGTAAAGATCGGCGCCTGTGTCGGAGCCCCGCCGAGCAGAGCGCGCCGCTTGGCGATCTCAGCCGATTCGGCCCACTTGATGAAGGTCCATGCGGCTTCCACGTTCGGGCTCGAATTGGGAATGGCCCAGCCCCAGCCGCCGTTCAGGCCACCGCCCGGATTGGGCGCGATGCCGACCTTTCCGGCCACTGTCGAGGATTCGGGATCCTCGAAACCGGCATAGAGGATGTTGAAGGTGACGAAGCTGTAGGCCCTGCCCTGCGCCATGACATTGAAGGCCTCGTCGAAGCAGTAGGCTTCCGAACCGGCCGGGCTGTAGTTCACCACGGCGTCGCGGTAGTACTCCATGGCCCGAATGGCCTCGGGGCTGTCCAACAGGGGATTCCAGTTCTCGTCGTGATAGCGGCCTCCCTGGGAATAGAGATAGTTCGCCCACTGCATCGAGATGCAGTCGCCGCGCTGCCCCTGAATGACGGTTCCGTAGAAGTCGCGCTGGCCGTCGCCGTCGTTGTCGCGCGTGAAGAATTGGACCTGCTTCCAGTATTCGTCCCAGGTCTCGGGGACCCTGAGATCGATTCCGTATTTCTCCTTGAAGGCCGCCTGTTCCGCGGGATCGTCGATCAGGTCCTGGCGATAGATCACGGCCATCGAATAGTTGTAGAACGGCAGCATGAAGAGCGTGCCGTCGACACGTCCGACCAAGTCCATGAGCTTGGGGACGTACACGTCGACATCGACCCCGTCGCGGGTGGCGAGATCATCCAGCGGCATCAGCCAGCCCGCCTTGGTGAATTCGCCGACCCAGTAGAAGTCGACGACGATCAGGTCGTAGCTTCCCTGGGGTGAGATAAGCTGCGGCACCAGCTTCGAGTGCATGTCGATATAGCTGATGGCCTCGATCTCCACATCGATGCCCGATGCTTCCTCGAATTCCGGCAGCAGTTCCTGGATGTAGCGGGTGTCCGGCACCGTTTCCATCAGAATGCGAATGGTTTCCGCCTTGGCCACGCTCGCAAAGAGCATGGTTGCGGCAGCAAACGCGATCAGCAACCTCATGTTGATCCTCCCTTGATGTGGAGCCGTGCTCCTCCGGTTGTTGCTCCGGGCCAGCGGCTCCGGAGCGCGGGGTGCCGTGTTATTTGAGTGCACCCAGTGAAAGTCCCTTGATCAGATACCGCTTCATGAAGGGCAGCAGAACGAAGACCGGCAGGATCGCGCAAATTGTCGCCGCCGACAAAAGAGAGATGTCGACGCCGCGGTGAGTCTGGAAGGACGACAGCCCGACAGGAAGGGTATTGGTCTGCGGACCGCTGAGGATCAGCGCGAACAGGAATTCGTTCCAGCTCAGGATGAAGGAGAGAAGGCCGGCAGCCAGAATCCCGGGTGCCGCCACGGGCAGCGTGATGCGCAAGAACGCTTGAAGGCGCGTCGCGCCGTCGACTCGTGCCGCCTGCTCCACGAGGGCAATGTTGGTGTCGAAGAACGCCACCAGCAGCCAGGCCAAGAACGGCAGGCTGATGGTCAGGTGCGCGACGATGAGGCCGGGTAAGCTGTTGAGCAGCGAGGCCTTGAGAAACAGCGTGAACAGCGGCAGGACCAGAATGACCGGAGGCAGCATCTGGCTCGAAAGCACAACCAGGCGCAGGGTCATTCCGCCGGTATTGTAGCGGGCGAAGGCATAGGCGATGGCGGCGGCGAGCGGCAGAGCGACGACGGTCGCGCCGAAGGCCACTGTCACACTGTTGAGGAAATAGTTGAAAAAGGGATATCCGGTAAAGATCTCGACAAAGTTTCCGATACTTGCCTGGCCCCATTCCGGTGGAATCTTGTACGCCGTCTTCTTGTCGGTGAGCGCCACGCGGAGCAGCCACAGCAGCGGCAGAAGGATGGCTGCGCTGAACGTGATGAGAACGGCATGCGGCAGGAACCGGGCGATCAAGCGTTTGAGTCGCCGCGACGCCGCGCGCTGACGAAGCGTCAATGGCCTCGCCCTTTCGCGGCCTCTGTGCCCGCGCTGCGCTGCGGTCCCTTCATCTTCTCACACGACTATGCCCCGGTCGCGGCCCGGTTTTGTTGCCAGCCGGGCAACCGCTCGTAAGGCTCGACAGTTAACCGGGATCGCCACGCCAAATCCAGGGGCAATCAGCAGTCCCCAGGGCGAATTTATTGTCCGCCCGTCGAGCAGGGTGATGTGAAGGCGGCGCTGGCCATTTCATTTTCGATGTGGCAGTGTGACGCTCATGGCGACGCTGCCGGCCCCGGATTCGTCCATTGATTTGCGCGCGGTCACGGTGCGTCCGACCTGGGGCGCGCAGGAGCATCGGCGCTGGGACCGGTTGGTGGAGCAGCACCACTACCTGGCGTTCCACGGCGTCATCGGCAAGGGCCTGCGCCATGTCGCGGTGCATGGCGAGACCTGGCTCGCACTGATCGGCTGGCAGCCCGGCGCGTTCAAGCTGGGCGCGCGCGACCGCTGGATCGGGTGGTCGGCGGCGCAGCAGTTCCGGCGCCTGCATCTGATCGCCAACAACTCGCGCTTCGTCATCCTGACGCCTGGCCGGGTGCCCAACCTGGCCTCGCGGGTGCTGGGTCTGAGCCTGCGGCGGTTGTCCGCGGACATGCAGGCGGCGCACGGATATCCGGCTCTTCTGGCGGAGACGTTCGTGGACGTCTCGCGCTTCGCCGGCACCTGCTACCGCGCGGCCAACTGGCGCTCGCTGGGGCTGACGCGCGGCTTTGCCCGCGAGCCCGGAGGGGCAGCGCGCTGGCGTCACCACGGCCAACCCAAGGAGGTCTTCGTGTTCGAACTGACAGACGGCGCCCCCGAGGCGCTGAGCCGGGTCGAGATGCCGGCAAACTGGAGCACCGAGCAGCACACCGAGCCGATGGCCGCGCCCCGGCTGCGCAGCCTGTTCGAGTGTCTGGGCGAGGTGCCGGAGTACCGCCATGCCCGGGGAAAGCGCTATGCGCTCAACACCATTCTGACGCTTGCCGTCGCCGCCCGGCTTGCCGGCTACCGGGGGGTGAACGCATTCGCCCAGTTCGCCGCCCTGCTCTCCCAGGAGCAGCTCAAGGCGGTGGGCGCCTTCTGGAGCCCGTCCAGGCAGCGCTACACCCCGCCCGCGATCACCACCTTCCACAACGTCCTTGCCGCCCTGCCGCCGGAGACCCTGGACAACGCCATCGGCCAGTGGACCGGCCAGCATGGCAGCGCGCACGCGCCCGTCGCCATGGACGGAAAGGACCTGCGCGGCGCGTCCGCGCAGACCGAAGACGGGCGCAGGATGATGGTGGCGGCGGTCGAGCACGACACCGGTGTCGTCCTCGGGCAGGTCGAGGTCGACTCCAAGAGCAACGAAATCCCGGCCGTGCGCGAACTCTCCGGCGGTCTCGACCTCACGGGCCGGATCGTCACCATGGATGCGATGCACGCCCAGCACGAGACCGCGCGCTGCCTGCTCGGGCGCCGTGCCGACTACGTGGTCAGCGCCGTCAAGGACAACCAGGAGACCATCCTCGAAGACCTCAAGGCGATCGACTTCAGCGATGCGGCCTGGCACGAAACCGTCGACAAGGGCCATGGCCGCATCGAGCGGCGCCGCTGCGCCGTCGTCGACCTCTCCGCTGCCGAGTGGGACGGCTACGCCAATCTCCACGGACGGCGCCAGGCGATGTGCATCGAACGAGAGCGCGAGATCCTCAAGACCGGCAAGCGCAGCATCGAGGTCACCTGGAGCCTTACCTCGCTTGGCGCAGAGCGCGCCGGACCCGAGGAGTTGCTCGAGCTCGTGCGCAACCACTGGCACATCGAGAACCGCCTGCACTATGTGCGTGACTTCACCTACGACGAAGATCGTTGCCGGGCCTACGTGCGCCACCTGCCCAGAAATCTGGCCTGCTTGAGCAACGCGGCCATCGCCATCGTGCGCTGCGACGGCCGCTTCCGCTACATACCCGAGGCCAACCGGCACTACGCCGCCCGCGCCCAGGAGGCCCTCGACGCGATCATGATCGCGCCCATCGGCTGATACCTCGCCCCCACCACCACACATGCACGTGCCGCAGGGCGGCGCGGCGAAACGACTCCGCCGGTCGAGGCCGAAAACGCCGTCCGGAGGCTTCGAGCAACCAAAGTGACGTCGGCCAGGCAGGTTCGGGGCTCCCCCGAACCACCCGCAGCGAGCGTGACCTCACTCATCCCGAGCCCTCAGCGTGACTAAAAATTGTTCCTGCCACCCTCACCTACCGCGCTTTGAAGGAACTCGACATGATCAAGCATTGAGCAGAGTCAACTGTGGGGTGTTGCGAGGCGCGGAACTTATCGTCGAGACTTGCCATGGGTGCGAACGTAAGCTGAACGCGCGCCGTTGACAACTGTGTTAGTTAGGAGTTATCCTGCGGATACGCAGCATCCACGGAGGCCCGCACCATGGCGCGCGACCCCATACGGGAAAACCTGCGCGAAGCGCTCTGGAAAAACGGCACCTCGCTCGCCGAAGCCTCCCTCGCCATCGGCAGGAACAAGGCCTACCTCCAGCAGTACCTCGCCCGCGGCATGCCACGCGTGCTCTCGTTCCAGGACACCGAGAAGCTCGCCGAGCTCCTCGACTGCGACCCCGCCGCCCTGCGCCACGACGCGCTCCCCGCGCCCAAGCCCTGGACCGGGCCGAAGCGAAGGCGCACCGCCGGTGCCGCCGTCGCCGAGATGGAGGTCGAGGCCGCCGCGGCCCCCGGCGCCTGGCACGAGGACTTCGTCCACGAGAAGGCCCGCTGGCGTCTCCCCGAGGCCATGGTCCGCCACGAGGGCGACGCCGACCCCGAAGCGCTGCGCATCCTCAAGGTGCGCGGCAACTCCATGGAGCCCGAGCTTCGCGAAGGCGACCGCCTCGTCGTCGATACCGCGCGCACCGCCCCCGCCGCCGGCGAGCTCTTCGTGTTCTGGGACGGCACCGGGCTCGTCGTCAAGCGCGTCGAGACGCTCACCGCGAGCCAAACGCTCCGCCTCGTCTCCGCCCACCCCGACTACCCCCCCTACGAGCGCCCGGCCGACGAGGTCCACATCGTCGGCAAGGTGCTCTGGAAGGTCACCCGCGCCTGAGACGGCGCGGGCGCGCGCACGCATCGCCCGACCCCTACCACCGGATCGCGGCTCTCAGCAGCACCCCGTGCTCAGCCCGCGCGTCCAGCCCGGAGCCTGCCCCGGACCCCGATCCGGGGTTGGCGGGCTCCCTGCGCGTCGCGTCGAGATTGACCTCGAAGCCGGGATCGCCCCTGACCGCCGAGGTCAGCCGCCAGCCGATCCGGTAGTCCCGGGTCGTGTCCGAGAGGGCGAAGCCGACATTCGGCGTGCCGGTGAAGCGGTCGCCGAACAGCGGCAGCCCGTAGCCGAGCTCCGCGTTGAGACCCCGCGACGCCTCGAACCCGCCGGCGCCGCCCGGCGCCAGGCCGCCCGCGTCGCGCGCGCCCCACAGCCGGTCCGCCCCGCTCGCCGCCGCGCCCAGCGTCGGGCTGAGCGAGAACGAGAGCCCGCGTCCGCGCTCCCCGGGCGCGAGCCGCACCGAGGCGCTCGCCCCCCATTCGCGATAGTCCGAGTGCGCGTGCGCCACCAGCATCCGCGCCTTCGCCTCGACCGAGAGCCCCGAACCCGGGTCGGCGTAAGACACGCCGCCGCCGATCTCGACGCCCGCGCCGGTCTCCGCGTCCCCGCCGTCATGGCGCAGCCCGAGCTCCAGCGACGGCCTGAGCGTCACGCCATCGCCCATGTCGAACGCGCGCCCGCCTTCGAGCGCAAGCCGCACCCGGCTCGCAACCCCGGTCGTGCTGCCCTCGTTCGAGACCGCCTCGGACTCCGTCTCGACGTAGAACGCGTCCGCCTTGAGCGCGAGGTCGATGCCGCCGGCCTCGTCCTGCGTCAGCAGCGCGCCCCGGCCGCCCGCGGCGGCAAGGCGCATCTCCAGGTCGGTCCGGGTGACCCGCTCGGGCTGGCCGCGGTCGTTCGCCGCCTGCACGATCGTCATGTCGCCGGTGCCCCAGCCGGCCAGACCCCAGGCCGAGACCCGCTCGGTGAGCGCAAGCCGCGCATAGGGGCTCACCGTGGTCATCGTGCTCTCAATGGCGCCCGAGTCCACGCCCGGCTGGGCGAAGGTGCCCTCGCCCTCGCTCACCGAGACCGCGACGCCGGCAAGCAGCCGGTTCCACTCGGCGTCCGCGCCGAGGATCCCGGTGGTCACGTTGCCGTCGATGCGCACGTTGCCGCCGTCCGCCGGCGCCTCGCCGTCGAAGCCGCCCGCCGTCACCCGGCCCCACGCGGCCAGGCCCGGACCGGTCACGTCGCCCTCAGCCGCGAGATGGAACGCGCTCCCGAGCAGCAGCTCGCGGCCCGTTATCTCGCGCGCCGGCGTGCTGCCGGGGAGAGCGGTCTGTACGCGTCCGAGGCCCGTTGCCGGCCAGCCGCTTGCCCCAGCCTGCCCCGGACCCGATCCGGAGCGTGCCCCGGGCTCAGGGCCGTTCGGGGCGCCCAGCGCCCGCGCGACCGAGGTCAGCGCCTCGCCGACCCACGCCTCGTCCTTCGTTGCCGCGAGGTCGACGCGCTGCCCGCCGACCGTCACCTGCGCGCCCGTGAGCGGGTTCGCAAGCCGGTCGGAGACCGCGTCCGTCACATGGCCCGCCACCGTGCGCCCGAAGCGCGAGAGCCACATCTTCTGGAGCGGGTCGCTGTTCGTGATGGTCCCTGTCGCAACCGCGTCGCCGAGCTTCACGCCCGACGGGCTCGAGAGCGTGAGCCGCATCGTCTCCTCGCCCTCGTCGATGGCGTCGTCGAGCACCGGGACCGGGACCGTCTTCGCCCTCTCGCCCGATGCGAAGGTGAGCGTCCCGCGCGTTGCGGTGTAGTCGTCCCCGGCGGTTGCCGAGCCGTCCGAGGTCGCGTAGTCCACCGTCACCGCCTTGTTGGTTGCGCGGGTGAGCGTCACCACGAAATCGAGCGTCGCATCGGTGCCTTCGTGCGCTGTCGCATCGGCAACGCTCGCCGCCGGCGGCTCGAGGATGGTCGCCGCGAGTGCACCGGAGAGCTTCGTGCCGTCGGGCAGGCAGATGGCGCCCGCGCCCGCGCAGTCCGTGGTCGCGGGCAGATGCACCGTCACCGTCTCGGGTGCGCCCGGCTGCACGTTCACGGCCCATCGCCGATTGCTCCCTTGTGCGAGTCTGCGCACGCCCGTCACCCGCCCGTTGGTCACGGTAAAGGCGGAGTCGCGCAGCGTGCGGAAGCTCAGGCCCGGCACGTTCTCGCTGAAATGCAGCTCGAAGCTGAACCGGCTACTCCCGTCATGTTCGACCGGCATCGACCGGAACGCCGCCGTCAGCGGCGGCGCTGCGGGGGGACCAGGCACCACGGCTTCCAGCGATGCCGACAACGGCCGAACGCCGCTGCAGAGCGCTCCCGTTGTCCGGCAATCGGTCGTGACCGGCAACGCGATTCGCACATTCTCCGTGCCGGCGGGCCGCACCGTGACCCTCCAGCGCCGGTTCTTGCCCGGCTCCAGGCGCCGAATCCCCGCAATCGAGCCGTTCGTCACCCGGAACGCCGAGTCGCGCAGCGTCCTGTAACTCAGGCCAGGAATGTTTTCGCTGAAATGCAGCTCGAAGCCGAACCTGCTCGCACCATCATGTCCGACCGGCATCGACCGGAACTCCGCCGTCAGCGCCGTCAGCGGCGGCGGTGGCGGTGGCGGTGGCGCCGGCGGCAACGGGACAATGCCACGGCCCATACCGGACCCCATGCCGTCGAACGCAGAGATATGGAACTGCCATCTCACTCCGGTTTGGACAAGCCCGCTCACCGTCACTGTCAACGGAGCCCCTTCCGTGTACTTGCAGACCGGTGCATTGGAACCGTCGCTGTGGTAATAGCAGTATTTGTATCCTAGAATCGGCTCGCCACGGTCTTTATCCGGCGGCTGCCAAGTCAGCACCGCGTCGCTCTGGCTGGTCCACACCGCGTCGAAGTTTGTCGGCGGATACAAGTCCCTCGCCTGCGCCGTCGCCACACTGGTCAGCGTCTCGCTGTTGCCCCGGTCATCGGTGAAGCTCACCTGCACCTTGAACTTGCTCCCCTCGAACTCCGGCGACACCAGCAATTCGGAACGCCACCACGGTCTCTCGATCTCGGACTCCACCGCAACGCCCGTGCTCTCATCCACCCGAATCCATTGGTAGCTGTACGACGCCCCGCTCAGACCGTCGGCGTCCGTGATGCCGCTCGTCGATGCCGTCAACTCCATCATCACGTGCGGTTCGCCCGAAATCGTCGGAAGCCCCTGCGCCGGAGTGTTGGGCCGCTCATCCCTCGCGGCCGGCGTACCGTTGGCCTGTGTCGTTCGCGACGTTGCCGCGCTGGTTAGCGTCTCGGAGTAGAGCGCATCGTCGATGAAGGTCACCTTCACTTTCAGCGTCTTGTCCTCATCGTCCGCCACCAGCGTATAGGTGCTGTCCGTGGCGCCATTGATCTCGGCCTCATTGCCGTCGTTGTCCACCCGGATCCACTGGTAGCTCCAGGAAACGCATTCCAGACCATCGGCATCCGTTATGCTGTCCGTCGAAGCGGTCAGCTTCCGGCCCACCCGGGTCGTACCCGTAATGGCTGGTTTTCCCTGGGCCACGACGTTGGCGGGCTGCGAAACGGCCAGAATGATTTTCGGGCCTTTGCCGAATTCGTTGACCGGCTGCAGCGAAATCCTGTGCCTGCCGTTGATCGCGAAGGGCGTATAGTAATCAGTTGGCGAGAAGGTCATAAAGGATTGATCTGGCGAGAGATAAACTGGCCAATGAGTTGCTGGATCTGGCCACCACGCAGTGTCCGCTGTAGGTTGTTCGCGGAACGCGTAATAGCTTTTCCAAATATGTGGGCGCCGGCCTCCGCGTCGGGGGATTGTATCGAAGTTGTCCGGCGCCTCCCAAGACACCTTCAGATGTATACTTTTCGTCATCCCTTCGGAACATGGTCCCTTTTTGTACACAGACACCTGCACGTTCTTCAGTGGGCCGGGCGCAGCACCGGCGTGCGCCGGCGAGGACAAGGCCATGATGCACCCCACGACGAGCGCGAGCTTCCCGGCGAGGAGCATTTGCCACATGGTGCGGATCGTCAATGAAATGGCTCCGGGTGAAATCGGCAGGGTTTCCCCCAAGTTTGCCCGCAAGCGACCACGGGGCTCGGTTTGGTGTCGCGTATCGCCTGTGACGAGTCTCAATATGAGCACGATGTCCATACCTGATCCCCCGCACAGAGTCCGACCAAACGGTCTTGGTTGGTGCGTTCAGGAGTATATTTCAAGTTCCGAGCGAGAGGAATGTCAGTAACACGAGATATCAGGAACATTATTTAGTCGTGGCTGAGCGAGCGGGATGACCGAGAACGGGCAGGCTTGGGCCGATGCTGGTCCTCCCCATGCTTGCCTGGACGGCTACATGGGGTCCGCGCGGACCGGTGGGATGCCGGTTTCGGGCTGGTCGAGCACAGCTGTCCCGCGGCGCCGCTCGACGGCGCGTCCCCGCCCGCTCTGCTGCGCGGTTACGCCCGCGGGCTCATGCAGCGGGCGCGATCATGATCGCGTCGAGGGCGTCCTGGGCGCGGGCGGCGTAGTGCCGGTTGGCCTCGGGCAGGTAGCGGAAGCGTCCGTCGCAGCGCACGATGGCGATGGCCGCGTTGGTCAGACAGGCGAGATTGCGCGGCAGATGGCGCACGTAGGCCCGGCATCGGTCTTCGTCGTAGGTGAAGTCGCGCACATAGTGGAGCCGGTTCATGAAAAGCCTCTTCTGGCGATCGTTGATGTGGCGACCGGGCACCCCTGCGCTCTCCTCCGACTCGGGAAAGCCCACGTGTTGCCCGACCGGCCACCGACGCCAGGAGGCCCGGGGCGAAATCTTCGCAAGGCGGGGGCCAGAAACTCCGGTCGGGCTACGCCCTCCCTCCGTTCCAGGCCACCGCCGCCCGTCTCACCCTGATTGACGCGTTGATCTCATCCTGCTTGTCGCGCCGCAGGTGGCCGATCACGGCTTCAAGCGCAGCTACAACTGGCTGCGGCTGAGCTTGCAAGCCCACGGGCGCAGGCGCGCGGCGCCCAGGCGTGGGGCGCACCGGCGCAAGCGGCCGCGCCGTGCGCTCCCCGGCATGATGCTGCATCAGGACGGCTCGAGCCACGCGTGGGTCCCCGCTCGATGGTGGGACCTGATCGTCACCATGGACGATGCGACCAGCGAGATCTACTCGGCCTTCTTCGTCGCCGAAGAGGGCACCATGTCGAGCTTCCAGGGGGTGTCCGAGGCGATCCGGGCCAAGGGCCTGTTCTGCTCGCTCTACGCCGACCGCGCCAGCCACTACTGGAACACGCCCGAGGCCGGCGGCAAGGTGGACAAGGACACCCCGACCCAGGTCGGCCGTGCGCTTCAGCAGCTCGACATCGAGCTGATCGCGGCCTATTCGCCCGAGGCCAGGGGGCGCTCGGAGCGCATGTTCGGCACCCTGCAGAAGCGCCTGCCCCAGGAACTCAGGCTCGCCGGCATCACCGACATGGCCGGGGCCAACCGCTTCCTCAAGGAGCTCTTCCTGCCACAACACAACGCCCGCTTCGCGACCCCGGCCGGGGACCAGGGCAGCGCCTTCGTGCCCTTCACCGGCACGCTCGACGACATCCTCTGCATCCACGAGGAACGCACCGTCTCAAACGACAACACCGTGCGCTACAAGCGCCTGGCACTTCAGATCCCCGCCGGCCGCCACCGCCGCCATTACGTCAAGGCCAGGGTCCGCGTCCACGAATACCCCGACGGCACAATGGCCGTCTTCCATGGACCGCGATGTCTGGCGCGATACCACGCCGATGGCCAACCGATCGACAGCCAAACCCGCGAGGCCGCGTGACCCGCTTCGACGCGACCGACCGGCGCCCTGTGGACAAGTGGACAGCCGCGCCGCGCCTGACCACTTCCCCACAGGGCCAGCAACCGCAACAGAAGCGGTCAACTCATATGGTACATAAACCGGTCAACTCAAAATGTTCTCGACAGCCCCAACAGCCCCGAGGAATGTGCGCTGTGGCGTTTTTCGCCGGCGCGACGCTGATCTTGGGCAACCGGATATCGACTGCCTGATCCCCGCGGGTTGAGCAGGATGCAGCGATTTTGCCTGAGATCGGAACGCTACGGGAACATGGTGACACAGGTAGCCGCGGCTTGCCCTCTGCCGGCAGGCAGCTGGGTCGAGCGGCGATGTCGGAGGTCAGACAAACCGTCAGCCGGTGTCGAGGTACGGCACCGCACCGACCAGCGAGCGCATCCGCTCCGCGTGGCCGGCCCGCACCTGCCCAAGGGCCAGCGCCATCATCACCGCCAGCGCCAGCCCGACACGGGTCTTCATCTTGGCGAGCCCGCGGATGTAGTGGGTCTCGAAGTTGAAGCTGTTGTCGAGGCGGCTGTTGATCCGTTCAATGGGACTTATATCGTTAGGTTGACGCACTTCGCGGCCTCCCTTCGATCCATTTCACGGTTCGTCGGGGTCGCTAGATGCGATCGCCCCTCCCCGTGCAGCTGCGCCAGTCCCCGACGCCGTATGTTGCGGGCCGCGTTCACGTCCGCATGATCGGCGTGGCCGCAGGCCACGCATTGAAACTTCCGCGCGTTGCGCGAGGCGGCATCAACCGTCCCGCACGCCGGGCACGTCTGGCTGGTGAACGCCGGGTCCACCTCGACAACCCGGGCAGCCTTGTAGGCCAGCATCTGGCGAAGGCCGGCCCAGCCTGTTGCCAGAATTTCCCGGTTCAGCCCCGCCTTCTGGCGGACATTGCTGCCCGGGCTTTCGGGCGTGCCCCTGGCCGAGGCCGTCATTCCCTTCGTTTGAAGCGCCTCCAAGACGACCGTGCCGCCGGCGAGAGAGCACGAGACGTGGTGCTGCCAGTTGCGGCGGGCCTGCGCGATCCGGCGTTTCGTCCTCGCCACGCGCATGCGCGTGCGTTCCCGCCGACGAGATCCCCGCCGCTGGCGCGCCAGTCGCCGCTGATAGCGCTTTATGCGGGCTTCCAGGCGGGCGCTCTTCGGAGCGTGGAACAGCCTGCCGTCGCTAAGGAACCTCTGATTTATCAGGGGTTCCCGTGGCACAGGGATGTGCCGCCATTTGCGGTGGCTGTAAGTCACTGAAAATGTGAGCAAAGCGGAAAGCGCGCTTTCGCCTTGCGCGTCTGAGAAATGCAGGAGGCACTTATTCAGACCTTCCCTAACAGCGACCTGGCGCACGTTCATGTCGACGCCGCAGACCGTGACGTACCACTTGCCGCAGATCCGCTTGATCGTGGCACTGACCGGCCGGCCCTCCGGGTAGGGATTGCCTCCCCTGCGCGAGAGCCGCATCCATCCAACCTTTGGGAAACGAAGTCGGCCGCACTCGATCCGAACATCCTGCGGCAGCGTCACGCTGTCGTTGCCCCGCTTCTTGAACTTCGCCGCAGCCTGCCGCTCTGGCCCTTGAAATAGCGCTGCCAGGCGTCTGCCTGGTGCTTCAACGTGTAGCGCACCGGGGCATAGGGCATTTCCTGCAGCCAGGGCGTCATCCTGCGCAGCTGGGTGAACGCATTGCCGAGCGTGAAGAACGACGGAGAGGGCGGCTTCGAGCCGCACATCCGCGCGATCGTGTAAAGCTGATCCTGCTGATCCAGCATCTCGTTCCAGACGAAACGGCACGCACCGGCGACCGATGCGAGCTTGCGCGCCCGCGCCCGGGACCCGGCATGGAGCCGGTAAACGATCTGGCGATGCTCAGTCTCCGCGCTCATCCGTCAACCGTTGGATATAAGCTCCAATGCAATCCAAGACAACCGCTTATGCACATGGCTCCGGTCGCGAGAGTTTGCCACCAGATGTTGAGGTTGAGGTTAGGGCGGGGGAACGGGTAGAATGTTGCCTATACGTTCCTGCCGACGGAGCCACCACATGAAACAGGTCCCCGACAGCCTCCTCGCCTTCCAGCACATGTTCCCGGACGATGACGCCTGCGCCGCCTGGCTGATCGAAATGCGCTGGCCGGACGGCTTCGTCTGTCCCGCGTGCGGCCATGAAAAGGGATGGGCGCTGCGCAGAAAAGCACACACCTTCGAGTGCGCCGGCTGCCGCCGGCAGACCTCGGTGACGGCCGGGACGATCCTGCACGCCAGCAAGCTGCCGCTCACCGTCTGGTTCTGGGCCGCCTACCTGATGGCGACCCACTCCAACGGCATCTCTGCCCTGCAGCTCCAGAAACAGCTCGGTATCGGCTCTTACCGCAGCGCTTGGCTGCTCGCCCACAAGCTGCGCGCCAGCATGGTCGACCCCGAGCGCAACCCGTTGTCGGGCCTGGTGGAAATCGACGAGGCCAGCCTTCCATTCCGGACCAAAGACGATCCTCCCACCGGAGGGCAAGGACGCAGCCACGACGGCAAGATGCTCATCGTCGGTGCCATCGAACTCGGGGACGGAAACATCCCAGGCCGCCTGCGGCTGGCCGAAATCTCCTCCTACGGCGCCGCCGACCTCGGACACTTCGTCGAAACCGCCGCCGATCCCGACGCCATCGCGAAAACCGACGGCTGGTCCGGCTACGCTGCGGTCCCCGCCGATCGCCACAATGTCCATGTCGTCGGGAAGACCGCCGCTCACCTCGTCCTGCCGTGGATCCACCAAATCTTCTCCAACCTCAAAGGATGGGCGCGAGGCGTCTACCACGGGCTGCGTCGCAAGCATCTGCAGGCCTATCTCGATGAGTTCGTCTTTCGCTTCAACCGCCGCAAAACCCGCCACGCTGCTTTCCGCTCGCTCTTCCGCCTCGCCACCAATGCAGAACCCCTTACCTACAGCATGTTGATCGAACCGGAACCATGTGCATAAGCGGTCCAAGACATTACCGACCCAGCACACCGTCTTCCGACCTCACACCACACCCGCGCACTTCAACCCTGGCCGAACTTGACCCGCGGCACGCGCCCTCTTCACCACCCTCGTCGCCCGCTGATCCTTGCATCACGAGACCGTCTCCGATACAGACCCAACACTCCTCGAGAGACGAGTCGCTTCATGACGAAACTCACCGTGATCCAGGCTGCCCGCGCAGGTTACGCCGGACGCGCCACCATCTACCGAAAACTCAAGGCTGGCTTGCTGAATGCCGAGGCCGACAACGAGGGCACAACCGTCATCGAATCGGCCGAGCTCATCCGTGTCTTCGGCAAACCACGACCGCGGCGCGAGACATCCCGCGAGACACCTTTCGACACTGCTGAGACCGAGCGTTTGCGGGCCGAGAACACCCTGCTACGCGCAGAAAACGCGGACCTGCGCCTGCACCGCGACCGCCTCATGGCCCTGCTCGAACAGGCTCCCCTCCCGACAGCGGCCGCCGGCGGCGGCCGCAGTCTCCTCCGCCTCCTCGGCCGGCGCCCGGGCGCACAGGAGCCGCGATGACCCACGACCACATGGACCGACCCGTCACCGTCAGTCTCTCGCTGGCACAGATATTCGCACTCAGGGACCTCATCAGCGAGTGCCTCGACCACACGCCCAAGCTGTCGCCGGCCGCCAGTCATCATTCTGCCGTCCTACGTGCGGCCGACGAGAATCTCCGAACCGCCATAGGGGAGCAATTCGATGACGGATGACCCCGCGCCGCTTCCCTACCCCACCGGCAGCCAAACCGGGCGCGGCGCCGGCGAAGCAACCACGGGGCGCGCCCTGCCCGCGCTCTCGCTGCCCACATCACGTAGCGCCCTTCTTCCCTCCCTCATCCACAACGACGGCCCGCAGGCCTCCAGGCGCTACCTCGAGTTCTTCGCAGCCCAGCTCCGCAACCCAAACACCCGCGCCGCCTACGCCCGCGCCGCGACCCGCTTCTTTGCCTGGTGCCGGGACACCGCCGCCGTCGACGAGCTCGTCCGGATCGAGCCCATCCACGTCGCCGCCTGGATCGAAGGCCGCGCAGCCCAGGTCTCCGCCCCCACCGTCAAGCAGGAGCTCGCCGCCCTCCGGAAGCTCTTCGACTGGCTCGTCATCGGCCAGGTCCTCCCTGCCAGCCCGGCCGCGTTCGTTCGCGGACCCTCACACAGCGTCAAGATCGGCACCACGCCCGTGCTGACCATCGACCAGGCCCGCGTCCTGCTCTCCAGCATCCCCGAGGATACCGTCTCGGGCCAGCGCGACCGCGCCCTGATCTCCCTCATGATCTATTCCTTCGCCCGCATCGGTGCCGCCCTCGCACTCGACGTCGGCCACCTCTTCCGCGAACAGCACCGCCTCAACATCCGCCTGACCGAGAAAGGCGGAAAGCGCCATCTCATGCCCTGTCATCACACCCTGGATGCCCACCTCGTCTCCTACATGACCGTCACCGGCCTCGGCCCGGACCCCAATGCTCCCCTCTTCCAGACAATGGCGCGCGATCGGCGCGGGCTCAGCGGCCGGCGCCTCAATCGAACCGAGGCCTGGTACATGGTCCGCCGGCGGGCGCGCGCTGCCGGCATCGACACGCCCGTGTCCTGCCACACGTTTCGGGGTACCGGCATAACCGCCTACCTCGAGCATCCCGACGCCAAGCTCGAGGAGGCGCAAAAGATGGCGGCACACAGCGATCCGAAAACGACCCGGCTGTACGATCGCCGCTCTCAAGCCGTCACGATCGACGACGTGGAACGCATCCGGATTTAGGCGGCTCCACAACGCGCCGCCCTTCACGCGCAGTATCAATAGTGCTACCATGCCAGCATGAACAGCAGGGCAACACTTCTCGACGCCCTCCGCAATAATCCAAACAACGTCCGCTTCGCAGAACTCGCCAAGCTCTGCGACGGCTATTTCGGAGTACCACGCCACAAAGCCACCAGCCACCGCATCTACCGCACGCCCTGGCCGGGCGATCCACGGGTGAACATCCAGAACGACAAGGGCAAGGCCAAGCCGTATCAAGTCCGCCAGGTGATCAAAGCGATCGAGAAGTTGGAGAGCACGGAATGAAAGACCACTACACCTACCGCGTCACCTGGTCCCCCGAGGACAACGAGCACGTCGGCCTCTGCGCAGAGTTTCCATCGCTCAGCTGGCTGGCCCCCACTCCCGCCACAGCCCTCGGCGGCATTCAGCGCATGGTACGCGATATCGTGAACGACATGCAGACCAGCGACGAAACCCCGCCGCAACCACTCGCAGACCGCGCCTACAGCGGTAAATTCCTCGTTCGCGTGCCGCCTCACACACACCGCGCTCTGGCGCTTGCGGCCGCCGAGGAAGGCGTGAGCTTGAACCGGTTCGTCAGTGCACGCCTCGCCTCACGAACCACGTGACCACTGACGACCACCGCCAAGCTTCCCAGTAGGTCCCGGCTTCGCAAGGAGACGCCCCATGAATTGCCCGCCAAGAAGCCAACATCGCACCCGCACTCGCCACCCTCGCCCGCGCCGGCCGGCGCCCCAGATACCAAGCAGCGGACTACGGCGAGCCGCCACCCCCTCCGAAGCCCGGCGCACGACGTCCATCCCCAAGCCTCGTCGACGAACTCTGCGAGCAGCTAGAAGACAACCTCTCCTGGCCCATTCTCGATGCCTACGACCTACGCGAGTGGCCCGTTCCCCGGGAGAATTGGGATCTCGCGGACGCCGAGAAACAACAGCTAGCCGATCTCTTCCGCAGCCAACTTGCACGCACCCACCACCTCCTCCGCCGATGCGGCTGCACTTCTTTCGCCTGCGAGCACCTCACCGAGGAGTCCGACGTTCCCAACTCCAAGTAAGAGCCTCCATGCCCGAATCCAAACAAACTGCCGAGCCCTCCCATACCGCTTTCATGGACCCCGACATGTGGGCAATCTGGAATACGCTCGGCCCCTTGCCCGGCGATCTTCGCCTCTACGGCGGAACCGCCCTCGCCCTCTACCTGAACCACCGCACATCCGTGGACTTCGACTTCGCCACACCCAAGCCCGTCGTCGAACCCTCACTGGTCCGCCAAATCCCCCGGTTCTCCGGATCTACCCCCGTGGGAGGCCCCGGAATGGTCGACCTCACGGTCGAAGGACTCATGCGCGACGTCAAAATCACCTTCATGGAATGCGGCACCCTCGTGCCTCATCCCTCTCGAGACCCCATCCCGGCAGCCAACGGCGTTGCCATCGCCCATCCCATAGATCTCACTGCGGCAAAGATTGCGGCCTGCCTCGACCGCTCCCAAAACCGCGACTACCACGATGTTTCCCACGCCGTCCAGGCATGGCCCACATGGTCCAAGGATGCCGTTCAGCTGCTCCTCAGCCAGGACCGCACGACCAAGCACCGCCTCGCCGCCACGCTCACCGACCCTCCTGATGACCCTGCCCACCAACTCACGGACAAGGACCGATCCGTCCTTCAGCGATTTGCACGCAAGGAAATCCTCGGCATTCACACAAGCCAAGGGCGCTCGATGTGAGCACGCCGGAACTTATATCCAAAGGTTCACGGATGAGCACCGAGACTGAGCATCGCCAGATCGTCTACAAGCTGCATCCTGGATCCTGGGAGCATGCGCGGAAGCTCGCATCGATCGCCGGCGCCTGTCGCTTCGTCTGGAACGAGATGCTCGATCAGCAGGAGCAGCTCTACACGATTGCGCGGATGTGCGAGTCAAAGCCGCCCTCCCTGTCGTTCTTCACGTTGGGCAAGGCGTTCACGCAGCTACGCCGGATGACGCCCTGGCTTCAGGAAATGCCCTATGCGCCTGTGCGCTACACGCTCAAGCACCAAGCCGACGCCTGGCAGCGCTATTTCAGGGGCAAGAGCGGAAGGCCGAAGTTCAAGAAGCGGGGCAACGACAGCGTGACGCTGCCCCAGGAGGTTCGCATCGAGCGCGGCCAACTCCATTTCCCGAAGGTCGGCTGGATGCGGCTCTCGCGCAGGGGCGGCAATCCCTATCCCGAGGGCCGGCCGGTCAGTGCCACGATCAAGCGGATCTGCGGCAAGTGGTACGCCACGGTCTGCTATGCCGTTGATCTCCTGGAGCGGCCCGATGACGGGATCGTCTGCGGCCTCGACATGAACGTGGGCCAGGTCGCTGCCAGCGACGGCAGGCTATTCCATGCTCCGAACGACCGCCGCCTGGAAGCCCGGATGAAGCGCTATCAGCGCCGCCTCTCGCGCCAGCGGCGGGGATCTCGTCGGCGGGAGCGGACGCGTCTGCGAATCGCACGCACGAAGCGCCGGATCGCGCAGGCCCGCCGCAACTGGCAGCACCATATCTCGCGCTCTCTCGCCGGCGGCACCGTCGTCGTGGAGAGCCTTCGAACTAACGCGATGACGGCCTCGGCCAGGGGCACGCTGGAAAGCCCGGGCAGCAATGTCCGCCAGAAGGCGGGGCTGAACCGCGAAATCCTGGCAACCGGCTGGGCCGGCCTGCGCCAGATGCTGGCCTACAAGGCTGCCCGGGTTGTCGAGGTGGACCCGACTTTCACCAGCCAGACGTGCTCGGCGTGCGGGACGGTCGATGCCGCTTCGCGCAAAGCGCGGAAGTTTCAATGCGTGGCCTGCGGCCACGCCGATCATGCGGACGTGAACGCGGCCCACAACATACGGCGTCGGGGACTGGCGCAGCTGCACGGGGAGGGGCGATCGCATCTAGCGACCCCGGCGAGCCGTGAAATGGATCGAAGGGCGGCCGCCTAATGCGTCAACCCAACGCTATAAGTCCCAACACGCCCGCCTCCAACCAACTCGGATACCACCCCCGTCCCGAACTCGCCTTCTGGCTCGGCACACCAATCCCGCCAGTCTCCCACCCTCTTCAAACCACTCCTCACCGGTGGGCCATCGCCCGCCGAATCTGGTGGCACGGACCCCCTTGGACCGTCCTCCGCAACGGCTCCTATTACCTTTGGCATGTATGGGACTACGGTCTCGACGACGACATAGACTTCACCCGCCAAGATATTCCCATAGAGCGCTGGCGCCGCGCCCTCGACGACGCCCGCCCCGGCCTCGTCTCCCGCAGCGCCTACGTCCTCTGGTCCATTGTCCTCCGCCGCATGAGTGACAACCGAGAATGCGACTGGCCCCGCACCGCACACATCAGGGACTGCAAGCCCCTCTCAGGCCAAGACCGCGAAACCATGTACCGCCGCGCGGCCGCAGCGCACGCTGCGCGCGAACAACCCTTTTGATCCGATCATTCAGTCACTCAACCAGCCCTCGCATCCAACTATCCTGGCGACGACTGCCACAGCTCCCCAGGGATAAGCGATCGCAGCAATCCACACCACGAAACCGTCCAACAGGCACGCCTGAGGCCGCGTAATGCGTCAACCCAACCCAAGTTTAACAACCCGTTTCGAAGTCTGTTGTTTATCAATGCGTTGGAGAGCAATAATTCCGCGTATGGCACTACATGTCGGTTGTCTGTGCCGGATTCGGGGTCAGACGATCATCTTCCTGATGCCTCCGGGAGCGGGGTCCGCGCCGAGCACCTGATAGATGGCCTGTTGCCAAGGCTCGGCGCGGGTGGCCTTGCGTACATGAAGGGTGCGGCCGTCCTTGCGCCGGAAGGTCGCCGTGACGCGCTGCTGGCCTTCGAGGATGCGTCGCAGGCTGGCCCAGCTTGCGTGCTCCCCCTGCTCGCCGAGGCGCCGGCGGATGGTCTGCACCAGCTGATAGGCGATCACGGTGATGAACAGGTGCCCGTCGGAGCGCTTCTGGGTCTGGTGGAAGATGGGGCGCAGGCCGAGTTCGGATTTGAGCGAGCGGAACACGGCCTCCACATCGGTGAGCGCAGTATAAGTGCGCCACAACGTCTCCTCGTCCCAGTCCTCGACGTTGGTGCGCAGGCAGTAGACGCCGGGATGGGTGATCATGGTGCCGGCGAGCGGGCGGCGCTCCCAGGTGACGGCGCGGGCCTTCTCGCCGCTGTCATCGGCGATGACAGCGATGACGTAGTGCGCCCCGACACCGCGGCTCTTCTCCTTGATCCGGCCGATCCGCTGCCAGACATGGTCGAGCCGCTTGCGGGTGCGCGGGCGCTTGAGGCCGTCGTGGAGCTTGCGCAGCTCACCCTCGAAGCGCGCGGCGAAGAGTGCGGCAATGCCCTGTTCCGTCTTCGCCCGCGCCTCGGAGTAGCAGTAGAGCCGCACCTCTCCCCCGTCCGGGTCGACCACCTTGTGCACATGGACCGTCTGGCGCGACCGGGTCTCGAGGGCAATCGCCAGGTCCGGGTCGAAGCGGCGCGCGCGTTCCCGGCTGACGACCAGATAGCGGTAGCCGTTCTCGCGCAGCCAGACGACGTTGGCCTCGGTGGCGACCCCCGCATCCATCACCACCAGGGCGTCCGCCGGAGCGTGCAGGGCCTCGAGCATGGGCGCCAGGGTCGTGTCTTCGTTGACCGCGCCCGCGAACACTTCGGAGCGGCGCACGAAGCCCGAGCCGTCGATCACCAGCCCCAGGGTGAGCAGCGGGCAATCGCTGCGCTTCTCCTTGGAGTGGCCGCGTTGGGCCTTGGGCTGGGCCGCCGCCTCACCCTCGAAGAAGGTGTTGGTCAGGTCGTAGAGCGTGACCGTTTGGGGCAAGCCGAACAGGTCCGCCACCTGTTCGAACAGGTGGCCCTCGATCGCCGCGCGCTGCGCCAGCAGGGCATCGGAGGCCCGGTAGAGGCGCATCATGCTCATCCGCTCGAAGTCCACGCCCAGCAACTCGCCGAGGGCCGAACGCTCGCACAGCCAGCGCCAGCTGGCGCGCTCCGAGCCCGGTGCCGCCATGCGCGCGATGATGGTGGCCAGGGCCAGCGCGCGCTGCGTGCCGTTGAAGCCCAGCCGTTCCAGCAGAGCCTCCAGGCCGAGCTGCTCCATGGCCCACAGCCCGGCATTCTCGACGCCGACCGAGCGCGGGCGGATCAACTCCAGGGAACTCACATCCACCGTCTGCAGGTCGGGGCGCTCGACTGCGGCGGGCGGTGCGCGATTGAGGAGTTGCGCGGCGATGCGCTGCGCATGCCGTTCGACCTCTTCCGGACAGGACAGCGGTACCAGTTCGCCCTGGCGGTCGAGCAGCTGCTGGATCCGGGCGCACAGCATGGCCCAATGCCCTCGCTCGAGCGGGAAGTCGCTGCCGAGGTTGAGCAGGGTGTGCTGGCGGACCCTGTCTCCGCTGCGCTCGTTGCGCACGAGGCGGTACGAGTAATAGACGTCGCCGCGTTCGGTCGTGCGTATCTTGGCGCGCCGGATGAACATGGGCGGAGGATAACGGCGGGCCCGGCCCTTGAGAACCCTCTGTTACAAATATTATGTCACTACATTTCGCATCCGAAGAGACAAAACGAATACAATCAATAGGTTGGCGAGAGACAGGCGGCCAAATTCGCCAAATTCAGGCTACAGACCGTTAAACTTGGGCCAACGGTATAAGTCCCGCTTTCTCCACCAACCGTGCTCCCACGATCCGGCCCGATCAAACCACCGGCCAAATAGATCTCGCTTGGCATTACTGGTGGCAACAACACATGGATCACGGCAAATTCGTTCTGATATTTGTCGCCGGGTCGCAGCACTCAATCATGGGACACCGGCTTTGGTTGGCGTCCTTGCAGCGGCTCGGCGCCCGATTTGTCCGCCATCATGCCGCCCTATAGCGGTCCCCTTGGACGCGAGAGGCGACTACGGCGTCATCTGGGCATGACCGCTCGCCCCCGTGTGCCGAGGGTTGGCGACGAGGCGATGGACGCGGCCAGGAGGGGCGGTCAGGCGGGCGCTGCCCGCGGGCCGGTGTTCGCGGTCATCTTGAGGAAGTCGAGAACCCGCCTTGGGTTCCTGGCCAGATTTCGCATGGTCTCGGCGACGGCAAGCCCGCGTCCCTTGATGAGGCCGATGGCGAAGCGCCGCAGCAGGGTCATGTTCTCCGGGCCGTGGCCTGAACGGATGCGGCTGCGATCCTCGTCGAAGCTCCAGTCGAGGATGTGGTGCGTCGCCTCGATGGTCCAGTGCCCGCGATTGAGGGTGAGCAGGCGTTCCGGTGATGCGGCCTGCGTGGTCAGGCTTGTGACGCCGTAGGCCGTCTCGCAGCGGTGCTTGCCGGACTTGATCTCTTGGGTTTCGCGACGCACGGCGAAGACCTGTCCGACGCCGGGGAAGTTGAGGTAGTCGTTGAGCTCACCGGAGACCCAGATGGATCGCCGCTCGCGGCGGCCGTGCTCGGGTTTTGGGCTCTCGTCGGTGAAGTCCGGCTCGCGCCCGGCGATGGTCTCATTGAGAGTGAGCCGGATATCACTCAGCAGTGTCGGCTGGTTGCCCTTGACGGTGAACAGATAGTCCGCGCCGCGGTCGAGCAGGTAGGAGGCCAGCGCCCGCTGGGTGAGCAGGGCATCGGCGGTGACAGTGCGGCCCGCGATGTCGGGCACCGTCTCAAGCAGGGGGATGACGGTGCCGATCTCGTTGGTGCGCTTCTCGCCATCGTCGGCGTCGGGCCTCATGCCGACTTTTTTTGACCCCAGGGCGCCCTGGTGTCGTGGCCTATGATGCCGAGCACATGAGCCTGTTTGCCATCGTCATCGATGGCGCCGCGGATGGTCTTGCCGTCGATGGCCAGCGCGCTGTCGCCCGAGCCGTGGGCCTCGTGCCAAGCCCTCAGAGCGGCGTCGAGCTGGGCCGGATCGACGCGGATCAGCAGGCTGCGCATCGCCGACAGGCTGGGCGGGCGGTACTGGCCGTCGCGGCGGCGCACGCGGAAGCGCTGCAACACCCTGGGGCTGAGATCGTCGACCCATTCGCTGATCGCCTTGTAGCCGCGCATGCCGCACAGCGTCGCGGCGGCGGCGAGCGCCAGCACCGTGGGCAGGGCATGGCGCCGGCCCTGCCGGCGGCGGGGATCGTCGATGTGCTGGAAGAGCTCAGGCAGGGATCGCATCTGTGCGGCGGTGAGCGTCATCTTCGGCACTCCATGTCGCAGGCGGGGGTCGAGATCGGCCGCCCGCAGCCGGGCCCCCGCGCGCCGGCACAGGGGCTGAAGAAACACAAGCTTGGGCCGCGCGTGCTCGCTGTAGCCGTGCCCGTCGCGAGCGAAGCCGCGGGTGCGCCCGACCTCGATCCAGTTGGCGGCGCGGTAGACCGTGCCCCGGAAGCGCGCCGGATCCACGAAGGTCTCGGCCAGGAGCACTTTGTGGCCAAAACGGGCCGGCCAGTCCCTCACCAGACGGCGCGCGCACAGCGAGAGCACCCGCGAGCCGAGGTTGCGCTCACCGCCGGGGAGGATCAGGAAGCGCGAGTTGTTGGTGACGAGGTGCAGACGGCCGAACTGGACGCCACGGTCCCAGCCGATCCAGCGATCGCGCGCCCCGCACTTCAGCGCCGGCGCCGAGAACACCGCCAGCGCCAGCCAGCGCCCTCGACGATGAGCGACATAGCGCACCGTCTCGCCCATCCCCGGCACTGCGCCGAGATAGTGGTGCGCCTGCATCAAGTCGCGGAAGCGGGCCTCGTCCTCCGCCGCCACAATGTCGACGGCCACCTCCGAAAGAACCACCACGGCTTTCCCGCCCCCACGGTTGCCTCACGGCACTCATATCAAGGCGTGGGGAGGAAGTCCAGTATTACCGTCAACTCGTTGTCAGGAACCGTGAAAGCTCAGAGTGCAAATCCGCCCTGACACATGGATGAACACAACTACCAATATCGCTGCTACCTTCGGCTTCCTCCACGAATTTATCTGGTAAGAGGGGCAAATCCTGGGGTTGAACGGCGTAATTTTCGTTCCGGCGACCGGTGCTGCGACCTATCGGGGCGGCAGATTGTGCGGCCTTGGGAGCGCATGAGCTAGCCAGCGGGCAACGCTCCTGTCGTCGGTTGCTGCCGGGCGAGGTCCGGAAGCCAGGGGACATCGTCGGCGCCAGGGATGCCGAGGCGATCGCCGAGGTAGTTCCAAAAGGAGATACCGTGGCGGGCACAGGTCTTCATGTGGGTGTGGAATGCGTCGCGGCAGGCACGGCCGGTATCCGAGCGGGTCCCGCCCGAGATCTTGCGGCGGACGACACAGCCGCGAAGGTCGTTCTCGGTAGCGTTGGTGTGGGCCGGCACGTCGGGACGGTCGAGCACGGCGAGCAGCTTGTCGCGGTTGGCGAGGGTGCGCCCGATCTGCTCGTCGAGCAGGCGATAGCCGGTGCCGGCCCGGAAGGTGCGCGCGAAGCTGCGCTTGACCACGGTGCGCCGCCGGGCGCTCGGCCGGCGGCAATAGGCACGAAGCAGGCGGTAGGTCCGCCAGATGCCGCAGCGCACCTCATCGACGGCCTGCTGGCTGGCGTCGCTCCAGACCGGCAACGTGCGGTAGAGCCTCTCGGCATGGATCCAGCACAGGAACTGGTGCAGGCCGAGGTCGAACTGGCCGGCGTCGTCGCTCAGGATGGCAGTGTCCTGGCGCAGCAGGCCGTGCGCGAACAGACAGCCGAGCCGGGCGCCCTCGGTGGCGACGAGGCGGGCCTTGGCGGTGCCGATCCCGAGCCTGTCGAGGAACGCCGACCACAGCTGCGGCCCGTCGAAACGGCCTCCGGCATGCCGTCTCAACTCGTCAAGCGCCCAGCGCGGCATGCCGTGGCTCTCCATGTACCGGAACGCTTCATCGTTCAGCACGTACTGATCGAGGGCGCCGCACATGAGGTCGAGGAAGGCGAACCGGCTCTTCGACGCCGCCGTTCCGAACCAGCCGAAACGATCGTTGCCGATCGAGGTGCAATAGCCATTGCGCCCCTGATGGCGCGCGCCGGTGTCGTCGACCGAGATCCAGGCAGCCCCTTCAAGACCCGCCTTCAGGACCTCAGCCGCCTCGCCGATGAACGGCTCCCTGTTCCCGCTCAGGATGCGCCGCACCTGACGCTCCGAGATGTCGAGGCCGATCGCATCGAGCAGGCCGACGATGCGCGGGATCGTGCTCTGGCCCTGGTGATAGAGCATCAGCACGAAGCGATGCAGCTCGAGGTTGAAGCCGCCGATCACGCCGTCCGGCAGCGGTGCGACGATGATGCGTGCAAAATCTGACCGCATTTGACCGCAATTCCGATTTTATTTGACCGAAGTTCTGGCGACATCTGACCGCGGTTCCGGCGACACTTGACCGTCGGAGGCCGGGTCTGAGGCCCGGCCCGATCGCCCTGCGGGCGCCATCGACATCCATGTTTCCAGACGCGCCGATCCTCTCCCGGCTCAGCCTCATCGATCCATCGATCGACTCGAGGAGGCAGGGCCCCAATGAAGAGGATCGACACCATGAGCATCAGGGACATCCTTCGGCACCATCACGACCTGGGCTTGCCCCGGGCGGAGATCGCGGTGGCCGTGAGCGTGAGCGCGGGGACGGTATCGAACGTTCTGGAGCGCGCGCAGGCGGCGGGTCTGTCATGGCCGTTGCCGTCCGATCTCGACGATGACGGGCTGCGCGCGCAGCTGTATCCGCCGGCGGCGCGAGAGAGCGGGTACCCGGCAGAACTCCACCATCGTCACCACCAACCGCCCCTTCTCCGAGTGGGGCGAAGCCTTCCCCAACGCCACCTGCGTCGTCGCCCTGGTCGACCGCCTCGTCCACAACGCCGAGATCATCGCCATCGACGGCGATTCCTACCGCCGCAAGGAGGCCGAGGAGCGCCAGAAGCAGCGCAGCGCAGAGCGCCGACGCCGGCGTGAGGCAAAAGCGCGCCGAAGATCAGGCAAGGACGGCCCGCAGGACACCGGGGGCGCCTGAGGCGGCGTAGCCGTGCGCCAGCTACACCCATGGGATCGGCGGCTGCAGGCAGAGGGGCTGCGCGGCTGTCCCCTCGAAGACGTCGCCCGCGCCCTCGGCTACCGCCGCGATCCCGACGACGCCGCTCGCTGGAGGCGTCTCGGATCGGTCGTCAGCATCAACCGCTTCATGTTCTACGACCATCTGCGCGGCGAGGGGGGCGCCGGTGCCGTCGACCTGGTGGTCCATGCCCAACGATGCACCGTGCCCGACGCCCTGGCCTTCCTCGCGAAACTGCCGGGCCGCTCCCGGCGCCCCCCGGAGTGCCTCTGCCCACTGCTGCCGCATCCGCAGGAGCGGCACTGGCCCGCAGTGAAACGCTACCTCGTCGACGAGCGCGGCCTCTCGCCCGTGCTCCTCGCCTTGTGCCGCGACCTCGGGCTGGTCCACGCCGACCGCCACGACAATGCCGTGTTCGTCTGTCGAGACGCCGCAGGGGTCGCGACCGGCGCCGAGATCGTCCCCACCGGCGGCCAGCGCAGAGCGGCTGCAGGCGCCGGCGAAGCTGCCCCATCCCCGCTCGCGCGCGGCGGCTTCTGGATATCGTGGGAGCTCGACTGGCCGCACTCCGTGCTCATCGCAAAGAGCGCCATCGACGCCCTGTCTGCCCTCTCCCTCCATCTCATGCCGGCCGAGCGCAGGGAATGTGCCGTGGTCTCCATCGCCGCCGTCACCCAAGCCTCCCCGCCTGGATCGAGGACTGGAACCCCCGCCGCATCTTCTGTGCCTACGACGCTACCCCTGGCGGCGATGACGCCGCCGAACGCCTGTTCCGAAGGGACAGCAGGGTCGTCCGCGTGCGACCCGCCCTCGACGGTGACGACTGGAACGACATGCGCAGGCGCGACCTTGAAGGCAATTTGCTCGAGATCGACGATCGGCTCATCAGTTGAAAAACAGCAGGATCCCTCAGCCAAACCTGCAGGGCCGCTCTCGCACCACCGCGATCACGACGACCCACACCAAAAGCCTGACAGCGCTCAGCATTGCAGATCGGCGCTACGCCGATCGACGCTCCACCACGCCAAGCTGTCTATAAGAGCGAATACGCGCGCTTTTGCGTGATCGCCAACAAGGCCTCCGGTGGCGACGACAGCCGCGAGTTCGAGTGCCTGAAGACCGCGCTGCGATCGAACAACTGGGTGGTCTACAGCAAGGCCCCGTTCGCCGGCGCCGGGCAGGTCCTGGCCTATCTCGGGCGCTACACCCACAAGATCGCCATCGGCAACCACCGCCTCGTCGACTTCGACGGCGAGCACGTTCGCTTCCGGTGGCGCGACTACGCCGATGGCAACAAGGTCAAGGTGATGCGCCTCGACGCCGACGAGTTCGTCCGGCGCTTCCTGCTGCATGTGCTTCCGCGCGGCTTCACCCGGCTGCGCCATTACGGGCTCCTCGCCAATCGCTGCCGGGCTCGCAAGCTCGCCCTCTGCCGAGGGCTGCTTCACCAGCCGGCCCCCGAACCGCGTGAGCCGGAAACGACGCGGGAGATGCTGCTGCGTCTGACCGGGATCGACATCGCCCTGTGCGGTCGGTGCGGCAGGGGAGAGTTGCGGCAGATACTCGTTCTGGAGCCGCAGCACCGAACGGGGATGGCGGCGATGAAGACCGGACCGCCATGACAATGCGCCGTTGCCCATCGATGTCTCGTGACGGCGCGCCGATCGGCGCGCCACGGTCATCCCTGCGCCCGGATGGCGCCGTGCATCCACGAACCATCCTTTCCAGCGGTAGCTCGGACGCCAAGAGCACCGCCGGGCTGAGTCTTGCAGTGGCGTCGCCGCTGTCGGCGTCGGTTGGCTGCGCCTTCCCGGCGTAATCGACACCCACCGAGCGGATACTTTCCCCATAGCCCGGCATCACCGCCGTGCCGCGCGGCTCAGCTCAAGGCTCTTATCGGTCCTGCTGCGCACGACCGATAAGAGCCTATTCATTAGGCATCCAGCGGACTTCAGCGAATATGCGCACTTTAAGGCCGTCGCCAACACTCATGTAGGCGAGGACGTCGTGCTCGGCTTCGTCCATGAGAACGGCCAGCTTGGGCACCTTGGGCCTGAGCTGGTCGGCGACCTGGCGCCACTGGGCCTTCGCGCTGTCGGCGTCCTCCTGGGCGAAGGCGGTGGCGACGAAGGCGGAGACGACGCGCCGGCCCTGCTTGCCGGCATGGGCCAGCAGGTTGCGGGCGAAGTGCACGCGGCAGCGCTGCCATGTGGCGCCGAGGATCCGGGTCACCGCGGCCTTCAGACCCTTGTGGTCGTCGGAGATCACGAGCTGGACGCCGTGCAGACCGCGCCGGGCCAGCGAGCGCAGGAACTCGGTCCAGAAGGTCTCGGCCTCCGACGCGCCGATCGCCACGCCCAGGACCTCGCGGCGGCCTTGGTCGTTGACGGCCACAGCCACAGTCACCGCGACCGAGACGATGCGTCCGGTCTGGCGCACCTTCACATAAGTCGCATCCAGCCACAGATAGGGCCAGTCGCCCTCCAGCGGTCGATCGAGGAAGCCGTTGACCTTATCGTCGATCTCGCCGCACAGCCTGGAGACCTGGCTCTTGGAGACGCCCGACATCCCCATCGCCTGAACCAGATCGTCGACCGAGCGGGAAGGGGAGCTATATCGGCACCCGGCCCACCAAGGCGAGTGTCCAGAGCATCTGCCGCGAGATTAGCGACATAACGGCAAGACGGCACGCCGGGCAGCCGCCGGAGGTGGTGGTGGAACGCCTCAACCGAGTTCTGATCGGCTGGGCGAATTACTTCAGCCTCGGACAGGTCACCCCGGCCTATCAAGCTGTCAACAATCACGCAATCAGGCGGCTGCGTCGGTGGCTCTGCCTAAAGCACCAGACACGCCAGGGGAGGTTCGTGCGCTTCTCCAATCGGCGGCTGTACGGCGAGTACGGCCTCACGTGTCTGACGCGGCGGGGCATGGGCCTTTCAAGCGCGAAGGCATGATCTCGTCCGAAAGCCGGATGCGGGAGAACCGCACGTCCGGTTTGATGAGCGGGGACTGGAAACGCGGCCATGGGAGCCGGACTGCGGCCCGGAGCGAAAGCGACGGAACAGCCACCGGTCCCTGACGCTGGCGCGCCAGTTCCCGACTCTACCCCCCCTCTCGGTCTGGCGGCCACCCCGGCGTGTCCGAAGCGCCTCATCGTCGAGATCGTCCGGCAGCGGCCAGGACAGACCCGCCGCCGACGCCCGTTCCAGGCGGCTTGTTGCGCTTGCGCCGGGACTCGCCCGAAGGCACGCAGTGCTCGGAACGGGGCGGATCAGCCAGCTCGCAGGGGCGACCCATGCGTCGCCCCTGCCCGTCGATTCGTCAAACGCAATGACCGGTCCCGCCCCGGGATGTCGCGTCCGGCGAGCGGCGAATCGCAGCGGCGCCGGGAAGACGGGGCGCCATCCCCCTACCATCTGAGCGCGCCCCGCAGCATCAACCCGTGCGCGGGCGGTCCCTCGGCGTTCTCGTTGCGCGTCCCTTCGAGGTCGAGCTCGAAGTCGAACGCCGTGCCCGCCGGGGCGAGCCGCCAGCCGAGCCTGTAATCCCGGCCGCTCCCGCTCAAGCCCAGCCCCGCATAGGGCGTGCCCGTGAACCGACCGCCGCCGAGGCCGAGCCCGTAGCCGGCCTCCGCGTTCAGCCGCGCCTCGGCCTCGAACCCCTCGTCGCGCGCGCCAAGCCCCCGCGCATCGGCCATCGACCACAGGCGTTGCGTCGCGCTCGACGCTGCCCCGAGCGTGGGCGCAAGGCTGAACGAGAGGCCTCGTCCCGAGGCCCCGGGGTCGAGGCGGATGGACCCGCTCGCACCCCACTCCTCGAAGCCCGACGCCTCGTGCGCAAGCAGCGTGCGCGCGCTCGCCTCCATACTCAGGCCTGACGCCGCATCGGCGTAGCGCAGCCGCGCGCCCAACTCAACGCCCGTGCCCGTCTCCGCATCCCCGCCGTCGTGGCGAAGCCCAAGCTCAAGACCCGGCTCGAGCACCGCGCCTTCCCCGACCTCGAACGCGCGGCTGCCTTCGAGCGTGAGGCGTAGACGGCTCGACCCGGCCTGCGTGTCCCGCTCGTTCGAGATCTTCTCCCATTGTGTTTCCACTAAGAACGCATCGGCCTTGACCGCGAGGTCCACGCCGCCCGCCTCATCGGCTTCGAGCAGAGCGCCGCGCACCCCGACGGCACCGAGACGCACATCGATGTCCGTACGGGTGACCGTCTCACGCTTCTCCCCGTGCGCCGCTTCGGTCGTCGTCATCTCGCCTGTGCCCCACCCGAGTAGACCCCAGGCCGAGAGTCGTTCGTTCACCTCGAACCGCGCATAGGGCTGCACGCTCGTGAGCGAGCTCTCCACCGTGCCCCGACCCCCGTCGGCCAGGCCGCCGGACTGCCCGAACGTGCCTTCGCCACTGCTCATCGACACCGCAAGCCCCGCGAGCCAGCGTTCCCACGCCGCATCCGCACCGACGATGCCGGTGGTGACATCACCGTCGATGCGCGTCGTCACCGCACCGGACACCTCTTCACCGTCGAAGCCCCCCATCGTCACCCGACCCCAGGCCGCGTAGCCCGGAGCGCCGGACCCGCCCTCCGACGCCAGATGGAACGCGCTCCCGAGCAGCAGCTCACGGCCCGAAGGGAACCTCTCCGCCTGTGCTGTTCGGGCTACTCCTGCAAGGACATTCTCCATCTGCTCTTTCACCGGGTTGGCGAAATCAAGACTTTGACCGCCTACCGTCACCTGCGCACCCTCAAGCGGTCCCGACAGCCGGTCCGACACCGCGTCCACCACATGGCCCGCCGCCGTGCGCCCGAAGCGCGAGAGCCACATCTTCTGCAACGGGTCGCTGTTCGAAATCGTGCCCACCGCCTCGCCGTCGCCGAGCTTCACGCCCGAGGGGATCGAGAGCGTGAGCCGCATCGTCTCCTCGCCCTCGTCGATGGCGTCGTCGAGCACCGGGACCGGGACCGTCTTCGTCGTCTCGCCCGGTGCGAAGGTGAGCGTCCCGCGCGATGCGGTGTAGTCCGACCCTGCTGTCGCCGTGGCGTCCGACGTCGCGTAGCCCACCGTCACCGCGCTCCTTGGTGCGCGGGTGAGCGTCACCACGAAGTCGAGCGTGTCGTCGGTCCCTTCCTCGGCCCGCGCATCGGCGACGCGCGCCGCCGGCGGCCCGAGGACCGTCGCCGCGAGCGCGCCGGAGAGCTTCGTGCCGTCGGGCAGGCAGATAGCACCCGCGCCCGCGCAGTCCGCCGTCGCGGGCAGATGCACAGTCACCGTCTCGGGGGCGATCGGCTGCACATTCACGGCCCATCGCCGATTGCTCCCTTGTGCGAGTCTGCGCACGCCTGTCACCCGCCCGTTGGTCACGGTAAAGGCGGAGTCGCGCAACGTGCGGAAGCTCAGGCCCGGCACGTTCTCGCTGAAATGCAGCTCGAAGCTGAACGCCGTGCGCCCGTCGTGCTCGGCCGGCGCAGCGCGGAACTCCGCCGTCAGCGGCGCTGCCGGGAGTGGCGACTGCGCCCGCGATGCAGGGGGACCGAGCACCCGGGTCGCCATCGACGTCGACAGCGGCCGACCGCCGCTGCAGAGCGCCCCCGCGGCCCGGCAATCCGTCGTGATTGGCAGCGCGATTTGCACATCCTGCGTGCCGGCGGGCCGCACCGTGACCCTCCAGCGCCGGTTCTTGCCCGGCTCCAGGCGCCGCACCCCGGTAATCCGCCCGTCGGTGACGGTGAAGGCTGAGTCACGCAGCGTCCGGTAGCTCAGGCCCGGGATGTCCTCGCTGAAGACCAGGTCGAAGCTGAACGGGCTCCCGTCGTGCGTCTCGACGGAGAGGTTCCGGAACTCGGCGGTGAGCGGAGCGGGCCGCACCGCAGACGTCGAAGCGCTGGTCAGCGTCTCGCTGCCGCCCCCGTCATCGGTGAAGCTCACCCGAACCTTGAGCTTGTTCCCCTCATACTTCGGCAACACCAAAAACGTGCTTCCGGTCGCCCCCGCGATGTCGGACTCCACCGCAACGCCGGTGCTCTCGTCCACCCCAATCCACTGGTAGCTGTAGGACACCTTGCTCAGACCGTCGGCATCCGTGATAGCGCTCGTCGATGCCGTCAGCGTCATCGTCACATGCGGTTCGCCCGAAATCGTCGGACGCCCCTGCGCCGGAGTGCTGGACTGCCCGGAATCATCGTCATTACGCGTCACCGCAACCCGCTCGCCGTTGATCCGCATTCGGAAAGGAATTACCGTCTTCGGTGACTCCGTATCCCGCGCTGACTTCCATACAAGATTACCCTGCGGCCTAACATAATTATCCGTATCCCGATATAAAGCATCGAGGAAACTCCAGCCGGGCATTCCCGTTTGACGACCGTTGCAATGTAAGGCAGCGGAAAAACGATTCAACGGATCGTACATGTCCCAGAGGACCAAGTAGTATTTGGTCTCAGCATTGAGGCGAGTTCCGGCAGGGGCTGTCAGAGTAAGGATGGTGTCGTTAGAACTTGAGCGAGTACTTAAATCGGCTGGCCGCCTCGTCCATTCCGGAAAGGTCGCCACGAGCTCGCCTGTTACCGGGTCGTTCTTTCTCAGGACATAGGACCGCGCTCCAAGCGATGAACCAACGGTGTAACTGAGAAGTTCGATGCTCGTGAGTGTGTAACCCCCTGGGTGGTTGCCAGACATGAAAGAGGACGCAAAGGTACGACTACGTCCGCCAATAACAAAGATACAAGATCCTCCATGTCTTTCCATACTCGAGACCAGCACTTCGGCATAGGCCGAGCGGCCGAATCCGCACAACGCCAGCATTGCTGCAACACACATGCAGAGCCCCGCCACAGCGCGACGCACGGACCGGAGGGCACGGGTACCGTGACGCGGCGCCGCCACCAAACAGTACTCCGGCCGCAGGACCGAAACCTCATCGCTCATTTGTGGGCACATTCAATTGTCCTCACCAGTCAGGAACACCTTTTTTCCCGTCCCCCGTCCCGAGCCGCAGGACGAGGGTGAGTATGGACGCCGGCGTGTGTTGGCGCAACTTATAGTCTGTCGCTAGCACATGATGTGTCCGGTTTAGGTAGCACACGAGTTGTCCAGTTTGGTGTCTCCGTGGGGAGGGACCGCGATGAGCCGGACGACGTTGCTACAGGAACGCAGGATGCAGACGTTTCAGAATGTGCTGGGGCACTGGCAGGCACGACGCCTGTCTGCGCTGGAGGCGGCGGAGATGCTGGGGATGAGCGAGCGGAGCTTCCGCCGCTACCGGCGCCGCTACGAGGACGATGGCCTGGACGGATTGTTCGACCGAAGGCTCGACAAGGCGTCCGCGCGCCGCGTGCCGGCCGACCGGATCGAATGGGTGCTCGAGCAGTACCGAACCCGCCATACGGGCTGGACGGTCAAGCACTTCCACGACCATCTCTGCGCCCACCATGGCTTCGCCTGGAGCTACACCTGGACCAAGACCACCTTGCAGCGCGCAGGCCTGGTGTCCAAGGCACCCAGGCGCGGCGCCCACCGTCGCCGGCGCCCGCGCAAGCCCTGCGTCGGCATGATGGTCCACCAGGACGGCTCACGCCATGAGTGGCTGGCCGGCCAGGCGGCGTGCGACCTGATCGTCACCATGGACGACGCCACCAGCGAAATCTATTCGGCCTTCCTGGTCGAGGAGGAAGGCACCGCGTCCACCTTCCGGGCGCTGAAGCAGGTGTTCACCGACAAGGGGATGCCCAGCAGCCTCTACACCGACCGTGGCAGCCACTACTTCCACACCCCCGAGGCAGGCGGCAAGGTCGCCAAGGATCGACACACCCAGGTCGGCCGCGCCCTCCATCAGCTCGGCATCGAGCACATCGCTGCCTATTCGCCCGAGGCGCGCGGCCGCTCCGAGCGCGCCTTCGGCACCCTCCAGGACCGCCTCGTCAAGGAACTGGCGTTGGCGGGGATCGCGACGGTCGAAGCCGCCGACCGCTTCATCGCAGACACCTACCTGCCCGACCACAATCGCCGCTTCGCCACCCCGCCCGAACTCGAAGACAGCGCCTTCGTGCCCCTCGAACACCCCGGCCAGATCGACGACATCCTCTGTCGCCGCACAGACCGCACGGTCGCCCGCGACAACACCGTGCGCTACGAAAGGCGCGTCCTCCAGATCCCCGCTACCCCAGCCAGACACCACTACGTCAAGGCCACGGTCCGGGTCCATGAGTATCCAGACGGAACCCTCGCCCTCTTCCACGGGCCCCGATGCCTCGCCCGCTACACCGCCAACGGCGAGCCCATCGAAACCCCAACCCGGCAGGCCGCGTGAGACGCTTCGACGCGACCGGCCGGCGCCCTGTGGACAAGTGGACAGCCGCTCCGCGCCTGACCACTTCCCCACAGGGCAAACCGCAACAACAGAAGCGGACATATGATGTGCTACGAAAACCGGACAAATACACTTGCTAGCGACACCTTCCCTAGCACATGATGTGTCCGGTTTAGCCCGACTTCCGCAACTCGGGGGTCACGGGGATTCTAACCCATTGATTTTCCGTGATCGAACCCCCAAAGGTCGGCACTACAGGGCGGCTGACGGACAGGTGGTTCGTACGCGGTCAGACGGAGATCCGCGGCGCGGATTGTTGCGGCAGGGTCATGCCGAGCTGGTGCAGCAGAAGCTCGAGCTCCTTGTTCGGTCGGGTATGGCGCGGCAGGACGAGGTGCCGGCCGTCGGTGGTCGGTAGATGCACGTCCACCATCTGAATGGTGGCGAAGGCCTCGATGATGGCGCGCGGGGTGAGGCCTGAGGCGTGCGGCCGGGCGAGGTTCTTCAGGGTGACGAGCAGGCAGTAGGCGATGAAGGAGACGAAGATGTGCGCCTCGATGCGCTCTTCACGCTGATGGAAGATCGGCCGGATCGCGAGGTCGTGCTTGAGTTCCTTGAACGCCTGCTCGATCTCGATGAGCTGCATGTACAGGCGCCACAGCGTGGCGGGGTCTTCGGCCACCATGTTGGAGCGCAACAGGTAGCGGCCCTCGCGGCGGCGGACCCGGCGTAGCCGGTCGCGCCGCAGGCGGAATGAGAAGCCGTTGGCGGCGAGTTCCTCGTCGGTCTCGGGCACGCGGAGGTCGACCAGGCTCCAGGCCCGGCCCGCCTCTTTCTTGGCGGCGCCGAGCTTGAGCATCAACTGGTCCCGGCTGTTGGACTGCCGTTGCAGCTCGCCCAGCCGTCGCCACAGCTTATTCAGCCGCCGCCGGCGCATGCCGCGTTCCTTCAGCAACCGCCCCTCCGAGCGCACGAGGACGTAGAGCTCGCCGTCTTCGACCAGCAGCTTGACGTCCACGGACTGACGCACCTCTTGCCAGGGCCGGCCCAGAAACGCCTTCTCGAGCCGCGTCAGCCGGCCCTTGGGCGTGCCCACCAGATAGCGCACCGGCGCATCCCCCTCGCGCATCGAGGCCAGCGTCTCCTCGGTGGGGATGCCGCGGTCCATGATCCAGATCCGGTCGGAGCGGCCGTATTGCCGCTCGATCTTCTCCAGGAACGCCGCCAGCGTGGTCGCATCGGCGGTGTTCCCCGGCATCACCTCGTAGGCCAGCGGGAAGCCGTCGGGCGTGACGATCAGCGCGATCACCACCTGCACGCAGTCGGGCCGCTTGTCCCGGCTGTAGCCGAAGCGGCGCTTGTCCGGATGCGGCGGATCGCTCTCGAAGTAGGTCGAGGTCAGGTCGTAAAGCAGCACGTCGAAGCGCGCGTCGAACAATGCCGCCCACCGGTTGCGCAGGAACGAGAAGAAGTCCTGCTTGTGCGCCAGCAGCTTGTCGAGGCAGCGATAGAGCGTGTCGTCGGCGATCGCCCGATCGCCGCCCAACAGATCGCGCAGCGCGCTGTGCTCGTACCAGTGACGGTGAAGGCGCCACTCGCTGCCCGGGTCTATCAGCCGGTAGCAGGCCTGGATCTTCAGGATGTCCAGCCACCGTGTGCCTTGCCGGCTCGGCGGCAGGCGTGGACCCCAGAAGCGGTCCAGATCAAGACGGTCCCACAAGGCCAGGGCCAGCCAGCACGCCCCCCACTGGCGTGGCTCGTGCAGCGACACCTCCGCCACGTTGATCTTGACCACCTCGCACCTCAGCGCCGGTGCCTCCCGATCCTCGGGAAACAGCGCCATCTGCCGGGACCGCGACTTGCCCTCCACCACCTCGATCGAGCGGCACCACGCCGCGCGCTGGCTGTCGTTGATCTCGCCGAGATAGAGGACGTGGCGCTGAACGACCCGGCCACCGCGGACCCGGACGTTCTCCACCACGCTCCAGTAGCGGTGCTCCTTGCCGTCCTTGAAGCGTCTCTTGCAGCGCACGAACATGGCCGAAGCGTCCGGCGCTTTACCAGTCCGATCAAGGGGGTAAGTCGGCACTACACACGGTTCTGGAGAGCCGAAGCCCGGAAATCCGCCACTCTCCAGGCCGAAAAATCGTCAAATTAGGTAACTACCCAGGTCTGATTGCCCCGAGCGTTTGTATGTGAGGGATGGTGGCGGTCCGGGCTGGTAGCGGTGCCGGTGTTCTCAGAGGCGCAGTTGGGGGATTAGTTGCATCGGATCGGGATGCACCAGGGTCTGGAGGACGTTCCAGCCTTGCTTTCGGGCGGTGGCGATGACGGCACGCATTCTGGCGAAGTTGTAGGCACCCCTCTCGGAGCGGAAGCCACCGGAGATCTTCTGGCGCAGCTTGGCCATTCGGAGGTCACGTTCGGCCTCATTGTTCGTAAACGGCGTGCGCGGGTCGGTGAGGAATCGCAGGCATCCCTCCTTGTGCTTGCGGAGGCGGAGCGCGAGGTTATGACCGATGCGGCGTTTCTTTCGTCCGCGCTTGCCGGTCCGGAGCGGCGGCTGCGCCTCGTGGAAGGCGATGGCGTGGTCGAGGATGCGGGCCCAGGCCCGCGAGATCCGGGCCACCAGGGAGGCGGGCACGTCGCGGCCGTTCTCACGGGCGAAGCGGGTAGCCCTGTGTGCGCGCTCAAGGAGGCGGTGCATGCTCTTTGCCCAGTCTTCCTTCTCGATGTCGATCAGGGCCTGGAGTTCGCGCAGGTGATGGGCGTTGCAGGCGCCGTGGCGCACGCCCTTGAGGGTGAAGTAGGCGGCGTAATCGTCATGGATGAGGATGCCTTCGAGGTCCTTTTCGACATCGCCGCGTCCTGCGCCGATGCGCAGGACGGTCAGGAATGGGGTACACAGCACGTGGAGCCAGCGGGTACGGGCGGCGATCCGCAGGCCGGTTTCGTCGAGGTGCTTGACCGGGACCGCTGTGCGGATCACGTCTGCGACATGGGCGAGGAAGGGCTCGAAGCGCCTGGCGGTTCGCCGGCCCATGGCGGTGATCGTGGCTGTGGAGATGGACACTGCGAAGAGGTCGCTCATGAGTTCGGCCAAGCGCTTCTCGGGAACGAACTGGGCGTACAGCAGGTAGCTCACCCAGGCGGTGATGCGTGGCCCGTACTGGACCGGGGCGGTCACGCCGTCCGGGAAGACGGCTCCTGTCACGGTGGCGCAGGCGCCGCAGAGGCAGCGATGGGCGCGGTGTTCGGTGACCTCCAGGGGGCGTGGCTCGGGCACATCGAAGACCTGTCGACAGACGGGCGCGCGGTGACGGTCGGCGTCCGACAGCGGTGCGCCGCAGCCCGAACAGGCGGAGGGGTCATGATCCACAACATGGTCCGGGCTCTCGGTCCGCGCCAGCGTCGTTCCCTTGTGGCCCGGCTGGCCGCCGCTTGGCCTGCCGGACTTGCCGCGCTGGCTTCGGGTGCGCCTCTGGGTTCCGCTCTTCTTGCGCAGGCCGTCGCTGGCGGGCGGCTTGCTGCTGGTGGTGCTGTCAAGCGCCGCGCTCCGCTCGAGCTCGGCGATGCGGTCCCGCAGGGTCGCGTTCTCCCGCTCGAGCGCGGCATTCTCCCGGACGAGCGCCGTGGCCAGGCGCAACAGCCCCTGGCCCCATTCCCGGAAGGCCTTGACGACTGTGGTTGCGAAGGATGAGGGGTCAAGAAGATCCTGCAGGCACGCGAAGGCCTCGTCATGGGCGGCGAGGTCCTCGTGCCAGCGCGACAGCGTTACGGGTCCTCGGCATCGACGGCCATCATGGCGGCCAGCACCGCGAGGCGTTCGCCCGCCGGCAAGGCCTTGTAACGCCGGCCCCAGTTGGCCGCCTTACGCTTGATGCGCTGGCGGTCGGTGAAGTTCCGGCCTGCGTAGCTCGCCCAATGCACCCGGTCGGGCGCGAAGTTGAACCACACGACCTCGGTCCGCACCTGGGCCTGGGTCGTCACCTGCAGCGCCAGACTGCGCCAGCCCGCCAGCATCTCGTCATAGAGCGCCGAGGGATGGCCCGAGACCATCACCTGGCAGGGCAGATCCTTGAGCAGGTCCAGGAGCGCGACATGGTCGACCTCCTCGTAGTCGAAGCGATAGCGCCGGGCCGAACGGCGGGTCGCGTGCAGATAGGGGGGATCGCTGTAGACCAGCTCCGGGCCCAGGAACGGGAACGAGGCCAAAAAGGCATGGGCACAGCCATGCACCAACTCGACCGGATAGTCACAGGCAAAGGCCTCGAGCGCCTGCGCATCGCGGTCGATGCCGATCGAGCGCACGCCCGTTGGCTTGCGCTTCATCAGCGCACCGCCCCCCAGGTGGCTCTCGATGTAAACGCTGTGCGGCGGCATCAGCGCAATCAGCGCCTGGCACAGACCGCTCGTCGCCTTCGACCCGAAATATCCCACGCGCCGCTCCCGTCACACGAGAGCGCAACCCATAGACGCCCGATTCTATGGAGTCAAGAGACGATCAACGACGCGGCGGCGGAAACCCGGCCCCGGCGACCACCTACATCATCCTCTCGCGGTCAGGAGCGGGGTACCTGGGTAGTTACCAAATTAGACCAAACGGGTGCCGAGTTGCGGAAGTCGGTTTAGGTAGCACACGAGTTGTCCGGTTTGGTCTCTCCGTGGGGAGGGACCGCGATGAGCCGGACGACGTTGCTACAGGAACGCAGGATGCAGACGTTTCAGAATGTGCTGGGGCACTGGCAGGCACGGCGCCTGTCTGCGCTGGAGGCGGCGGAGATGCTGGGGATGAGCGAGCGGAGCTTCCGCCGCTACCGGCGCCGCTACGAGGACGATGGCCTGGACGGATTGTTCGACCGAAGGCTCGACAAGGCGTCCGCGCGCCGCGTGCCGGCCGACCCCTCTCTGCCAACATCACTGAGACACCAGCAACCTTTGGAATTTCTGTAGGGCGGCGGAGGTGAAAACCGATGACCGCAGAGAGAGACTCGATGACATTGAATGAGGTTTCCGTTCCGGCCCTGGGGGTCGAGGAGCGTAGCGACGAGGCCCCCAGGGCCGGCCGCGCCAGACCGACCCCGGACCCGGAGGTTGTGGCCAAGCCGAAGCGGCGCCAGTTCACCGCAGAGTATCGGCTGCGGATTCTGGAGGAGGCGGATCGCTGCACACAGCCCGGCGAGGTGGGCCGCCTGCTTCGCCGCGAGGGGTTGTACAGCTCGCATCTGACGGCTTGGCGCAAGGCGCGGCGCAAGGGCTCGCTGCGGGAGTTGGCCGCGAAGAAGCGCGGCGCGCAACCGGCCGAACGCAACCCGCTGGATGCGAAGGTGCGCGCGCTCGAGGCGCAAGTGGCTCGCCTGGAGCACGAGTTGCACACCGCGCAGCGCACCTTCGGTGCTAACTATCTGAAATAGGGTCGTTTTTTCTCCCACATTTTGGTGCCGGGGAACGGATTCTGCAACTGTCCGTTCCCCGGCTGCAACCGTAACCGGGAGAATGAACATGTCCAGGACCACGCTCACCGAGGCCCGTATCAGGGCGCTCAAGCCCCGCAAGACGGCTTACGTTCTCCGCGACAGCAAACTCAGGGGCTTCGGCGTCCGAATGCTGCCCTCGGGCCGCAAACGCTTCTTCGTCCATTGCCAGCATCGGGGAGAGCGCGTCTGGAAGATCGTCGGCGACGCCGCGACGATGGATGTCCGCGAGGCACGGTCTCGAGCCACCGCGATGCTCGCCGCGATCCGGCGGGGCGAGGATGTGTCCTGCGAAACGGCCGAAGGACTCTTCGAGGCCGTCGCCGAGACCGTGTTCCGGCGTCACGAGCGGGTCTGGAAGTCGGGGACCCTCTACGTGAACCGATGTTACCTGCGCAATCAGCTCCTGCCGCACTTTGCCGGGCGCCGGATCGCGGACATCGGCAGGGACGACGTCCGGAACTGGTTCGCCTCGCTGCACGGCACGCCGGTTGCGGCGGATCGCTCCATGCCGGTGCTTTCCGTCATCATGCGGGAGGCGGAAGCGATGGGCCTTCGGCCCGAGGGGTCCAACCCCTGCCGGGGCATCAGGCGATACCGCCGGAAGGGGCGCGAACGCTTCCTGTCCGACGAAGAGATCCGCCGGTTGTCCGCAACGCTGTCGGCCCATGCGGACCGTCGACCAGGGCAGGTTGCGGTCATCCGCCTTCTCCTGCTTACGGGATGCCGCAAGAGCGAGATCCTGACGCTGCGCTGGTCGGATTACCGCGAGGGCCATTTGTTCCTCCGCGACAGCAAGACAGGCCCCAGAACCGTGTGGCTGTCGCAGCCGGCCAGGCGCATTCTCGATGCATTGGAGCGAACCGGCCCATGGGTCTTTCAGGCCGCGCAAGGGAACCGCCCTCGGAGCGCGGAGTGGCTGAACAGGTTCTGGCGCCGGGTCCGTACGGAAACGGACCTGAGCGGCGTGCGCCTTCACGATTTGCGGCACACGCATGCCAGCCTCGCGCTGAGACAGGGCAAGACCATCCTCGCGATCGGAAAACTGCTCGGACACCGCAGTCCGGAGACGACGCTCAAATACACGCATCTTGCCGACACAATGGTCCACGAGGCCGCCGAGACAGTCGGCGCCGTGCTGGAGGGCTGAGCGTTGGTGCGCGAGAAACACGTGCGGCTCACCGACGCGGCCATCGCCCGCCTGCGCCCCCGCGAGCGGGAATATACGGTCTGGGACGGCCGCCTGCCCGGTCTCGGGGTCCGGGTTCGGCCGTCCGGTGGACGCAGCTGGATTTTCCTGCTCAACACGGGTGGCGGGACTCGCAAGACGTCCCTCGGCCCGGTGGCGCTGAAAACAGTCGAGCAGGTCCGCCGCGAGTGCCATGTCCTATCCGCGGCACCCGGCAACGAACGCGAGCCTGAGGAGATCGGCCTCTCGGTGCCATCGTTCCGCGGTTTCGTCGCCGGCGCGTGGAAAGAGGCCCACTTCAACCGGTACAAGCCATCGACGCGGAAGGGCGTGCGATACGTCCTTGCCAAGCAGCTCTTGCCGGCGTTCGGATCGAAGCCATTGGATCGTATATCCCCGGCGCAGATCAGGCGCTGGTTCGACGCATACAGCCAGACCGCCCCGGGCGGTGCCAACCATGCTCTCGACCTCTTGCGACAAATCATGAACTTCGCCGTTGCCTGCGGTCACATCGACGCGAATCCCGCGCGCGGCGTGAAAAGAAATCGACGTTCCGCCCTTACCCGCTTCCTGTCCCGCGAGGAGATCGGCCGCCTCCACAAGGTCCTCGACGACCAGTCCGGCGAGAGCCGCACGCAGCAGGCTGACATCATTCGGCTTCTGCTGCTCACCGGATGCCGCAGAAGCGAGATCGTGCAGCTGCGCTGGTCCGAGGTCCGAGACGACGTGCTCGCTTTGGCCGACAGCAAGACCGGACCGCGAAATGTGCCCCTCAACGCAGGGGCCCGACGCATCCTCGAACGGCAGCCGGAATGCGGGAGCCCGTTCGTGTTTCCTTCTCCGCGCGATCCGGCCCGTCCGCGCGGTCTCAACCTTCCGCTATGGTATCGGGTCCGCCAGGAAGCACGGATCGAGGATGTCCGCCTTCACGACCTGCGCCATACGCTGGCGAGCCACGCGGTGATGAACGGGGTACCGGTGCCGGTCGTCTCGCGGCTGCTCGGCCACAGCAATGTGCGCATGACACTGCGCTACGCCCATCTCGGGGACCGGGAAATCGAGGCCGCGGCCGAGAGCATCGGCCAAGCCATCGGAGCGATGATGGGCGTGTAGAATGACCGTCGGCTGCCGTCCCCCAGGATCCGCGCTACCGCCAGGATCGTGTTGTCATAAAGGATCGAGCGCGGAACCCCGCCGAGGAAGGCGAAGGCGCCGACATGGCCCTCCCGTGGACTACGCGGACAAGCTACCACCGAGCCCGTGGTACAATTTTGCGCCGCCGCGCCGGTACATATTCCCGCCGCCGTTGACACCCCACCTCTCCGCTCAGAACCAGGACCGCCATCGGCCGGCCAATGCCACGTGCCATCGGAAAGATCTGCGAATCCAATTCCAATGGCTATTGTAAAATGCTACCTACTTCAATTCCAGGTGACTAGCGATCAATCGAAGAATACCTTGAACAATGCGAGAGGGAAGATGGCCACTGCTGCAGTCTCCTCGTTGGCATGCAGCGGCTTCCCCAGGAAGTCCTGCGCATCGCGAGAAGTCTCTCAGTAAATGAAGGTCAACTGGATAGATGCCAAACGGAATTGCGACTGAAGACCAGGCTAGCAGAGAAATTTAGAGAGCAATTTGGTAAGCAAAGGCCATAGTGGAAGGGCTGGATCGAACTCTTTGGCAAGTATGCGCGGACGAAGGAGTTACGTGGTGACGGCAGCAGCAGCCAGCAAGGTCATACGGAAACGGGAGCGGTAGATGAAGCTCGCGGACAATGAAATAAGAGACATCAACAAACATCTGGAAGCGGGCAAACCGCTGCCAGACAAGTACCGCTTTTTGTTGTTCGAGGATAAACGCGAGATCGAACTGGTCTGGAACGGCAAGACCAGCGAGGTTTGCAATATCGTTCTCCCATTTCAGACCATCGAGCATGTGGACGAGCCTCGCGCGGAGAAGCCAGAAGATTCCGCGCTGCAAGCCGACCTGTTCACGACAGACGCACGCGGCCGCCAACTTAAAGGTTGGACCAACAAGCTGATATGGGGTGACAACAAGCTGATCCTCTCCAGCTTGAAGAACGGCCCGCTACGCGAAGAGATCGAAGCGCAGGGCGGTCTCAAGCTGATCTACATCGACCCGCCGTTCGACGTGGGAGCCGACTTCTCTATGGACATCGAGATCGGCGACGATACTTTTATCAAGAAGCCCAATATCCTCGAAGAGATCGCGTACCGCGACACATGGGGTCGCGGTGCAGATTCTTTCATTGCCATGATCTACGAACGCCTCGTCCTCATGCGGGGTTTATTGGCCGAGGATGGGAGCATTTATGTGCATTGCGATTGGAGAGTAACCGCACTGATTCGAAGCGTTTTGGACGAACTGTTCGGTGGTGATCATTTCCGGAATGAAATTATCTGGACTTTTACCGGACCTGGATCGCCCAATATGCGTCAATTCAATCGCAAACATAATACAGTATGGTGGTTTTCCAAGGACAAAGATCGTTGGATTTTTAACGATAACGATATTCGGGTTACTCACAATGAAAAGACCGCGGACAATTTTAAATCAGGACTCGAAGGGTCGGGCTTTCGTGCGGATACCTTCAAGCTTCCAGACGGAAAAATACCGGAGTCCTGGTGGGAGATGGCAATAGCGCAACGATTCCCTGTTGACGGGGTCAAAAGAGTTGGCTATCCAACAGAAAAACCTTGGGCGCTGTTGGAAAGAATAATCCGGGCTAGTAGTTCAGCCGGAGACATAGTGGCGGATTTTTTCTGTGGCTCGGGAACGATGGCGGTGGTTGCCGAAAAGCTCGGTCGCAAATGGATCGCAAGTGACCTAGGAAAGTTCGCTATTCACACCACGCGCAAGCGCATGATCGGAGTGCAGCGGGAGCTTAAGGCCGAGGGCATGGACTACCGGGCCTTCGAGATCCTGAACCTGGGCAGGTACGAGCGTCAGCACTTCATCGGTGTCAACCCCGACCTGCGCGAGGAGCAGAAACAACAACAACTCGCAGCGAAGGAGGCGGCGTTCCTGGACCTGATCTTGCGCGCCTACCGGGCGGAGAAGATCGATGGTTTCGTCACCTTCCACGGCAAGCGCGCCGGGCGATTGGTGGCAATTGGCCCGGTAAACCTGCCAGTGACGCGGCTTTTCGTCGAGGAGATCATCCTGGAGTGCCACAAGAAGCACATCACCAAGGTGGACATCCTGGGCTTTGAGTACGAGATGGGCCTGTTCCCTAACGTCCTGGACGAGGCGCGGGCCAAGGGCATCGACATTGCGCCCAAATACATCCCCGCCGATGTGTTCGACAAGCGTGCTGTGGAGGGGAACCAGGTGGTGTTCCACGACGTGGCCTTCATCGAGGTCAAGCCGCATCTGAAAGGCAATAGCGTTTCTGTGGAACTAACCGATTTCTCGGTCTTCTACTCGCAGGACAGTATCGCCAGCGCCGAAGCGGCGATTAGGAACAAAGGCAACAAGATCGTAGTCGAACGCGGCCAGATCGTGAAGGTGACCAAGGACAAGGACGGCATCGTCTCCCGCGCGACCCTCACCGAGAACTGGACAGACTGGATCGACTATTGGTCGGTCGATTTCGATTTCGAAAGCAAACGGGAGATCATCCGCGTGCAGAACGCCGAGACCGGCGAATGGGAAGAACAGTGGACTGGCGATTATGTCTTTGAAAACGAATGGCAGAGCTTCCGCACCAGGAAGGACCGTTCACTGCAACTGACCAGTGTCGCCCATGATTGCACATCCGGACGACGCAAGGTCGCCGTCAAGGTCGTGGACATCTTCGGCAATGACACAATGACCATTGTGCAGGCGAGTGTTGGGGGGAAAGCATAATGGCGCTGCATCCCGACTTTCCCGATTCACCGTATGTGATTCTCGACCCCTCCATCCGCTGGTTTCCAGCGGACGAGGCGTTGCGCGAAGCCGGCATGAACAAGCTCATGCCGCCGCTGGTGGCGCAGCTTCGCCAGAAGGTGAAGGAGTTTCGCGACGGGGGTTATGTCGGCGCGAGCAACACCAGCAAAAGCCTGCTGAACTGGTGGTTCAAGGAATCACATTTATTGCCGCAGGCCGATGACGCGCTGGTAGAGTTTCAATACTACTTCGCCCAACGAGAAGCGCTGGAGACGATCATTTACCTCTATGACGTGGTGGGGGCTAAGGACAAGTACGACCTGATGCGGTTCGATAGCACAGGTGCAGTATCGGCCGGCATGTTCGACGAAAGCTGGCGCCGATTTGTCATCAAGATGGCGACCGGAAGTGGCAAGACCAAGGTGATGAGTTTGGCGTTGGCCTGGAGCTTTTTTCACAAGCTCTACGAGCCGCACTCCGTGCTTTCGCGCAATTTCCTTGTGATCGCGCCCAATATCATCGTGCTTGACCGCATTTATCACGACTTCCAAGGGCTGCGTATCTTTTTCGAAGATCCGGTGTTGCCGGACAACGGATTCGATGGGCGCAACTGGCGGGATGACTTTCAGATCACCCTGCACAAGCAGGACGAAGTGCGCGTCACCCAGCCCACCGGCAATATCTTCCTGACCAATATCCACCGCGTCTATTCGGGCGACGACATCCCGCCCTCGCCCGATGACGACAACACGATGGAGTATTTCCTTGGCAAACGCCCAACCGGCGCGACAACGGATTCGCGCGTGGACTTGGGCATGATCGTGCGCGACATCGACGAGTTGATGGTGCTCGACGACGAGGCGCATCACATCCACGATGCAAAACTCGCCTGGTTCAAATCCATCGAAGACATCCACAACCGACTTTTGCAGAAAGGCGGCTCGCTGGCGCTCCAGCTGGACGTGACCGCCACGCCGAAGCACAACAACGGCGCTATCTTCGTGCAGACCGTGTCCGACTACCCCTTGGTGGAGGCCATTTCCCAGAACGTGGTGAAGCACCCGGTCCTGCCCGATGCACCCAGCCAGGCGAAACTTACGGAACGCCAAAGCGCTAAATACACCGAGAAATATGCCGACTACATCGATCTGGGCGTTATCGAATGGCGTAAGGCCTACGCCGAACACGAGAAAATGGGCAAGAAGGCCATCCTGTTTATGATGACCGACGACACCCGCAACTGCGATGACGTGGCCGAATACCTGGAGGGTCGGTACCCCGACCTCAAGGATGCGGTGCTGGTCATTCACACCAAGAACAATGGCGAGATTTCCGAGGCGGCATCGGGCAAGGCCAAGGAGGAACTAGAAAAGCTTCGCGAACAATCCAACAAGATTGACGAGCCGGACAGCCCCTACAAGGCGATTGTCTCGGTTCTGATGCTCAAGGAAGGTTGGGACGTGCGTAATGTCACCACCATTGTCGGACTCCGCGCCTATTCGGCCAAGAGCAATATCCTCCCCGAACAAACTCTCGGGCGCGGCCTGCGCAAGATGTATCCCAACGGGCTGGAGGAATACGTCAGTGTCGTCGGAACGGATGCGTTTATGGATTTTGTGGAGTCTATCCAGGCCGAGGGCGTGGAGCTAGAACGCACGGCGATGGGCGAAGGCGCCAAGCCCAAGACGCCGCTCGTCGTGGAGATCGACAACGAAAACGACAAGAAGGATATCGAGGCGCTGGATATCGCGATCCCGGTGCTCACGCCGCGCATATACCGGGAGTACAAGTGCCTCGCGGATCTCGATGCGAGCACCTTTGGACATCGGCGCTTGCCCTATCGACAATTCAGTGAGCACGAGCAGCGAGAGATCGTATTCAAGGACATCACCACCGGCGAGGTGACGCACAGCACGATCCTCGACACAGCGGGCGTGGCCGACTATCGCAATGTGATCGGGTATTTTGCCCGGACCATCATGAAGGAATTGCGTCTCGTCAGCGGGTATGACGTGCTCTTTGGCAAGACCAGGGCATTCGTACAAGCGGAGTTGTTCGACAGAATAGTCAATCTTGAGCATCCCAACACGCTCCGCAACCTGTCGGAACCGGCTGCCACCAAAACGCTGATAGAGACCCTCAAGAAGGCCATCAACGCGCTAACGGTGCGGGATAAGGGCGATGCAAAAATCCGTGGCACCATTAAGCTGCGCCACACGCGACCTTTCGTGGTGAAGGATCAACGTTACCTCGTCCCCAAGAAGAGTGTTTTCAACCGTGTCATCGGCGACAGCAACCTGGAGCTTCAGTTCGCCACTTTCCTGGAAAATTGCTCGGATATTGTATCCTACTCGAAAAACTACTTCGCGGTTCACTTCAAGCTGGATTACGTTAACGCCGACGGGAATGTTTCGAATTACTACCCCGATTTTGTCGTCAAAAAATCCGACACGGAGGTCTTCATCGTTGAGACAAAGGGCCTTAATGACCTGGATGTAGCGCCAAAGTGGGAGAGGCTCAATCAATGGTGCGCGGACCTCAATGTAATTCAGTCCGTCACAACATACAGCCACTTGTTTATTTCGGAGGCAACTTGGAAGAAATACCCCCCACACTCGTTCGCCGAAGCCGTCATTTTGTTTGCGGAAGAGCCGGCACCGGTCATCCTCGATATCCCAGCGCCAATTCCAGAGCATTCGCTCGTTAAAGTCAGCCGCCAATTGTCCTCTAATGGCCATGTCGTGCCAGCAGGAAGTGTCGGCGTGATAGTTGATATCTACCGTAATGGCGAAGCCTATGAGGTCGAGTTCGACATTGCGCCCGCCCTGACGTTAACGGTCTTGCCGAAAGACCTGGATCTCGCCGATGAATGACGACCACTCAGTGTCCCCTCACCCAAAACCTGGAGACTTTTTAGCTGCAACGGACGCGCTTTGCGTTGACGAGGCTAAAATCGTTGGATATCTGCTAAACATCGAAAGCGGGGACGGTTGGGGTAAAGCCAATTGTTTTTTAGCGCGAGGATTGTTAATTGAAGAATGGGCAATATTTGCGGAGGCTCTCCGCAATCACGCGAAAAGCAATTCGGTCACGTCCATTCGGCGGGATGAGTGGGGAATCAAGTATGTCATTGATTGCACAATCGCTGCGCCCAATGATGACAACCACTGTATTAGGGTTGTTTGGATGTATCATGAAGATGATGGTGTTCCACGTCTGATTACCGCCCATCCTCTTTCGTAATTAGCTCAATTACTATTCGGTGCGGCGTGGAAATATGCTTTCTTCTTGTAGGTGCGACTCCTGCGCAACAACTGCCGTGCTCGGTTGGCAGCTAGGCGCTTGGTACGTAAGTGGGGCAAATTCTGGGGGCCCCCAGGCTCGCCGGCATTTGTCTCGCAGCCGGCGAATTGACGATGCTCAGTCAGCCCGTTGCAGCCTCTGACGACGTTAGCCGCTGATGATGCTGGTCGATTTGCATTCGGCGGTTGCGAGCAAGACCGATGCCGGTGCTGCGGCCAGCGGCAGTGCAATGGGCCGCGTGGCGCGGCTGCGCTTTCGATCCGGATCAAAGGGCTGAGCGAACATATTTCCCTGGACTGCGCGCATTTTCTGGACAGTTTGCGCGCGGAGGGGTCATGGTCGATTCGCTTCACACCCAGGCTCGGCTGATCGAGGAACTGCGGGGGACGAACGCCGCGCAGAAGAAGACGATCCTTGAGCTGCGCGCCGGGAGCGAGCGTCTCAGGGAGACGATCGGGGTGCTCAACGAGACGGTCGAGACCCTCAACAGGACGATCGAGACGCTCAAGGCTGAGATCCGCCAGCTCAAGAAGCTGCCCGGCAAGCCGGATATCAAGCCGGGCTCGGGCAAGGGTGATGGCAAGGGCTCGGGCGGCAAGGGCCTGGAGGGAGGCCGGGGCTCTTCCGGCACGCGGAAGAAGCGGCGGGGTCCCAAGCAGGGCCGCAAGAACGCGAAGCGCGTGGTCGTCTCCGTGCAGGACGCGCCCGAGGGCTCGGTCCACAAAGACTATCAGGACTATCACGCCCAACTGCTGGAACTCGAAGTCCAGAATGTCATCTTCATGCGCGAGCGCGTGGTGACGCCGGGCGGGCGCATCATCGTCGCACCGCTGCCGGACGGCGTGATCGGCGGCTTCAACCTCGAGCTGCATCGCTTCGTGCTGATGCTCTATCACCAGGGCCAGAGCACGATCCCGCGCATCGTCGGCCTGCTCGATGCGATCGGCCTCGACATCTCGGAGCGTCAGGTGCGGCGCATCCTGAGCGGGAACAGGGAGCCGTTCATCGGCGAGGCGGCTGAGGTCCTGAAGGCGGGTCTTGAAGGGGCTGCCTGGATCTCGGTCGACGACACCGGCGCGCGCCATCAGGGGCGCAATGGCTATTGCACCTCGATCGGCAACGATCGTTTCGGCTGGTTCGGAACGGCGGCGTCGAAGAGCCGGTTCGCCTTCCTCGACCTCATGTGCGGCGCCCTCGATCAGTACGTGCTGAACGATGAAGCGTTCCGGTACATGGAGAGCCACGGCATGCCGCGCTGGGCGCTTGACGAGTTGAGACGGCATGCCGGAGGCCGTTTCGACGGGCCGCAGCTGTGGTCGGCGTTCCTCGACAGGCTCGGGATCGGCACCGCCAAGGCCCGCCTCGTCGCCACCGAGGGCGCCCGGCTCGGCTGTCTGTTCGCGCACGGCCTGCTGCGCCAGGACACTGCCATCCTGAGCGACGACGCCGGCCAGTTCGACCTCGGCCTGCACCAGTTCCTGTGCTGGATCCATGCCGAGAGGCTCTACCGCACGTTGCCGGTCTGGAGCGACGCCAGCCAGCAGGCCGTCGATGAGGTGCGCTGCGGCATCTGGCGGACCTACCGCCTGCTTCGTGCCTATTGCCGCCGGCCGAGCGCCCGGCGGCGCACCGTGGTCAAGCGCAGCTTCGCGCGCACCTTCCGGGCCGGCACCGGCTATCGCCTGCTCGACGAGCAGATCGGGCGCACCCTCGCCAACCGCGACAAGCTGCTCGCCGTGCTCGACCGTCCCGACGTGCCGGCCCACACCAACGCTACCGAGAACGACCTTCGCGGCTGTGTCGTCCGCCGCAAGATCTCGGGCGGGACCCGCTCGGATACCGGCCGTGCCTGCCGCGACGCATTCCACACCCACATGAAGACCTGTGCCCGCCACGGTATCTCCTTTTGGAACTACCTCGGCGATCGCCTCGGCATCCCTGGCGCCGACGATGTCCCCTGGCTTCCGGACCTCGCCCGGCAGCAACCGACGACAGGAGCGTTGCCCGCTGGCTAGCTCATGCGCTCCCAAGGCCGCACAATCTGCCGCCCCGATGGGTCGCAGCACCGGTCGCCGGAACGAAAATTACGCCGTTCAACCCCAGGATTTGCCCCTCTTACCTTGGTACCTCTTGGTAAACGAACATCATTCGGGATTCACGAAGTCGAGTTCACCGATCAGCATGGGGATCGGCATGAGTGCATCGCCGAGTCTTTTACCCAGACCCACCAAGTGTTCATTGCCATCCGTGCGGTGAAAACACTTGCTCTGCCGGCAAAAATGCTTGCCGCCGCATTCTACTGTTTTAACATGCTGGACAGAATCGTCAAGGAACGACGGTTCAAACAAACGTCCGTTAACGCCGCACGGCCTGTTTCTGTGAATCTACGGCCGGAATGGGGCGCACATCGATCAAAATCATCTCCTCAAAGTCGCAGGCGGACATTACTCGAAGGACGACCGGCGCACAGGAAGGCGCGCGCCCGGTCGGGCAAGGGCACGGCGGCGCTTGGGCGGACCGGTCCGGTCCCAGCCCAATACGATGAGGATGGCCTCGAAGCCAAGCTACGGGAAGGGACGCCCCTCTCGGACGTCGTAACATCACTGCTTCCCAGTACTCTATACGTACTTGGAGAAAACAAACGTGAGACAATTCCAGACCACGCCCGACCGCGAGAGAATGCGAGACACTCAAAAGAGGACAATTACAGATCGCTCAAGATCATTTCTGACCGTTTCTTTGCTCTGACTAAATAGCTGAACCGCTTATGCACATGGCTCCGGTTCGATCAACATGCTGTAGGTAAGGGGTTCTGCATTGGTGGCGATGCGGAAGAGCGAGCGGAAAGCAGCGTGGCGGGTTTTGCGGCGGTTGAAGCGAAAGACGAACTCATCGAGATAGGCCTGCAGATGCTTGCGACGCAGCCCGTGGTAGACGCCTCGCGCCCATCCTTTGAGGTTGGAGAAGACTTGGTGGATCCACGGCAGGACGAGGTGAGCGGCGGTCTTCCCGACGACATGGACATTGTGGCGATCGGCGGGGACCGCAGCGTAGCCGGACCAGCCGTCGGTTTTCGCGATGGCGTCGGGATCGGCGGCGGTTTCGACGAAGTGTCCGAGGTCGGCGGCGCCGTAGGAGGAGATTTCGGCCAGCCGCAGGCGGCCTGGGATGTTTCCGTCCCCGAGTTCGATGGCGCCGACGATGAGCATCTTGCCGTCGTGGCTGCGTCCTTGCCCTCCGGTGGGAGGATCGTCTTTGGTCCGGAATGGAAGGCTGGCCTCGTCGATTTCCACCAGGCCCGACAACGGGTTGCGCTCGGGGTCGACCATGCTGGCGCGCAGCTTGTGGGCGAGCAGCCAAGCGCTGCGGTAAGAGCCGATACCGAGCTGTTTCTGGAGCTGCAGGGCAGAGATGCCGTTGGAGTGGGTCGCCATCAGGTAGGCGGCCCAGAACCAGACGGTGAACGGCAGCTTGCTGTTGTTAAGCTCGCCCTGTTGACCCCTCGAAAGTCAGCAACATCAATGGTTTACCGCGCCGATCGGCGCCGAACACGTGCGCCGATCAACATTCTTGGCCGAGTGTCGGATCATCTGAGCCATCCCAGTTCAAGAATTCGATCAGACTATCCCTTGCATCCTTCTCATCGGCGTTGTTTTTCAGGAATTCGTCATAACGGGACGCGAGCATGTCGAACGTCATCGCAGAAATCATTGCGGCATAACGAACCGCCTGAAGTTCCATATGCCCGCCATCCTCGGTGCGCTTCAATTCGATAACGACAAGGTTGGCGCTCTTGTCGATGCCCAGCAGATCGATACGCCGCCGACTGTCCTCCCAGTCGCTGAACTCCTCAGCGACAATCAATGTGTCTGGAGAGATGATTTCAGGCCGGGATTTCAGCAGGGCTTGGAGATGCTTCCGCTCTTGTATGCCCTGTTGCGCAAACGTCGTGGGCGGTACCGGAGTGATCTTATCGTCATCAACTAGATAGAGTGTCATCTGTCATCCCTCATGGCCACACACCGACTACCAAAGTGCGTGCTGATTACCACGCGAAGTTTTGCGGGGTTGATACGCTTCTGCAACCGCGGAGGTTTCATTGCGTACAGGGAAGTTATCCCAAGCATATACGTTGATCTGCAAGCTCAATCATCCCGTACTGTCCAGAATGAGCGCGAGCATCCCGAGCACTACCGCAACGGCGACCGCCGACCAAATGACGAGGCTGAGAAGGAAGCGGGTCAGCGAGAGCCCGGGAAGACCGAACAGGCCACGAACTAATACGATCGTCATCCAGTTCGGTCTTCTCACGGTCATTCGATGCGATCTTCAGCTTGCGTGTTCACGGGCGAGGTCCCTGCATCGATCCGCTCTGGCCTCATACCGCTTGGCCAAGTACGCATAGGGCTCTCGGGTGTTCGCCACGGAAACGTTTTCCTCGGAGGTGAAGGAAGTCTCTTCACTCGCTTCAAGAGAATCGATCAACAAGCACATCGCCCTGAATATCTAGACGTGCGCTGCTTGCCAGGGAGGCATACCGTCCTCACCCTCGCTCGGCTCGGTAATTTCGTCCAGTATCCGGTCCGCCTGTGCGAGCGTTTGAATGGCGTTTTCTATGCCGATAAGAGTCTTCTCATCCATGGCCAGTAGCCCTCCTTCTTGGTTTACAGTCTGACACGGTGAAGTTGTTCGTGGGTTCCAACTCGGGATGCGAGCGAAACAGGCCAAGCCGACCAGTTCATGCGGTCGTTCGGGACATGACGCGGGACCGCCCAGCGGGTACGACTGCCCGACAGCATGATCTGCCTCCCTCCCGACGGTCTCGATCGGTCATTCCTATTTCATCCTCGCGATGCGTCGGTTCGTTTGCGGCCTCAGGACCAGACCACGTGCGGTTATACCAATTCATCCAGCACCCTGCCTGAAAGAGCCGCAAGTTCGGCATGTTGAACATCATCAACGAGCCTGCCCGGCACCCCCTTTGCCCGGTCGCGTAACCGGGTGGACGGTGCCGGTGGTCACCGCGACGACGAGGCCGCGCTCCGCACCGATCATGGCGAGGTAGGCGCGGACCTGGGCGCGGTAGTGGTCCAGGGTCTCGGGCGAGGGGTCCACGTCACTCTTCCAGTCGATCACCACTTGCGGCGCGCCGTCCGCATTGAAGGCGATGGCATCGACGATTCCTGACGTTGCTACCTCTTGGTTGTCGGTCTCGGTTGAACCGTAGACCGGCAACTCCGGCACGAGTCCCGGTCTGAGGGCGGCGACCTCGGGCAGCGACAGGGTGCGGACGACGCAGCTGGCGAGCTCGGCCGGCGCGAGCCCCAAGGCGGGATCGTCCATCACGGGGAGGCCCAGGGCGCGGATCAGGGTCTCGGCGCGGGCTGTGAGGTCTGGCAGCGTCTCCGCCGTCTCGCCGGTGAGAACCTCCTCGATCAGTTTGTGGAGGATGGTGCCGCGCTCGCGTCCGCCCTGGATCGTCGCTGCGGCGGTGTCGTCCGCCGGCGCGCCGTCGCCATCGGTCGCGAGGATCGTCGGCTCTTCCTCTCGCAGCACCGGCTGGGCGGTGTCCTCGTCCCGACTCGGTGTCCGCCAGACGATGCGCCGATGGCGCGCCGCGATCGCCGCCGCCTCGGCGGCGAAGGCCTCGCGCGTCTGCTCGTTCTCCGCCGCAGCGTCGCCCGCGCCCGCCTCGGGCCTGTGATGTTCCAGGTCGAGTGCGGGCAGAGAGGGCAGCGCCAAATCAACGAATGACAGCCAGGCCGACTTCCGGGTTGCGACATCGAGCCGCGGCAACACGAGAAGTTCCCGTGCCCGCGTGGACGCGACGTACCAGAGGCGCACCCGCTCGCGGCCGAGTTCGGCCTTCTCTTCGTTGTGGGCCATTTCGTGGCCCGTCGGCGCCACCCCAAACACGGGACAATAGAAACGAGCGCTTGCACGGTCAGTGAGGGCGCTATCCGGTGCCTTCGCCAGCGTCATGGTGTTGATGGGCGCGACGATGGGCCATTCCAGCCCCTTGGCGGCGTGCATGGTGTAGAGCGCCACCGCTTCCTCCTGGGCGTCGGGCCGGCCCTCCACGGCGCGGGCCTCGTCGCTCCAAGCGGCCATCATGGCCTCGGCGAAGGCGCGCAAGCCCCGCACCGCGTAGGCGCGACTGAAGCCGAGATAGAGGTCGACATTGGCCAATGCGCGCTCGGCCCGTCCCCCATGGCGTTGAAGGAGAATGGGCCGGACGCGCAGCACGTCGATGGCCTGGGAGAGAAGCGCGTGGGGCGTGGTCGCATTCACCTGACGGCGCAGCGACTGGAGCTTCTCGATGATGTCCCGCGCGTGGTCGTGCGCAATCGCATCCGGCGCCACACCGAGGTCGAGGCGCGGCAGCTTGTCCGGCGCATCGTCGTCGCGCGGCAATGCCCAGACGATGTCGAGCAGCTCCTCTTCGGTCAGCCCGACCAGCGGCCCGCGCAGCAGCGCGCCGAGGGCGAGCCGGTCGCGCGGGTCGGCGAGCACGCGGGTTACGGCGATGAGGTCCTGGATCTCCTGGCGCCGGTAGAGGCCCTTGCCTGCCTGGGTGGCGACGGGGATGCTGCGCTGCTCCAGCGCCTCCTCGTAACGCCAGAGCTGGCTCCCGGTCGGCGCCAGCAAAGCGATGTCGCCGGCCCTGCACGGGCGTTGCCCGCCGTTCTCGAAGTCGCGAATGGACTCGCTCCCAATCAGGCGGGCACACATGTCCGCGACGGCCTCCGCCTCCCCATCCCGCTGCTGCGCGGCGGTGGCCTTACCGTTTTCATCCGCCACTTCGATGTCCAGGGCTGCGACCGAGGGGCCCTCTGCCCGCTTCGGCAGGAACGGGTCGAGCGCCTGGAAGCCGGGCTGCCCCTTCTCCTCGGAGAGCGGCGCCTCGAAGCGCTCGTTCACGTACGCCATGATCGGCGGGCAGGAGCGGAAGTTGGTCGCGATAGAGAGCACGCCGTCTGCCGCCTGCGCGCGGAACGCCTCACGCGCCCGCACGTAGGCCGCAATGTCGGCGCCGCGAAAGCGATAGATCGCCTGCTTGGGATCGCCCACCAGGAAAAGTGCGCCCGGCCGGAGCGTGAATGCCGGCCAGTCGTCAGTGTCCCCATCCTTCGGAGGCTCGCCGCAGAGGCGCCAGAAAATCTCGGTTTGCAGCGGGTCGGTATCCTGGAACTCGTCGACGAGGACGTGGCTGAAGCGCGCGGCCAGCGCCTGGCGCACGTTGTCGTGGTCGCGCAGCAGGTCGCGGGCGGCGAAGATGAGGTCGTCGAAATCCAGCAGCGCCGCCGCGCGCTTGTGCTCCCGGAAGCGCGCCATGACCGGCTGGACCAGGGGCACGAGATCGGCGAGCACGTGGGTAGCGACGGCCCCCTGCAACGCTGTCCACGTCGCGCGACAAAGAGCGTAGTGGGCGCTGGCCTCGTCGTTCAGGCGATCGCCGTCGGCTTGAGCCAGACCTACTCGCTTCGCCGCCGCTCGCCACTTCGTCTTTTTCTGGTACTTCCGGAAGCCGCCAGACTGAGTGAACAACTCGGTGCAACGTGGCGCGGCCAGAACCCCGATAAGCCAAGCGGGTGTCTTGGTAGCGGGACTGTTTCCGATTTCGTCAATCATTTCCCGGAAGCGAGCCGCGATGGTGACAGTCTCGGGCTCCTCGGCCTCTTCACCGGACAGAAAATTGTTGAAGGCCTCCGCCGCCTCCCGGAACGCGGTCGCGCATTGCTCCAGATCTTGCCTCTCGTAGGGAGCGAAGGCGCGATGGCGGCGGAGATGGCTGAGGATGGTGCGGATCAACGCCAGGGTCGCGTCGGGATTGTGCAGGACCAGCTCGGCGAGCAGGCCGCCGGCCTCGCCGGCGAGCTCCTCCCTCAACCAGGCGTCGATGAGTTCGTCGAAGACGAGGTCCGCCTGGTCGCGGTCCATCACGCCGGCACCGGGGTCGATGTCGGCTTCCACTGGATAGGGCGTGATGAGGCGCTGGCAGAAGCCGTGAATGGTCGAGCACGTCATCTCGTCGAGAGCCGCGTCCGCGGCGGCGAGACTGCCGCACTGCTCGTCCGAGAGGCCGTCCGGCAACGCGACGCGAAGCTCGGTCGGAATCTCGCCGGCCGTAAGCGCGCCCACGAAGGCCCGCACCCGGATCAGCAGCTCGCTCGCGGCGAACTCGGTGAAGGTCACGGCGGCGATGTGCTTGGGCGCGACACCTCCGGCCAGCAGCATGGCGATCCGGCCCGCCATGACCGCAGTCTTGCCCGAGCCGGCGCCGGCCTCGACGAGGAACGAGCGGTCGTGGACCGCAATGGCGTCCCGCCGGGCGGCATCGTCCGAAAGCGTCTTTCGCCGCGCGGCCATCACAGCGCCTCCCAGACCTGCGCGGCATCCCCCAGGAGCGCGGTGGCCGAAGCCTCCTTGCGTGGGCGGTAGATGGCGCCGGCATTGGCAGGGAGCGCGAAGGCGAGATCGTCGTATGCGTTGCCGGTATCCTCGCCCATCACCGCGCCGCCGGATGCGAGATTGGCGCGGGCGGCCTGCAGATGGCCGGTGAGCGTGCGCAGGGTGGCGTCGGGGTCTTCGAGCCGCAGGTCCCGCTCCTCGCGCGGATAGAGGAGCGACGCTTCGATGACGACCTTGCCGCCCAGCAACGCCTTGACGGCGAAGGCATAGAGGCAGCGCTGCAGTTCCTTGCCGCCATCGAGGACGATATCGTCCTTTGGCACCCTGCCGGTCTTGTAGTCGCGCACCAGGGCGCGGCGGCCGTCGGCCGAGATATCCAGCCGGTCGATGTGGCCCCTAATGCGGAAGCGGGTGTCGGGAATTGCGACGGGCGCTTCGGCATCCCACGGGATCGCCCCATCGGACTTGTGCTTCGCCCCGCCGAATGGGACCTCGCCATAGGCACGTGCGCCTGCGAGGTCTCCGTCGCGGAAGGCGAGCGCCCGGTTGCCCAGCGCGCGCACCTCGTCGAGCGTGCGGCGCCAGATCACGGGCGGGGGCACGGCCTGATCGCTCTCCCACTCTCGTGCGACCTCTGCGGCGGCCCCGTCCACAGCGGCGGCGATCTGTTGGTCCGAAGCGTTGGCGAGGCCGCCAACCATCTCAAGCGTCCGCAGGGCGCGCTCAAGGGAGTAGTGAACGAGATTGCCCATGGCGAGCGGGTCGAGCATCAGGGGATCGTCGCCGCTCTCCGGCGCGCGCCAACCCAGACCGTAGTGCCAGACGAACCCGAGCGGGTTGCGCAACAGCATGCCCAGCGAGCTCGCCGACTGGGTGCGCTCGAGGATGGCGTGGATGAGCGGGTGGTCCGGGCGGACCGCACCGTCGTGGGGCGTGATCTCCGCGCGCAGCCAGTCGAACCAGCAGTCCGACGCGGCGACCGCTTGGGGCAGGGCCCGGAACTCCGCTGGCCGCGCCATTAGCCGGTCGGTCTCGCTGAAAGCGTGGGCGGGCTCGCGGTTGCGCGGCAGGTAGTCTTCGTCCACCCGCACCTGGAGGAGCAGCGTGCTGCGGCCGAGCAGCCGGCCTTCCTCGTCCCGGCGGGCGCGGGACAGCACGATCTCGCTCTCCGTCGTCGCCAGGATGGTCGCGAAGTCGCGCCGGTCGGCGGCGGCGACGGGTAGGGGATCGAGCTCGGCCATGGGCACGATGTGGTCGGAGAGCAGGCGGTCCTCGGCCACGCTGCGCGGCCAACGCGCGGAGTTGAGGCCGAGCAGGCGGACGAAGCGCCGGGGCGAAGCCGCCAGCGCGCTCGCAGGCATCCAGCAGACCGAGACGCAAGCGTCGAGCCCGTCGTCCTGCTTCAGCGTCTCCAGGGTGAGGTCGAGGGACGCGGCCGGGCTGGCGGCGAGCGCCTTGCGCCAGATCGCGCGCACCTGCCCGTGCAGCAGCGTCTCGCCCGCCTCCTCGGCGGCTTCGATGCCCTGGGCGAGCAGTTCGATGATGGCGGCGAGCGCCGGGCTGTGGTCGTTCCCGTCCGGCCACTCGGCGGCCGGCAGCCTGTCGAGCAGGCGCGTCCATACCTCCGGGGAGGAAAGCGGCGCATCGGCCGGCAGGATGCGCGTCCAACCCTCGGGCAGGTCCGCGAACGGGCCGGGATAGGCGCGCAGCAGCGTATTCAGCCGCCGCATCCGCGTCTGGGAGAGGCCGCGCAGCAAGATATCCGCGAGCGCCGCCGCCGCCTGCCCCTCGCGGCTCGCCGTGACCTTGACGCCGTGCACGAAGTGCAGGTCGAGGCTGGCGTCGGCGCGGAGCGCGAGGAGGTGGTCGTCGTAGTCGGCGGGCGTGGCGGACGCGATGGCGATGTCGGCAGGCTCCGCCCTGCCGGACGCGAGGAGCTGCCGCGCCCAGCGCATCGCCTCGATCGCCTCGTGATAGGCCGTGGCCGCGCTGACGGCGGCGACCGCCGCCGCCTCCGCGTCTGCCCGCACGATCTCGATCGCCGCGCCGTCGAGCCAGTCGGGCACCGGCCGGGGGCCTGCGATCCAGCGCACCGGCACGTGGGTGGCGAGTGCATGCAGCAGAGGCCGCCAGACGGGCGAGAGCTCGGTGATGCCGACGATCTCGACGGGCCCGAACAGCGCCGGCGCATGTTCCAGCCGCGCGCGCGCCGCCGCGACGAGATCGGCAGGACGCATCATCGCCGGCGGCAGCGCGTCCAGAACCGCCGCCTCCAGGCTGGCGGTGGACTGGAGCCGCGGATGCTCGCCCGAGCGCGCCTGAAGCTCCACGCCGGCCCGCCACGCCTTGCGCAGTGTGTCGGCAGCGGCGCCCACCATGCCGGGCAGTCCTTTGATCCCATCAAGCTCGCCCAGCGCCGTTTCCGGCAGCACGGCCGTGATGGCTTCCCTGAGCGCCTCGTCGTCCACCGGCTGCGCCACCCCGCCCGCAAGCCGCGCCGCCAGCTGCTCGAAGGTCATGATCTGCAGACCGTGCCGCCGCCCCCGCGCTGCCTCAAGCCGCAGCTCCCGCATCCGCAGCAGGCTGTGGGCTATGATGGTGTGGCGTGTAGTTGTCGGCATGCTAGCAGCGAATTATAAAGTTGCCCCCTTCTACCAAAGCGTTGGGGTAAGGTAGCATCCAGCTCCGCTTAGGTGGAATGTAGTTGCACGATTGTACTTGCATTTCGCGACAGATACAATGCTGCACATTCACATTTGGTGCAAATCTAAACTTGTACCAAATGCGCGCACTGTGCATAAGGGACAAGAAAGAACTCCTCAGCTAAGTTATTGCCTTACCATAAGGTGTTCTCACCCGCCGTGGAATTGTCGCGAGCGAAAATTTTTGAAATCAGGCCACGTCAACTCAAGCACGATTTTTAGTCCTACGCAGCGATCCCTCCAACTCGATCCTAGCGCGGCGCAAAGACTACTTCAGCTTCTCAACATTGGTATTGTGAGTTTGATTGACGAATATCCGTATCAAGAGAGCTTCTACGTTATGACGAAGCTTTTGGTTCTCGATCTCGTATAAAGACAAGTGAGTCGTTAGCTCCTTGAACTTAGGCGATTTGCTGTTGTCCAACGATGGTCCTAGACGCATTCCAACGGGTATACTCCTTCCAAGAGTTTGCCGCACTTCTGCTCGTAAGTTGGTTGCCTGTCCAATATACAATACATTTGCTGCGGAGCCGTATAATATGTAGATGCCTCCAGTAGTCGGTAGTTTAGAGAGCTTATCTGGAACTTTGACAATTTCCCGCTCGGCATTGACCTTCCAACCAAATACGCTTCGTGCGCAGTCGCGCAGCACTACGTCTCCGGGATGTTGATTTCCATTGAGGTAGTTAGTCATATTACTCACTTGCTTTCCACACAGGTTCGCAAAGTCTTTTGTAACTACCCAGGTACCCCAAGCCTGACTTCGTCCTGAAGTTGTTCGCCAGCGGCACCGTTTCGCCGTTGGTGCAGCGCGTGGTTGATCAGCGCTTGACTGTATAGGCGCGCGCGCCTATTGGGTTGCACTCTCGTATGAGAGGAGCAGCCGGTGGGGTATTTCGGATCGAAGGCGACGACCGGTCTGTGCCAGGCGCTGATTGCGCTGATGCCCCCGCACTCTGCTTATATCGAGAGCCACTTGGGGGGCGGGGCGCTGATGAAGCGCAAGCCGCCGGCCGTGCGCTCGATCGGGATCGACCTCGACGGGCGGGCGCTTGAGGCCTTTGGCTGCGAGTACCCGGTGGAGTTGGTGCACGGCTGCGCCCATTCCTTTCTGGCATCGTTCCCGTTCCTGGGCCCGGAGCTGGTCTACAGCGATCCGCCCTATCTGCACGCGACCCGGCGTTCGTCGCAGCGCTACCGCTTCGAGTACGAGGAGGCCGACCATGTCGCGCTCCTCGAACTGCTCAAGGGTCTGCCCTGCCAGGTGATGGTCTCGGGCCACCCGTCTGCGCTCTATGACGAGCTGCTGGCGGGCTGGCGCCGGCTGGCGCTGCAGGTGACGACCCAGGCCCAGGTGCGAACCGAGGTCGTGTGGTTCAACTTCGCGCCCGACCGGGTGCACTGGGCGAGCTACGCGGGCCGGAACTTCACCGACCGCCAGCGCATCAAGCGCAAGGCGGCCAACTGGGGCCGGCGCTACGAAGCCATGCCGGCGGGCGAACGCCTGGCGGTGCTGGCCGCGATCATGGCCGTCGAGGCCGACGAGGATCCGTGACAGTGTCGCGCTGGCACGAGGACCTCGCCGCCCACGACGAGGCCTTCGCGTGCCTGCAGGATCTTCTCACCCCACAATCCCTGGCAATGACAGCCGTCAAAGCCATCCGGGAATGGGGCCAGAGGCTGCTGCGCCTGAGCGCGGCGCTGGTCAAGGAGAATGACGCGCTCGAGCGGGAGAACGCCAGCTTGCGCGAACGGATCGCCGAACTCGAGCGCAGCGCCGCGCTCGACAGCACCACCAGCTCCAAGCCGCCAGCCAGCGACGGCCTGGGAAAGAAGAGCGGAACCCGGAAGAAGCGCACCCGCAGCCAACGCGGCAAGTCCGCCAAGCCCAGTGGCGGCCAGCCGGGCCACAAGGGAACCACCTTGGCGCGGACCGAGAACCCGGACCACTTCGTGGATCATGATCCGTCCGCCTGTGCAGGCTGCGGCGCGCCGCTGTCGGACGCTGACCGTCACGGGGACCCCGTCTGTCGGCAGGTCTTCGATGTGCCCGAGCCGCAGCCCCTCGAGGTCACCGAACATCGCGGTCATCGCTGCCTCTGCGCCGCCTGCGGCACCGTGACGACAGCCGTGTTCCCGAACGGCGTGAGAGCCCCGGTCCAGTACGGGCCGCGCATCACCGCGTGGGTGACCTACCTGTTGCACGCTCAGTTCATTCCCGAGAAGCGCGTCGCCGAGGTCATGAGCGACCTCTTCGCGGTGAAGCTCTCAACAGCCACCATCGCCGCCATGGGCAGGCGCACCGCCCGGCGCTTCGAGGGCTTCCTCGATCGTGTCGCAAAGATCATCCGCACCGCAGCCCCGGTCAAACACCTCGACGAGACCGGCATACGCATCGCCGCCCGGACCCATTGGCTCCATGTGCTGTGTACCCCGTTGCTGACCATCCTGCGCATCGCCACCGGGCGTGGCCATTTCGACGAGGAGCTCAATGGCATCGTCATCCATGACGATTACGCCTCCTACTTCGCTCTCGAGGGCGTGCGCCACGGGGCCTGCAACGCCCATCACCTGCGTGAGCTCCAGGCCCTGATCGAGATCGAGAAGGAAGACTGGGCAACGAGCACGCACCGGCTCCTCACCCGCGCCCACAGAGCCGCCCGCTTCGCCCGTGAGAACGACCGCGACGTGCCCGCCTCACTGGTGGCCCGCATCTCGCAAGCCTGGGAACGCATCCTCGAGCGGGCCATCGCCTCCCACGAAGAGATGCCGCCGCTCCAGAGCGGAAAGCGCGGACGAAAAAAGCGCCGCATCGGTCACAACCTCGCGCGCCGGCTCCAGAAGTACAAGGAAGGGTGCCTGCGCTTCCTCACCGACCTGCGAACTCCGTTCTCAAACAACGAGGCCGAGCGCGACCTCCGAATGGGCAAGCTGCGCCAGAAAATCTCAGGCGGCTTCCGTTCGATGCAAGGCGCATGCGACTTCGCCAACCTGCGTTCCGTCATCGCTACCGCCCGAAAGCAAGGCTGGAATGTCCTCGAAACCCTGGCGCACCCCGATCCCATCCAGCTGATCCCGCAACTGCGCTTCTGAAACCTCGAGTCAGCGCCACCAAACCAGAACCAGCAATCCATCAAGTGTGAGTGCTCGGCCGAATCAGACCTGGGCAGTTACAATCACTTCGTTGTTTGCAACAGCTGACGAAAAAATCTCGATTTCCTGCCGATGCCGGAGCTTTGCACCTTGATCCACCAGTCTTCGGCTTCTGGGCCAGCGTTCTGGTTCAGCGTACACGTAGTAGAGGATAGGCGTAAGTCCGCTATGCCCGTCGCGCTGGACCTCGGTCCTAAGCGCAAAGGCATGCTTGAAAAGTTGCGCGGCATCGAGTTGGGTGTACATCTTCGGGTTGCGGCGCAGGCTATCGCGAACACTCTGATAGCCCTCCATGCTGTTGCCCCAGACCGGACGCCAATATGCATTGCTCAATCTTGAGGCGCGCTTGGTCCTGTAAGGCTCGAAGCGTTTGGATTCGATTCCGATCAGCGCTGAGGGCGTCGCTACCAGACAATCGAGAACGGGATGGCGTCCCCCTTGCCACGGAAAGGGAACCGTTGCTTCGAGAGTCAACTCAAGAGCCGGCCAACTTTCCTCCCCACAGCTCGGCAGGACCGGCAAATCCATTGGCCGGTTGAGGAAGAAACCAAATGCATTTGCGGCAAGAGCGGCGGATGATTTTGGGCTATCAAACTTGCCCGCCGCAATTTCGTTGCCGGGAGCCGCATTGAAGATTGCCTCGATTTCTGGCCCCGGAACTCCAGGCAAGAACCTTCTGGTCGCCTGTTCGCCCCTGGCTCGGCGCGTCGGCCCAGCAACAACCATTTTCCCTCCCACAATGACGACCGCCATTCCCAAGGCATTTCTCGCAAATCTCCGACGAGACACATCCGGCTTCTGAGTTTGGACCAAGCTTCTTTACCTTCTCTAGAGTCAGGTACTGCCGAACTGCTTCGGCGATCGCCGTTTCGAACATCGAACCCCGTTGACCGCGTCAGAAATGCCTGCACTTGTTAGGCGTTTACCAACAACAAGAAGAAAACAAGCAAGGCGGAGATCCCTACATACGGAGGACCCAGGCTGACCAAAAGAGGCGGAGTCATTGGAGACGCTTGCACAACTCTAGTTGATTGCGAACGCCACAAGAATACCCCCGTTAGCAAAAAAAGCGCGGAGCGGCAAGTGACGTGAGTTTGATCACGACTCTCCCATCGTCTTCGATATCGCCGACAGCCGTCCCGAGGACGAGGCGGAACGGCCGGTCGCCGACAGCGAAATCCGTGCGTATTTGGCCGAGCGCTGGTCGCGCTCGCAGCCCAAGAAGGCGGCGCTCGACTACGTCGCGGACGGCGCATGGCGGGATGCGAGAGAACGAGCTCGGCGCGCAGCCAAGCTCGAAGCGGGGCGGCATCGGAGACGGCGGCACCAGGATCGAGGGTACCGAACACGACGGGCCCGGCGAACGAACAGGACAGGCAGTAGCGCCCAACGCACGGCCCGCGGCTAAAGACATCGCGATCGTGCGCATTGCCCGCGAAATCCGTCGCCGCGTCAACCGCTGGCGCCACGGCGCTGCCGTGGACGCGTTTGCGGCCGAGCGCACGCAAGTTCTGGCGACCTAGGAGCCTGCGCCGTAGGAAAATTCACTACTATATGTAGTAGTATAAGATCATTCGTTCCCACTACTTATGGTGTCTGAAGGTGCCCAAAAGCGTTCTGCGGCGCAGGCTCCTAGGAGCGTGCGCCGTAGAAAGGTCCGCGCGGCAAAGTTGATGGCGGACGGGTTGTGGGTGGATTTGCGCAGGGGGAAGTATGATCCGATACGCCAGTTGCGTGTGGGAACTCCCGATGCCGACCACGTTTCGTGCTTACCAGCCGGACCAACCCTTGCTTTTGCCGCCGGACTTGCAGGAGTGGGTTCCCCCAAGGCACCTGGCTCATCACGTCAGCGATGTGGTCGATGCACTGGACTTGACGGCGTTCTATGCGCCCTACGAGGGGGACGGTCGACGCAACGCCCCCTACGAGCCGTCGATGATGGTCAAGGTGCTGATCTATCCCAAGTTTAACGGTCTGTAGCCTGAATTTGGCGAATTTGGCCGCCTGTCTCTCGCCAACCTATTGATTGTATTCGTTTTGTCTCTTCGGATGCGAAATGTAGTGACATAATATTTGTAACAGAGGGTTCTCAAGGGCCGGGCCCGCCGTTATCCTCCGCCCATGTTCATCCGGCGCGCCAAGATACGCACGACCGAACGCGGCGACGTCTATTACTCGTACCGCCTCGTGCGCAACGAGCGCAGCGGAGACAGGGTCCGCCAGCACACCCTGCTCAACCTCGGCAGCGACTTCCCGCTCGAGCGAGGGCATTGGGCCATGCTGTGCGCCCGGATCCAGCAGCTGCTCGACCGCCAGGGCGAACTGGTACCGCTGTCCTGTCCGGAAGAGGTCGAACGGCATGCGCAGCGCATCGCCGCGCAACTCCTCAATCGCGCACCGCCCGCCGCAGTCGAGCGCCCCGACCTGCAGACGGTGGATGTGAGTTCCCTGGAGTTGATCCGCCCGCGCTCGGTCGGCGTCGAGAATGCCGGGCTGTGGGCCATGGAGCAGCTCGGCCTGGAGGCTCTGCTGGAACGGCTGGGCTTCAACGGCACGCAGCGCGCGCTGGCCCTGGCCACCATCATCGCGCGCATGGCGGCACCGGGCTCGGAGCGCGCCAGCTGGCGCTGGCTGTGCGAGCGTTCGGCCCTCGGCGAGTTGCTGGGCGTGGACTTCGAGCGGATGAGCATGATGCGCCTCTACCGGGCCTCCGATGCCCTGCTGGCGCAGCGCGCGGCGATCGAGGGCCACCTGTTCGAACAGGTGGCGGACCTGTTCGGCTTGCCCCAAACGGTCACGCTCTACGACCTGACCAACACCTTCTTCGAGGGTGAGGCGGCGGCGCAGCCCAAGGCCCAACGCGGCCACTCCAAGGAGAAGCGCAGCGATTGCCCGCTGCTCACCCTGGGGCTGGTGATCGACGGCTCGGGCTTCGTGCGCCGCTCCGAAGTGTTCGCGGGCGCGGTCAACGAAGACACGACCCTGGCGCCCATGCTCGAGGCCCTGCACGCTCCGGCGGACGCCCTGGTGGTGATGGATGCGGGGGTCGCCACCGAGGCCAACGTCGTCTGGCTGCGCGAGAACGGCTACCGCTATCTGGTCGTCAGCCGGGAACGCGCGCGCCGCTTCGACCCGGACCTGGCGATTGCCCTCGAGACCCGGTCGCGCCAGACGGTCCATGTGCACAAGGTGGTCGACCCGGACGGGGGAGAGGTGCGGCTCTACTGCTACTCCGAGGCGCGGGCGAAGACGGAACAGGGCATTGCCGCACTCTTCGCCGCGCGCTTCGAGGGTGAGCTGCGCAAGCTCCACGACGGCCTCAAGCGCCCGCGCACCCGCAAGCGGCTCGACCATGTCTGGCAGCGGATCGGCCGGATCAAGGAGAAGAGCCGCGGTGTCGGGGCGCACTACGTCATCGCTGTCATCGCCGATGACAGCGGCGAGAAGGCCCGCGCCGTCACCTGGGAGCGCCGCCCGCTCGCCGGCACCATGATCACCCATCCCGGCGTCTACTGCCTGCGCACCAACGTCGAGGACTGGGACGAGGAGACGTTGTGGCGCACTTATACTGCGCTCACCGATGTGGAGGCCGTGTTCCGCTCGCTCAAATCCGAACTCGGCCTGCGCCCCATCTTCCACCAGACCCAGAAGCGCTCCGACGGGCACCTGTTCATCACCGTGATCGCCTATCAGCTGGTGCAGACCATCCGCCGGCGCCTCGGCGAGCAGGGGGAGCACGCAAGCTGGGCCAGCCTGCGACGCATCCTCGAAGGCCAGCAGCGCGTCACGGCGACCTTCCGGCGCAAGGACGGCCGCACCCTTCATGTACGCAAGGCCACCCGCGCCGAGCCTTGGCAACAGGCCATCTATCAGGTGCTCGGCGCGGACCCCGCTCCCGGAGGCATCAGGAAGATGATCGTCTGACCCCGAATCCGTGTTAGCGACGGCGCAGAAGTGCGCATATTCGATGAAGTTCCGCGTCTGATCGTTGTCGGCGGGGAGCGGTGGTTTGCCCAGCCGTGGCGATGGTGGTGAAGGACAGGATTCTGGTGGATGCCGCGCATGACGGGGCGGTACTGGGCGGGCTGGATATGGGTATTCGGTTCCCGGGGGCTTTGCGCTTTTCAATCAAGGAGCCGGTCATCGGTACCGAGCGGTTCGCCGGCGCGGTCGCGGATGAGCATGTCATTCCAGTCCTGGCCGTCGAGGGGCGGCCGCACGCGGACGCCCCTGTTGTCCTTTTGGAGCAGCCGTTCGGCGGCGTGATCGCCGTTACGGGTGGCATCGTAGGCACAGAAGATCCGGCGGGGGTTCCAGGCCTCGATCCAGATGGGGAGCGTTGCCGTGACGGCGCCGGTTGAGACCACGGCACATCCCTTGCGTTTGGCCGGCATGAGATGGAGGGAGAGGGCTGACAGGGCGTCGAGGGCGCTCTTTGCCAGGAGCACGGAGAGCGGCCAGTCAGGGTCCCAGGACATCCAGAAGCTGCCGGGCGTGAGCGGGGATGGCGCCGCTTCGGTGTCGAGGGTCGAGCCGCTGCGCTGTCCGGCGGTTGGGGCGATCTCGGCGCCGGTCTCCTCACCTGCGGCATTTCGGCAGACGAACACGGCGTTGCCGTGCCGGTCGGCGTAGAGGAGGCCGAGGTCGCGGCACAGGGCGAGGAGCACGGGCGAGAGGCCGCGCTCGTCGACGAGGTAGCGTTGCACTGCGGGCCACTGGCGTTCCGATCGCGATGGCTTGAGCGGGCGCGGGGGAGTGCGCGACGCCGGCGCGCAGAGGCAATCGGTGGGGATCCGGGAGGGGCCCGGCAGTTCCCAGAGGAAGGTCAGGGCCTCGGGCACGGTGCATCGGCGGGCATGGATGACCAGCTCGATGGCTCCAGCGCCCCACTCCCCGCAGAGGTGGTCGTGGAACATGAAGCCGTTGATGCTGACGACCGATCCGAGACGCCTCCAGCGTGCGTCGTCGCCGGGGTCGCGGCGGTAACCGAGGGAAGGGAGGACGTCTTCGAGGGGATAGCTTCGGAGGGCCTCCGCCTGCACCCGCCCGTCCCATGGGTGGAGACGATCCACGGCTACGCCGCCGCCGGCGCCCCGGGGTCTTGCGTGCCGCCGTCTGCGGATTGCCGGCGAGCTTTTGCGCCGCGCCGGCGGCGGCGCTCTGCGCTGCGCTGTTTCTGGCGCTCCTCGGCCTCCTTGCGGCGATAGGAATCGCCGTCGATGGCGATGATCTCGGCGTTGTGGACGAGGCGGTCGACCAGGGCGACGACGCAGGCGGCGTTGGGGAAGGCCTCGCCCCACTCGGCGAAGGGGCGGTTGGTGGTGATTATGGTGGAGTTCTGCTGGCTGCGGCTTGAGACGATATTGAAGAGGAGGTCGGCGTGGCGGTTGCTGTAGGACAGATATCCGACCTCGTCGATCACCAGCAGGTGCTGACGGGCGTAGAAGCGCAGCTTGCGCTGGAGCAGGGTATCGCTGTCGATGGCGGCGAGCTCGCCGAGCATGCTGGCTGCGGTGGCGAAGCGCACGGTGTGCCCCTCGATGACGGCGCGGTGGGCGATATTGGCGGCGATGGTCGACTTGCCGACGCCGTTGGGGCCGACGAGGACGATGTTGGCGGCCTCTTTGAGGAACTCGAGGCTCATGAGGTCCTCGACGGCCATCCGGTCGCAGCGGCGGGGCCAGTCCCAGTTGAAGTCGGCGAGCGGCTTGAACTGCCCGAGGCGGGCCTCGGCGAGGCGCCGCTTGAGGCTGCGGCTGCGCCGCTCGTCTTCTTCCCAGGCGATGAGAGTGGGCAGCCAGCCGCACTCGGCGACCTCACCCCAGTGGGCGACGAGGCCGTGCAGGGCGAGCGTCCGGGCACGGTCGATGAGGGTGTCGTTCATTCTTCGCTGTCCTCCTCGGGCTCACCGGCCAGTCCGTCGTATTCCGTCAGGTCGTGGTCGCGGACCGCGATGTCGCGGACCCTCGGGTCCTTGGGCAGATCGACGGGGACGGGCGGGGGTTTGTTCTGCTGTTCGCGGCGCCGCGTGAGGCTCTGGCGCACGGCGTTCGGATGGGGGACGCCGCGCTTCAGGGCCTCGTCGATGCCCGCCTCGAGCTCGGCGGCGCCGTACCCGTCGAGCAGGCGCAGCAGGGCGGAGACGATGGCGCCGAGATTGCTGCCGCGCCTGGCGGCGTCGGTGAGCATGCGCTCACTGTTGGGCGCGGCCCGGACCAGCCGATCCTGCCCGCGCAGGCGCCGGGCATGACGCTTGTGCCTGGTCAGGCCGGCAATGTGCTCGGGGATCTCGTTGCAGGCGCCCTTGTCGAAGCTGCGCGGATGGGTCGCGATGACGCCCGCGCCGTCGAGGATGCGCACCTCGTCGAGCGTCGCGATGACGACGAGGGTGCGCTTCACATGGGTGTGCGGCACGGAATAATCGTTGAGGTCATATGCCGATAGCCGGACTATGCCGCGTTGGCGGCTCAATCCATTGATTTGGCGGGCTTCCGGGTACAACTCATCGGCATATTCACGGATCCGAAATGGGCCTGACCCTTCGCGGAACTTTCCGGTTCTCGCAAATCGTCCCCCATGGCCCGTTGAATGTCGATCCCAGTTGCGTAGTCCGGATCCGTGATCGCTGCTCGCTCCGTTCACCTCGAAGGGAAAGGAGCGAACCATGTCTTCGAACATCGATCACGAACAAGCTGCAGTTCCGAGCGGGGCCGGCTGGCTGGCGCCGCACAGTGGTGCGTACCTGGCCGAACTCGGCAGACTCAATTATGCCGCGCGCACGATCGAACGGCACAAGTGTGCGGTAGGCGCGTTCGTCGCACAGGTCGGACTTCGCGAGGTCGAAGCGAGGGACATCGACGAAGCCGTGCTCGCGGAACTGCAGGACGCGGTGCCCGAACTCCGGTCGGCCAGCGAGCAACGCCACCGGCAAGGGTGCGTTGCGCGGTTTATTGCGCACCTCGTCGGTGCCGGTGCAATTGATCCGCCTCCGCCTCCGGCTCCTCCGGCACCGGAATCCCTGGAGCACCTGAGCGCGGCGTACGGCGACTGGATGTGCCACCAGCAGGGACTGGCCCAATCGACGATCATGCAGCGTCAGGCCTCTCTCCGGCGCTTCATGACATTCCGGTTCGGCGCGGTGCCCGGCGATCTGAATGGCATCACGCCCGATGACATTCTGACCTTTCTTGACTTGCCCTTGGCGACAAAGGGCGGGTCCGGAGGCGGCTACAAAGCGACACATCTCCGGAGCTCCCTCAGGTTCCTGTTCGCGAGCGGCCGGACCCGGCGCAACCTGGCCCTCATCGTTCCCCGGGTCGCCGCACCACGTTCGTGTGGCGTGTCGCGCCATCTGCATCCCGACGAGGTGCGGAAACTCATCGCCTCGATTCACGACGACGATGGGCTCGGCCGCCGCAACCGCGCGATGCTGCTCATGATGGCGCGGCTCGGGCTGCGCGCCCAAGAGGTGATTGCGATCCGGCTCGACGACATCAACTGGCCGGCGGCGGATATCCTGATCCGCGGCAAGGGCGGGCAGCACGATCGCATGCCTCTTCCCGCCGACGTCGGAGAGGCGATCGTTGCCTACATTCTGGGTGGCCGTGCCGGCAACTCGCGGCACCTGTTCATCACCTCGAGGCCGCCCCACAGGCCGTTGGCTTCATCTCTGGTCATCAACAGGGTGCTCCACGAGGCCTTCGCCAGGACGGGCCTGAAGCCGCCCGAGGGTGGCGTCCGGAGCCATCTGCTGCGCCATTCCTTCGCCGTTGACATGCTGGGCCGGGGCGCATCGCTCGATGAGGTCGGCGACGTCCTGCGCCACCGGTCGCGCAAGACGACCACGACCTACGCCCGCTACGACATCGAAGCCCTGCGGTCGGTGGCGCGGCCTTGGCCCGTGTCGGGAGAGGCCCAATGACCTCGTTCACGGATCGCCTGGAACAGTATCTCGCCTTCCGCCGGCGCTACGGCGGCGATTGGACTGTCGCCGCTCAGAATCTGCGTCCGTTTGTCGTCTTTGCCGATGCCGAGGGTGCGGGGTGGCTTACCGTAGACCTGTTCCTGCAATGGAAAGATCGCTTCGGCTCGGCAGGCACGGCCACCTGGAACAACCGACTGACTTCGGTCCGCAGCTTGGCGGCCTGGCTCAAGGACATTGACCCACGGACGGAAGTTCCACCCAAGGGGCTGATTCCGCGACGTTATCAGCGCCCGCCGCCTTACATCTACTCCGACAGCGAGATCGTCCGGATCGTGACCGAAGCCGCGCGACTGCCCTCGCGCCTGGGGTTGCGGAGCAAGACCTATGCGACGCTCTTCGGGTTGCTCGCGGTCACTGGGCTCAGGATCGGCGAAGCGCTCGCGCTCGACGACCGGGATATCGATCTCGACACGGCCGTCCTGCTCATCAGGCACGGCAAGAACGGCAGGGGCCGGTTCATTCCGGTCACGGACTGCACCGCTGAACGACTCAGCGAGTACCGTGCCGCGCGGAACCGGATCCTCCGAACCGGAACCACAGCGTTCTTCGTCGGCGAGAACGGACGACGGCTGGAAAAACATTCCGCTCAGTACAACTTCGCGCAGATCGGCCAGAAGATCGGCCTTCGAAAGAAGCAGGCCGGGAACAAGTTCGGTCGCGGTCCCCGGCTCCACGACATGCGCCATACGATGGCCTCAAGAACACTCCTCGACTGGTTCAGGTCGGGACGCAATCCCGACCGCGAGATGTACAGGCTCAGCACCTATCTGGGTCATGTGAACCCCGGAGACACCTACTGGTACATCGAGGCCGTGCCCGAACTCCTGCAGCTGGCCAGCGAACGCGCCGAACAGCGTTACAGGGATGGAGAGGGGTCATGACGTCACACCCGCTTCCCCCGCATGTGCAACGCTTCTTCACCGAGCGCCTCGCGAACCAGCTCGGAGCCAGTCACAACACGGTGGCAAGCTATCGCGACACCTTCCTGCTGCTGCTGACGTTCGCGGCCAGTTGCCTCGGGCGGCAGCCGACCGACCTGCTGGTCACCGACATTGATGCCGTGCTTGTCGGCCACTTCCTGGACTTCCTCGAGACCGAGCGCGGCAATAGTGCCCGCAGCCGCAACGCCCGGCTGACAGCGATCCGTTCGTTCTTCAAATACGTCTCCGTGAGCGAACCGCAGCTCCTGGAGCACTGCCACCAGGTGCTCGCGCTGCCCTCAAAGCGGTACGAGAAGCGCATGATCGCGTACCTCGACCGCGACGAGACCGAGGCCCTGCTCGCCGCTCCCAATCCCGCGACCTGGTACGGCCGGCGGGACAGGACGCTTCTGCTCCTATGCGTGCAGACCGGCCTAAGAGTGTCGGAGCTGATCGACCTCAACTGCGGTGATGTCAATCTCGAAACAGGTGCCCACGTGAGTTGCCGCGGCAAGGGGCGTAAGGCGCGCGCGATACCGCTCAGGACGGACACGGTGAAGGCGCTCCTGGCCTGGTGCGCAGAGCGGGCCGCAGCGGATGACCAGCCGCTCTTCGTCAGCAACCGCAACGGCCGTCTCAGCCGTGACGCGGTCGAGCGCCTTGTCCACAAGTACGTCGCACTGGCATCCGATCAGTGCCGGACGTTGAAGGGCAAGCATGTGAGCCCGCACTGCCTTCGACACACTGCCGCGATGGAGCTTCTTCACAAGGGTGTCGACTGCACCGTCATCGCGCTGTGGCTTGGCCACGAATCCGTCGAGACGACCGGGATGTATCTCCATGCGGATATCAGGATAAAGGAAGAGGCGATGGAACGGACGAAGCCTGTCGACGCGCCATCCGGCCGGTACCGGCCGTCTGACGCGATGCTGGCGTTCCTGGAAGAACTGTGAATATGCCGATGAGTTGTACCCGGAAGCCCGCCAAATCAATGGATTGAGCCGCCAACGCGGCATAGTCCGGCTATCGGCATATGACCTCCTATGCCGATATCGGCATAGGAGGTCGAATCTGGCGTAGGCCGTCTTGCCGATGATGACCTCGACCCGCTCGTGGGCGGGGAAGCGGTCGCCGGGTAGCGCGATGAGGGAGCTGCGCTCCTTCTCGAAGGCCGCGCGCACGCTCATGGAAGTGTCTTCGGGCCAGGGGCGATCTGCGGCGATGCCCTCGCACCAGGCTTGGGCCTGGGCGTTGAGATCGTCGATATCGCGCCATGAGCGGGCGGCGAAGAAGCTGTCGCGTGCGTAGCGAATCGCCCGCTCCACGCGCCCCTTCTCATTCCCGCGGGCGATCGCGACGGGCTGTGGGAGGAAACGGTAGTAGCCGGCGAAGTCGAGGAACCGGGGGTTGAAGCGGATGGCGTCGCCGCGGCGCTCCAGCACGACGCTCTTCAGGTTGTCGTACCAGAGCTCGCGGGGCACACCCTGCCACGCCTCGAAGGCATCGATATGGCCACGCAGGAAGTTGTTCATGCCTGCGTTGAGGTAGAAGCGCAGGAAGATGCGCCGCGAGTAACTGAGAACCATCACGAAGCCCATCAACGGGCGCTCCGCGCGCCCGATCTTCACCTTGCCGAAGTGTCCCCAATCGACCTGAGCCTGCTCGCCGGGAAGGGTCTTCAGCCGCAGATAGGCCTCGGCCACAGGCTTCGGCCGCTCGCGGGCGACGATGCCGCGGAAGTGGCTCTGGCTCCCCTGGTAGCCGCGCTCACGCACCATCTCGTAGAGCCGGCTGGCGGTCAGCTTGGGATAGACCGCCAGTGTCTGGCGGATCATGGGCAGGAAGGGATCGACCTTCGAGCGCCTGCGCCGCCTGTATTGCCGAGGCTCGCCTGCGTCCGTGAGCACCCGGTCGACAGTGTTGTGATGAACGCCGAGCTGACCCGCGATCGTGCCGATCCTCCACTTCTCGGCGTAATAGAGGCGCAGGATCTCCGCGCGCGTCTTCTTGTCGATGCTCATCTCACCCCTCTCGCGCCGGATGCCGGACCGGGCGCTGGCCCGGATAGACGAAGCGGGCGCAGAACCGGCCGCAGCGATGGCAGCGGAAGACCCTGGCGGACCGCTCGTGCCCGAAGGGTCGTGTTCCGCGACGCGTTGTCGGCGTCTGTGGCACAACAGGACGACGTCGCTCGCGGGTCAAAGGGTGATGCGTCACTTTCCGCCCGCAGCCCTCATTCTCCGGCGTCCGGTCAAGGCGGCGTTGGCGATAGCGCTGCTGGCGCTGCGCGTGCTTGCGACGCCCCTGGAGGCTGTCCTGATAGCGCTGCCCGGCAAGACGCTGCGCCTGCCCGCGCGCCTCCTCGCCGCAGCCCTGTGAGCAGTAGATATTGCCGTGGTCGCAGCGGGGGCAGAGAACCACCTGCCGATCGCAGTGGGCGCAGTTGAACAGGCGGCCGAAGTTCCTCATCGCGGCGGTCGATGAGAACGGGCTCGACCCCCGCCAAAAGCCGCACGATACTGTGCATGCGGGCCGTGCCGGGCATGGCTCGGGGGGTGCGGCGCCGGCTGTTGCCGCAGCCAAGCAGACTTGGCCGGCGCCGCATCGTTCTCACCGGCCCGAGTCTACCCTCGCCGCTCTTGCTGTCAGGCCTGCAGAGCTGCCGCCGGCTCGTCCGCCGCCATCAAAATCGAGACCGCCGCCCGCTGTGGGTAATCGGCTTGCCTTGCCAGACTCGAGGACGGTCGCTGCGGCAAGCCGATTACCCACAGCTCCCACGAAGCACGCATCCAACCACGAACCTGGCTGCTACATCGTCACTACTCTCATGTGACGACTTCATCGAATATGCGCACTTTCAAACAGTCATCGACAATCCGGCACAGGCAACCGACATGTAGTGCCATACGCGGAATTATTGCTCTCCAACGCATTGATAAACAACAGACTTCGAAACGGGTTGTTAAACTTGGGCTATGCCTACGCGACGGGCACATTCTCCTCGCGCGCGGTGGCGAGGAAGCTGGAGGAGGATGTAGCGTTTCGGATGCTCGCGGCGGGCAACTTCCCGCAACATCGCACGGTATGTGAGTTCCGACGCCGACATCTGGCGGAGTTCAGCGAGCTGTTTGTGGGGGTGGTGCAGGTGGCGCGCGAGATGGGACTGGCGCGGTTCGGCAAGCTCTCGGTCGACGGGACGAAGGTGCGAGCGAACGCGAGCAAGCGCAAGGCGATGAGCTATGAGCGGATGGGCAAAGAGGCGGCTCGCTTGCAGGCGGAGATCGAGGCGCTGCTGACGAAGGCGGGGATGATGGACGCCGAAGAAGACGAGCGTTGGGGCGAGGATTTCCGGGGCGACGAGTTGCCCGAGGAGTTGCAACGCAGGGAGAAGCGCCTGGCGGCGATCCAGGCAGCCAAAGCGCGTTTGGAGGCGGCGCAACCCGGGCCGCGACGATGAGCGCGGGCGCGAGCCTGGGCAGGACCGCAATCCCCGGGGCGGGCGGCCCTACAAGCGGGCCTACGGCGAGCCCGAGCCGAAGGCGCAGAGCAATTTCACCGATCCCGAGAGCCAGATCAGGGAATGAGGGCGGATAGTGCCGAGGGCGTGAGACATTGCGCTCCCTCTCGTCCGCTTCGATCCGGCGCTAGCTGTAGACCGCCACGACGCGGGCGTTCGGGTTGTCCTTCCTGACTTCTATGGCTCTATGCTCGGCCTCTGACTTGGTGAACACGCGGCCGTAGAAATTCCCTTGCCCGGATGTCCAGGGGGCAACCCAAGTCACGCCATCGCTCTCGTCAGTGTAGACGACGGTCCAGCCGATCAGCATGGTGTTGGGATCGTGCATCTCTATTTCTCTCCTCGGATGTCGCTTGTCAAACAACCGTGCCGAGCCCAAGCCCGGCCCGCGCTAGGGTCACACCCCGATCACCAGCGGCTCACCTGAGCGGATGATCTCGTTTATCAGCCTCTCCAGGGTGTTCCATTCCCTCCAACGCATGCAGCAAGGACAGCGACAGTGCTTGGTCATTATCAGACTCCTTAGTGGAGCCCGGCTTGACCTCGCCTCATGAGATCGCTATTGGATGGACAGCAGAGGCGCGATCGGCCGAAGCTCGTGTTTCAAACAACGCCCCCGTGGGACTCCCATCCCTGGGGGCGTTGGCGTTGTAGCAGGATTTGTTCGCTGCTTCTACACATCGGGTCATGGCTGCAGGGCGAATTTATTGTCCGCCCGTCGAGCAGGGTGATGTGAAGGCGGGGCTGGCCATTTCATTTTCGATGTGGCAGTGTGCCGGTCATGGCGACGCTGCCGGCCCCGGATTCGTCCATTGATTTGCGCGCGGTCACGGTGCGTCCGACCTGGGGCGCGCAGGAGCATCGGCGCTGGGACCGGTTGGTGGAGGAGCACCACTACCTGGCGTTCCACGGCGTCATCGGCAAGGGCCTGCGCCATGTCGCGGTGCATGGCGAGACCTGGCTCGCACTGATCGGCTGGCAGCCCGGCGCGTTCAAGCTGGGCGCGCGCGACCGCTGGATCGGGTGGTCGGCGGCGCAGCAGTTCCGGCGCCTGCATCTGATCGCCAACAACTCGCGCTTCGTCATTCTGACGCCTGAGCGGGTGCCCAACCTGGCCTCGCGGGTGCTGGGGCTGAGCCTGCGGCGGCTGTCTGCGGACATGCAGGCGGCGCACGGCTATCCGGCTCTTCTGGCGGAGACGTTCGTGGACGTCTCGCGCTTCGCCGGCACCTGCTACCGCGCGGCCAACTGGCGCTCGCTGGGGCTGACGCGCGGCTTTGCCCGCGAGCCCGGAGGGGCAGCGCGCTGGCGTCACCACGGCCAACCCAAGGAGGTCTTCGTGTTCGAACTGACAGACGGCGCCCCCGAGGCGCTGAGCCGGGTCGAGATGCCGGCAAACTGGAGCACCGAGCAGCACACCGAGCCGATGGCCGCGCCCCGGCTGCGCAGCCTGTTCGAGTGTCTGGGCGAGGTGCCGGAGTACCGCCATGCCCGGGGAAAGCGCTATGCGCTCAACACCATTCTGACGCTTGCCGTCGCCGCCCGGCTTGCCGGCTACCGGGGGGTGAACGCATTCGCCCAGTTCGCCGCCCTGCTCTCCCAGGAGCAGCTCAAGGCGGTGGGCGCCTTCTGGAGCCCGTCCAGGCAGCGCTACACCCCGCCCGCGATCACCACCTTCCACAACGTCCTTGCCGCCCTGCCGCCGGAGACCCTGGACAACGCCATCGGCCAGTGGACCGGCCAGCATGGCAGCGCGCACGCGCCCGTCGCCATGGACGGAAAGGACCTGCGCGGCGCGTCCGCGCAGACCGAAGACGGGCGCAGGATGATGGTGGCGGCGGTCGAGCACGACACCGGTGTCGTCCTCGGGCAGGTCGAGGTCGACTCCAAGAGCAACGAAATCCCGGCCGTGCGCGAACTCTCCGGCGGTCTCGACCTCACGGGCCGGATCGTCACCATGGATGCGATGCACGCCCAGCACGAGACCGCGCGCTGCCTGCTCGGGCGCCGTGCCGACTACGTGGTCAGCGCCATCAAGGACAACCAGGAGACCATCCTCGAAGACCTCAAGGCGATCGACTTCAGCGATGCGGCCTGGCACGAAACCGTCGACAAGGGCCATGGCCGCATCGAGCGGCGCCGCTGCGCCGTCGTCGACCTCTCCGCTGCCGAGTGGGACGGCTACGCCAATCTCCACGGACGGCGCCAGGCGATGTGCATCGAACGAGAGCGCGAGATCCTCAAGACCGGCAAGCGCAGCATCGAGGTCACCTGGAGCCTTACCTCGCTTGGCGCAGAGCGCGCCGGACCCGAGGAGTTGCTCGAGCTCGTGCGCAACCACTGGCACATCGAGAACCGCCTGCACTATGTGCGTGACTTCACCTACGACGAAGATCGTTGCCGGGCCTACGTGCGCCACCTGCCCAGAAATCTGGCCTGCTTGAGCAACGCGGCCATCGCCATCGTGCGCTGCGACGGCCGCTTCCGCTACATACCCGAGGCCAACCGGCACTACGCCGCCCGCGCCCAGGAGGCCCTCGACGCGATCATGATCGCGCCCATCGGCTGATACCTCGCCCCCCACCACCACACATGCACGTGCCGCAGGGCGGCGCGGCGAAACGACTCCGCCGGTCGAGGCCGAAAACGCCGTCCGGAGGCTTCGAGCAACCACCGTGACGTCGGCCAGGCAGGTTCGGGGCTCCCCCGAACCACCCGCAGCGAGCGTGACCTCACTCATCCCGAGCCCTCAGCGCGACTAAAAATTGTTCCTGGTCATGGCTGAGCTTCCTTCCGTCTGTGCGGAAGGGCTTGCCAGAGGCCACGATGTATCGTAGAAGACGGGTGCAGCCCGTCGCGGACGCTCTGGCAAGAACCTTCCGCGATATGAACGCCGCCTCACCGGGCGGCGTTCATCCTTGCTATAGGGTCGCTGGTGCACCGTCAATCACCGTCGCTTGACGCAAAATCCGGTGCGGCTGGCGAATCCTTCTCGTCCATGGTGTTCCTCCCCTAGTTGAACGATGAAGCGGCCACTCACAGGGTGTGGCCCCTGCTGCTGCCGACGGCGTGCTCGTTCTGCGGCCCATGCGGGACGCGGGAGCGACCGCCAAGAGGCGGACGCCCCATGTTCCGCGTGTAGCCCCGTTCCGGCTCAGAGACGAGGATGTGGGTCAGCGCCACCGACCACATCAGCAGCCCGTAGCAGAACCAGCCGAACGCCTCGCGGCCCTTCGAGTGCGCGACGATCGCGACGCAGATCGCGGCCATGATCCAGCACCATGCGGGCGGGATGATCCATACCCAGGTTTCGATGTGGTCCACATCCCCCTCCTACCGGCTCGCGCCGAATGCGGCCGTCAAGTCCGGGCGCTCCAGCGTTCCTGCTGCACCTTCATGGGCACGGCCGGTGAAGATGCCCGTGAGCGTGCCATCATCGCCGCCCGTTTCCCGGAACGTGTTGCCGCGCACGGCGATGCTGTAGCCGAGGTCGCCGTCGAGCCACATTGCGCCAGTGTCGGCCTCTCCGGGCGCGGCTTCAGCCGCCCAGGTCTCCAGGCTGGTGAAGTCGGCGCGCCCGGCGAGCGTGCCGAGGTTAACGCCGATCTCTGCATCGCCAGCGACGGCCTCGGCCGCCGGCGTGAAGCCGAGCAAGGTTCCGGTCCACGTCGCGGAACCGGACAACGCGCCGTTGCTCGCGATATCCTGGTACGGCAAGTGTCCCTGCGCCCAGGGATGCGCGAGGCCGTTACGAACCGCCACGCCGAAGCTGGCATGTTGCCCGGCACCGGCGACATGCAGCGATGTGCCTTCCCACGATCCGAAGCTCAGCGGATCGGCGCCGGCGTTGAGCCTGGTGTAGAGGACCTGTAGCGCCTCGCGGTCGATCGGGTAGACCAGCGACATCGGCATCGAGATGGCGGCCGGGTCGCCCTCACCGGCCACCGCGACCGGGTTCCCTTCCGCGTCCGCCACGTACCGGACGCCGTAGCCCTGCCACGAGCGGTAGACCTCGCGCGTCGCCTCCATGATCGTGTCGAAATCCGGCGAGACGTGGCCCAGCCCGAGCGCGTGGATCAGCTCGTGCGCGATCAGCGTGACGAAGTGCCGATGACTGAGCTCAGCGAAGGCGGAGTCCTTGACGTGGATGAGGGAGGCGGTGATTTCAGAGCCGCTGAGCGTGTTCCACGTGGTTGCACCAGTGCCTTCGGCAAACTCAGTATAGGGCCGGAAGTTCACGTCGATGATGTTGCTCCCGTCCGCCTCTCCGACCCGCATCCTGGTGTCGGGGGGCAGCGCCGCGTTGACGAGTTCAACGGCCGCGACCACCCAGTTGACCTCCTTGGCGCTTAGCGAAGGGCTGAGCTCCACGACTGGCGCGCTCTCCCACCGCACCACACTCGCGTCGAGCGCCTCGGTGAGGTAGGCCTCAAGCGCCGCGCGGTCCACGCCATCGTCCATCATCCCGTAGCCGATCTGCGTCATGCCGCGCTGGCCAGCATCCGGTAGCTGTTCGGGCGCTATGTCGAGCCCGACGAAGATGCGTCGGTGCTCGTCGAAGTCATGGACTCCGATGCCGTAGAGCTGCGAGTGATCGTGGTAGACCGGCTGGTGCAGGCCTTCGTCGTCCCTGCCCCGCTGCGGCAGCGCGTCGAGGTTGTAGGTCGGGATGTTGTCGGGCTCGAAGGCGTCTTCCTGGTAGAGGTCGCAGTTGGTGCCCTCGCCGTAGTGGTCAGGGCAGTTGAAGCCCGCCACCGGGAACAGTAGCCACATCGTCTCGGGCTCGGGCTCGGGTGCCGGGTCCGAGATCACGGGCCGGTGGTGCCCCTCGGGGTCACCGTTCGAGTGACCGCCGCCGCCGCAGGATGTGAGTGAAAAGGCCGCCACGAAGACCGCCAGAATTGATGCCCGGATCATGAACCCTCCTCCTGAGAGAAAGGGGGACTTCCAGACACGGGGTTGCATCACCGCATAGTATACCCTAATCGCGCTTGGGGCAGGAACATTTTTTTGTCGCAGCTGATGGAGCGGGATGCCCGAGAGCGGGCAGGCTTGGGCCGATCCGGGTCATGCCGGCGCTTGCCTGGACGGCTACCAGAGGGTTTTACGGACCGGCCGAACGCGGTTTTCTGCCTTGTCTGGCACGGCTGTCCCGCCGCGCCGTTCGACGGCGCGTGCTGGCGTTCCGGCTGCGCAGTTACGCCCGCGGGCTCATGCAGCGGGCGCGATCAGGATCGCGTCGAGGGCCTCCTGGGCGCGGGCGGCATAGTGGCGGTTGGCCTCGGGCAGATAACGGAAGCGGCCGTCGCAGCGCACGATGGCGATGGCCACGTTGGTCAGGCAGGCGAGATTACGCGGCAGATGACGCACATAGGCCCGGCAGCGATCTTCGTCATAGGTGAAGTCGCGCACATAGTGGAGCCGGTTCTCGATGTGCCAGTGGTTGCGCACCAGGGCCAGCAGCTCCTCGGGCCCGGCGCGTTCGGCGCCGAGCGAGGTGAGGCTCCAGGTCACCTCGACGCTGCGCTTGCCGGTCTTGAGGATCTCGCGCTCGCGTTCGATGCGCATCGCCTGGCGGCGACCGTGGAGATTGGCGTAGCCGTCCCACTCGGCAGCGGAGAGGTCGACGACGGCACAGCGGCGACGCTCGATGCGGCCATGGCCCTTGTCGACGGTTTCGTGCCATGGCGCGTCGCTGAAGTCGATCGCCTTGAGGTCTTCGAGGATGGTTTCCTGATTGTCCTTCACCGCGCTGAGCACGTAGTCGGCGCGGCGCCCGAGCAGACAGCGCGCGGTCTCGTGCTGGGCGTGCATCGCGTCCATGGTGACGATGCGGCCTGTGAGGTCGAGGCTGCCGGAGAGTTCGCGCACGGCCGGGATTTCGTTGCTCCTGGGGTCCACCTCGACCTGTCCGAGCACCATGCCGGTCTTGTGCTCGAGCGCCGCGACCATCATCCGCCGCCCGTCTTCGGTCTGCGCGGACGCGCCGCGCAGGTCCTTGCCGTCCATGGCGACCGGGGCGTGCGCGCTGCCGTGCTGGCCGGTCCACCGGCCGATCGCGTTGTCCAGGGTCTCGGGCGGCAGCGCGGCGAGGATCTTGTGGAAGGTGGTGATCGCGGGTGCGGTGTAGCACTGCTTGCTCGGGCTGAAGAAGGCGCCCACCGCCTCGAGTTGCTCCTGGGAGAGCAGGGCGGCGAACTGGGCGAACGCGGTCGAGCCCCGGTAGCCGGCCAGCCGGGCCGCGACGGCGACCGCCAGCACGGTCTTGAGCGGATAGCGCTTGCCCCGGGCATGGCGGCACTCGGGCACCTCGCCCAGACACTCGAACAGGCTGCGCAGCCGGGGCGCCGTCATCGGCTCGGTGTGTTGCTCGGCCTTCCAGTGTGCCGGCATCTCGACCCGGCTCAGCGCCTCGGCGACGCCATCGGTCAGTTCGAACACGAAGATCTCCTTGGGCTGGCCGTGGTGGCGCCAGCGCGGTGCAACCCCGGGGTCGCGGGCAAAGCCGCGCGTCATCCCCAGCGAGCGCCAGTTCGACGCGCGGTAGCAGGTGCCGGCGAAGCGCGAGACATCCACGAACGTCTCCGCCAGAAAGACCGGATATCCATGCACCGCCTGGATGTCCGCGGACAGCCGTCGCAGGCTCAGCCCCAGCACCCGCGAGGCCAGGTTCGGCACCCGGCCGGGCGTCAGGATGACGAAGCGCGAGTTGTTCGCGATCAGATGCAGGCGCCGGAACTGCTGCTCCGCCGACCAGCCGACCCAGCGGTCGCGCGCGGCCAGCTTGAACGCGCCCGGCTGCCAGCCGATCAGGGCGAGCCAGGTCTCGCCATGCACCGCGACATGGCGCAGGCCCTTGCCGATGACGCCGTGGAACCGCAGGTAGTGGTGTTCCTCCACCAGCCGGTCCCAGCGCCGGTGCTCCCGCGCGCCCCAGGTCGGGCGCACCGTGACCGCGCGCAGATCAATAGACGAATCCGGGGCCGGCAGCGTCGCCATGACCGGCACACTGCCACATCGAAAACGAAATGACCAGCCCCGCGATCACCTCACGCCGCTCGATGGGCGGACAAAAAACGAGTCCTACCACAAGGGCAGGAACAATTGTTTGTCGCGCTGAGGGCTCGTGATGAGTGAGGCGCGCTCGCAGCAGGAAGTTCGGGGGAGCCTCGAACCTGGCTTGCCGACGTCACTTTGGTTGCTCGAAGCCGCCGGACGGCGTTTTCGGCCTCGACGGGCAGAGTGGTATTGCCGCGCCGCCGTGCGGCACGTCTCGGTGCGGCGGTGGGGGGCGCGGTATCAGGCGATGGGCGCGATCATGATCGCGTCGAGAGCCTCCTGGGCGCGGGCGGCGTAGTGCCGGTTAGCCTCGGGGATGTAGCGGAAGCGGCCGTCGCAGCGCACGATGGCGATGGCCGCGTTGCTCAGGCAGGCCAGATTTCTGGGCAGGTGGCGCACGTACGCCCGGCAACGATCTTCGTCGTAAGTGAAGTCACGCACATAGTGCAGGCGGTTCTCGATGTGCCAGTGGTTGCGCACCAGGTCGAGCAGCTCCTCGGGTCCGGCGCGCTCTGCGCCAAGTGAAGTAAGGCTGTAGGTCACCTCGATGCTGCGCTTGCCGGTCTTGAGGATCTCGCGCTCTCGTTCGATGCGCATCGCCTGGCGCCGCCCGTGAAAGTTGGCGTAGCCGTCCCACTCGGCAGCGGAGAGGTCGACGACGGCGCAGCGCCGACGCTCGATGCGGCCATGGCCCTTGTCGACGGTTTCGTGCCAGGCCGCGTCGCTGAAGTCGATCGCCTTGAGGTCTTCGAGGATGGTCTCCTGGTTGTCCTTGACGGCGCTCACCACGTAGTCGGCACGGCGCCCGAGCAGGCAGTGCGCGGTCTCGTGCTGGGCGTGCATGGCATCCATGGTGACGATCCGGCCCGTGAGGTCGAGACCGCCGGAGAGTTCGCGCACGGCCGGGATTTCGTTGCTCTTGCGGTCGACCTCGACCTGCCCGAGGACGACGCCGGTGTCATGCACCACCGCCGCGACCATCATCCTGCGCCCGTCTTCGGTCTGCGCGGACGCGCCGCGCAGGTCCTTTCCGTCCATGGCGACGGGCGCGTGCGCGCTGCCATGCTGGCCGGTCCACTGGCCGATGGCGTTGTCCAGGGTCTCCGGCGGCAGGGCGGCAAGGACGTTGTGGAAGGTGGTGATCGCGGGCGGGGTGTAGCATTGCCTGGAGGGGCTCCAGAAGGCGCCCACCGCCTTGAGCTGCTCCTGGGAGAGCAGGGCGGCGAACTGGGCGAATGCGTTCACCCCCCGGTAGCCGGCAAGCCGGGCGGCGACGGCAAGCGTCAGAATGGTGTTGAGCGCATAGCGCTTTCCCCGGGCATGACGGTACTCGGGCACCTCGCCCAGACACTCGAACAGGCTGCGCAGCCGGAGCGCGGCCATCGGCTCGGTGTGCTGCTCGGTGTTCCAGTTTGCCGGCATCTCGACCCGGCTCAGCGCCTCGGGGGCGCCGTCTGTCAGTTCGAACACGAAGACCTCCTTGGGCTGGCCGTGGTGGCGCCAGCGCGCTGCCCCTCCGGGCTCGCGGGCAAAGCCCCGCGTCAGCCCCAGCGAGCGCCAGTTGGCCGCGCGGTAGCAGGTGCCTGCGAAGCGCGAGACGTCCACGAACGTCTCCGCCAGAAGAGCCGGATAGCCGTGCGCCGCCTGGATGTCCGCAGACAGCCGCCGCAGGCTCAGCCCCAGTACCCGCGAGGCCAGGTTGGGCACCCGCTCAGGCGTCAGAATGACGAAGCGCGAGTTGTTGGCGATCAGATGCAGGCGCCGGAACTGCTGCGCCGCCGACCACCCGATCCAGCGATCCCGCGCGCCCAACTTGAAGGCGCCGGGCTGCCAGCCGATCAGTGCGAGCCAGGTCTCGCCATGCACCGCGACATGGCGCAGGCCCTTGCCGATGACGCCATGGAACGCCAGGTAGTGGTGCTGCTCCACCAAGCGATCCCAGCGCCGGTGCTCCCGCGCGCCCCAGGTCGGGCGCACCGTGACCGCGCGCAGATCAATGGACCAATCCAGAGCCGGCAGCGTCGCCATGACCGGCACACTGCCATATCGAGAACGGAATGGCCAGCCCTGACTTCAGTTCACCCTGCTCAACGGGCGGACAATAAATTCGCCCTGTGTGGAGATGTTACATGAACGAATTTTCTGGCGTAAACTTTCATCCCTGGATTGGCGAGCACTATCGGTGCGAGAGTCGATTCCAGATCAAACTGCTTGTTCTGGGCGAGTCTCACTACTGGGATGATCCGAATTCGGCCGCTTGCGATTTCACTCAATGGGTCGTGCGAAAGTGGGGACAGAAGGAGAGAGCCCGCTTCTTTACGGTCATCGCAAATGTGCTACGCGGGGAAGGGGGGTGGATCAACGATCACGAGCGCAGCGAGATATGGGAGAACGTGGCGTTCTATAACTTCGTTCAGAGCTTTGTCGGGGACAGCCCCGGACAACAGCCCACGTTTCAACAGTGGTGTGACGCGCAGGCTCCATTCAAGATAGTACTACGGTGTTTGGAACCAGACGCTGTTTTGATCCTAGGTTGTAGACTGTCGGAGCATGTCGTGCACCGCCCAGAGAACGTCACATTCGGTGAGATAACGCATCCGCGGGGAGGCTTGGCGTACAAGGACGGGATTCCCGCCTTTCAGGATATGCTGAGGGCGGCAGGCGGCACGCTGTGGCACGCCGGCGCTTGATCATGCCGGGTTATTCCAGCAGCGCCTGGCACTCCCGCAGGAACTTCGCGAGCAGGCGGTCCATGATCTTATCGTTGTCGCTCATAGGGCCGGGATAGGCACTTAGCAGGGATTCTCGCAGTGCTGTCTTGGCTTCGGCCTTGGCCGTGTCGTAAGATGCCTGTGGTTCGGCTAAAGCCTCTTCGCGGACCGCTCTCGCTGAGTCCCTGGCCCGCCTCACGGTTTCGTTTGCTCTATTCATTTCCGCGGCAAACATCAGAGTGGCGTTATTCCGAATTATCCGCGCCCTCTCCATTATGTCTTGCAGTTCGGAATATGACTTGTCGTCTCTGTTTTGCCTCTCTAAGGCTTCAGCGGTTGCTCTAACTGCGTCGCTCGCTGCCGACGCGTCGCTCCTAATTCGATTAGCTATATCGCCCGCCCTTGACATGGCGGCGGAATACGCCGCTTCCGCCGGGCGGCTCGCTTCTGAATAGGCTGTGTCCGCGATCTCTATGGCTTCGAGATAGGCCTCCTTCGCTTCCAAAGCTGGAATGCACGCTTCAAGGTTGGCAGCGGCGGGCGTCGTCGTGGCGACCAGGGCCAAGGCAATCAGCGTGAGGGCAATGCGGCGCATAGTAGCATTCCTTGCGGCGGGATCCCTGACCGTCGCACTGTAGCGGGGGGAGCCAAGCTCCCGCAACCGGAACTTCGACGCTTTCCCCAATAGGCGCAGGCACTTCCATATTGTGCGACAGTTGGAAGACACCGGCGGTGGGTGGGGTTCTCGGATGGCGGATTACGAGTGTTTAGATTCAATGGCTCAGGGCTTGCGGATTGGCGGGGATGCGGGATTGCGTGACAAAGTGGCCGACTCGGGCGCGATCTTGTCAGAATTGGGGATGCGCGGCATCGGAGGGCGGGAATGCCCCAGTCCGCAAGATGCGGCCCGATGTCGTCTTCAACCCCAACATCCGGAGCATTCCCATGGCAGTGCCGCGGCCTTCCACCTCCTCGTCCATCGTCCTGTCGGACTTGTCCGATGCGGCCGCTGAGGCGGTGGCACGCGTCCTTGCGCTGTTTGATGACCATGTCGGCTCCGGTGAGGGTCCTGACGACTTTGAGGCGGCCGAGCAGGATGCACTCGCTGCGATGAAGGAAGTCTCCTGCCTGGTGCTGCGCAGCGTCATCGAGGGCCGGGATGACGGCGCGCCCCGCATCGAGCGGGAGGGGCAGGTCTGGTACCGGGTGGAGGAGACCGGCAAGACGGTGATGACATCGTTGGGCCCGGTCGAGTATCGGCGCCCGCGCTACCGCCGGGACGGCGCGTCGGCTTCGATCGTCCCGGTGGACGAGAGCCTGGGTCTGGTGAACGGCTGTCTGACACGGACGGCGGCGCATCTCGGCGTCTGGCTGATGGGCCATTGCACGGCGCGGGAAGCGGAGGCCTTTTTCCGCAAGGTGGGCACCATGACCCCGTCGGCGAGTACCCTTCAGCGTCTGGTCAAGGCGGCACACGGGGACTGGGAGGCGATCGGCGAGACGGCGCTTGACGAGATCCGGGCTGCGGAGGGCATTCCGGCGGCTGCGGTCACGGCGGCGGTCTGTCGGGTAGGGCACTGGCGCGCGCACCCTTAGGTGGAGGGTTTCCAGCCTCGTCCTTTCGGTTTGCGAGGTGGGTTCACATTTCCACCTTAGATCACGTTTCCAGCCGCCCTCCCTAAAATTCCGTACGTCGGGTTTTCCCCGGTACGGCTTCAAGCATCAGGCACCTCACAGTTCGGTACGGAGCCTTCCGCAGCATCGTCGAGGTTAAGGCTGACCCCGCCATGCTCCCGATCGGATACTGCGTTTACTCCGCCCTTCGACGACGCCGCCCACCGATTGATATTCCGCCACTGCGTGCGGAAACGTCGGCTGCGAAGTCGCCACCTGAGCCCAGAGGTCCTCGCTCCGACCGGGTTGTGTTGTCCCGGCCATCAACGCTTGGCGACCTCATCCGCCAGTCAGGAGAACTTCGCTCCATTTCCCGGTTCTTCCGGTTATAGGCGCGGTCCTTGACATTCAGAGGGTCGTTCCTGTCTGTCCTCCTCACCTTCCGAACTTTCACTGCTGTACTGTCCAGAATTGCCGCCTTCAATACGCCGGGAGCCCCGATGCGTGCGCCTCAGTTCTTCCGTACCGGCTCTGGCCATCGGGTACAAGCGAGACCCTTGGCAGCTCCAATTACTCCGCAAATCAGCTTCGTGCGGGATAGCCTTTTCGTCGCTTAATCTGTTCGCTTTCGCTACGGCCCTTCTGGTTGCTTGCCCCCCCCGGGCTGACCAGGCCTGGAGAGCATCTCAGCTCCCCGGCCTCCCAGGACGTTTACTTCCGGGCTTTCAGAACACTGGATCACCCCATGTGCCTGCCGGATATGACTACGGCGTCAAACTGAGAACTACGCCGGCGGGACTTTCACCCGCAAGCACAGCAGCTAGTTTCGCTGCACCGCTTGACGGCATCATGGTTCCGCTGCGGGCCGGCGAGGACGGCCATGAGGAGGCCTCCTGGCGCGAGGCGTCGTGCGGCACGGTCTCCTTCCACGACGGCGATGGCGAGCGGCTGCACACGATCTACCTCGGGCGCATGCCGGAAAGCGGCAAGGTCAGCCTGAAGGCCCAGTTCAGGGCCGAGGGCGCCCATATCCAGGCGTCCCGTCCCGACATCGGGATCGTCGCCATCGCCGACGGGGCCCTCGACAACTGGAACTTCGCCGACGAGCACTTCCCAGACGCCATCCAGATCGTCGACATCTTCCACGCCAAGGGCCACCTGTTCGAGGTCGCCAAGGCCATCTACGGGATCGGGAGCGAGATCGGCGATCGATGGGCCAGGAAGCGGCGCGAGGAGCTTGATGAGGGCCGTGTCGACGAAGTGATCGCCGCCCTGCGCAGCCATGCCGAGACCTGCGAGGAGACCCGGAAGAACGCCGAGTACTTCTCCAACAACCGCGAGCGCATGAACTACCCGAAGTTCCGCGCGATGGGCCTGTGCGTCGCCAGCGGCGTGGTCGAGGAGGGACTGCAAGAACATCGTCGGCGCCCGTCTCAAGCAGGGTGGAATGCGCTGGACCGTCGACGGCGCCAACGCCATCATCGCACTACGCTGCGCCGTCGAGAGCAATCGCTGATAACCACCGACGTGCCGGTGATGAACGGCATCGCAAGTTGGACGTAGGACGCGGAGGCGGCAGCGAGGTCGGCAGCAAGCCCGAGAGACCGGCGGCGTGCACGGACGCGGCGGGCTACGCGGCGGTCTGCACCTACATTGAGATTCCCCGGTGCTGGGTCATTCGCTGGGCGGCCTGCTTTTCCTGTTCTTGAGCGATCCTGTTCCGGATCTCCTCTTCCCGCTCCCGGACCGCGTCCGGGCCTGCGCCGGCGGCGCCCAGATGGGCGGCGAGCTCGTGTTTCGGCATGTCCTTCCTGAGCGCCGCCGCCTCGTCGAGAATCTCCTGCTCCTTCTGCCGGCAGTCCTGCCGGGCCTGCAGACGCTCCTCGAACGACGAGGTCGTGACGTCCATCTGTGTCAGATCGTTCCGCGCGCTTTCGACCTTCGCGGCCCGCTTGAGAAACGCTTCGACCCGATCCCGGTTGATCGCCCAGCATTCGTCCCTGAAGAGAAGGACGTCGACCTTGTCGCGCAGACCCTGCTGCAGATGCGGCCTGGCATCGAGGGAGCGTGCGCGCTCCATCAGCGCGGCATAGTCGCGGCTGTCGAAGCCGTTCCCGCCCGTCTCCTCCGCCCACTGCTGCACCACCGAAGACAGCACGGTCATCTCCCGCGCCTCGACCTCGATCTGCGCGCGGTCGAGGCGGCCCGTTCCCTCGGCCAGCGCTTCGCGCTCGCCCGGCATGGCCGCCAGATGGCTTCCGTGGGGGGCGTCCCTCGCCAGCATCGCGCGGGCCTCGGCGAGCAGGGGCTCCGCCTTTTGCCGCCACTCGCTCAGGGATTCGAGCGTCGCGGGGCGCTCGGGACAGTCCGCCATCAGCGGGTCCGCCCGTGCGGGCCAGTCACGGATCTGACGGCAGATCGGCTCCCTCCTGGCATGATAGTCGAGCCACGAGGCGACAACGTCCTGCGTGCGCGCCGGCAGCGCCGCCTGCGCGGAGAGCGCCTCGGCCTGTGCGACCAGCTCGCCGTAGCGCGGCACATGGAACGCCTCGGTCCGGGTTTCTCGTGCCTGCCTGTTCACCTTCATCGTCAGCCACCCGAATGCCCGGTAGCGATCGTGCCGGAGCGCGTCGGCGATCTCTTCGGCTGTCTGCCGGACAGCCTCCCTCGCACCCGGCACGGCGGCCAGGTAGGACGCGCGGGCGTCTTCCGGGCGCAGCATGTGCTTGGCCATGGCCTCCAGTGCAGCGCCTTCCTCGCGCCAGGCGCGGCGAGCGGCGTGGTCCGGATCGAGCCCACCGGGCTCGTCCTGCGACAGGTCCGCTGCCTGCCACGCTGCGATGCGGCCGGGCAGGGCGCGCACCTCTTCCGCCAGCGCCGTCTGCGCCGTATCGATCTCCCGCCATTCCGCCACCGCGCGCTGCGTGCGCGCATCGAGCCCCTCGGCCGCCGCGAGCTCCTGGCCAAGCTCCGCCACCAGCCGGTGGCCGGGCGCATACAGCTCCGGGACGCCGATCTCCGCCGCCCGCTCGCGAAGCGCGTGCCACGCCCTCTCGAACCGCCCGGCATCGTCGAGAAGCCGCGTGCGTTCGAGCATCTCGACGGCGCCCTCCAGACCGGCGCGCCCTCCCTGCATGGCATGGAGGTGGTGTGCCGCCTCGCCGTGGGTTGCCTCGCCCTCCACCCCCAGCCGGGCTGCGGCCTCCAGCAGCGCCGCCCCTTCCTCGCGCCAGGCAGCGTGTTCGGGGAGCGTCTCCACCGGCACACCCTGCAAGGAGGCCGCCCAGCCGAGTTCCGGCCAGCGCCGCCAGTGGTCCCCGATACGCCCGACGAGGCCCTGCACCTCGCGGTCATGCGCGAGGTGCTCCTCGTGTTTCGCCAGCATGGTGCCGGTGAGGTGGCGCATGTCCTCCGGCAGGTCCTCGATCTGCGCGAGCGCCGCAGCCTGCGCCATCGTGTCCCTGTAGCCCGGGAGGAAGAACGGAAGGGTGTTCGTCGCCTCGCCCTCCCGCAGGAGCGCCCGCCAGTCCGCCGCTAGCGCCGCGAACACTTCGGGGTCCACCACGGGAGGCTCGGAAAGGTCGATCCCGAGAGCCTCCAGCGCCCCGTCCTCGCTGCGCTCATGCGCCTTCAGGCTCTCGATGAGCGCGTCGCGGTCGTCGGTCAGCAGCAGGAACGACTCGGAGACCCGGCTGAGCTCGACATGGAACAGCTCGCGGTCGGCCCCGCCGCCTGCGTCCAGCACCGCGATCGCCGCCCGCGCCGTCCGGCCCTGCGCAGAATGCACGGTCGAACAATACGCATGATCCAGATGGCGGAGCTGCGGGTCGGTGAGCGAGAGGCCGAACTCCCGGTCGCCCTCGCGGAAGCGCACCCGCCTGTATCCGATCTCCAGGATCTCCGCTTCTCCGCCGTTGACCAGGTCCGGCGCCCGGGGATGCCTGCCGCGGCCGGGCGGGGCCTTGCGGTTGCGCGTCCAGCGGATCAGGTCGCCGGCGCGCAGCTCGATCCGCTCGGTGTCGTAGAGCCCCAGATAGCGCGCCGCATTGCCCGAAGGCCGGAACCGGCGTTCGCCGTCGGCGTGGGCCAATACGACCCTGCCGCCGTCGTGGCCCGTGACGGTGCAGACGTCGTTCGCGCGGCAGCCGAAGACGTCGCGGTGGAACACGACGGTGTCGTCGGGCTCGTAGCTGCGGATGTCGGAAGCCAGCGCACGGGTGAGCCGCCGGTTGACCAGGCGGTTCACTGTGAGCGTGCGGCCCCTCAAGACGTCTTCCTCCGCGAGCCCCTCGCGCACGGCATCGTTCGCCTGCCGGCGGATCGCGTGCGTGGGGGCGAGGAGCAAGGTGTCCGCCTGCTGCTCAGGCGCCAGCGCCAGCCAGCGCCGCGCCGCCTCGATGCCGAGCTCCTCACGCCGCACCTCGCGCACCCGGTTGCCCAGCGCCGCGATTGCCGCCTCCAGCTCCCCTTCCCTGGCGCGTCCCACCGTCGCGCGCAGCGCCGGGTCGCGCTGGCGCAGCACCTCGTCCATGGTCGCCGTCGCCATACCGGCCTTCTGCAGCAGACGGAAGGGCTGGCCCGCATCCACCGCCCTCAACTGCGCGGTGTCGCCCACCAGCGCCACGCGTGCCACCTCCAGATCGCGCGCGATGCGCAGCAGCGCCTCCATGCGGACGGTGTCGATCATCGAGGCCTCGTCCACCGCCAGAACCCCCCGCCCATACTCCGCCCGGCCCCGCGCCAGCCGCGCCGGGTCCGAGAGATCGTTGAAGCGGGTCAGGAAGTGTTGCAGCGTCCGCGAGGGGATGCCGGCCTCTCTGGCCAGAACCCGAGCGGCGGCGGCCGAGGGCGCAAGGCCCTGTATCGTCCGCTCCCCGAGAAGCGCCTTCACTTCCCTCAGCATAGTCGTCTTGCCGCTGCCGGCATGGCCCTGCACGCCGATCGTGAAATCGTTCGACAGCAGCACCGTGCGGACCGCCTCCCTCTGGCCCCGGGTGAGGCGCGACGCCCCAAGCCGCGCCTCGACGGCGTCTGCGCCGGCCAGCGCCAATCCCTTGCCGCGCCCCGCCCGCGCATCGACGCCAGCACCTGGCGTTCGGCCCTCACCGCCCGGTCGGTGACGAAGGCGCGGTCCATGCCCCGGCGTTCCGTCTCGATCAGCTCGCCGCCGGTCACCAGCCGTGCGATCGCCGCGTCGACCTCGGCCAGGGTGTAGCGCCCCGGTGCATGGCCCAGCGCCACCGCCCGGATCTCGGCCTCCGGGATCGCGGTGCGCCTCTCCGCAACGTGCGCCAAACGACGACGCCGAACAACGGACACCGATCCGGCGCACCAAACGCGGCGGCAGCGATTTGGAGATCCGACGCATCGACAAATCGCGAAAATTGCAGCACGACGATCTCACCAAAACTAGAATGCGCCGCGACTAGGTGACGGCGAACCAAGCGAGGACCAACACATGGGAAGCATTCGCGAGTTTTTGACACAAGGGTTCCTGCCACAGCGGAATGACCTTGATGAACCGGATGGGCGACTGCTCTACCTCTACAAGTGCGACGATCAGGAATTCACGCATCTTGTGGACCTGCTTCGGGAGTCTGGCGCACCCAGGGGGTATGATTTTGAGCGGTACCGCAAGCGATGGATGGAATTCCGCGAAGAGTTTCAAAGTGGTGGTCGAAAACATGACTTTGACACATTCGAAACGACAGACCTAGACTGGACTATCAGAGGGTTTGTTCTGTATGCGTCGGAGTTCTGGCGGCGTTTCAGGAACGAAGAATGGCGGCAGAGGAGCTTCCCCGATGGACTACCATTTCGGAAGCTCACATGGTTGCAGTTCCTCTCCCTTGCTGGCTGGACTGAACTGTATCGGGAAGAGGTCGCTGGGTACGTCAAGCTCGAAGGCACCCAATATCGTGTCGCGCACGCAAGCAAACGCCACGCAGATGCGTCAGAATGGAACAGTGCCGAAGATGACGTGGGACGCTCCGATCACCGCATAATTGATGGCGCGGGACACTACCCGGGTCTCTACTTCCCCATGTTGAAGGCATGGGGTTGGTGGAAAGTCGCTCCGGTGCGTTTGCCGTCTTCGATTCGCTATCTGGATACCTTTGCTCACCAAGGTGGTGCGGAGGACAGGCTGGTGGTTGAGTGCGTGCTCGCCTATGAAACCGATTCGGAAATCGTTTATAGGCCTACTAGACCACCGAACGGTTACGGAATCACGGCGCTCCCTATCCAAAAGGAGGCTATGCCGACGGGTGCCGACCCATCGGAGCTCAACGTTACGCTATTGTTTGGGCCGCACGGTGAATCGGGTGAGGAGGAGTTCGGATCGAAGTTCATATTGGAAGCAAGCAAAGACGAGCTGGACGGTGGCTAATCGGTCAGCGCGGTCGGTTTTCGCACACACTCGCAGGCTGGCTCCCTGGACGAGTTCCGCCACAACTTCAGGGAAGCAGTCGACTGCTACTTCCGCGACGGCAGGGACCGACCGCGACTGATTCTGCTGCAGTATGTGCAGGATGAGGTACTTGTGGCGCAAGGCCGCGACGCGACCTGAGCGGCGTTTCACAGGTGCATAACAACAGACAGGGCATGTAAACATGAATCTTGCAGTTATCGAGACTCGGTGGTGGCAGTCAGGCAATCACTCCGTCAAGGAAATGTTCGATACTCTTTGGGATATCCTGGACCCGGGAACACGCTTTCACTACGAAATGTTTGTTGACCGGAATTCGCTTCGATCAATTTTGGAGCGAATAATGAGACTTCATCGTCAGCCGCACATACGTCACCTTTACATTGGCGGACATGGCGACATTGATGGAATCTACGCAGCAGAAGGACATAATCGTATCAGTCGCACGCAATTGTGCAATGATTTGTTGGATTGCATTCCAGATAGGGAACCGCATCGTAGAGGAGGGTTGTACGTATCCAGTTGCCTGTTCGTGAACAATCAAAATGTAAAGGTAACTGCCCAGGTTGTCTGATTTATCGTATTTGGCCAGGGGGTTGAGGCACGACTGGTTCGGAGTCGACGCGAGGGGGTTGACGGGAATTTCTGGAAATGACTCAACAACGACATGAGCAAGCCCGAGTCGCCGCGCGGCCCTTCGACGGGGGCAGCGCCCGAAACCCCGGCGCAGAAGATCGCCCACCTGGAGGAAGAGAACGCCCGGCTTCGCGAGGAGAACGCCTGGCTTCGGCAGCAGAACGCGCGGCTGGAAGAGCACATCGCGCGTCTCGTCGAGCGTATCGAGGAGCTGGAGCGCCGTCTCGGTTTGCACAGCGGCAACAGTGGCAAGCCGCCCTCGAGCGATGGGCTGAAGAAGCCGAAGTCGAAGCGGCGAACCCAAAGCCAGCGCCGCAAATCGGGTCGCAAGCCGGGTGGGCAGCCCGGCCACAAGGGCGAGACCCTGCGCCGCACGGATCACCCGGACCAGGTGGAGGATCACGTCCCGGCTTCCTGCGAGGGATGCGGTTCGTCCCTGTCGGACGCGACCAAGGCAGGGGTGCCGGTCGCCCGCCAGGTCTTCGATCTGCCCGAGCCGCGCCCGCTGGAGGTGACCGAGCACCGGGCGCATGCCAAGTGCTGCGGGCATTGCGGGACGGTGAGCCGGGCGGCGTTCCCCGACGGGGTGTCGGCACCGGTGCAGTACGGCCCGCGCATTGCCGGGGTGGCGGTGTACCTTCAGCACGCCCACTTCCTGCCGGAGGATCGGCTGTCGCAGGTGATGGCCGAGCTGTTCGGCGCGCCGGTGACGGCTGCGACGCTGGCGACGATGAGCGAGAGGGCCGCAGACCGGCTGCAGGACGTGGCCTCGCACATAGAGGATCTGGCGGCGGGCACGGCGCGGGTGAAACACATGGACGAGACCGGGTTCCGGATTGGCGGGCAGACGCAGTGGCTTCATGTGATCTGCACGCCGCTGCTGGCGGCGTACCGGGTCAGCGGCAGACGCGGCGCCCTGCTCTCGGGTGTGTCCGGCATCGTGGTGCACGATCACTGGAAGCCATACTTCACGCTGGAGGGGGTGGAGCGCAGCGTGTGCAACGCCCATCACCTGCGGGAGTTGCAGGCTCTGGTGGAGATCGAAGGGGAGGCCTGGGCTGGGCGGATGCAGCAACTCCTGCGCCGGGCCAATCGCGTCGCCCGGATCGCGCGGGACAAGGATATCGCCGTTCCGGCAAGGCTTGTGGCGCTGATCGGGCGCAGATACGACGAGATCATTGCCGAGGCTCTGGCCTTCCACGAGAGCGAACCTCCGCTCTCGCCTCCCAAGCCCGGCAAGAAGAGACGCCGGAAGCGACGGATCGGGCACAATCTCGCGTTGCGGCTGCGCGATCACAGGACCGCAGTGCTCCGCTTCCTGACCGACCTCGAAACTCCGTTCACGAATAACGAGGCCGAGCGTGACCTGCGGATGATGAAACTGCGCCAGAAGATCTCCGGCGGCTTCCGATCCGCAAAGGGGGCCGAGAACTTCGCCATCCTGCGCAGCGTGATCACCACCGCCAGGAAGCAGGCCTGGAACATCATCGAAGCCCTGACCAGCCCATCGGACCGGCTCATCGCTGCAGTCAGGTGCGCATGAACCTACCCAACGAGAGTGCTCAAACACCGGAATCATCCCGATGAACAACCTGGGTAGTTACATGTAAAGTTCATGTATGAACGCGATGTATCGGATAAGTTGCGTTGGATTGCGGGGTATTCCCATGCAGTGAACTGGATGGATTCGTCCGTCGCTGATATGCTATTCTGGAACGCATATTATCGATCGCATCAACATACTGAAATACAGAAAATAATTGAAGTAGGAAATAAGTTTAATTCCTTTATGCCGGGTGCCTATGAGGAGCTTGGATTCCAGATTTACCTTTTTGAACGTGGTGTCATTCGTGCCCTCTTGAGCTAACCGGATTTGTTCATGGCGGGCGGTGATTGACCGTTGGTCTTGAGCATATGCCAAAGCGCAGCAGCGCAGGAAGCGTGTCCACGACCAACGCCAGCGCGGCCTGCTAAGTTCATTTTCTGTTGGCTCCTTCACTGATAAGGAGAGTCCTGGTTCTAGCGCATTGTCGATGGATACGCTCGCGCGCCGGGCGTGGAGCCCTCGGCTGAAGATCTTTGTCAGGTACATGCGCGCGGTGCTCCTGCTGATGGGGCGCGCGGAAGAGACCCGGGCGGGGTCGCAAGCGACTTGACCGCGCCCGCCGGGCCGGCAGCGGGCCGGGCGGATAGGCCGTGACCGGTGCGGATTGCGCCGGTGCCGCCGGTACAGCGTCCTCGGCCTTCATCAGTTGCTGGATGCGGTCGGCCACGCGTTGGGCGGGGTCGCGCAGCTGCTCGATGGTCCAGTCGGCTGCGTAGCTCTGCGTTACGTCGTTGGGACGTGCGTGGTTCACCAGCCGCTTGGTCAGCGACGCGGGCAGCATCAGCTCGCGTTCGGCGACGGTGATGAAGGCGATGCGAAGGCCGTGGTACCAGAAGAGCGTGCCGCAGTGCTGGCCGATGCGCTTGTAGTATTGCGACAGGTCGGGGATGCGTCCGGATCCACTGGCGGATGAGGGAAAGAGCCAGCCTTCCGGGCTGCCGCACTCCTCCCGTCGGCGCGCGAGGATGCCGGCCATCTGCCGCGTGACGGGCAGCTCGAGCGGCACGCCGCTCTTGGTCCGCTCGACCCGGAAAACCAATACTCCATGTCCACGCGCTCCCAGCGCAGAGCCAGCACCTAGTTGAGGCGCATGCCGGTGAAGAAGCCGACCCAGAAGGTGTCGCGCGCAGCCGGCCAGGCGACCACCGCCTCCACTCCCGCGCGCCAGCGCGGCAGCACCTCGGCGGGCGAGGAGATCTTGCGCCGCTTCCAGACATGGAGCGAGCCGCCGGCCGCGAGCCATAACTCGACCGGGTTGCGCAGGCTGTCGATGTCGACGCAAGGTCGCCGGTAGGCCTGCTGCTCCCCATCTGGGACCGGCTGCCGGCCGAGAACATGCGGGTGCGCCGGCTCACCACCGATGCGGGCGAGGCCCTCATCGGGCGCGTGCTCGACGCCGAGCAGGTCCGCGCCGTGCGCACCAGCTTCGGCCTCGACGGCGGCTTCGCCATGACCGGCTCGGAAGCCTTCGAGGCGGTGTTGGGACGCGGCGCCGCGCTCGCGCTCGCCAATGGCTGGCGGCTCGCGCGCCGGCGCATCATAGGCGCGGACCGGGTCGAGATCGAGGGACCCGCCGACGGCGACACCGACGCGCTCAAGCGCATGGGCTGCACCGTCGAGATCGTATCCTGGCGCGCCCGCGCCTTCGCCCCCGGCGCACAGGTGCTCGATCGCATCCTCGAACGCTGGCCGCTCGCGGCCTGAGCCACGCCCGCGCTATACGTATGGCCGGCCCGCCGACCGTCGGCGCGTCCGGTTCGTCCGATACCATCCCCCGCGGCGCCACGCCCGGGGGGCACGTGCCGCCGGCCCGCCGTCCGCGGCCTTCGCCACCGAAGGAGACCGATTCCATGACCGCCCAGACCTTGCCGGACGACCCGAACTACTGCTTCGTGCCGGCCTACGACATCGAGGACGAGGTGCAGCAAATCCGCATCGTGTTCGAGCACATGTCGGGCTACGTCCCCACGGCGCTTGTTGCCTTGACCGTCGATGATGCCGAGCGTCTTTGCGACAAGTTGAACGCCAGGCTCGGGCTCTCGCGAGAAGAGTGGACCGAGCTCGCGGCACGCTCCATGCGGGCCGAGACCCCGGAGCCCGGCGACCCCACCGCACACTGACGAGCGGGCCGGGCGCCTTGTCCGGCTATGGTGAAACCCCTATAGTGCGGAGCTGACGCCACCATGCTGAAGCCAGTCCAATGGGTCGGTTCGAGCAAAGCGGATCTGAAGCGCTTTCCGGATCGCCGAGGAGCACTACCGTGACACGCATCCTGGAGACTGACGCCATGAAAGCCACCGACGTCACCGTGGAACGCGGGAGCGGCAACGTCTTCGCCGATCTCGGCGTGCCCGATGCCGACGCCCATCTCGTGAAGGCCGAGTTGGTCAGCCGCATCGACATCATCGTCCGCCAGCGCGGCATCACGCAGACCGAAGCCGCGCGCCTGCTCGGCCTTTCCCAGCCCGACGTGTCGCGGCTCCTGAGGGGCGACTTCCGCGAGTACTCGCTGGAACGCCTGTTCCGCCTACTGACCACGCTCGGACGCGACGTCGACATCGTCATTCGGCAGCCGCGCTCGGCCGCCGGCGGGAAGCTCCGCATCGCCGCCACCGAGGCTGGCTGACACGCCGGCCCCTGTGGTCGGGTTTGCCTCCGCACTGCAAGCCAGAGCCTGTCAATCGGTACGCCGCCTGATCCGGCGACTCCGCAATGGCCAAGTCCATTCCCGCCCTGTCCATGACCTCCAGGCGAGCATTGGGAGAAAGCGCGTGGCGATGAACGATCCGCATGTCGTGGCCCTCGAGTACCGAATCGAGCACGGGCCGGATATCGACTGGTCCCGGGCGGCCCCGCTGGACAAAGAGGAAGACAGATTCCGCGTGCAGGCCGAGAACGGACGGGTCCGCTTCGAGCTCAAGGAACATTATGCGTCCGAAGAGGCGGCGCGCTTCGCGGTCGAGGCCCACTACATACCCAACTGGGAATTCGTTGTCGGCCTCGTGCGCGGCCCCGATACGTTCAGGCTCCGTTTCGACCGGTCCGAAATCGTGGACCGGAACCCGCCGCCTGGGCCGCCCACACTGAGCGCGCATGCGAGAACTGGGATTCCCACGGTCAGAGCCAACCTTGCACCACCGACGCCTCCCGCCTTTCCAGACCCCCCACGCGTCGGCATTAAGCGAAGCCGGAACGTCAACAGCATGTTCGACCGCTACCTGGACCATCTTGACGACAAGGAAAAACTGCCGGCCATGGCGTACTTCTGCCTGACCAAGCTGGAGCAAATGGCCGGGGGTCGCGACGCAGCCGCCGTGCGCTTCGGCGTCTCGAAAAAGGTTCTTCGTCGAATAGGCGAACTGAGCACGAACAAGGGCGGGGCAAGCGCCAGGAAGGCTGTCGGTCAGGCCACGCCGCATACACCGGAGGACGAACGCTTCCTCAAGTCTGCCATCAGGACGTTGATACACAGGGCCGCGGAAGTCGAATTTGGGCCGGACTCAAGTCGCGGGAAAATCACGCTGGCCGACATTTGACGGAACCCTTCGCTGCCGTCTTCAAAAGGCTCGGCATGCCGAGAACTGTCGTTCGGGACACCGTCTCGATGCCCTTCGGTGCGACACCACATCGTTTCGCCTGAATTCAGCGCATCACGTGCCGTTTGCCTCCCGGCCCCAAGCTCAGAATCACCGCCACCGGTGCACATGCCGCCGGCCCGCCGTCTGCGCGGTGTTGCGCCGCGATAGCGCTCGGCTCATCCCGACGAGGCGGAGCGAAGCGCCCGGCACGGGCGCGGCCCGAGGCGGTGGAGAGGAGTCCTCCCGGCCGCTCCCCGCCTTGTCGACGCCGGAGCCGCCATGTGAGCGTGCACAGGCTTTCAGCGGGGATCGGGGCCTGATCCGCTCGCTTTAGCTGATGTTTGGAGCTGGGTGCCCCTCGGCGATCTTGCAAGAAGTTCGCCGAGGGGCTTTGTCTCGTGGTGACGGTCCAGATCGCCAGAGACGAGCTCAATGTCGCACAACCTCTTTCACCACTCCATGCTTTGCAACGCCCTGGTCTGGGCATGGCTGCACGAGGTCGATGAGGCCGAAGCGGCGCGCTGCCGCGAGGCGGGCTGCGGACACTGCCCCGGGAAGCTTCACAGCGCGACGTATCCGCGCAAGCCGTACGGTTTGGCGGCCGGGCTGAGGGACGCGGGCACGCGGCGGTTCAGTTTCTGCTGCGCGGATTGCCGCCTGCGAGCGACACCGGCGTCGGTGCGGTTCTTCGGGCGCCGCTTTTATCTGGGCGCCCTGTTCGTTCTGGTGAGCGCGCTGATGCTGAGAGGCGGCGTGCGGTTGCAGACGATCGAGCGGAGGTGGGGGATTCCGATCGCCACACTGCGCCGCTGGCGGCAGTGGTGGCGAGAGGCGTTCCCGGCGACGGAGCTCTGGCGGGCGAAGCGGGGCGAGCTGGTGATGCCGTCCGAGGAGGCGCCGCTGCTCTTTGTGCTGCGGCAGATGCAGGGCGAACGCTTCGGCGAGCGTCTGCTGCGGAGCCTGGTCTGGTTCATGCCGTGGACGGGCTATTGCGGGCTCGGCGATGGCCCGGTGCCGCCCGCAGAAAGTGTTTCTGTGATGAACTGATAGGGCGTTCTACATCGTCATCTCTCCGATGCGGCGAGGGAGGGATGCCGGAATGGACAAGGACGACGGAAGCGTCCGGCGCGAGAAGTGGGCCCGGCTGCGCTTTGCGGTGGTGGGGCCGCTTCTGGCTTCGCCGCCGCCTCCAGGCCAGCTGGGGGCCGAGCTCGAGCGTCTGTCGCAGCGGGAGTGGGAGCACCCGTCGGGCACGGGCCCGGTGCGCTTTGCGGTCTCGACGATCCGCTCGGTGGGCGTGTTCGAAGCGCTGATGCAGCGGCACCCGGACCTGGATCCCGGCGTCCGGCGCACCCTGGAGCGGCGGATCCGTGCCTGGCGGGCCGAGCACGGCCCCGAGCAGGAGGTGATCTTCCGCCAGACGCATGAGCCGGGCCACGGCGGCTTCTCGGACTTCACCCATATGGGCTCTCTCGGCGTGAGCGTCGCCGGCCAGCCTCTGGATCACATGCTCTACCACTTCCGCCTGGCCTGGTCGGGCTTCGCCCACGCCCGGGTGGTACTCGGCGGCGAGAGCTTCACGGCACTGGCGGAGGGGCTGCAGGGCGCGCTCTGGCATCTCGGCGGCGCGCCCCGCGAGCACCGAACCGACAGCCTGTCGGCGGCCTTCTGCAACCTGCGCAAGGACGAAGCCGAGGACATGACCGAGCGCTACAAGGCGCTCTGCGCCCACTACGGCATGACGGTCTCGCGCAACAATCGGGGCGTGGCTCACGAGAACGGATCGATCGAGGGGCCGCACGGCCATCTCAAGCGCACCATCGCCGACGCGCTCGCCCTGCGCGGCTCGGCCGAGTTCGACGATCTCGACGCCTATCGCGCCTTCATCGCCGAGGTCGTGGGACGCGCCAACGCCCACCGCGCCAAGCGTATCAACGCCGAGCGTGCGCTCCTGCAGGACCTGCCGGCGATGCCCACCGCCGACTACGAGGAGACCAGCGTCGTGGTCACCTCGTCCTCCGGCTTCACCCTGCGCCGCGTGTTCTACACCGTGCCCTCGCGCCTGATCGGCCACCGTCTCGGCGTGCGCCTCTATGACGACCGCCTTGAGCTCTTCCTCAGCGGCACCCGGCACCTCACGCTGCCGCGCGGGCGGCCGAGCAAGACGGGCACCCATGTGCACATCGTCAACTACCGCCATGTCATCCATTCCCTGAAGCGCAAGCCGATGGCGCTGCTGAACCTGGTCTACCGCGACGCCCTGTTCCCCCGCGACGCTTATCGGCGCTGCTTCGAGGCGGCCCTGGAGCGGCTCACCGAGCGCGAGGCCTGCCGGCTCGCGGTAAGCTGGTGGAAGAGCTTGCGGACGTGGGCCTTGCAGTAATATTGGCCCCAACCTCGAATGACCGGGTTGATCTGGTCGATCAACTCCTGCGTACTGACAGGAGCCTTGCGCCGAGTACGCTGGCGGATCTGGTCTTTGAAGTGCCGGATGGATTTTTCACGCGGAACCGCATAGCGCGCTCCCCCGCGAACCCCGCTCGTGATCTTCGAGGCTTGCAGCCTGAGAGGCCGCTTGCCCTGTTTGATCTTGTAGCCGAGAAACTCGAACCCGTGTCTGACATGGACAATACGGGTTTTCCCGGTGTTCAGGGTCACACCCAGCTTCGCCAGTATCCGCCTGGCCTCCTCCAGTGCCGCGCGGGCTTCCCCGTGGTTGCGGCACGTGATCAGCCAATCATCGGCATATCGAGTAAGTCGATAGCCGCGTCGGCGCATTTCCCAATCGAACGGGGTCAGCAAGATATTGCTGAGCAGCGGACTGATGACCCCGCCTTGAGGCGTACCGGTCTCGGATCGTCGCAGGACCCCGTCTTCGAGAACCCCCGCCTTCAGCCATTTGTCGATCATGCGTCTGATGACGCCATCCTTGATCCGCAGGTCGAGGAATGCGCGCAGGTGGGTGTGCGAGATGCTATCGAAGTAGTTCGACACATCCGCATCGATCACCCACCGCTGGCCTCGTTCCATGATGCCTGTGCGCAAGGCGCACAGGGCGTCGTGGGCCGAGCGCCCGGGCCGGAAGCCGTACGAGCACGGCAGGAAGTCGCCCTCGTAGATCGGCTCCAGCAGCATCAGGATCGCCCGCTGCGCCACCTTGTCTTCGAACGTCGGGATGCCGAGAGGCCGTCTCGTGCCGTCCGCCTTGGGGATGTAGCGGCGCGAAGTAGTGGCCCGACTTGATCCGGTCCAGGAGGCCTTCGAGATTGGCCTCAAGGTCCTTCTCGTAGCCGGCGGCCGTCACGCCGTCGATGCCCGTCGCCCCATCCTTGCGCGTTCGGCGATACGCTTCGCGCATCCACTCGCCGTCGATCAGATGGTGCAGGGACGTGAACACCCGATCCGGGTGCACCCTCGCCTGTTCGGCTATCCACTGCTGTTTCGTTGACGTGTTCGTGGAGCGCAGCGTCTCCTCCATCGTGTCCCGTCAGTGGCTCTGGACATGTGACGCCCCGCTTCCCTCCGGCGGGTCCCGATGGCCACGGTTCCCCGCCTTCGGCGGTACTATCAGGGCGCTACGACTTCCTGCTCCGCGCGTCCTTCGGCTTATTGGTTCGCCAGCCAGCTCCGCAGGTGCCTGCGCCTTCGTGTCCGCTTCCGCGTTCCCGCCGCCCTGCAGGCCCGACGACGGGCCGGGATCTATGTTGTTCACGCTGGCCATCCCCCCCTCCAGCGACCTTGCCCACGGGCAAAAGCAGGATCTCCCAGGTTTCCTGGCTCCCCATCCTGTAACTCTGCGCCGGTCCACGACCCCGGACGACCCGTCACGCCTCGCCGCTCGCGGCGCTTCCGGTGCTGCCCCCAGATTGACCACACTGAAGGCGTCGTCATTGCAACTCTCGAGGCTCACTGCGACGCTTCGTCACCCGCTGTCTACGCTTCACGACGCGCGTTGCCGCACGCCATGCAAGACTCGCTTCCGGCTGGCGGGCTGCGCCTTTGCCGGGCGGGAGTCGAACCCGCTGGGCAGCGTCGAAAGGTTTCAGATCAACTCATCCTCCTTCCCAGGACTTCGCCTGGCGCTAGGTCAACTTTGCACGCCGATTGGGGGTCAGTATTGAAAGCCGATTGACAGCCATACGCTGGGCAACCTGACCCTCACCGCCTTCAACACGGAGATGGGCAACAGGCCCTTCCGCGACAAGCGCGATGCCGAGAAGGGATACCGCGACAGCCCGCTGCGGTTGAACGCCGATCTGCGGCAGGCGGAGCGCCGGGACGGCGATGCCATCTGCGCCCGCGGCGCGCGTCTCGCTGACGACGCGGTCGGGATCTGGAAGCGTCCGGTCCTCCCCGACCGTGTCCTTGAACCGTACAGGACCCCGCGCGCCGGCGCCGGCCGCTACGCCATCGAGCATCATCCGCATCTGCGTCCCGGCGCACCGATGCACGACCTCTTCGAGGCGGTCAGGCAGGATATCCTCGCGCTCGCGCCGGAGGTCCGCGAAGAGTTCACGAAGCACTATGTCGCCTACAAGACGCAGACCAACTTCACAGACATCGTACCGCAGAAGCGCCGGCTCCTGCTCACCCTCAACATGCGCTTCGACGACATCTCCGACCCACGCAGGCTTGCCGCCGACATCACCAATCTCGGGCTCTGGGGCAACGGCGACGTCCAGCTGGAGGTGGATAACGCCCGCCAGGTTCCTTACGCGATGGAGCTCGTGCGACAGGCCTTCGCGGCCAAGCAGCCCGACGGCGCCAAGGGGAGCGAAGGCTAGTGGATTCTTGGGAAGGGAGCCGTGGGCCGTGGTCATCACGGACCCCGCTGAAATCATGGAGGACCGGGGAGCCCGTCCAGTGTCGCTGGATGCCAATTGCGGCGAGCGCTAGGGCTTGATGCCGCGGCGTTGTGAAAGGCGTTCGGCGGTCTTCTCGTCTTCGGACGGGGATTGATGTCGTTCGCGACCGATGGAGGTGTCGTCGCGGCCGATGGCGGCGTTGAGACGCTGAACGTCAGCATGAATGCGGTGGGCAAGGTCGGGATTTTCCTTCAGGTGAATTCTGTAGTGTTGCAAGTCTGCGAGCATGGCCTCGCCGGCGTCGGCCAGGCGCAGGGTGCGGTCCTTCCATTCGCCATAGCCTGCGAGGTCCTCAAGGCGGACGTCCAGAGAGCTGAGCGCTTGCATGGTGTCCTCGAAGCTCTGGTACTTCTCCAAGGCGTGCTCGGCTTCGTCAAGGTAGGCGTGGATGTGCTGCCGGTCCCGGTGGAGATGGGTGTAGTCGTGGAGCAGGGTATCGAGGGCCTGCCGAGCGTTTGTGGCGAGATCGGGCAGGTTGCGGAGCTCGCGCATGGCGTCGATGAGCGCGGCGTGGCCCTCGAGGTGGTAGGGGTGGGTTTGCGTCGATTCTGCGAGGGCGACGTGCTTGTGCCACTCGTCGCGGAGGCGGCGGTAGCTCGCGTCGGCGTCCTTGGCTTCGTCCAGGGTCGGGACGGGGCGTGTGATGGGCTGGAGGTAGAGCTCGGGCTGCTGGTGGCGAAGAGAGGTCGTGTCGTCGCCGAGGGCGCTTTCGAGCTCGCGGATGCTGGCATGGACGTCCATCCACGCATGGAAAGTGTGGTTGAGGCAGGGGCCGTAGGTCTTGTGGTCATCGACGATGGCCTTCCCCGCCGCGAGGAGGCGTTCTGCGGTGTCGTGCCATTCGTTGTAGGAGGGTACGTCGCGGAGCTCCAATCTCTGGGTATGGGCGAGTTCGTTTAGCTGCTGCAGGCGGGTGCGGCAGGGCTCGATCTGGGCCAGATATTCCTGGACGTGTGAGAGGGCTCGGTTCTGCCGCTGGGCTTCGCCGAGGATGGAGTCGATCTGCGCCAGTTCGCTGGCGGGCAGCGCCGTAACGGCAGGCTGGTTTCGGAGTTGCTGGAGGCGGTCGATCAGCTCGGTGTGGCCGACCACGTAGAAGGGATGGGCGTGGGCGGTCGTGGCTCGGGACACGTGCGTGTGCCAGTCTCGGCGGAGCTCCTCCGCCTTGACCGCGAGCAGCGCGCTCTCGAGGCTGCTCGTTGCCTTGACCAGCGCCTTGCGCTCGCCCGGCATGGCGGCCAGGTGGGGCGCGTGCGGGCCGTCCTTCTCCGGCATCGCGCGGGTCTCGGCGAGCAGGGGCTCCGCCCGCTGCCGCCAGCCGCGCAGGGAGTCGAGCGTCGCGGGACGTTCGGGGCAGTCCGCCGTCAGCGCGTCCACCCGTGCGGGCAACTCCCGGATCTGCCGGCAGATCGGTTCGCACCTGGCATGGTAGTCGAGCCACGAGGCGGCGAGCTTCTGCGTGTGCGCCGGCAGCGCCTCCTGCCCGGAGAGCGCCTGCGCCTCTGCAACCATCTCGCCATAGCGGGGCACATGGAACGCCTCGGTCCGGGTCTCGCCCGCCTGCCGGACCACCTCCTCCGTCAGCCACCCGAATGCCCGGTAGCGGTCGTCCTGCAGCGCCTCCCGGACCTCCTCCTCCGCCTGCCGGATACCCGCGCGCTGGCCTTCCACGGCGTCCAGGTGCGGCGCGTGGACGCTCTTGGGGCGCAGCATGTCCTCGGCCACTGCCTCCAGTGTGCCGCCTTCCTCGCGCCAGGCGCGGCGTGCGGGATGTTTCGGATCGAGCCCGCCGGGCTCGTCCTGCGGCAGGTCCGCCCGGCGTTCCCGCCACGCCGCGATGCGGCCGGGCAGGGTGCCCACCTCTTCCGCCAGCGCCACCTGCGCCGCTTCGATCTTCCGCCATTCCGCCGCCGCGCGCCGCGCGCCCGCATCGATCCCCTCGGCGGCCTCGAGCCTTTCGCCCGCCTCCGCCACCAGCCGGTGGCCGGGCGCATGCAGCTCCGGGACGCCGATCTCCGCAGCCCGCTCGCAAAGCGCGTGCCACGCCCGTTCGAAGCGTTCGGCATCGTCGAGGAGCCGCGTGCGCTCGAGCATCTCGACGGCCTCTTCCAGACCGGCGCGCGCTCCCGGCATGGCACGGAGATGGCGTGCGGCCTCGCCCTCCGCCCCGAGCCGGGCCACGGCCTCCAGAAGCGCCGCGCCTTCCTCGCGCCAGGTATCGTGTTCGGCAAGCTCCTCGATGGGCAGTCCCTGCGCGGAGGCCGCCCAGCCGAGCTCCGGCCAGCGCCGCCAATGGTCGCGCACGCGCTCGACGAGGCCGCGCACCTCGCGGTCACGCGCGAGATGCCCCTCGTGTTCCGCCAGCATGGTGCCGGTGAGGCGGCGCATGTCCTCCGGGAGGTCCTCGATCTGCGCCAGTGCCGCAGCCCGCGCCATCACGTCCCGGTAGCCCGTGAGGAAGAAGGGAAGGGTGTTCGTCTCCTCGCCCTCCCGCAGAATTGCCCGCCAGTCCGCCGCCAGCGCCGCAAACTCTTCGGGGTCCACCACGGGGGGCTCGGAAAGGTCGATCCCCAGCGCCTCCAGCGCCCCGTCCTCGCTCCAGTCTTGCGCCTCCAGGCGCTCGATCAGCGCCTCACGGTCGTCGGTCAGCAGCAGGAACGCCTCGGAGACCCGGCTGAGCTCGACATGAAAAAGCTCGGGGTCGACCCAGCCGCCTGCGTCCAGCACGGCGATCGCCCCCCGCGCCGTCCGGCCCTGTGCAGAATGCACGGTCGAGCAATACAAGTGATCGAGATGGCGGAGCTGCGGGTCGCCGAGCGCGAGCCGAAACTCCCGCTCCCCGTCGCGGAAGCGCACCCGCTTGTATCCGATCTCCACGATCTCCGCCTCTCCGCCATTGACCAGGTCCGGCGCCCGAGGATGGCCGAAGCGGGCGGGGGGCGCCTTGCGGTTGCGCGTCCAGCGGATCCGGTCGCCGGCGCGCAACTCGATCCGTTCGGTGTCGTAGAGGCCCAGATAGCGCGACGCATTGCCCGAGGGCCGGAAGCGGCGTTCGCCGTCCGCATGGGCCAGCACGACCCTGCCGTCGTCGCGGCCCATGACGATGCAGACGTCGCTCGCGCGGCAGCCGTAGACGTCGCGATGGAACACGATGGTGTCGCCGGGCTCGTAGCTCCGGATGTCGGAGGCCTGCACCCGGGTGAGCCGCCGGTTGACCAGGCGCTCGACGGCGAGTGTGCGGCCTCTCAACGCGCCTTCCTCCCCGAGCCCCTCGCGCACGGTGTCGTTCGCCTGCCGGCAGATCGCGTGCGTGGGGGCGAGGATCAGGGTGTTCGCCCGGTGCTCCGGCGCCAGCGCGAGCCAGCGGCGCCCCGCCTCGATGCCGAGCTCCTCCGGAGGCGCCTCCCGCACCCGATTGCCCAGCTCCGCGATCGCAGCCCCCGGCTCCCCTTCCCGGGCGAGACCCACCGCAGCCCGCAGCTCCGGGTCGCGCTGGCGCTTCACCTCCTTCATCGTCGCTGTCGCCATGCCCGCCTTCTGCAGCAGACGGAAGGGCTGCCCCGCATCCACCGCCTTCAACTGTTTGGTGTCGCCCACCAGCACGACCCGCGCCACCTTCAACGCGCGCGCGATGCGCAGCAGCGCCTCGATGCGAACGCTGCCGGCCATCGAGGCCTCGTCCACCGCCAGAACCGCGCCCGCGTACTCCGCCCGGGCCCGCGCCAGCCGCGCCGGGTCGGAGAGGTCGCCGAAGCGGGTCAGGAAGTACTGCAGCGTCCGCGTGGGGATGCCGGCCTCCCTGGCGAGAACCCGGGCGGCCACGGCCGACGGCGCCAGGCCCTGTATCTTCCGCTCCCCGAGCAGCTCCTTCACCTCGCTCAGCATGGTCGTCTTGCCGCTGCCGGCATGGCCCTGCACGCCGATCACGAGGTCGTTCGACAACAGCACCGTGCGGACCGCCTCCCTCTGGCCCCGGGTGAGGCGCGACGGCTCGAGCCGCTTCTCCACCATCTCCCCGTTCGCCAGCGCCATGCCCTTGCCGCGCCCCGCCCGCATCGACGCCAGCACGCGGCGTTCAGCCTTCACCGCCCGGTCGGTGACGAAAGCCCGGTCCATCCCCCGGCGTTCCACCTCGATCAGCTCGCCGTCACGCACAAGCCGTGCGATCGCCGCGTCGACCTGGGCCAGCGTGTAGCGCCCCGGTGCATGGCCCAGCGCCACCGCCCGCATCTCGGCCTCCGGGATCGCCGTGCGCCTCTCCTCAACATGCGCCACCGCCCGCGCCACCGCCACCAGAACGCCCCGCTCCGGCTTGAGCGACAGCTCCGCCGGCGCCCGGAAGCCCGCGCCTGTGAGGCGCGCTTCCGCCCCTTCGGCAACGCCGTCGCGGGGCTGCCTCGGCAGCGCCGGCAGCGCCGGCGCGCGCTTCTGGCTGCGGATTTCGTTGGCCGGCAGGTCCGGCGCAGGCACACGCGGCACTCTCACCCGCTCGCCGGTCAGCGGGTCGAGGGGCCGGGGCGGCCTGAGGGCCATTCTCTCCCGGACCAGCCCCAGTGCCTGCGCCCGCGCGCGCCATTCCGGCACGAGGTCCGCGAGAGTGCGGTCCTCCTTGTGCCGGCGCGTGCGCAGCGCCGCCTTCTGCGTATTCTCCGCCGTGTAGGGTTGCTCCTTTTGTTCCAGGTATTCCAGGATCGCCCGGCGCCGGCCCGAAAAGGCATCGATGAACGAGCGCTCGTAACCCGCAAGCTCGAACCCCGGGACCCGGCCTACGAGGGTCGGCGCCACCGCCATGCCGAGCGCCTGAAGGCGCCGCGCCAGCTCGTTCCGGTAATACGCTCCGATCAGCTTCTGGCTGCGGCGGATCCTGGTCGGCTCCACGCTCCGCCATTCGCCCGAGGCAGTGCGCGTTATGTTGGCCAGCACGCAGTGGGTGTGCAGCTGCGGGTCCTGGTCGCGGCTCGCCAGATGCCGGAACCCCGCCACCACCATGCCATTCGCGCTCACCCGGGGGCGGCGGCGGGTCGCCGGGTCCCAGCCCCGGGTCTGCAGAAGCTCCGCCTCCACGAAGCCGAGCGTCGCCCGCACCGCCTCGTCGTGAGCCCGGATCACGCGGCGGTCGCCCATCACCAGCGCCTCCAGCGACACCGACTTCGGCGCCGACAGGGTGATGTCCCAGCCGGGCCGGTGCTCGTGCTGCCCCTCGCGCATCCGGCCGAGACGCAGATCCGTCCCGGGCACGTATCCCGACAGCACCGATTCGAAGCGCGATGGATGCACGTGGGCCCTGAGCCCCAGCGCCTTCGCCGCATCCCCGTACCAAAAACTCGCCTGGCGGTGCTCGGGGTCGTTCCTGGCGTAGTAGCCGTCGCGCTCGTAATAGATCACTGCCACGGCGGACGAACGAAGCACCACGACCGTGGCTACCATCGGCTCAGGCCTCGCGGACGGCCACGCCGGTGCGCGGCAGAGGCAGAGAGGGGGAACGCCACCGGCTCAACCGGTCCACAGCCATCGGTAGAGGATGTGGATGCGGCTCTCGATCAGCATGCCGAAGACCAAGACGATCAAGCCCGCAAGCATCGTCCACCAGCCGAACCTCGGCCCGGCCGTGTGCGTGCGGCTGCCTCCGAGAGCCGGATTGGCCCGGCGGGTCTCCCGGGTGACATGGGCGCGCGTCGACCCGAGGCCCGTGTCCATCCTGGTGTCGGTGTTCTTCATCCCCTTGATCTCGGCCGCAACCCGGTCCGCAGTGCTTTCCAGTCCCCCATCGATGCGCTCTGCCGCCGCTTCTGCCTTCGCCGCCGTTTCCTCTATCCTTTCGATACGGGCTGCCGCCGCATCGTCCCCCGGCGTGTCCGCCGTCCGCGCGGCCGCGCGCTCGTTCCCAATGCTGCTCAGCTTGGCATTTTGGCGTCGTACCGTCGCAGTCACTTCCGCCAGCTTTTCCTTTATCCTTCCGAGACGGGCTACCACCTCGTCCTCCCCCGGCGTGTCCGCGGTCCGCGCGGCCTCGGCGACACGGGCCACGTGCTTGTCGCCCCAGGCCTCGAGCGCCTCCAGCGTGACCGGCGCGGGCCCTTCGGCGGGCTCCGCTTCCCTCGGTCCGGCAAATTGCTCGCGGAGGTCCTCAAGTGTCACCGGCGCCGGCCGTTCGGCGGACACCACTTCCTTCAATCCGGCAAATTCATTCCGGAGGTCCCGCACCTCGGTTAGCAATTTCTCGATCACGGCCGGATCGATACCGGGAACCTGCCGCTCGTCCGGCAGGCTCGCCAGGAGGTCCGGCTGGCCCGTCCGTCTGCTCTTGCCGTCGCGCTCCGCAGTCACGTTGCCTCTCCCCCCGTATGGACGATTCCATGCACCTCACCGAGGTCGCGGCGGAGACGGCGCCCGCCTCACAACAGCCGGTTCTGGCGGGGGTCCGTCTTCCCATCGCCGGCCTGCGGAACCTTCGCCCGCTTCGCGGCAGACGGCGCGACCGAGGCCACGACCGGGGCCGCAGCGATGCGCGCCCGTTCCTCGCCCACCACCCGGCCCAACGCCGCGCACAGCTCTTCCGAGCGGCCCGACGCGACCAGGGCAGACGCCCAGGCGTCGAACTGCACCGCGATCCGCTCCTGCATGTCGCGCACAAGGGGACCCGCATCCTCCCCCTCCAGCATCAGCGCGCGAACCTCCCGCACCGCCTCCAGCAGCTCCCGCTGCTCTTCCGCAGCGAGCGTCAGCTCAAGACCTGCGCCCTCTTCCGAAGCGTCCCGCTCCACCAGCTCCACCAGGTAGCGCGCGATCGACAGGCCGCGCCGCTTCGCGTTGCTGCGAACGGTCTCCCAATCCGCGTCCGTCGCCGAGAGCGAGATGTGCTTGCCCACCTTCCGGCGGCGCCGCTTTCGGCTCACGGCGCCCGCTCCCGTGCAAGCACAGAGACCGCGCTCAGCAGGCTAAGCCCGCTGCCGCCCGGTAGCTCGCGCCGGAGAGCCAGCACGAATGCCTGCAACTCCCGCACCCCATCCCGCAACTCAGCCTGTTCCTCTTCCGTCAGCACCAGGGGATGACGGTCCGGATCGTCGGCGAGCGCAAGCTCCATCACATAGCGCGACACGGTCTTGCCCGCCGCCTCCGCGCGCTCCCGGATCATCACCTGCTCCGCAGGCTTGCAGTGCAGGCTCCGCTGCCGCCTGCCGGACCGCCCCGCCGCCTCCGTCATGGCTCGTCCTCCCCGGCCGGCTCCACCGCCTTCCAGCGGTTCGCCGCGCCGGGATCGGTCAGCCCCTCCAGCATGCCCTCCCGCTCGATCCATTCGTCCACCGCGTCGCAGGCGTCCTCCCAGACCCTTCCGGTACCGGCCCCGCGCAGCCGCCTCTCCTCCAGACTGGACAGCACCAGCATCTCGCGTACCGCCCGGCGCAGGACCTCCGGCGGCAGTGGATCCCAGTCCAGGGCGCGATGGATCACAAAGCGCGACAGGTCCATGCCGCTCTCCGCAGCCGCCCGGCCGATCCGTTCCCACTCCGCATCGGTCGCCATCACGGCACGCTGGCGCCGCCCGCTTGCATCTTCCCTCATGGCCGCCATCCGTCTGAAACAGCCTGCATCAGCCACGACACAGCAAATCTCCATATGGAAGACCGATTCGCAAATGGTTCTAGGAAATTACTCATCTCCATACGACCCGTATCACTTATAGGTTACGTACGAACCCCACTCATCGAGTCATCCTGATTGTATAGATGTTCCATCCCAGCTTCCACGTCCATTTCCCCTAGTGCAACTCCTCAATGACATACGATCAAATTCTATGTCGTTCCAACCAGCCCCACTCGTCCTTGACAACAACCCTAAGCCATTGTACTATATCCCTCTTACAGGAGAAACCTGCAACCCTACATCAGCCTCAATGTACCTAAAATCAATTTTCTAATCATCACACCGCGCACACGATCCTGGACGTGCAGGGAAAAGTTGCCGGGCTGCTGGGATTGAACCTCGAACACGGAACGCGCTCTTGATCGCGGTCCAACCGCTTGCGGCGCAGGTCGGCGTGGCGCCGGCCTGCCAAGCACTGGGCGTGTCACGGGCGAGCTTCTACCGTCGTCAGAGGTCAACTCCCGGGCACCGGCAGCCCCGTCCGACGCCCGCCCGGGCGCTGTGTGAAGCCGAGCGCGAGCAGATCCTCGATGTGCTCGCCGGCCCGCGCTTCGTCGACCGTGCGCCGGCGGAGGTCGTGGCGACGCTGCTCGACGAAGGCCATTACCTGTGCTCGGAGCGGACGATGTATCGGATCCTGGCCGCCGATCAGCCGGTCCGAGAGCGGCGCAATCAGCGCGAGCATCCCCAGTACACCAAGCCCGAGCTGGTGGCCACGGCGCCGAACCAGACCTGGTCCTGGGACATCACCAAGCTGTTGGGGCCGACCAAGTGGACGTACTTCTACCTCTACGTCGTGCTCGACATCTTCAGCCGCTACGCGGTCGGCTGGATGGTCGCAGACCGGGAGAACTCGGCGCTGGCCGGTCGTCTCATCGAAGAGACCTGCCACAAACAGGGCGTCCAGCCCCAGGTGCTCACCCTGCACTCCGACCGCGGCGCGCCGATGACGAGCAAGTGCACCGCACAACTGCTCGCCGACCTCGGCGTGACCCGTTCACTGAGCCGCCCTCAGGTGTCCGACGACAACCCCTTCTCCGAGGCCCAGTTCAAGACCCTGAAGTACCACCCCGGCTTCCCTGGCCGCTTCCACGACATCACCGCCGCGATCGCCTTCTGCCGAACGTTCTTCCCTTGGTACAACACCGAACATCGCCATGGCGGGATCGCGATGCTCACCCCGGACGACGTCCATCACAATCGAACCCAGAGCGTGCTGGAGCAGCGCGGGCGGACCCTTCAAGCCGCCTGGACCCGTCATCCCGAACGCTTCGTTCGAGGGATCCCACAACCGGATCCCCTTCCCCAAGCCGTCTGGATCAACCCACCTGTGATACCCTGGACTTGCCCCGTTTCGGTGGACACCTGATCAGTTGGGAGAAAGGAGTCCACGATGCCGATGACACGTCCACCCTATTCATCTGGTTTCCGGGAGCAGATGGTCGAGCTGGTTCGATCGGGCCGCTCGCCGGAGGAGCTGGCTCGGGAGTTCGAGCCTTCCGCTCAGTCGATCCGTAACTGGGTCGGCCAGGCCGACCGGGACGAGGGCCGCTCACATGACGGCTTGACCAGTGCCGAGCGCGAGGAGCTGCGACGGCTCAGGCGTGAGAACCGCCGGCTGCGCCAGGAGCGCGAGATACTGGCAAAAGCCGCGGCCTGGTTTGCTCGGGAGACCGGCTCGATCCCGTCCGGGTCTTCGAGTTCGTGAGAGCCAACCGGGCCATGTATCCCGTCGCCACGATGTGCGGGCTGCTGGGGGTCTCCACCAGCGGGTACTACGCGTGGCAAGGCCGGGCGCCGTCGGCCCGCGCCCAGAGCGACGGAGCAATGCTCGATCGCATCCGTGACATCCACCGCGCCTCGCGCGGGACCTACGGCGCCCCCCGCGTTCATGCCGAGCTCGTCGCTCAAGGCTACGCTGTGGGCCGCAAGCGGATCGCCAGATTGATGCACCGTGCCGGCTTGAGGGGCATCAGCCGACGCAAGGGGACGCGGACGACGATACGGGATGCGCGTGCCCGGGCGGTGCCGGATCTGGTCGAGCGCGACTTCACCGCCGACGCACCCGATCGGCTCTGGGTCGCGGACATCACCTACATCCCCACCTGGGCCGGGTTCCTGTACCTCGCCGTCGTGCTGGATGCCTTCAGCCGCCGCGTGGTGGGCTGGTCCATGGCCAACCACCTGCGCACACAGCTCGTGCTCGATGCCCTCGACATGGCGCTCTGGCAGCGTCGGCCCGACGGCGTGATCCACCATAGCGACAGGGATCGCAGTACACCTCGCTCGCCTTCGGCAAGCGATGCCGGGACGCCGGCGTGCGCCCCTCCACCGGATCGGTCGGGGATTGCTACGACAACGCCATGTGCGAAAGCTTCTTCGCGACCCTCGAATGCGAACTGCTTGAGCGCCGGAGGTTCCGGTCTCACGCCGAAGCGCGGATGGCCGTCTTCGAGTTCATCGAGGGCTGGTACAATCCGCGACGGCGCCACTCCGCCATCGGATATCTGTCACCCGTCAACTACGAAAGGAGCCAGCTACCCCCCGCTCGCCCAAATCCATAACCGTCCACGAAACCGGGTCAACTCCAGCTCCCGCATAACGGCAGGAGCCGAAGACCATGAGTGCAGCACATCCGTCAGGCCGGCCGAGCGGCATACGCAAGCTCGGCACGGGATCACTGCGGGCCGACTCCCTCCTCGATGCCTACTCGAAACGCAGCGCCTAGACGGGGCGAGCGGGTGATCGACGCCGCCGTCTCGAGCTGCCCGGATGACGGCGCGCACCGACCAGGTGGGGTTGTCGGTCTTGAGCGCAATGAGGCGCTCGGCGACCTCGGGCGGCAGGCGCCGGGGCTGTCCGCGATCAGTGCGCGGCTTGGGGTAAAGCGCGTCGAAGCCGCCGTAGCGGTAGAGCTTGATCCACCCCCGGATCGTCTCGGCGGCGACGCGGGTCCGGTTGGTTCCGGGGATGGTGTAGGGCTGGCCGGCCTTGTCGCGCATCTTGTCAACCATCCCCTTTGTTCCCAGCGGCAGATGCACCAGGTCGGCGATCACGCCGTATCGGAAGAGCGCGATCGCCTGGTGAAGGTCGTCGTCTGAGTTGTTCACTGTGCGGTCCTCGTTCGTGGGGCCCCCCGGCCCCGGGACCATGACGCTACGCACTGAGCGCGGGAGGATCAGGCCCCATGCTTTGTTGGAAGGCCGGCTTGCGACCCGTCACGCCGATTCCATGGGGCTGGAAGCCCAAAGGCGCGGGCAGCATCTGCAGCTGCTCAGCGAGCAGGCCGCGTAGCTCCATCAAGGCTCTCTTGGATTTGAGGCGATCGCGCACCGCGCCCATGGTGGCGACGCAGCCCGCGAGCCGGTCAGGGATCAGGCCGATGACACGAGCCAGGGCGTTATGGACCAAGCGCACCCGGCGGCGGACCCAACGCATGGCGCCGGGAAGTTCGATGGCGTCGGGGCGCACCTCGTTCGCAGCCGCCTCCAGGCTCCGTGCGCCCTCGGCCGCCACCACAACAGCTTCCAGCACCTCAAGCGTGCCCGGCAGCCGCGCCGCCAGACAATCGGGCAGCAGGCCGAAGGTCGTGTGGCTCTCGGGGCAATACCAGCGAGCGACGCGCACACCCTGCGGCGTCTTGCGCTCATAGGTCCCGTGCCGTGCCAGAGAACAGCCGCCGTGCGGATGCTTCGGGCACCGCTCAAGCCTGTCGCTAGCAAGTGGATTTGTCCGGTTTTCGTAGCACATCATATGTCCGCTTCTGTTGTTGCGGTTGGCCCTGTGGGGAAGTGGTCAGGCGCGGCGCGGCTGTCCACTTGTCCACAGGGCGCCGGCCGGTCGCGTCGAAGCGTCTCACGCGGCCTGCCGGGTTGGGGTTTCGACGGGCTCGCCGTTGGCGGTGTAGCGGGCGAGGCGTCGGGGCCCGTGGAAGAGGGCGAGGGTTCCGTCTGGATACTCGTGGACCCGGACCCTGGCCTTGACGTAGTGGTGTCTGGCTGGGGTGGCGGGAATCTGGAGGACGCGCCTTTCGTAGCGCACGGTGTTGTCGCGGGCGACTGTGCGCTCTGTGTGCAGGCAGAGGATGTCGTCGATCTGGCCGGGGTGTTCGAGGGGCACGAAGGCGCTGTCTTCGAGTTCGGGCGGGGTGGTGAAGCGGCGATTGTGGTCGGGCAGGTAGGTGTCTGCGATGAAGCGGTCGGCGGCTTCGACCGTCGCGATCCCCGCCAACGCCAGTTCCTTGACGAGGCGGTCCTGGAGGGTGCCGAAGGCGCGCTCGGAGCGGCCGCGCGCCTCGGGCGAATAGGCAGCGATGTGCTCGATGCCGAGCTGATGGAGGGCGCGGCCGACCTGGGTGTGTTGATCCTTGGCGACCTTGCCGCCTGCCTCGGGGGTGTGGAAGTAGTGGCTGCCACGGTCGGTGTAGAGGCTGCTGGGCATCCCCTTGTCGGTGAACACCTGCTTCAGCGCGCGGAAGGTGGACGCGGTGCCTTCCTCCTCGACCAGGAAGGCCGAATAGATCTCGCTGGTGGCGTCGTCCATGGTGACGATCAGGTCGCACGCCGCCTGGCCGGCCAGCCACTCATGGCGTGAGCCGTCCTGATGGAGCATCATGCCGACGCAGGGCTTGCGCGGGCGCCGGCGACGGTGGGCGCCGCGCCTGGGTGCCTTGGACACCAAGCCTGCGCGCTGCAAGGTGGTCTTGGTCCAGGTGTGTAGTTTATATTCTTGATTTTAGGTACATTGAGGCTGACGTAGGGTTGCAGGTTTCTCCTGTAAGAGGGTTATAATACAGTGGCTTAGGGTTGTTGTCAAGGACGGGTGGGGATGGTTGGAACGACATAGAATTTGATTGTGTGTCATTGAGGAGTTGCATTCGGGGATGTGGGTGTGGAGGCTGGGGTGGGACATCAGAATGATCTTGATAGTGAGATAGATGGGTTCTGTACGTAACCTATAAGTGATGCGAGTCATCTGGTCATGAGGATTTTCTTGGGAGGTTTCATAATATATTTTCCCTAAATTGGTCTGGTGTGTCACAGTTGATGCAGGCTTTTTCAGACGGATGGCGACCATGAAGGAGGATGCCAGCGGGCGGCGCCAGCGTGCCGTGATGGCGACCGATGCGGAGTGGGATCGGATCGGCCGGGCGGCTGCGGAGAGCGGCATGGACCTGTCGCGCTTCGTGATCCATCGCGCCCTGGATCGGGACCCTCTACCGCCGGAGGTCCTGCGCCGGGCGGTACCCGAGAGTGCCAGGTGCCGGGTGATGCCGGCTCCGTAGGTACCGGTGGATTCCACTCCGACACGAAGCAGCTCGCCATGAGAGCGGAACCAGCGAAGCATTGCACGGTAGCCGGCTCGGGTGGTGGAGAACGATTCGGCACCAAGCACCGTTCCGTCGTTGCTCACGACGGCGGCGGTGTGCAGGTCCTGGTGGGTGTCGACGCCACCGATGATCTGGATGTTGTCGGCTGTCGCAGTCGCCATGTCCGCCCCCTGGTCTATGATGGGTGGAGGGGTTGGCTCCGAACTCAGCCGATGTCGGACACGACAGTGACGGGGCGCCCAAGGCCGGGCTCTCATCAGGTCACGATGTCGGTCGAGGTCGGAACCTCAACCGGTTGCCCCCGGGTGGCCGACATGTCCGGGGAATGACATCTCGGTCGATCTGAGTGTGGGTCAAGCCACCCAAGGGCGGCCGGCCCTATCAGTCTAGATGCGTCTATCGCTGTGCGGGTCAGGTCACTCCGAGGGAACCGGCCCGCAGATACTCACTGTCGCTATGGTGGATCACGCCGTCGGGCCGACGCTGCCAGAGCGCCATGTCGAGGGCATCGAGCACGAGCTGTGTGCGCAGGTGGTTGGCCATGGACCAGCCGACCACGCGGCGGCTGAAGGCATCCAGCACGACGGCGAGGTACAGGAACCCGGCCCAGGTGGGGATGTAGGTGATGTCCGCGACCCAGAGCCGATCGGGTGCGTCGGCGGTGAAGTCGCGCTCGACCAGATCCGGCGCCGCCCGGGCACGCGCATCCCGTATCGTCGTCCGCGTGCCCTTGCGCCGACTGATGCCCCTCAAGCCGGCACGACGCATCAATCTGGCGATCCGCTTGCGGCCCACAGCGTGGCCTTGAGCGACGAGTTCGGCATGGATGCGGGGGGCGCCGTAGGTCCCGCGCGAGGTGCGGTGGATGTCACGGATGCGATCGAGCATTGCTCCGTCGCTCTCGGCGCGGGCCGACGGCGCCCGGCCTTGCCACGCGTAGTACCCGCTGGCGGAGACCCCCAGCAGCCGGCACATCGTGGCGACAGGATAGAAGGCCCGGTTGGCTCTCACGAACTCGAAGACCCGGACGGGATCGAGCCGGTCTCCCGAGCAAACCAGGCCGCGGCTTTTGCCAGTATCTCGCGCTCCTGGCGCAGCCGGCGGTTCTCACGCCTGAGCCGTCGCAGCTCCTCGCGCTCGGCACTGGTCAAGCCGTCATGTGAGCGGCCCTCGTCCCGGTCGGCCTGGCCGACCCAGTTACGGATCGACTGAGCGGAAGGCTCGAACTCCCGAGCCAGCTCCTCCGGCGAGCGGCCCGATCGAACCAGCTCGACCATCTGCTCCCGGAAACCGGATGAATAGGGTGGACGTGTCATCGGCATCATGGACTCCTTTCTCCCAACTGATCAGGTGTCCACCGAAACGGGGCAAGTCCAGGTTGGAGTTGAGGAAGTTGGTTTCGAGTGCTGTCAGGCAGGCTGGAGGGCCGGTATACGGCCCCGATTGAGGCGGATCGGAGGGCGGGCGGTGGCTGGCGCCCGGCCTGCCGGGATCAGACGTGTTGTCCGACGATGTCGCGGTAGTCGGCGGGTCGCAGGCGCGTGCCGATGCCGAGCAGGGTGTCGAAAGCCGTTGCGGTGTCCCGCTTCTTGCCCACGAAGATCGTGCTCACCGCCGTCTTCATGTTGTCGTAGATGCCCCGCCGGCAGACTCCGCCGAGGAAGCGGAAGGCACGCTCGTGCGCCTCGAAGACCATCTCCTGGCTCTCGCGGGGAAAGATCTGGACCAGATACATCCGGCTGTGACACAGCCGCATGTGCGCCGCCTTCACCCTGGTCGTCGCACCCGCCAGACGCGCGTACTCGTGGCTCCAGTCGAACTGGTAGGCCTCGCCGGGATCGAAGATCAGCGGCACAAAGGCCTGCGACGGCGACAACAGCCGCCACCGGCGCCGCCAGGCCCTGGCATAGCGGCGAACCGCGTCATAGCCGCCCTTGTAGCCCAGCGACACAAGGTCTTCATGAATCCGCAGAAGAGACAGCCGATCCTTGCGTGCCTTCTTCTCGTTGGCCTTCAGCTGGCGCTCGAGCTCTTCCACCCACGGCCCAAGCTTCGGCATCGGCTGGATCTTGCGCTCGTAGCTGAACGAGGTCTCGTCGCCCCGTACCACCTTGCGCACCGTGTTCTTCGAAACCCTCAAATCCCGGGCGATCTTCTTGATCGGAACGCCCCTCACCAGATGATCCCGACGGATCTTCGCGATCGTTTCCACAACCAGCATCTCCCCCCCCACCCCGTCCGTCCAAACAACGAGGTGTGTTCATGGACACAAACCATGGGGGGTCAAATTTGGACGCCGATCACCCCCAACAGGGGGTCAATGTTCCAGGCTTAACAACAGCCGACATACATCGGCCGTTACCAGAGAGAATATTGCCAAATATTCAATATGTGCGCGGCAATGATAATGTTAGATCTCTGCTCTTTCGCAGAGAAGGGCTTGCGTTATTGTGACATCCTCGAAAGCATCCATCGGCCTTATTTGCACGCGCACCCTGCTCAAAGACATTTCCATATCTAACTTTGACTGAGTTGCGTTGTAGTGCGCTCGATAATAGGAATCCTGAGCTGACGCCAATGATGGTGTCTCAATGGATTCGCGCAGCATGGGTAATTGCCACAGTGCCACGCCCACAGCAGCCAGTGCCGCTCCAGCGCCGAGGAGCCTCAGCCCCCTGTCAATCCAGACCCACACGCCCGATTACCTCTCGAATGTCTCGGTGCTCATGTCCGTCTTGATGACCAGCACACCGTCAGACACGCGGAATCTCGTCAGCTCACTTCGCATCGGCTCTCCGCTCTTGGTCAACCACCGGAATACTGCCCGGTCTCCAGCGAGCCGGCAGGTGTAGACATTACCGGCAGCGCTGACGAATCCGAAATACTCGCCCTGATCAGTCGCATCCGCTGGCGGCTCACCCAGGAAGAAGTAAGTCTTGACCGCGGCACGGCAGATATCTCGGCCCGCCCAAGAATCAGTGTCCGCCAGAGCGGGAAGAGCCGCCAGCGAGATCGCTGCTGCAAGGATCGTGCATCTCATGGTGTTTCTCCTTTGAGGGACCCCTCTGGTGGATCGCTGGAGTGACGGTCTTGCACCAATCTCCTGCCTTCTCTAATCGAGGGTGACAATCCAGTTTCCGCCCTTGTCCTCGATCTCGTAGGAGTACCGATAGCCGTTGCATTTGATGTAAAGGCCGGCGCTGAACGAGAACGGGATGACTGAGGAAATGCTGTCGCAGCGATAGCCCCAGGCCTGGACGTACTGCGCCGCAGCGATGGCGGAAGCACGGCTCACGCCCTCGGAGAGCGTAGCGCCTGACTCAATGTAAGGTTCGGCGGCTTGCAGGGGAACCGGCGCTAGCGCGATTGCCGCCAGTAATATCGTTGCTCCGATGATCGTGCGTTTCATGGTCTCTCTCCTGTAGGCGTAAACTAAGGTGCGGGACCGACCCTGGAGGTCGGTGGCTGCCGGCCCGCCGGGCTTCTTACTACCCAGCGACATTCAGTAGACGATCTCCAAACCTGCGGCAGAGAACGGATCTATGAATGCCCCGCCTGAGTGCAGGTATTGGCAGTAGATGTCGTCGCCATCCACGTCGGTCACGAGAAGAAGAATTCTGCTTGTCCGGCAGCGAACGGTATCACCCATCTGAAAGATGGGTTCATCTGGGATGGCTGGCTGTGATGATTGCTGGCCGAGGTCGAAGCCTGGGAGATGCGCCAAGGCGCCCTCCTTTCAGGGCGTACTTAACCAGCCACGAAAAGCGGGTATCATCCCGCTCGGGTTAGGGGCGGCTGGCCGAGCACCCCTCTTTCAGGTTCAACTCAGTTTCGTCGAAAGGCCGGGCTGGCACCCGGCCTTCGGCAATTCTGAGCCGCTGCGAATCTCCGCAGCTAGGAGCCCGCGGATACCGCGGAATTCTCCAGGGCGTCAATCACCATACCGCGCCTATCGCCGCAGCTCGTCAAAGAGCTCGTCCAGCGCTGCCGTCAGGCCAGAGGCGGGGGAATGCGGGTTCCGATCGAGCCTTGGCGTCAACTGGTTGACCATCTCGATGCGCATCTCGCGCGGCATCATCCCAATCATGGTCATGGTGACCAGGCGGAGCGCGAGATGCTGAGCCGTATCCTCGGCCTTGCACTTGGCCCTTGCGGTTCGAAGCTATGGGTCGTGCCAAGAAGATATCCAACTTCCAATCGCCTTCTTGGATCGAAGTTTGAGGTCTGTGCCATGAATGCACTTCTCCGAGGCCGAAAACGGCATCTGGCGAGCAGGAGTCCAGAAGTTCTTGCACCGGGCCGACGAGGCGGTTTTTTCCGAGCGTCTTGAGAAGCTCGCCTTCGGCATCCATCCAAACATCGGAATGAGGACAACGAATTGCTTCCCTTATCTTCCGAACGGCATCCTCTTCGTTGGCATTGGAGCGGAGAATCCCTTGCTCAATCCCGAATACCGTCGCTTCTACATAGAAGCTTTCCTCGCCATGCGTAACCCCGAAGTCAACCTTCCCCTGCGTTCCCGCGAAGTCGGGATGAACCTCCGCACGGCAACCGAGTCGGCGCAGCACAGAATAGACCTGCAACTCAAAGTACGCGCTCATGAACTCGGCAAACTTCTTCGACTGGAGGCGCTTCCTCAGGTCCTCCCCATGATCGTCCGGGTACTCTCGAAACCAATTCTCAATCCACTGGCGGATTGCAATTGCCTCCGGTCGTCCGCCGCGTTGCAGGAACTCGAATGTTGTTTCGCCATTCGTTATCGCCCCTTGCGATTGCGGAATTGCCTTGAACAGTGGTGCGTTCATCGCTTCCGTCGTACCCTTTTCTTTGTATTCACCGCCAGCGGTGCGCGCATCTTCTCATACAGCATGAACAGATGCTCGACGCGCTCACGCTCGGAAGCGAACCCATTGCGCCTGTAGAGACGATCCACCGCGCGGTCGAGCGCCTGATGTGCCCGGCGCAGGTTCGGCGGCATCAGGTCGGGATCGTAGAGGTCGGCCAGGGATTCACCCGGATGTGCGGCTCTCGCATCGAGCACCGCTTGGGCGAGGGGTTCGAGTCTCGATAAGTCTGTGCCTTGCGGCGGCGCTGGGAACGTGTTGTATACAACACCGACGGAATACATGTAGTCGCTCTTCATGCGTCCCGTAACCGTCCGCATCCATGCCATGTGCATGGCAGAGGTCAATAGAGCGAATTCGCCGAGTGTGGCATCAGGAAGAATCCGCAACTTCTGATTCGCGATTGCCTCAGGTGTTAGCCAGCCGATGGGGATGTATTCGCGCCGTTCCGAACTTGTGTTTGGCAACACGAGGAAGGGCTCGGAAAGTCTCTCGTCCACGCCAACGCTCGTTGGGTATGCAGCCATAGCAACTGTGCTCGGGCGGCGACTGGCTGCTCGATACTCACGCACCCTCCGGACCCGGTCCTTGACTTCGGGAAGGTTGCGAAGGTCTGAAGGAGATGAATCAGCAAGATATAGAATCCAGCGGTGGAAGCCGTTTATGTACTCATCGCCGCCAATGTATTTTCGGAAGAACCTATGCGCCCCAGGCTCACGTGCGACGAATTCTTCGTATTCGTCCTGTTTGAACGTGAGAATGCCGTTGTCAATCATCTGAACGCCCGTCTTTAGGCGTCGCATCCTGTTAATCGGCGCGCTCTCTTCCCGGACCACCAGATACGGATCGGAGAGCCCGCCTGCATCGAACAGGTACGGCGACAGAGCCGGGTGATGGCTTTCCTCCGGCTCGCCGTTGACCTCTGGATAGCTGAACAGGCGTTTCTCCGCTCGTGCAGCCTCCCGCCGGTCGAGGCCGAGAATGATGACGTGCACATGCGCCTTGCCGCGTGCATCCGACCCCCACGCGAAGGTACGGTGCGCGAACGCGACCTCCAGATTGCAGCGCTCGAACAGGATCGGCCAGAGTTGCGCGACCTGTTCGCCCTGCGTGATCGAGTTGGTCGCGACTAAGCCGATCCGGGCTTCGCTGCCCTGGACGAATGCGCCCGCCTTGATGAACCACGCTGCGACGTAATCGAGTGTGCCGCTATTCTTGCCGAGAGCCGCGATCCGGTGCACCTGGGCACGCTGTTCCACCGATTGTTGCTTCGCGCCTGCGAATGGCGGGTTGCCGAAGACGAACGAGCAATCGCCCGACGGCAGCAAACCGGACCAGTCCGTTTCCAGCGCGTCGCTCTGGACGATGTGCGGCGACTTCTCAAGCGGGATGCGCGCGTAGGTCTGGCCGAACTCCAAGCTCAGCCGGTTGTTCATGATGTGATCCATCATCCATAACGCGGTCTCCGCGATACGCGCCGGAAACTCGCCAAGCTCTATCCCGTAGAACTGATCCACATCCACGATCGACAGGTCAGACGCCAACGCGTCCATCTGCCTCCCCATCTGCGACTTCGGGTAAATCTCCCTCAACACCTCAATCTCAAGCTCCCGAAGCTCCCGGTAGGCGATGATGAGGAAGTTGCCGCACCCGCACGCCGGATCGAAGAACGTCAGCCCGCCGAGCTTGGCCTGAAACTGCCGGAGTGCCGCGAGGCGGCCCCGGCCCCGACGCGCCCGCAGCCGCTGGAACTCCGCCCGCAGGTCGTCCATGAAGAGCGGCTCGATCACCTTGAGGATATTCTTCTCGGTTGTGTAGTGCGCACCCTTGGCGCGGCGTTCCGCCGGGTCCATCACCGACTGGAACAGCGCGCCGAAGATCGCGGGCGAGAGTCGCGACCAGTCGAATCGGCACGCGTCCAGCAGCGCCCCGCGCATCGACGCGTCGAACGAGAACGTCCGCAGGTGTCCCTTGAACAGATCGCCGTTGACGTAAGAGAACCGAGCCAGGTCCTCGTCAAGTGTCGCGGCTCGGTCGCTTTCGGGTGTGTCGAGCACTTCGAACAATTGCGCCAGCCACGGGCCGAGATCGGCCCCATCCCCGCTGGTTCGCGTCTCAAGGAAATCGAGGAAGATGTCGCGCGGCTCGAACACCCCGGTGTCGTCGGCGAACATGCAGAACACGACGCGCACGAGGAAGCGTTCCAGATCGTGGCCCCGGTGTCCGGCATCGGCGAGCGCGTCGTGCAGCCGTCCGACCAGCTCGGCTGCCTCGATGTTCGCCGGATCCTGATCGCGGAACGTCCGGCGCTGCACGCCAAGGATGAAGCCGAAGGACTCGACATGCGCGGGCAGGTCCCGTAGCGGGAACTCGACGACCGTGCGCTCGTCGAGATCGTGAAGCTCGAAAGTCTGGAAGTCGCTCACCAGAATGTAGCGCGGGCGCTCGCGCTCGGGCAGCGCGTCGAAATACGCCCCGGCCTGTTCATAGGCCGCCTTCAGGTCGCGCCCTGCGCTCTTCTGTTCGACGATCAGCACGCCCGGCCAGAACAGGTCGATGAAGCCGGAACGATTGTCCAGCTTCGCGACATGCGCCTCGTAGCGCGCGACGCTCCGCCGCTGAACGCCGAACACGCGGAAGAAGGCGTTGTAGAAGCTCTGCGTCTCGCCCTTCTCGTAGCCCGCGTCCTTCCAGTCTTCGGCGAAGGAGGCCGCGCGGATGCGGACTTCGTTCCACGACAGGCGCATCAGTCCACACTTCTTGGTTCGACGTTACGCGGCTCGCGCCATGCGCGGAATGCTCGGGTGCTAGCGTGGATCATAGCTGGAATGCGCCCGCACCCTGTTCAACGCCGTTGCGATGGCCGAGCAGCAGGTCCCACTTCACTGTCCAAGTCGCCACGCTCAGCACTGAGGTAACTTGCCTTGGTGAGGTTTCGTTAGACAGTCAATCAACTCTCTGCTTGGGTGGAAGAATCGCATCATTCCAGAACTGGTGTGAGCGCGAAAACGTAGCGTGTGGAGATCTTTCCCCCCAGAGAATCGCCAGACATTCTCGCGAAAGACACCATACGGAGAGAAAAATGTCTCCCATGTGTTCTGGGGCAGAACCTCCTGGTCCCACGTCACGCTGTCGAAAGACCTGCGGTTTCGCCTTCTACCGATGCACCAGTCGGTTGCATGGAGGATGATTGGCCGTTTGCCCGCATTTAGGATTCTGATCTGCGACCAGTGTGAAGGGTCGCTAACCCGGACTTCAAGCTTAAGGCGTCTTGCGGCGTGGCGTTTGATGAACCAGTCCACGCCACGCAAGACCAACGAGGTCGGAGGCATTAACGACTGATAATCAGGAACGGGCATCGGCCACCCCGCCTGTAGTCGCCAACTGCCTAGGCGTCACGCACTTCGCGATCTCGTGGCCCGCGGCTATTTCCGCCTGACGAAGCTCCCATGTCTTCTGCAAGTTCAGCCAGAGATGCGCTGTCGTCCCAAAGTACCGAGCCAGCCGCAGCGCCGTGTCCGCGCTCACGCCCCGCTGGCCGTTCAGGATCATCGTCACCCGGTTCACCGGCACGCCCAGCGCCTTCGACAGCGCATTGGCCGACAGCCCGACTTCATTGAGCTCGTCGCGCAGGACTTCGCCGGGATGCACCGGCTTCATTCCGTTCCTAGCGTTCATGTCAAGTCTCCCTCAGTGATAATCTGCGATCTCCACGTCGCACGGCCCTTCGTCCGTCCAACGAAAGCAGACGCGCCATTGCGCGTTGATGCGAATGCTGTGCTGACCGGCGCGGTCGCCGCGAAGCGCTTCCAGCCGGTTGCTCGGCAACGCGGCAAGGTCGCCAAGCGTCTCCGCGCTGTCCAGCACGACCAGTCGGCGCGCGGCCTGACCGGCGAAGCCCTGATATGCCGCGACGCGCCGCCCCTCGAAGAAGCGGCGCGTATCCCGATCCTTGAAGCCTCGAATCATGCATGCTGACCGTACTGCATTTTACGACTTCCGTAAAGGGTGCTGGCGGTCGGCTCCTGCTCGCGCTCCTGCCGGCATGGCGTCCGTGGGGTCGGACGACGGTTTGTCGCGTGACGATCTGGGTAATGTGCGGCAGCGTGTCCGCCGCTCGGTTCAGCGGAGAACAGGCATGTGCCACGATTGCTGCTACCGGCGGTGACGGGCAAGCCCGCACCGCCGCCAGCAGTGCGGGCCGAGTGAATGACGGTGCCGGTGAACGAGACTTCGCGCATTGATTTGTTTCCTCGTGTTTCCTATAGTGCAGCTTGGAAGCCGCGCGGCGGTTCGGGAACCCTTCCCTCAGGTGCGCGGCGGGCGCTGCCGCTCAAGCGCCGCTCGGGCTAAGTTCCGGATGCATAACGGCTTTCATCGCCCGACGGTTTGAGCAGGCAGGAAGCGCGATAGCGACGCCCTTCGGCGCGTGGTTTTCACACCCGACGCATCGGCGAACGCACATTCTAGGTGCGCAAGAGGGCTGCGATGGCTTGCCCGACCCTCTCGGCCGATTGCTCGATTTCCCGGTCTCCCAAATGCGCGTAGCGCAGCGTCGTGCGGACGTCGGAATGACCGAGCAGGCGGGCTACCACCGGCACCGGCACGCCGTTCATCACCGCGTGACTGGCATGGGTATGGCGCAGATCGTGAAGGCGAACGTCCTCGATGCAAGCCTCGCGCCGGGCGCGATCCCAGAACGCAAGGTTTCGGCTGCGGGGCCGGGCGGGATCTCTCGGCGAAGGAAAGACGAAGGGGCTTCCGCCGTTCGGTCGGCGTTGGAGAATGTGCCGGGCCTGGGTATTGAGGGGAACGATCCTGGGTCCGGTCTTGCCGTCGGCGAGGACCAGCCTGTCGCGGTCGACCTCCGACCAGCGCAGTCGGAGGATCTCGCTCCTGCGGCACCCGGTCAGAAGCAACAGCCGGATGATATCCGCCTGCTCACGGCTGCTGTTGCGGGTCTGCCCGTCCAGCACCCGATGGAGCCGGGATATCTCCTCCCGGGACAGAAAGCGCGTAAGCACCCGTCTCGGGTTCCTGTCCACGTCCCGCGCCGGGTTGGTTTCGAGGTGACCGCGGGCGATCGCGAAATTGACGATCTGCGTGAGAAGGTCGAGCGCGTGATTGGCATTGCCGGGGGCGGTCCGGCTGAACCGGTCGAACCATCGCCCGACCTGGGCCGGGGAAATACGGTCGAGCGGCTTCGAGCCGAAGGCGGGCAGCAGCTGGCGGTCGAGCAGGGACTGGACGCCCTTTCTCGTGGACGGCTTGTATCCGTCGAGATGAGCCTCCTTCCACGCACCCTCGACGAAATCCCGGAACAGCGGAGCCACGCGCCTGGGCGCGCCCGTCGCTTCCGGTTCCGCCTTGCGCGCATGGCATTCCCGGCGGACCTCCGCGATGGTCTTCAGCGACACCGGACCGAGAGAGACCCGCCTCGACCGCCCGCCGGTGTCCTCCAACAGGACATAGCTCCGCCCGCCGGTGGGCCGGACCCGAACCCCGAGGCCGACAAATTGATTATCCCAGACCGTATATTCTTGCTCGCGAGGGCGGAGACGGGCGATGGCACGGTCGGTGAGTCGCATGCGTTCCCTGCCGGCCATGGGTCAGGCGGCGTCCAGCGCGGCGCCGACGATCTCGGCGGCGTCCATCACCGTCTTGTCGGCAAGGTGGGTGTACTTGAGCGTGGTTTCCGGGTTCCGGTGACCGAGCAGCCTGGCGATGGTCAGCACGGTCTCGCCCTGTCGCAGGGCGATGCTGGCATGGGTGTGACGGAGATCGTGGAGGCGCACGCCGCGCAACCCGGCTTCGGTGCGAACCTCGTCCCAGAAACGCTCCAGCCAGCCCTTGTTCCTCGGCCCTCGGCCGCGCGCCGCCGGGAACACGCACTGTCCGGTCCGGTCCAGCCCGTCGAGAACGTTTCGGGCCGGCTGTGACAGCCAGACGGTGCGGGGCCCGGTCTTGCTGTCGCGGAGGAAGAGGTGACCCTCGCGATAGTCGGACCAGCGGAGCGTCAGGATCTCGCTCTTGCGGCATCCCGTGAGCAGGAGGAGCCGGATGATGGCGACCTGCTGCGGACGCGCATTTGCGTGGGCCGACAGTCTCGCCGACAGGCGGCGAATCTCCTCGTCGGACAGGAAGCGCGCGCGTCCCTTGCGGCGGTAGCGTCGGATGCCCAAGCAGGGGTTGGAACCCTCGGGCCGAAGACCCATGGCTTCCGCCTCCCTCAAGATGACGGAGAGCACCGGCATGGACCGGTCGGCGGCGACCGGGGTCGCGCGCAGCGATGCGAACCAGTCCCGGACGTCCCGCCGGTCAATGTCGGCGACTTGCCGTCCCTGGAAGCGGGGCAGGATCTGGTTCTTCAGGTAGCACCGGTTGACATCGAGCGTTCCGGGCTTCCAGAGCCGCCGGTATCGTTCGAAGACGGTCTCGGCGACGGCCTCGAAGAGGGTCTCGGCGGGGTCGCGGGGCGGGTCCTCTCCACGTCGGATCGCGGCGAGAGTTCGCACGGCACTCGACCGCGCTTCGTCCACGCTCAGACTGGCTGCGTCGCCGAGGATCTTCCAGACTCGGTCTCCCCGATGTTGGGAATGGACGAAGAAGCGTTTGCGGCCGGAGGGCAGGACCCGGACGCCGAAGCCTCCGAGTTTGCCGTCGCGAATGTCGTAGGCGATCTTGCGGGGTCGAAGCGCCCCGATACGGGCGTCGGTGAGAGCAGTTCGGGCCATGCATATTCTCCCGGTTGCGGTTGCAGCCGGGGAAGCGGGCGTTGCGCCATCCGTTCCGCTGCAACTATTGTCAGGAGAAAAAACGACCCTTTGTCAGTTAGTTAGCACCGAAGGTGCGTGGAGTGGTGTAGCTCCAGGCGAAGCCATGGTGGGCGCAGAGATGGTCGTGGAAGTGCTTGACCGTCCAGCCCGTATGGCGGGTTCGGTACTGCTCGAGCACCCATTCGATCCGGTCGGCCGGCACGCGGCGCGCGGACGCCTTGTCGAGCCTTCGATCGAACAATCCGTCCAGGCCATCGTCCTCGTAGCGGCGCCGGTAGCGGCGGAAGCTCCGCTCGCTCATCCCCAGCATCTCCGCCGCCTCCAGCGCAGACAGGCGTCGTGCCTGCCAGTGCCCCAGCACATTCTGAAACGTCTGCATCCTGCGTTCCTGTAGCAACGTCGTCCGGCTCATCGCGGTCCCTCCCCACGGAGAGACCAAACCGGACAACTCGTGTGCTACCTAACCCGGACAAATCATGTGCTAGCAACAGGGCACCGCTCAAGCCTTGCCTCGCGCCATGCCCGGGCGGTAACGTACTGCTCGCCGGTAAGCCCCGTCTCATAGCGAAGCTGCACCGGCCATGGCCCGGCGGGGCTTCAGTTCCCGCGGGCCTCTTTCTTGTTCAGCGAGAGGCCAACACTAAGGCCCCACCCCCCGTGCCGCCAAGCGGTGAAGCCGTGGACGCGTCCTGCGGACCGATCGGCGTCCTACGGACCGTGTGGACAGCCCGTGGACAAGCTGGCGCTTGCCCACCGCCTGACCACACTCGCCGATCTCGCGACCACCGCTCCACCGCTTCCACAGCAGCGATGATGATGCTCAGGATGAAAAGAAGCGCCGCGGCCAGCTCCCTTCCCACATTCGGCCACCATCCCGGGAAATCCAACAGCCGATCAATGTGACGAAAAGACCCGCGCTTCTATCGAGATAAACAGGGAAACAACACTACCGGATCAGCCCTTCCTTGCTCGCCGAGGCCTCACCGCCCCTTGCGGAAGCGCTCTGGACGGTATCTCCGGGAGAACGGGCAGCCTGGCGCGACGTCGTCGACAGCGCCAACGCCCTCCTGCCCCAGCTCGGCATCAGCCAACACGCCTGGGGCGAGGCCTGCCACGAGATATCGCGAGAAGGGGCCGCCGTGGCCGTGGCCATCATCGCGGCCAAGCACGAGAAGGGCAGCGTACGGCGCCCTGGCGGCTACCTGCGCTGGATCACCCGCGAGATCGCCGCCGGCGGGGTGCTCGACCTCGGACCCAAGGTCTACGGGCTGCGTGCACCAGACACGAACTGAAACCGCTTATGGACCGCTGCACCGCTTGCGCATCCAAGCCGGCAACGAACCCTGCGGCCGCCGCCGCCCTACAGGGAACGGGCCCGGAATGCCTCGACCAGCTTCTCCATGGTCTCGCCCATGCCCCAGCGGTTCTCGTCCGCGATCGCGTAGATTTCGGCGCGGGTCTGGGCGGTTATCCGGACATTGAATTGCTGCGTCCGCCCCGTAAACCGCGAGTAACGCGGCCTCTGCTGTGTTCGGCCCTGGAAGCCCTCCGAGGCGGCAATTCCGCGAACCGCCGCCGACGCCGACGATACCGCCCTCGGCTTGGCCACCACCTCGCTCACATCGAGCGGCGGGTCGTCTTCGTCAAGCCCGATCGATGTCCGGCGATTCATGGCCTTGCCCCCTCTTCAACCGCGTCCCGCCGCACCCGGGCGAAGACCTCGCGGGCCAGGGCCTGCGCGTTTTCCTGCGCAGACTGCGGATTGCGAACGTCGTCGGCCGTCAGCTCGTACAGACTGCCGCCGATCGCAAACAGAGCCTTGAAAGCTTCCCGCTCCATCAACTGGGTGCTCAGCACCGGCACCGCATGACGCTCGAATTCGCCCAGGATATGCCTGAGACCCTTCGTCACGAAGGCCGCCGAACACCGATGCACCAGCACCGCGTGAGGAATCTTCCGGTGAAAGGCATGCTCGTTGCGCCGGATCAGCCTCACCGCCTTGGAGGCTTCCTTTGCATCCAGATGCGAACCCTGACACGGGATCAAGGAGAAGAGCCGCGGTGTCGGGGCGCACTACGTCATCGATGTCATCGCCGATGACAGCGGAAAGAAGGCCCGCGCCGTCACTTGGGAGCGCCGCCCGCTCGCCGGCACCATGATCACCCATCCCGGCGTCTACTGCCTGCGCACCAACGTCGAGGACTGGGACGAGGAGACGTTGTGGCGCACTTATACTGCGCTCACGGATGTGGAGGCCGTGTTCCGCTCGCTCAAATCCGAACTCGGCCTGCGCCCCATCTTCCACCAGACCCAGAAGCGCTCCGACGGGCACCTGTTCATCACCGTGATCGCCTACCAGCTGGTGCAGACCATCCGCCGGCGCCTCGGCGAGCAGCGGGAGCGCGCAAGCTGGGCCAGCCTGCGACGCATCCTCGAAGGCCAGCAGCGCATCACGGCAACCTTCCGGCGCAAGGACGGCCGCACCCTTCATGTGCGCAAACCGACGCGCGCGGAGCCCCGACAACGGGCCATCTATCAGGCGCTCGGCGCAGACCCCGTTCCCGGAGGCATCAGGAAGATGATCGTCTGACCCCGAATCCGGCACAGGCAACCCAAATGTAGTGCCATACGCGGAATTATTGCTCTCCAACGCATTGATAAGCCTCCACCTGCGCGGCGCTCCGGCTCGGTCGCGGGAGTAACGGGGGCTTGTGTCTGCGACGCCTCGGGCTTGAACTGGCTGCGGGTGGGGTGAAGAGGCCGTTCGAGCACTGGCGTGCTGTAGCGGCACCCGATGTTAAGCCTGGTCCGAACCATTTTGTCGCCTCGGTCACTGATGGCGCGGGTTTCCCGTGACCTCGTTGTGTGCCCAGCATGCTCGGTAGCTGGGAAGTGAAAGTCTTCTATCCAACCTGATGGAGGTGAAGGATTAGCAAAGCGCAAGGGCATCCCCGCGAGGTGGTGTCTGAAGGAAGCGTGGAGCAAAACCGCGACCTGACGAACAGAAACCGGATATGAGGCAGGCTTGGTCGGACGAGCGGGCAACGGATCGCGAAGTCCATATCCATCAAGGCCAAGTTTGTAGATCCGGCAGGTGTGCGGGGAAGGCGACCGAGCTTACCTGGGGAGGCCTGTGCCGTGTTCCAAGTCTGGAACTGAGGGAACCGCAAGGGGACCTGATCGCGGCGCAGGAGTCAGCAGACGGCATAGTAGGTCAGGCAGTCGGCAAAGCTATTTAGGCACTCCAAGGCCGAGAGGTGGAGCAACAGATAAGCCGAGCCGGTAACGATGGCCGAAGGCCTGAACGATTGGAAGCGGCAAGTAGGACGGACAACTCATGCGTGGAAAGCGGCAGAACATCCAGTACTCACTGGCCTTGGAACTATCTGAGCGGGGTGAAACCCTGGTCGGCGGCTACCAAGGGACCGAACCACCTGTGGCGAAGCCCGACCCCGAAAGCCCGGCCTTGGCGGAACAGCTAATGGAGGAGATGTGCGGGCGGGAAAATTGCGAAACTGCGTGGAAGCACGTTCGAAAGAACAAGGGCGGTCCCGGCGTCGATGGGATGACCATCGACGAGGCCGCGGACTACCTGCGTGAGCACTGGCCAAGCATTCGGTCTCAACTGCTCGACGGAACCCACCAGCCCCAGCCGGTCAAGAGGGTCGAGATACCCAAGCCGGACGGCGGGGTCAGGAAACTCGGCGTCCCCTGTGTCGTCGACAGACTGGTCCAGCAAGCCGTGTTGCAGGTTCTTCAGGCGCAATGGGACCCGACGTTTTCCGAACACAGCTACGGGTTCCGCCCGGGGCGCTCGGCCCATCAGGCGGTGGCTCAGGCACAAGCGTATATTGCTGAGGGCTACGGTATCGTGGTTGACATCGACCTCGAAAAATTCTTCGACCGTGTCAACCAGGACCGACTGATGGCTCGCGTTGCCGAACGGGTCTCCGACAAACGGGTACTCAAGCTGATCCGCGCCTTTCTCAAGGCCGGAGTGATGGAAGACGGGCTGATTTATCCGGTTGACGAGGGGACCCCGCAAGGCGGTCCGCTTTCGCCTCTCCTGAGCAATCTCGTGCTCGATGAACTCGACAAGGAACTGACACGACGCGGCCACCGGTTCTGCCGGTACGCGGATGACTGTAACATCTACGTCCGCAGCCAGCGCGCCGGCGAACGTGTCATGGCCTCCGTGGCCAGGTTCCTGACCACGACGCTACGGCTCAAGGTCAACGAGTCAAAGAGCGCGGTCGCGCGACCGGAGGAGCGCAAGTTCCTGGGGTTCAGCATCGCGAATGATGGGAGCGAACGGCGCATCGCGCCGCAAGCTCTCGCGAAGTTCAAGGCGCGAATTCGGGACCTCACAAGCCGGACGCGGGGAATAAGTCTGCACCGGATGATCGAAACGCTAAAGCCATACCTGATGGGCTGGCGCGGCTACTTCGGTTTCTGCCAGACCCCGCGCGTGCTCACGAACCTGGAAGCGTGGATACGCCGAAGACTGCGTGCGTATCTGTGGCGACAGTGGAACAACGGTCACAAACGCTTCAAGGAGCTCCGCCGCCGGGGACTCTCAAAGGACCAAGCCGCCATCGCCGCTGGCTCGCCGACGGCGTACTGGCGCATGGCCGGACATGTGGTGGTCCAGCAGGCCCTACGCAACCACCATTTCGACTCGCTCGGCCTCCCCAGACTCTACACCCCTGCTGCGGCCTAATTCGGTCGAACCGCCGTGGTACGGACCCGTATGCCCGGTGGTGTGGGAGGGGCGGCATCGTGAGATGCCCCCCTATCCCGATCAAGAGAATGGGACTTCGAACATGGTTCCTCCCCGCTCGCGACGGAGATGAAACCTGGGAGGATGTTCCATGGCGCGCAAGTCTCGAAGAACCCAGCGCCTCAGGGTGATGAACCCGGACTGCGCAGGGATCGACATCGGCAAGGACCGGCATTTCGTGGCGGTCGACCCGGAACGCAGCGAGGAGCCGGTGCGTTCGTTCGGCGCCTTTACCCGCGATCTGGAGGAGATGGCGGCGTGGCTGGCGTCGTGCGGGGTGACCAAGGTGGCGATGGAGTCGACCTCGGTCTACTGGATAGCGGTCTACGAGACGCTGGAGCGCGCGGGCTTCGAGGTGATGCTCGTGCCGCCGCGCATGACGAAGCAGATCGGCGGGCGCAAGAGCGACGTGCTGGACTGCCAGTGGATCTGGCAGCTGATGTCCTACGGCCTGCTGCGGGGAGCGTTCCGTCCGGGCGACGAGGTTTGCCCGCTGCGCTCCTACGCACGCCAGATGAGGCGGCTGACCGGGGACCGCTCCCGCTGCGTCCTGCACATGCAAAAGACGCTGACCGAGATGAACGTCAAGCTCGACTCGGTGATCGCCAACATCGTGGGACTGACCGGCCAGCGCATCCTGCGCGCGATCATCGGCGGCGAGCGTGACCCAGAGCGCCTGGCGACGCTCCGCCACCGGGGCATCAAGGCCGACGCCGATACGATCGCCGCGAGCCTTCAGGGGACGTGGCGCGAGGAGCACCTCTTCGCCCTCGAACAGGCCATGCAGCGCTACGACTTCCTGACCCAGCAGATCGACGACTGCGAGGCCCGGGTGATGGCCGAGATCGAGCGCCTGACACCGCCGGACGATCCCCCGGACGGCGGCGCGCCGGACCCTGCCCCCGGCACGATCTCCGAAACCGCGTCGGGCCGCTCTGCGAACGCCGCAAGCAACGACACCGGCAGGGAGGGCATCCAGCCCCTTGCGTTGCGCAAGATGATGGGCGTCGATCTCACCGCGATCCCCACCGTCGGTCCCGGTACCGCACTGGTGATCGCCTCGGAGATCGGCCCGGACTTCTCCGCCTTCCCCTCCGCTCAGCACTTCTGCTCCTGGCTTGCGCTCGCGCCGGGAACCAGGATCAGCGGCGGCAAAAACCTCCCCGGCAAGTCCCCGAAGGCGGTCAACCCCGTCGGGCAGGCCCTGCGCATGGCGGCCATAGCCGCGCGCCGCAGCCAGACCTTCATCGGCGCCAAGCACCGGGCCCGGCTCGCCCGAATGGACACCCCCGTTGCGATCAAGGCGACCGCCCGCGAACTCGCCTGCCTCGTCTACCTGATGGTGACCGAAGGCCAGGAATACGTCGAGCAGGGCATCGACGCCTACGAGAAGCGGCGCCTCAACAGAAAGTTCGCTCATCTCGACCGCCAAGCCCGAAAACTCGGGCTCCAACTCGTCCCGAAAATGCAAGGAGAGGAAAAACAGAACCCAATGCTGTCAATCGCTTAGGCATCTGTTACTCAAGAGCAACAGACTGCAAAACGGGTTGTTAAACTTGGGCTAATGCGGGGAACAACACCCACGCCCTTCCCCACCGCGTTCACGCCGGCGATGTGATGCCTGCAGGCGAGTAGGTAGGAGGATGAGCAGTCATGATCAGCGGTAATCGGGCCACGCGGTGCTTGATCCTCCCCGCCGTCTTGGCGGTCGTGCTTGCCGCGCCGGCGGCAGCCCATATTTCCGACGAATGCGCCCCGCAGGCCGCAGACTATTCCAATGCGACGCTGAGCGCGCTCAACGTCGCCGATCGCGCCCTGAAGCGACTTGTCGCATTTCCGTCGGAAGGAATGACGTTCGCCGACCACGTCGAAACCGTGAACGTTCTCACTGCGGCGATTCTTGAAAAGCACGACGCAGATGAACGCCTTCTCCGATGTATCGAGGGGCGAGCACGCTGACGAGAGCGACGCCGGCAGAGGTGAGCACTCACGAATGGCGATAGCGAGAGTCTCGGGAACAGGCACCCTTGCGCCGGCAACAATCGCGACACTGAAGTCGTCCGCATTTGACGAAGTGGCAATGCGTCGCTACCTTGGTTGAATGCGGTCGGTCGGAATCAAGGTGCTGAACGACCGGTTGAGTGAATACGTTCGTCTCGCGGCTTCCGGTGAAACGATCCTGGTTACGGACCGTGACCGGGTGGTAGCGGAACTTGGTCCGCTGAGAGAGACCCGGAGTCCGATCCCGTCGGATGCCTTCCTGGCCGACGCGGTGCGGTCTGGCGTGCTTGCGCCGCCAACGCTTGCGACCTCGGGAGCGCCGCCGAAGCCGGCACCAGTCGCTCGGCTGGACGAGGTTCTGGTCGAGTTGGACGAGAGCCGGCGCGACCGGTGATCTACCTTGACACGTCCGTAGCGCTCGCACACCTGCTCGCCGAAGATCGCCAGCCTCCTGACACTCTTTGGGAGGAGACCCTGATTTCCAGCCGACTGCTGGAATACGAGGTATGGACGCCGCTGCATTCTCGTGGGCTCGCCGGGTCCCACGGTGAGGCGGCACGCTGGCTAATCGGGCGCGTCGCGATGCTGGAGCTTACTTCGTCGGTGCTGGCTCGGGCGTTGGATGCGTTTCCTGGCCCTGACCCCTTGCGGACGCTCGACGCGCTGCATTTGGCGTCATGCGTATACTTGGTCGATCATGGTCAGAAGATTGAGCTCGCGACCTACGACCGACGAATGGCATCCGTCGCCCGTGCCGTGGATATTCCGCTCTTCGATTTGGGGGCATCAGAGTCCGCATGATTGACCGGTTCGACGAATTTCGGGGCCAAATATGGCCGCATTGCGCGCCAATTGCGCTGCGCGGATGGCGACAAAACGCTTGGAGAGAGGAAACAACGGAAATGAATGGCCGTGCTCCGGAGGGCGATTGTTTGATCCGTGCCTATCCGGTTGTCACAGACACCCACCAGATATGGGGGCGTGAGCGGCTGCACACTTCCAGGAAGCATACTACGTATGGTGGGTGTCTGTGCTGACCGGATAGGCACGGTTTGATCTATAATCCCGTCGATGCACACACGCGCACTGACTTGACTCTAAGTTCCGGTGGTGTCCGCGGAGAGAGAGCTATGCCCAGAGTGCCTCAACCGGCCATGCCGAAGGGTAGCCAGCGCTGGCTGCAAGCCGCCATCAACAATTGCCCCGCAGTCATTGACAGCGCGATCCGGAACGCCGGCATCCACCTAGAGGACCCCATTGTCTGGACTTCTCCGCTCGATAACGACTACTTTGCCGAATACATGGACGCGGCATTCCTTGATCGGCTAGGAGTCCGCCTGGTTCAGCGGAGACTTTCCGACTTCTGGCCCAACTCAGGGCCCCGGTGGGATGGTCTTGCGCGAAGCGGGGAAAGCGTGTTTCTCATCGAAGCCAAAGCAAACGTCAAGGAACTCGATAGTTCCCCATGTAAAGCAAAGCCTACCAGCGCCGTCAAGATTCAAGCAGCACTCAACGAAACGAGGGCATTCCTCCGTGTCGATTCTAACACCGATTGGACGCGGTGTTTCTACCAGTATGCGAACCGATTGGCACACCTGTACCTGCTACGCGAGCTAAACGGCTGCGATGCCTTTTTGGTGTTTGTCTACTTCGTTGACGATCACACCACCGAACCGGTTTCCCAGAGCGGTTGGCGCGCCGCGGTCGCGTTGACAAAGGCCCATCTCGGATTGCCCAAATCAGATTGGATGTCCCGATACGTTAAAGACACCTACATCGACACCGCCGACTTGGGCCATGTCGACTGGCCGCCTTAAATGAGATTATTCGTCCACCGTCACGTCCTCGCAGTTCTACGGCTGGGCGCTTGGCGGCTCTCCGCATTCGACCTTATGGCGGACGCTTGTCGGCAAACAATCCGCCCGAAGACGCGATTCTGACGATGGGGCGATTTCCCAGTGGCCTGGCAAGAAAAAACGTAACTGCCCAGGTCTGATTCCGCCGAGCGCTCACACTGTGATGGATTTCTGATTCCGGTGGCGCTGACGCGAGCTTTCAGAAGCGCAGTTGTGGGATCAGCTGGATGGGATCGGGGTGCGCCAGGATTTCGAGGACATTCCAGCCCTGCTTTCGGGCGGTGGCGATGACGGAGCGCAGGTTGGCGAAGTCACAGGCGCCTTGTATCGAGCGGAAGCCGCCTGAGATTTTCTGGCGCAGCTTGCCCATTCGGAGGTCGCGCTCGGCCTCGTTGTTGGAGAATGGAGTTCGCAGGTCGGTGAGGAAGCGCAGGCACCCTTCCTTGTGCTTCTGGAGCCGGAGCGCGAGGTTGTGACCGATGCGGCGCTTTTTTCGTCCGCGCTTTCCGCTCTGGAGCGGCGACATCTCTTCGTGAGAGGCGATAGCCCGCTCGAGGATGCGGTCCCAGGCTTGCGAGATGCGGGCCACCAGTGAGGCGGGCACGTTGCGGCCGTTCTCACGGGCGAAGCGGGCGGCTCTGTGGGCGCGGGTGAGGAGCCGGTGCGTGCTCGTTGCCCAGTCTTCCTTCTCGATCTCGATCAGGGCCTGGAGTTCACGCAGGTGATGGGCGTTGCAGGCCCCGTGGCGCACGCCCTCGAGAGCGAAGTAGGAGGCGTAATCGTCATGGACGACGATGCCAATGAGCTCCTCGTCGAAATGGCTGCGCCCGGTGGCGATGCGCAGGACGGTCAGCAACGGGGTACAGAGCACATGGAGCCAATGGGTCCGGGCGGCGATGCGTATGCCGGTTTCGTCGAGGTGTTTGACCGGGGCTGCGGTGCGGATGATCTCTGCGACACGATCGAGGAAGCCCTCGAAGCGCCGGGCGGTGCGCCTGCCCATGGCGGCGATGGTGGCCGTTGAGAGCTTCACCGCGAAGAGGTCGCTCATGACCTCGGCGACGCGCTTCTCGGGGATGAACTGGGCGTGCAACAGGTAGGTCACCCACGTGGTGATGCGCGGCCCGTACTGGACCGGGGCGGTCACATCGTTCGGGAACACGGCTGTCGTCACGGTGCCGCAGCCGGCGCAGAGGCAGCGATGACCGCGATGTTCGGTGACCTGGAGGGGCTGCGGCTCGGGCACATCGAAGACCTGCCGACGGACGGGGTCTCCGTGACGGTCGGCGTCCGACAGCGGCGCGCCGCATCCTGCACAGGCGGATGGATCATGATTCACGAAGTGGTTCGGGTTCTCGGTCTGCGTCAGGGTGGTTCCCTTGTGGCCCGGCTGGCCGCCACTGGGCCTGGCGGACTTGCCGCGCTGGCTCCGGGTGCGCTTCTTCCGGGTTCCGCTCTTCTTTCCCGGACCGTCGCTGGCCGGCGGCTTGGAGCTGGTGGTGCTGTCGAGGGCGGCGCTGCGCTCGAGTTCGGCGATCCGTTCGCGCAAGCGGGCGTTCTCCCGCTCGAGCGCGTCATTCTCCTTGACCAGCGCCGCGCTCAGGCGCAGCAGCCCCTGGCCCCATTCCCGGATGGCTTTGACGACTGTCATTGCCAGGGATTGTGGGGTGAGAAGGTCCTGCAGGCACGCGAACGCCTCGTCGTGGGCGGCGAGGTCCTCGTGCCAGCGCGACACTGTCACGGATCCTCGTCGGCCTCGACGGCCATGATCGCGGCCAGCACCGCCAGGCGTTCGCCCGCCGGCATGGCCTCGTAGCGCCGGCCCCAGTTGGCCGCCTTGCGCTTGATGCGCTGGCGGTCGGTGAAGTTCCGGCCCGCGTAGCTCGCCCAGTACACCCGGTCGGGCGCGAAGTTGAACCACACGACTTCGGTTCGCACCTGGGCCTGGGTCGTCACCTGCAGAGCCAGCCGGCGCCAGCCCGCCAGCAGCTCGTCATAGAGCGCAGACGGGTGGCCCGAGACCATCACCTGGCAGGGCAGACCCTTGAGCAGTTCGAGGAGCGCGACATGGTCGGCCTCCTCGTACTCGAAGCGGTAGCGCTGCGACGAACGCCGGGTCGCGTGCAGATAGGGCGGATCGCTGTAGACCAGCTCCGGGCCCAGGAACGGGAACGACGCCAGGAAGGAATGGGCGCAGCCGTGCACCAACTCCACCGGGTAGTCGCAGCCAAAGGCCTCAACCGCCCGCTCATCGCGGTCGATCCCGATCGAGCGCACGGCCGGCGGCTTGCGCTTCATCAGCGCACCGCCCCCCAAGTGGCTCTCGATATAGACACTGTGCGGGGGCATCAGCGCAATCAGCGCCTGGGACAGACCGGTCGTCGCCTTCGATCCGAAATACCCCACCGGCTGCTCCTCTCACGCGAGAGTGCAACCCATAGGCGCGCGCGACTATGCAGTCAAGCCCGGATCAAACGACGCGCTGCACCGACGGCAACGCGCCGCCGCCGGCGAACAACATCAGGACGCAGTCAGGGTTGGGGTACCTGGGTAGTTACGAAAAAACTTGCGTGTATCGTTTGTGCGGCATTGGATGACATCCGGTGCCAGGAGCGGTTAGGAGTACGCAAAAGTAGGGAATAAGATACTGATATCGTTACGATAATGTCCTTGACAGCGGTGCTCGCGGCGATCACATCGAACCCTTTGGGGAGGTTTGTCCGAAAGGCTTATCCCCCTGCTTCCGGTTCGTCTAGATATTGACCTACGCAATGCAACGGTTTCAGCCGGCGGACTCAGAATATCACAGCGCAGCCCGTGCCTTATCCGGGCCTTCCAGCAGTGGGAAGGCACGCAACATCATGCGCTCCCGGAGCCAAGGGGATAAGCCTTTTGTCCGAAAGGGTCCGAGCATGATCGAAGACGAAGATCGCCTCATTGCTCCGGCGTCCCGCGCCGCGACGAACGACAACGGCGGGCCGGAAGGCCGGATTGAGGCCGCGGTGCTGCCCATAGCCAACCTTCTCGGCCGGCAGATCGCCCGCGAGGCCTTCGAGCGTGCGGGCGCCGTCAACGACGACACGCCGCCGACTCGGGCCGGCGAGGACCAGGAGACCTGACTAGATGAACCGCGTCGCGCTTTACGCCCGCTATTCCTCGGACCTGCAAAGTCCGGCCTCCATCCAGGACCAGTTCCGGATCTGCCGCGCGCAGGCGGAGCGGGAGGGTTGGGCCGTCGCAGGGACCCACCACGACGCCTCCGTCTCGGGGGCCAGCGTTCTGCTCATGCCGGGTGCGGATTCCGGTTTATTTGACCGCCGGAGCCGCTTGCAAAACTCTGATCGATTCGGAGCGGCGCAAGATCACCCAAGCTAGCAGCGACGTCGGCGCACGGCAATTGGTGCGATTTTGATCTGTCGCTAGCAAGTGTATTTGTCCGCTTCTGTTGTTGTGGTTTGCCCTGTGGGGAAGTGGTCAGGCGCGGAGCGGCTGTCCACTTGTCCACAGGGCGCCGGCCGGTCGCGTCGAAGCGTCTCACGCGGCCTGCCGGGTTGGGGTGTCGATGGGCTCGCCGTTGGCGGTGTAGCGGGCGAGGCATCGGGGCCCGTGGAAGAGGGCGAGGGTTCCGTCTGGATACTCATGGACCCGGACCGTGGCCTTGACGTAGTGGTGTCTGGCTGGGGTAGCGGGGATCTGGAGGACGCGCCTTTCGTAGCGCACGGTGTTGTCGCGGGCGACCGTGCGGTCTGTGCGGCGACAGAGGATGTCGTCGATCTGGCCGGGGTGTTCGAGGGGCACGAAGGCGCTGTCTTCGAGTTCGGGCGGGGTGGCGAAGCGGCGGTTGTGGTCGGGCAGGTAGGTGTCTGCGATGAAGCGGTTTGCGGCTTCGACCGTCGCGATCCCCGCCAGCGCCAGTTCCTTGACGAGGCGGTCCTGGAGGGTGCCGAAGGCGCGCTCGGAGCGGCCGCGCGCCTCGGGCGAATAGGCAGCGATGTGCTCGATGCCGAGCTGGTGGAGGGCGCGGCCGACCTGGGTGTGTTGATCCTTGGCGACCTTGCCGCCTGCCTCAGGCGTGTGGAAGTAGTGGCTGCCACGGTCGGTGTAGAGGCTGCTGGGCATCCCCTTGTCGGTGAACACTGTCGGTAACACAGGATATGTCCGGTCTATGTACCAGATGATCTGTCCGGTTTTAGAAGGCATCCAGACCATGGAGGGTTTGGATGCGTCGGACGGAGCAGGCACAGGGACTGAGATTGATGAAGTTCGAGGAGGTGTATGGGCGGACCAAGTCACGGCTGTTGAGCCAGGCCGAGGCGGCGGAGGTGCTGGGCGTGTCGGAACGGACCTTCCGGCGCTGGCGCGATCGCTACGAGGCGGAGGGCGCGGAGGGTCTCTACGACCGCCGCCTGGGCCGGGTCTCGGCCCGGCGCGCCCCGGTGGACGAAGTGGTACGGGTGCTTGAGCTGTTCGACACCCGCTACTGGGACTTCACCGCCAAGCACTTCCACGAGAAGCTGGTCGCCGAGCACGACTGCGAGCGCAGCTACAACTGGGTGCGCCTGACCTTGCAGGCACGTGGGCGCATGCGGGCTGCGCCCCGGCGCGGCGCGCACCGGCGCAAGCGTCCGCGCCGTGCGCTTCCCGGCATGATGCTGCATCAGGACGGCTCGAGCCACGCGTGGGTCCCCGGTCGATGGTGGGACCTGATCGTGACCATGGACGACGCCACCAGCGAGATCTACTCGGCCTTCTTCGTCGACGAGGAGGGTACGATGTCGAGTTTCCGGGCGCTGTCCGAGGTGATCCGGGAGCGCGGGCTGTTCTGCTCGCTCTACGCCGACCGGGCCAGCCACTACTGGCACACGCCCGAGGCCGGCGGCACGGTGGACAAGGACAAGCCGACCCAGGTCGGCCGTGCGCTTCAGCAGCTCGACATCGAGCTGATCGCGGCCTATTAGCCCGAGGCCAGGGGGCGTTCCGAGCGCATGTTCGGGACCTTGCAGAAACGCCTGCCCCAGGAACTCAGGCTCGCCGGCATCACCGAGATGGCCGAGGCCAACCGCTTCCTCAAGGAGCTCTACCTGCCGCTCCACAACGCCCGCTTCGCAACCCCGGCCGAGGACAAGGGCTCCGCCTTCGTGCCCTTCGCAGGCGCGCTCGACGACATCCTCTGCGTGCAGCAGGAGCGCACCGTCGGCAACGACAACACCGTGCGCTACCACGGCCTGAGCCTGCAGATCCCGCCCGCCCGCCATCGCCACCACTACGTCAAGGCAAGGGTCAGGGTGCACGAGTATCCAGACGGAACCCTCGCCCTCTTCCACGGCCCCAGATGCTTGGCCCGCTACAACGCCGACGGCGAGCCCATCGACAGCCAAACCCGGCAGGCCGCGTGATCCGCTTCGACGCAGCCCGCCGGTGCCCTGTGGACAAGTGGACAGTCGCTCCGCGCCCGACCACTTCCCCACAGGCCCAACCACATCAACAGAAGCGGTCAACTCATTTGGTACATAAACCGGTCAACTCAAAATGTTCTCGACACAAGAAAAGCGCCGCAGCGCCACAGGAGGAGTGTGTCCGCGAGCTCCCGCAAACGGCAGGAGCCGACGACCATGAGTGCAGCACAACCACCACGCCGCCCGAGCGGCATACGCAAGCTCGGCACGGGATCGCTGCGCGCGGACACCCTCCTCGAGGACTACGCGAAGCACACCCACTACCCCACCCGCGCCGAGGCCTCCGGCGCCTTCAAGCGGGCCGCACCCTTTATCGGCCACGGCCCGCAAACCCTCGCGCTCGTCGACTACCTGATTTCTCTGACCCAACCGCAGGACTGGGAAGGCGGTACCATCACCGTCTGGCCCAGCAATGGGCGGCTCTGCCACATCTTCGGAAGCGTTGAGCGCACCATCCAGGTGCAACTCGCCGCGCTTCACGAGGCGGGCCTCATCGCCTTCATCGACAGCCCCTCCCGCCGACGCTACGGCGTCCGCGACGAGGACGGCCGCATTCGCGTCGCCTACGGCATCGACCTCAGACCCCTCGCAGCACGGTACGAGGAATTCTGCGCAGCAGCAGACGCCGCCGAGGCCACCTACCAGCAGCGCATAAGCCTGCGCCGCCTCGCCTCGATCGCACGCCAGAAGACACAACAGATCTGCTTCGCGCCGCCGACCCCCTCCCGAACCCGCCACGCAACTAACCCTGCACATCCCTGAGCGCGTTGCCGAACGCTACATAAACTGGTGCAGCGACAACAATTTCCGCTCCTACTGGGCAGGCCTCGAGTGGCTAATGGACCAAGCCAGCGTCCCAAAGTGACATCGCTCCCTGCCCTTCATCGCTCGACCGCCCCAGCTTAGCGCTCCCTGCACCCGCAGCGACCTCAGTTGAATAACGCCCGACCTCGCCGACACGCACACGCCGCACCGAGGAGCCAAGGTATACTGCTTTACGCGCTCCAGTCCCTCTCCAAGACCCCTAAGGAACCTCTGATTTATCAGGGGTTCCCGTGGCACAGGGATGTGCCACCATTTTCGGTGGCTGTAAGTCACTGAAAATGCGAGCAAAGCGGAAAGCGCGCTTTCGCCTTGCGCGTCTGAGAAATGCAGGAGGCACTTATTCAGACCTTCCTTAGCCCGACTTCCGCAACTCGGCACGCGATTCGGCTAATTTGACGGTTTTGCGGCCTGGAAAGTGGCGGATTTCCGGGCTTTGCCTCTCCAGAACCGCGTGTAGTGCCGACCTACCCCCTTGATCGGGCTGGCGAAGCGCCGGACGCTGCGCCCATGTTCGTGCGCTGCAAGAGACGCTTCAAGGACGGCAAGGAGCACCGCTACTGGAGTGTGGTGGAGAACGTCCGGGTCCGCGGCGGCCGTGTCGTTCAGCGTCAGGTTCTCTATCTCGGCGAGATCAACGACAGCCAGCGCGCTGCGTGGTGCCGCTCGATCGAGGTTGTGGAGGGCAAGTCCGGATCCCGGCAGATGGCGCTGTTTCCCGAGGACCGGGAGGCGCCGGCGCTGAACTGCGAAGTGGTCAAGATCAACGTCGCGGATGTGGCCCTGCACGACCCGCGCCAGTGGGGGGCGTGCTGGCTGGCCCTGGTCCTGTGGGACCGCCTGGATCTGGACCGCTTCTGGGGCCCACGCCTGACCCCGAGCCGGCAAGGCACGAGGTGGCTGGACATCCTGAAGATCCAGGTCTGCTACCGTTTGATCGATCCGGGGAGCGAGTGGCGTCTTCACCGTCACTGGTACGAGCACAGCGCGCTGCGCGATCTTCTGGGCTGCGATCGGGCGATCGCCGCCGACACGCTGTATCGCTGCCTGGACAAGCTGCTGCCCCACAAGCAGGAGTTCTTCTCGTTCCTTCGCGCCCGATGGGCGACGCTGTTCGACGCGCGCTTCGATGTGCTGCTGTACGACCTGACCTCGACCTACTTCGAGAGCGACCCGCCGTTCGAGGACAAACGCCGGTTCGGCTACAGCCGGGACAAACGCCCGGACTGCGTGCAGGTGGTGATCGCGCTGATCGTGACGCCCGAGGGCTTCCCGCTGGCCTACGAGGTGATGCCGGGGAACACCACCGACCAGACCACGCTGGCGGAGTTCCTGGAGAAGATCGAACGGCAATACGGCCGCTCCGACCGGGTCTGGATCATGGACCGCGGCATTCCCACCGAGGAGACGCTGGCCTTGATGCGCGAGGGCGATGCGCCGGTGCACTATCTGGTGGGCACGCCCAAGGGCCGGCTGACGCGGCTGGAGAGGGCGTTTCTGGACTTGCCCTGGCAGGAGGTGCGCCAGTCCGTGGACGTCAAGCTGCTGGCCGAAGACGGCGAGCTATACGTTCTGGTGCGCAGCGAGGGGCGGCTGCTGAAGGAACGCGGCATGCGCCGGCGCCGGCTGAAGAAGCTGTGGCGACGGCTGGTCGAGTTGCAACGGCAGTCCAACAGCCGCGACCAGCTGATGCTCAAGCTGGGCGCTGCCAGGAAGGAGGCGGGCCGGGCATGGGGCCTGGTCGACATCCGCGTGCCCGAGACCGACGAGGAACTTGCTGCCAGCGGCTTCTCATTCCGCCTGCGGCGCGACCGGCTGCGCCGGGTACGCCGCCGCGAGGGCCGCTATCTGTTGCGATCCAACATGGTCGCCGAAGACCCCGCGACTCTCTGGCGCCTGTACATGCAGTTGATCGAGATCGAGCAGGCCTTCAAGGAACTCAAGCACGACCTCGCGATCCGGCCCATCTTCCATCAGCGCGAAGAGCGGATCGAGGCCCACATCTTCGTCTCCTTCATCGCCTACTGCCTGCTCGTCACCCTGAAAAACCTCGCCCGGCCGCGCGCCAGCGGCCTCACCCCGCGCGCCATCATCGAGGCGTTCGCCACCATCCAGATGGTGGACGTGCACCTGCCGACCACCGATGGCCGGCACCTCGTCCTGCCGCGCCACACCCGAGCGAACAAGGAGCACGAGCTGCTACTGCACCAGCTCGGCATGACCCTGCCGGCACAACCCGCGCCGCGCATCTCCGCCTGACGGCGCACGCGCCGCCCCTCCGTTCGGCAGCGTGTAGTGCCGACCTTTGGGGGGCCGATCAAGGAGTATCAATGGCTTAGCTCCTTCATGACCCCCGAGTTGCGGAAGTCGGGCTAAAGCTATAGCCCCACGCTAAACCTGCCTTCCTACCGGGTTCAGCACCGGACTTTGCGGTCCTGTCACCGCATGTCACACACACCGCCTTTACACCGTACAACCCCACACAAGCCCTTTCACCCACCCCGACCCTGCACTCATTCCGCCCCAGCGACTGAGCGACAGCCGAAGGCAGGGCACAGCTTTCGAAGCACGAAACCTCGGAGCCCGAGGCACGCGCAGCGCCCCGCACCGCGCCCCGGCCTCGACCCCATCAAACCACGGAGCACGCCATGACCGGCGCCGCAACCCTGCTTCAGCGAATCAACCGCGCCGCCCGGACCGGACGAGGCCTGCGCCTCACCCCGGACGAAACCGACACGCTGAGAGCCGTCCTCGAACTCTCCGAGGCCCATGCCCAGGCCCACGCACTCGACGACGACGCGCGCGACGCCGAACGCGTGCCAGCGTCATGAGCGACGATCCTCTGGACATACCGCCCTTCCTTCGCCGCAAACCCGATCCCAAACCGCCATCGCGCAGCCCCTCGACAGCCCAGCGAGCCTGGATTATGCCGCCCACGGCCCTCAGCACCGTCGCACGCGCGGTCCGCGCCGGCGCCGACACCATGCAGAAGATCCGCAACCGCACCAAAGGACGCTACAAAGACCGCGAGCTCAGACAGGCACTCCAGGCCCTCATCCGATCCGGCGACATCACCCGGAAGGGTCGCCGCTATCGCTCACAGCGCACAAATGCCAAACCATAAACGCGCCTTGTTCCCACGAACATGGTATACATGTCTATCACCTCGGAGGACCTGACCCATGAAACAAACAGCCGTGCGTCTCCCCAACGCCACTTACGAGCGACTGCAGGCCCTCGCGGCCCGAACAGGCCGAACGGCCACGTTCTACATCCGGGAAGCCGTCGAAGATCATCTCGAAGATCTCGAAGATGCCTACGATGCCGAGCAAGCCCTCATCGAGCACCGCAGATCCGACGAACGCACCCTGTCTCTTGACGAACTGGAGCGCTACCTTGATGTGGACAATTAATGTCACGGAAAGCGCCGCCAAACAGATCACGAAACTTGGACCCGCCGCTGAGAAACGACTATACGACTACATCCGCGATCGCATTGCCCCACTGCACGACCCGCGACAGCTTGGAAAACAGCTACACACATCCATGCCTGATACTTTATGGCGCTACCGCGTCGGCGACTACCGCATTCTTTGCGAAATTCGCGACCAGGAGCTGCTAGTCCTCGTCATCAAAGCCGGGCATCGCCGCACCATCTACCGCCGTCTCTGACTCATTTCCAAGCCTCCAACTGCCCCAAAGACAGCCCCATGCCCAGATCATCAACCCTACACGCCCGAAAGCCCACACCAGGACGCGCTCTCGCCACAACCCTTGTGCTGATCGGACGTACCTCAATGCGGTCCAGTTATAACCGACCCCTTCGCGTCCACTCACGCCCCTAACCTTGGAGCCAAACCCGTGCCCAGCCATCCCCCTACCATAAACGCCGGCACCCGCTTCGCCTTCGCCCCCTATACCACCCCGATCGAGGGCCTGCTCTACCGCATTTATGTCGTCTTCGAGAACTCACACGGAGACCTGTTCTGCGCCGGCACCGACCTCATGGCTCCCTCCCTCGCAACCGCAGACACGATGTGCGATGCCTTGAACAGCCAGGTCGGCCTCGACCGCGATCAATGGAAATACCTCGCCTCCGCGGTCTTCGCGACCGTCGAAAGCCAAAGCGAGCAGAGCCAGACCCGCCCCGCCCATCCGCCCACGGACCCCCGCGCATGACGAGAGCGCAAATCCAAACTCTCCGCGCCCGACACGGCGACGACCTCCTTGCCCTTGTCCGCACCGAACACCGCCGCTCGATACCCCACAAACGACATCAAAACCGCCCCTACTAGCGCACCAGACCACCAGCGCCCCGGCCGACGCCCCCCCTAACCGCCCACATCGCCAATCTGCCACGCATCGTAACGCCTGCCCCTGCCGCGGCTCGACATCCGCAGCACGCCGGCCCCCACCAGATCGCCGATCAGCATCAACCGGGCCGCGGCCGCCGGCCGAGGGCTGCACTTCACGCCGGAAGAGGCCGATCTGCTACGCGCCGTCCTCGAACTGTCCGAAGCCCACGCCCAGGCCCACGCTCTCGACGCCGACGCCGAGACGCTCGACGACGAAGCTCACGCCTCGACCCAAGACACCGAGCCGGGACCATGAGCGACGACCCCCTCGACATCCCGCCCTTCCTGCGCCGGGACGAAAATCCCAAGAGGGCACCCGCGCCCCGCGCTACCGCCGAACACGAGTGGGTCATGCCGCCGATCGCGCTCGGCGCCGTGGCACGCGCCATCCGCGCAGGCTGCGACACCATGCAGAAGATCCGCAAGCGCACACGAGAGCGCTACAACAACCACGAAATCAAGCAGGCCCTTCATGCACTCGTGCGATCCGGTGACATCACCCGCCACGGACGGCGCTATGCCTCAAGCCGCCGGCAAAAAAGTCATGAAACAACCGCCCCAGAGAATCCCGAGACCCCGACCGCTCACGGCTTCTCCCCCGCGCGACCCGTTTTCATCAGCCCGCGAACATCCCTTAGGGAACCTCTGATTTATCAGGGGTTCCCGTGGCACAGGGATGTGCCACCATTTTCGGTGGCTGTAAGTCACTGAAAATGTGAGCAAAGCGGAAAGCGCGCTTTCGCCTTGCGCGTCTGAGAAATGCAGGAGGCACTTATTCAGACCTTCCTTAGCCCGACTTCCGCAACTCGGCACGCGATTCGGCTAATTTGACGGTTTTGCGGCCTGGAAAGTGGCGGATTTCCGGGCTTTGCCTCTCCAGAACCGCGTGTAGTGCCGACCTACCCCCTTGATCGGGCTGGCGAAGCGCCGGACGCTGCGCCCATGTTCGTGCGCTGCAAGAGACGCTTCAAGGACGGCAAGGAGCACCGCTACTGGAGTGTGGTGGAGAACGTCCGGGTCCGCGGCGGCCGTGTCGTTCAGCGTCAGGTTCTCTATCTCGGCGAGATCAACGACAGCCAGCGCGCTGCGTGGTGCCGCTCGATCGAGGTTGTGGAGGGCAAGTCCGGATCCCGGCAGATGGCGCTGTTTCCCGAGGACCGGGAGGCGCCGGCGCTGAACTGCGAAGTGGTCAAGATCAACGTCGCGGATGTGGCCCTGCACGACCCGCGCCAGTGGGGGGCGTGCTGGCTGGCCCTGGTCCTGTGGGACCGCCTGGATCTGGACCGCTTCTGGGGCCCACGCCTGACCCCGAGCCGGCAAGGCACGAGGTGGCTGGACATCCTGAAGATCCAGGTCTGCTACCGTTTGATCGATCCGGGGAGCGAGTGGCGTCTTCACCGTCACTGGTACGAGCACAGCGCGCTGCGCGATCTTCTGGGCTGCGATCGGGCGATCGCCGCCGACACGCTGTATCGCTGCCTGGACAAGCTGCTGCCCCACAAGCAGGAGTTCTTCTCGTTCCTTCGCGCCCGATGGGCGACGCTGTTCGACGCGCGCTTCGATGTGCTGCTGTACGACCTGACCTCGACCTACTTCGAGAGCGACCCGCCGTTCGAGGACAAACGCCGGTTCGGCTACAGCCGGGACAAACGCCCGGACTGCGTGCAGGTGGTGATCGCGCTGATCGTGACGCCCGAGGGCTTCCCGCTGGCCTACGAGGTGATGCCGGGGAACACCACCGACCAGACCACGCTGGCGGAGTTCCTGGAGAAGATCGAACGGCAATACGGCCGCTCCGACCGGGTCTGGATCATGGACCGCGGCATTCCCACCGAGGAGACGCTGGCCTTGATGCGCGAGGGCGATGCGCCGGTGCACTATCTGGTGGGCACGCCCAAGGGCCGGCTGACGCGGCTGGAGAGGGCGTTTCTGGACTTGCCCTGGCAGGAGGTGCGCCAGTCCGTGGACGTCAAGCTGCTGGCCGAAGACGGCGAGCTATACGTTCTGGTGCGCAGCGAGGGGCGGCTGCTGAAGGAACGCGGCATGCGCCGGCGCCGGCTGAAGAAGCTGTGGCGACGGCTGGTCGAGTTGCAACGGCAGTCCAACAGCCGCGACCAGCTGATGCTCAAGCTGGGCGCTGCCAGGAAGGAGGCGGGCCGGGCATGGGGCCTGGTCGACATCCGCGTGCCCGAGACCGACGAGGAACTTGCTGCCAGCGGCTTCTCATTCCGCCTGCGGCGCGACCGGCTGCGCCGGGTACGCCGCCGCGAGGGCCGCTATCTGTTGCGATCCAACATGGTCGCCGAAGACCCCGCGACTCTCTGGCGCCTGTACATGCAGTTGATCGAGATCGAGCAGGCCTTCAAGGAACTCAAGCACGACCTCGCGATCCGGCCCATCTTCCATCAGCGCGAAGAGCGGATCGAGGCCCACATCTTCGTCTCCTTCATCGCCTACTGCCTGCTCGTCACCCTGAAAAACCTCGCCCGGCCGCGCGCCAGCGGCCTCACCCCGCGCGCCATCATCGAGGCGTTCGCCACCATCCAGATGGTGGACGTGCACCTGCCGACCACCGATGGCCGGCACCTCGTCCTGCCGCGCCACACCCGAGCGAACAAGGAGCACGAGCTGCTACTGCACCAGCTCGGCATGACCCTGCCGGCACAACCCGCGCCGCGCATCTCCGCCTGACGGCGCACGCGCCGCCCCTCCGTTCGGCAGCGTGTAGTGCCGACCTTTGGGGGGCCGATCAAGGAGTATCAATGGCTTAGCTCCTTCATGACCCCCGAGTTGCGGAAGTCGGGCTAAAGCGCCCATCGCCCCGCAGGAGGCGCGAGTCGACCGACCCGCGCCTCCTTCTCCCCCTCCTCCCGGCACCCTAACCTCACCCGCCGCGAAGCCGCACCCAGCACCTTCCCGCCCTCTCGCCCGGCGCCCCTCCGCGCCCCCTTCCCAGCCCATCCTTTCCGCCCCAAGCTCTTGCAACACCGCGGCAATTGTGTTGCCAACGCCCCGAACTGTGCTAAGCCCAAACGCCATCAACGATTCGAGTCTCGACGTGGCGGCCATGATAACACCCGCGCATTCGGACGCTAAGCGCCTGAAGACAAAAGAAAAACGCCTGCGCGCTCTGCCGCCCGCCCGCTACATTCTCATTCGCACCGGAAGCGCGCGATCCCGCAGAGCCGCGCAGAAGACGACAGAAAGCGGCCTGGCCGCACATCCATTGCGCCGGCCGCAAACCCCTGCACCAAAAACAATTCGGAGGGTCAAAAACGCGAGCACAAGCAAGCGGACATGAAAAGGCCCGGGCACTGGCGAGTGTCCGGGCCTTCTCTGGCTTGACGGGTAAGGGAGCGGGTACTCCCTAGCGGTGTGGGTGGTGGTGGTGGTGCCTCTAAAATCCAAGGGCACCCTAACCACCTCCCACACACCCGTCAAGCAAAAAAGCGCTCATGCGCCACAGGGGAATTATGTCCGCCGCTTAGGCTCCACGAACACCCGCCCAGCGCCATGAAACCCAAAATCCTCAAACAACCGCCCCCCAGCAACTCCCTTGCCATCGCTCGTTATTATGGTAAGCGCTTCAACAGATGCCCCACCACACGCACGCCCCATGAACGCTCGAACTGCCCGCCGCACGGGCACGCAATCCCATGCCAACACGCACCGAGCGCCCCGCCCGCGGGGGCAACCCCGCACTCTTCCCCGGTCCGGTCGCAGTGCCATAGCGCGCCAAAAAGCGATTGCGCGATCCTCGATCACACCCGGCCGTCGCTACCGGCCCACGAGCCTTTAGCCCCGGCCGCCATAGCACTTCCACAAGGGAGGACACCCGCGACGAGCAAGCAGGCATGAAAAAGCCCCGGCACTTGAATGCCGGGGTCTTCTCCATAACCGATTGGCCGGAAACAACCCCTAAAGTGCCGCAGCAGCACAAATATTAGGGCAAGCCTGACCAACTGAGCGCCTCAACCTGCTGCACATTAAGGCACTCCACCGGACCGGTCAACAAGAAAAGTGCCCCAGCGCCGCAGGAGAAGTGTGTCCGCCAGCTCCCGCAAACGGCAGGAGCCGACGACCATGAGTGCAGCACAACCACCACCCCGCCCGAGCGGCATACGCAAGCTCGGCACCCAATCGGTACGCGCCGACACCCTGATTGAGACCTATACGAAGCGCGCCCACTACCCCACCCGCGCCGAGGCCTCCGGCGCCTTCAAGCGGGCCGCACCCTTTATCGGCCACGGCCCGCAAACCCTCGCGCTCGTCGACTACCTGATTTCTCTGACCCAACCGCAGGACTGGGAAGGCGGTGCCATCACCGTCTGGCCCAGCAATGGGCGGCTCTGCCACATCTTCGGAAGCGTTGAGCGCACCATCCAGGTGCAACTCGCCGCGCTTCACGAGGCGGGCCTCATCGCCTTCATCGACAGCCCCTCCCGCCGACGCTACGGCGTCCGCGACGAGGACGGCCGCATTCGCGTCGCCTACGGCATCGACCTCAGACCCCTCGCTGCGCGCTACGAGGAATTCTGCGCGGCCGCTGACGCGGCCGAGACCGACTACCAGGAACGCAAGGCCCTGCGCCGCTTGGCCTCGATCGCACGCCAGAAGACCGAGCAAATCTGCGACGCGGCGATCGCGCTCCACACCGAGGACCCTGCACCCTGGCACAACTGGTCTGCCCGGGCCGAGAGCGTCGGTCTTGCCGCCCTCAACACACACGGAAACGACCGCATCAAGGCCCTGCTCGCCCAGCTCGACCAGCTGCACGCCGCCTGCCTGACGGCCTTCCAGGACCTCACCGCCAGCTCGGCAGACAACCCCGCAGAAGCAACGGATTCGCCCTACCCCGAATCCCAGACTTCACCCATAACTTCAACAAACCTTCCAGCCCCCAGGGAAAAACCCTGTGGTGCATCCAAGAAAAGTAGTCGCCAAAGCGCGCCCGATTCCCCACCAATCAAACCCCCGGACCTCGGCTCGGAACGATCACCCGACCCCTCCGGCGCCAGCAGTCCGAACACCCCCCCAGAGCGCGTCCACGCCCACCTCCGCGCCTACCGAATCAGCCCTGCCATCCTCGCCGAGGCCTCGCCGCCCCTGGCGGAAGCCCTTTGGACCGTATCACCTCAAGAAGAAACCCGCTGGCGCGATATCGTCGACAGCGCGAACGCGCTTTTGCCCGACCTCGGCATCAGCCAGAACGCCTGGGGGCAAGCCTGCCACGAAATCTCGCGCGAAGGCGCCGCCGTCGCCGTCGCCGTAATCGCCGCCAAGCACCGGCGGGGAGGCGTCAGAAAGCCCGGCGGCTACCTGCGATGGATAACCCGCGAGATCGCCGCCGGCGGAGTGCTCGACCTCGGACCCAAGGTCTACGGGCTGCGTGCACCAGACACGAACTGAAAACGCTTATGGACCGCCGCACCGCTTGCACATGCAAGCCGGCACCGAACGCTGCGGCCGCCGCCGCGCTACAGGGAACGGGCCCGGAATGCCTCGACCAGCTTCTCCATGGTCTCGCCCATGCCCCAGCGGTTCTCGTCCGCGATCGCGTAGATTTCGGCGCGAGTCTGAACCGTTATCCGGACATTGAATTGCTCGGTCCGCCCGGTGAACCGCGAGTAACGCGGCCTCTGCTGTGTTCGGCCCTGGAAGCCCTCCGATGCGGCAATGCCGCGAACCGCCGCCGGCGCCGACGACACCGCCCTCCGCTTGGCCACCACCTCGCTCACATCGAGCGGCGGATCGTCTTCGTCAAGCCCGATCGATGTCCGGCGATTCATGACCTTGCCCTCTCTTCAGGCGCGTCCGCCCCCACCCGGGCGAAGACCTCGCGGGCCAAGGCCTGCGCGTTTTCCTGGGCAGACTGCGGGTTGCGAACGTCCTCCGCGGTCAGCTCATACAAACTGCCACCGATGGCGAACAGAGCCTTGAACGCTTCCCGCTCCATCAGCTGGGTGTTCAGCACCGGCACCGAATGACGCTCAAATTCGCCGAGGATATGCCTGAGACCCTTCGTCACGAAGGCCGCCGAACACCGATTCACCAGCACCGCGTGAGGAATCTTCCGCTGAAAGGCGTGCTCGTTGCGGCGGATCAGCCTCACCGCCTTAGAGGCTTCCTTTGCATCCAGATGCGAGCCCTGACACGGGATCACCACCAGATCGGAACGGCTGATCGCGTAGGCCGCCACCAACGAAGCCGTGCCTTCCAGATCCACCAGGACGAACGGAGCCTGCCCCGCCTCGGCATCGATCACGTCGATCACCGTCTCCTCGGTCACGCCACCCACCACAGAAACCTGTACCGGCTTGTTCGGAAGCTTCGCCCAGGCGGCAAGCGGCTGATTTGGATCCGCGTCCACAATGGCCACGCGGGACGCGCCGGCACGCGCAAACTCCGCAGCCAAGACCAGGACTGCGGTCGATTTTCCGACCCCGCCCTTCGAGCTTACAAAAGAGATCACGGGCATGGCCCACCTCCTATCGATAACGTTATCACTAACAATACCGCTATCGCTACTGTTAGCGCAAGCGTTGACGTTACTGATAGCACTAGCGATAACACTAACGCTAACATCCCACAACCCCCGGTCGAGGCCCGTCGCCTCCAGCCACAGTCGTCCAATTCCTCCATGCCTGCGGAACCATCGCCACCCGTTTCACAAGCCCTCTCTGGGCAGCACCACCGTCGACCGAGCCACAACACACCCCGGCACAACTCGGAGAGGCAAAGGAAAGCTCGTGACAGCCGAGCCCGCAGAGTGCGAGACGTGGAGACGACACCGGTACAGCGCCTCCAGCTCGTCTAACATCACCGAGCGGAGAAGCTCATGACCAGCGCCACTGCGCTCATTCGCCGAATCAACCGGGCCGCGGCCGCCGGCCGAGGGCTGCACTTCACGCCGGAAGAGGCCGATCTGCTACGCGCCGTCCTCGAACTGTCCGAAGCCCACGCCCAGGCCCACGCTCTCGACGCCGACGCCGAGACGCTCGACGACGAAGCTCACGCCTCGACCCAAGACGCCGAGCCGCGGCCATGAGCGACGACCCCCTCGACATCCCGCCCTTCCTGCGCCGGGACGAAAATCCCAAGAGGGCACCCGCGCCCCGCGCTACCGCCGAACACGAGTGGGTCATGCCGCCGATCGCGCTCGGCGCCGTGGCACGCGCCATCCGCGCAGGCTGCGACACCATGCAGAAGATCCGCAAGCGCACACGAGAGCGCTACAACAACCACGAAATCAAGCAGGCCCTTCATGCACTCGTGCGATCCGGTGACATCACCCGCCACGGACGGCGCTATGCCTCAAGCCGCCGGCAAAAAAGTCATGAAACAACCGCCCCAGAGAATCCCGAGACCCCGACCGCTCACGGCTTCTCCCCCGCGCGACCCGTTTTCATCAGCTCGCGAACATCCCTTAGCAAGGCCTCCTCTCGCCTGCTATATTACGGGGCATACGAAGGAAACTATATACATGACCACTTCAGCCCAAAACCGCGCCTCCGCAAACTACCGCCGCCGCCTTGGCGAACGCGGCATGGCCCGGTTCGAGGTTCTCGGCCGCCACAGCGACCGTGACCTCATCCGCACGCTCGCCAAACAGCTAGCGGAAGACGGGCCCCAGGCCGACCACCTGCGCGCCATCATCGGCAACGAGACGAACAGCCAAACACCGACCACCGGCGGGATCTTGCGAGCCCTTCGCAGCTCCCCCTTGGTCGGCGCCAATATCGTTGCCGAACGTTCCCTCGACGATGACCGCGAGATCGAACTGTGACCCGCTATCTGCTGGACACCAACATCATCAGCAACGTCACAAAGCCAGCACCCTTCCAACCCCTGCTCGCCTGGATGAACCGTCAGAGCGACCGCAACCTGCTCATCTCCACCCTCAGCATCGGCGAAATCCTGCGGGGCATCCTCCAAAAACCCGCCGGTCGCAAACGAGACGAACTTGAAACATGGTTCTCTGGCCCTCAAGGTCCCGCCGTACTATTCAGAGGCCGCATCCTGCCCTTCGATCCAAGCGCCGCTCTCCTCTGGGCGCGAATGATGGCTCTCGGCAAGACTACCGGACACCCCCGAAACCCGCTCGACACCATCATCGCAGCCACCGCCGAAGCCAACGACTGCATCGTTGTGACTGACAACCAGCGCGACTTCCCCGATATCGAAACTCTCAACCCGATTCGGCCTGGCGCCTAAAACTCCCTTTCTCTCCACCGGAGCCCAGCCATATCATCCCAATCACTTCCCACCACCTCAGAGGTGCTTCCCATGCCCAGCCATCCCCCGACCATCGACGCCGGCACCCGCTTCGCCTTCGCCCCCTATACCACCCCGATCGAGGGCCTGCTCTACCGCATTTATGTCGTCTTCGAGAACTCACACGGAGACCTGTTCTGCGCCGGCACCGACCTCATGGCCCCCTCCCTCGAAACCGCAGACACGATGTGCGACGCCCTGAACAGCCAGATCGACCTCAACCGCGATCAGTGGAAATACCTCGCCTCCGCGGTCTTCGCGACCGTCGAAAGCGAAAGCGAGCAGAGCCAGACACGCCCCACCCATCCGCCCGCGGACCCCCTCCCATAACCAGAGCGCAAATCCAAACTCTCCGCGCCAGAAACGGCGACGATCTCCTTGCCCTTGTCCGCACCGAACACCGGCGCACGAAGGCCCACAAACAACATCAAAACCGCCCCTACCAGCGCACCAGACCACCAGCTCCCCGGCCGACGCCGCCCTAACCCCCCACATCGCCAATCTGCCACGCATCGTAACGCCTGCCCCTGCCGCGGCTCGACATCCGCAGCACGCCGGCCCCCACCAGCTCGCCGATCAGCCGCTGCGCTCCCGCCCGGCTCAACCCCAGAACCCGCATCACCGACCCCGCATCAACCAGCGGGCACTCGAACAGCATGTCCACGCCCTTCCGATAGCTATGACTCTTGCGCCGCGCAGGCGAGGCCTTAAGCGCCAGGCCGTAGCGAAGCTCCAGCTGCCGCAGCACGTTGTGGCCGCGTAGCGCGCAGGCAGCCACACCCTCAAGGCACATCGCCACCCACCTCCCGCCGCCTGAACGCGCGCTGCTCTCCCACAGCGCCGGCGCCCAAACCAGCTCCCGCATCAAATACACGCTGCACCGACGCGTCGGCACGAAGGCACGCCCCAACCAAGGCGCCATCACCCCCATCACGACCGCCCGCTCCTCCACATCCAGACCCGGCCACCCTCCAATCAGCGAGAGCGCCCGGGCGAACACCAACAGCCCCCTCTCACCCGCCTCCGAGAGCGAACGCCACTCTCCGCACACCTCGGCAGCCCCCTCCGCCTCCTCCGCTCCCCAGCGCCCCAGAGCAGCCTCACCAACAGCGCACGCCGCCGCCGCATCCGGCGGCAGCCCGCCCACCTTCTTCTGAACCAGCCCCGCCGCCTTCAGGCCCCGCGCAACGACCCACATTCCGTTCAAACGGCTCTGCCCGGCCGACAGCGGATCGAACTCGACCAGGCACGCATCCGCCACATCCACCGGAAAACCGCAGAGCCGCCCATGATCCGCCGCCTGGCTACGCCGCAACGCCGCGCTCCAGCGCTTCCACGCCCCCCTGTCCGCCAACCGCTCATCCAGCGCCGACACCGCCCGCACCGCCGCCTCGAGATTTCCGAAGGGATAAGGCACCGCCGGAAGAGCGCCCTCGCCCCTCCTACCGGCCCCCTTCTCCGTCCGCATCCCGCGCAGCGGCCCATCGACCGCCGGCTTCGCCGGACCGCTCTCTTCCGCCTCTTGCTCCGCCTGATCCCAAACGCTTGGAGGCCTGAATTCCTCGTCGTCATCGCCCTCGATCACGGCCCAATCCGGCATCTTTCACAACTCCCGTGCTTCCTTCCGAGTCCCCTTTAGCACAGTGACTTACCGCCTGTCGCGCCAGTCAACCCCACTTCACTAGCGCTCTTCCGTCCGCACCCTCCCAAGCCAACCGGAGCTGCCCCTCAGACCGGCCTCCGGCCGACGCCATGCACTGCCCGACGAAGAGGCAGAGGCAAGCTCAAAGGCCATGCGCGAAGCGAGGCACGAGCGCCCGCGCCACCCCTGCGCAATCGCCACACCAGACCGGGAACCCGCCATGCCAGCACCCGACATCGCCATCCCCGTCGCCTGCCGGCAGATGATCCGCCAAGGCGCACTCGTCGCAGTTAACGCATCCGGCGGCAAGGACAGCCAGGCAATGACCATCCTGCTCTGCCGCATCGTCCCCCTGCCGCAACTGGTCATCGTGCACGCCCCCCCTCGGCGAGGCCGAGTGGCCCGGCACGCTTGACCACATCCGCGACACCAGCCCGCCGGAAATCCCCCTGATCCTCGCCACCACGGCATCGGGCAAGACGCTCCTGCAGCGCGTCGCCGAGCGCGGCCTGTGGCCCGGCGTTCGCCAGAGATACTGCACCGGCGACATGAAACGTACGCCCATCCAGCGCGAGCTTCGCCGCTACCTCAAGGCCAACCCCCGCTTCGAGGGCCGCCTCGTCAACGCCATGGGCATCCGCCGCGACGAAAGCCGCGACCGCGCCAAACGCATCCCCTGGCAATACAACAAACGCATGAGCGTCGCCGGCCGCTCCGTCTACGACTGGCTCCCGCTCTTCGAGCTCCGCACCGCAGACGTCTTCAGCATCATCGCCGCCGCAGGCCAGTCCCCGCACCCGGTCTACGCAGAAGGCCTCGGCCGCTGTTCGTGTTCCTTCTGCATCTTCGGCTCCCGCGCCGATCTCCGCCGCGCCGCCGAATTGCGCCCCGCCCTCTACCAGCGCTACGCCACGCTCGAGGCAGAAATCGGGCACACCCTCTCACCAAGCCGCATCCCCTTGCCCGAGCTCACCGGCGTTCCCATCGAAAGGCCCCGCCCCACACGAACGCGATAAGCCCCTTCCCTTCCGGGGGTCAACCCTCAGACCCCTGCAATCAGCACAGGAGCCTCCCCATGCCTGCCGCTTCCGGAACCGCCCCCTTCGACACGATCATCCACGCCTACAGCCGTGCCCAGGCCATCGACGACGGCATTCTCCTCGACGTCTCCGAGACCGCCCGAGAAGCCGGGTTCACCATCCCCGTCGCGCTCACCCGCACCGTCTGGACCCGCCTGGTCTCACTGCCCGAGCGGTACAAGGGATTTCAAGACGAACGGGGCCGTCTCTGGGACGTCCTCTGGATGGCCCGCTATTACGCGCGGCGCGGCGCCGACACCGACCGCGTCAACATGTGCGTCCTCGTGCGCGACATCCGCAAGGACCTTCACGACAGCCACCGCCCACCGCGCAAGCACTACGCCATCGTGGCAATCGGCTCCGGCGACGCCGGCGAGCCCGTCATCACGATCATGTTCCCGGAGGACGACTGACCATGCGCCCGCTCAGCTCCGATCGAAAACTCGAGATCGCACGACGCGTCCACCAGACCTTCGACCTCCCCAAGCGCTGGCTCCAGGGAGGATGGGGCCGCGACGACAACGGCGCCGTCATCGAATTCGACACCCACTTGCACGTCATCGACGATGACTATGTGCACCATCCACCGGCATTCCGCCATGCCGCCCCCGAAAGCCCCCGCTGCTTCTGCCTCAGCACCGCCATCCACATGCACACCGTCTCGGTCCTCCACTGCGACAGCTCCGACAGCCGCCATCCGACCGAGACCATGTGCGCGCTCTACACCGAGCTCGCCGCCATAGACGCCGTTTCCTTCGCAAAGAGCACACCGGACGGCGAACCTCACCTCAACGCCATCACCGTCTGGAACGACGACGACCAGCGTACCTACGCCGACGTGCTCGCGCTCACGGCCGCCGTACAACACCACCTACAAGCCTACCTCTGCTAACCACACCGGCGCTGCGCACCTCCCCACGAGGAGTCCGGAAAGCCCGGACCCGGGCAAGCCCGCTCAGACCTCCGAGCGAACCTCGCGCCGCCCTCACCTCCCCCACGCGGAGCACACCATGCCAGACCCCCTCAGCATCTCGGCCGACTACACGCTTCGACCCAGCGAAATCGCAGACGTCCTCGCTCTCCTCGTCGACGCGCGCCAGCCCACCATGGTCTGGGGCCCCCCGGGCGCCGCCAAATCCATGATCGCCCAGCAGGTCGCCACCGCCTCCAATCGCCGCTACGGCGACATCCGCGCACCCCTGCTCGACGCCGTCGACCTCCGCGGCATTCCCTGGCGCGACGACGACGGACGCACGCGCTGGGCACCCCCTGTCTTCCTGCCGCCCACCGACAGCCCCGACCTCTGGATGCTCAACCTCGACGAGCTGCCTTCCGCAGTCCCCATGGTCCAGGTCGCCCTCTACCAGCTCCTTCTGGAGCGCAAGTGCGGCGAGTACACACTGCCCGAGGGGGCATCCCTCATCGCCTGCGGCAACCGCCAGACCGATCGCGGCGTCGTACACCGCATGCCCACGCCGCTCAGCAACCGCCTCGTCCACCTCGAGATCCGCGTGGACGTCGACGACTGGCTCGAATGGGGCGCCGCCAACGGGATCGCCCCCGAGGTTCTCTTCTTCATCCAGTACGAGCCCGACTTACTGCACCAATTCGACCCGCAGTCCAAAGAGCATGCCTTTCCGACGCCGCGCAGCTGGGAATTCGCCTCCAACATCGTCAAGCGCCGCAACGGCCTCGACGCCGAAGTGGAGCGCTCCCTCTTCCGAGGCACCGTGGGCGAAGCCGCGGCCGTCGAATTCACCGCCTTCCTCAAGGTCTGGCGCGAGCTGCCCCACCCCAAGGCCATCCTGAACGACCCCGAGAACGCCGACATTCCCGAGAACGCCAGCGCCCTGATGGCACTCTGCGGCGCCCTCTACAAGATGGCGAGCGACGTCAACTTCGACGCGATCGTGACCTACGCCACACGCCTTCGCCGCGAAGTCGGCGAATCCCTCGTCGGCTCCTGCGTCCGCCGCGAGCCCGATCTGCAGCGCTCTCCCGGATTCATCCGCTGGGCCGCAACCAAGACGCAATAGCGCAGTCCCGCCATGCCCACTCAACGCAACCATCGCCTCCGCATCTTCCCCGACCGCCACGCCGCAGCCGCCTCCGCCCCCCAATGCCGCACCCCGCGCTTTCCCAAGATCGTGCCCGCCACCCTGCAAGGCCCGATCCACACCGTGCGCCGCGACACCTATCGCGGCCGCAGCGTCTCGAGCACCTGGCTCTGCGAGGACGGCCGCTTCCGCCACCTCGACTCCTGCGACTGGTGACGCCGCGCGGCCCAATGCAGGGCGATATCTCGTCCCGCACACACACACTCCAGGCCCTTCGGCCACCAGACGGCCATGAGCAGCCTCACCCCCCTTAGCGACGTCCCCCAAGCGGACGCTCCAGGAGCCCGAAAGGAAACACCCATGGACCTCAATCGCGATGCCATGCTCGTCGCCCTGCACATCACCGCATGGTCCGGCCGGCTCTACGACCGCGACGCCAGCAACCAGGTCGCCGCACAGAACGACGCCTCCTCCAGCGCCGGCCGCTACAACAAGCGCCTCCTGCCCAAGAGCGCCTTCGCCAACCTCACCTCGCTCATGAGCGAAGCCCGCACCAAGCACTACGAGAACTCGCTTCCGTGGGACGACAAGGGCTCGCGCCTGCTCACCGTCGCCAACCACGAACACTACACCGCGACCCTCGACAAGCTCCGCGAGAGCGTCGTCCACCACCGCGCCCGCTTCATCGACGACTACGACGACAATATCGACCAGGCCCGCATCGACCTCGGCTCCCTCTTCCACATCGAGGACTACCCCTCGAAGGAACAGCTGCAGGGCAAATTCGCCATCAGATACCGCATCGCGCCGGTCCCCGACGCCGAGCACTTCATCGCGAAGCTCGCCAGCGACGACACAGAACGCGTCAAACGCGACATCGAGCAGCACATCGAGGAACAGCTGCACGACGCCATCGCCGACCTTTACCGCCGCTTCGGCGACGCCATCCAGCGCGTCTCCGAGCGCCTGCAGAACGGCGACGACGGCAAGCCCCTGATCTTTCGCAACTCCATGATCGACAACATCCGCGAGCTCGTCGACATCGTGCCGCGTCTCAACATCTTCGGCGACCACGAGCTCGCCCAGCTCTGCGAGCAGGTCAAGGACAAGATCGCCAACGTCGACCCCGACGCCCTTCGTCCGTCCAAGTCCTTCGACCCGGCCGCCCGCGCCCAGGTCAAGCAGGACGCGGACGAGCTCATGGAAAAATTCGCGGGCTACTTCTCGCCGCCCGCGGAAAGCTCCAGGGAGGCCGCCTGATGCCCCGCCGCAGCCACAGCGAATCCGCGCTTCGCATCAGCGACTGCGTGACCGAGCTGCTGCGCAAGCAGCCCTTCTTCGGGAGCCTCGTTTTGAGGCTCCCGCTTCGCCCCGACACCACCCGTGAAACCCTCGCCACCGACGGCTACGAAATCCGCTATTCGCCGCAATGGATCGCCAACAGCGATTCCCACGTCATCGAGACCGCAATGGCCCGCGTCGTCATGGCCTGCGCCCTGAAGCACCACACCAGGCGCAACGAGCGCGACCGCGATCGCTGGCAGAAAGCCTCCCAGCTCGTCACCCATTCCCTGATCCGCGATGCAGGCTTCACGCTCCCTCACGACGCCGAAGCCTGGGACGACATCTCCGTCGAGCAGGCCTACGAGCGCCTCTCCTCTGCCCCTCAAGAGGACGATCCCGAGGCCACACCCGACCCCGACGGCACACCCCAGCCCGACTCTGACGACGACCGGCAAGACCGGTCCGACGCCGGCGAAGACGACGACAGCAAAGACGGCGAGCACCAGGACGACGACCAGGACGGAGACGCGGACGACGACGCCGACCGGCAGGCCGACAGCCAAGCCGGCGACGACGGAAACGACGCCGACCGGCAAGACGACAGCCAGGACGGGGATGGCGAGGGCAACCAGGACGACAATGCCGACAGCGACGCCGACGGCGACGCCGGAGGCCCGAGCGCCCAGGACGACGACGCGCAACGCGACCGGCATTCGCAGGGCTCCCCCGACCAGTCCGAACCCGACTCCTCCTCCTCGTCCGCGCCCCCCAGCCACGATCCCTGCGGCACGGGCGAAGTCATGGACGCAGACTCCCGCGCCACCGAGCAGAACGACCAGACCAGCGAACCCCTCGACGTCATCGCCGAGGAGCAGGCCTGGGACGAGGCCATGCACCAGGCCCTCAACATCGCCAGAGCCGAGGGCAAGACGCCCGGCCGCGTTCAAGAGACCATTCGGGGCGCCCATACCAGTGTGCTCGACTGGCGCACCCTTCTACGCCGCTACATGACAGACGCGGCCAACCACGACTTCACCTGGAGCGTTCCCAACCGCCGCTTCATCGACGGCGGCCTCTACCTCCCGTCGATCCACTCCGAAGGCATTTCCAGCTTCGCCTTCATCATCGACACCTCCGCCTCGCTCTCCTCCGAGGCCCTTGCGGTCTTCTGGTCCGAGCTGCGGGAGATCGTGGACGAGATCAGGCCCGATTCCATCATCGTCCTCCAGGTCGACGAGGCCCTCCAGGACGTCACCGAATACGCTCCCGACGACCTTCCCGAGGAGATCCGCGTCAGGGGCCGTCTCGGCACCGATTTCCGGCCCGGCTTCGCCTGGCTCGAACGCAACGCCGTCGAGCCCGGCATTTGCCTTTACTTCACCGACATGGAGTGCACCGACTTTCCCGACACCGAGCCGCCCTTCCCGGTCGTCTGGTGCGACTACGGCGAACCCGACACGCCGTGGAAGAGCGAGCCGCCCTGGGGCGAGCTCATCGCCATCGACACCTAATCCCCCACAGCGCGCCAGCCCATCCGCGCCCACCCTCCACAAGCGAGGCACCACCATGCCCGATTACCGCCCCGTCAGCTGCCAGAACTGCAATTGGCAAGGCAGCGCCCACAACTGTCACCCCATCGCGCCCCACGAGCTTCACCACCGCGTTCCCGCCGGCGACACGATGCCTGCAGGCGAGTGCCCCGAGTGCGGCAGCTCCGCCCTGCTCGACCTCGCCACCCCTCAGCCCCAGGCCCGCATCGTCCCCGTCGCCAAAGCCGAAAACTCAACCCACTTTCAAACGCGCAGCAAGGCAGACTCCCTCGCCAAGATCATGGCCGCCGTCGCCCAGAACTTCAGTTACCGCGTCCAGGACCTCCAGCACCACGGTTTCCGCGTTGCCGTATACAAGCCCAACCCCAACCCCGGCATGTACCCGCAGTCCTACCTGCGGATCCAGACGGACTAGCGAAGACATCCTCCAATCCGTCTCATCCAGATCGCGATCCGCGAGATCGTCAACAACCACGGCTCTCCCACGCAACTTCCGGCAACCTCCAGCTTCACCCGGAAGCTCCCTCCCGATCCCTGCTAACTCACCCTTACCGTCGCCCCCTCATGCACTTCCCGCCGGCCCCCTTCGTGACAACCCTGCCTCGCCACAACACCGCCGGGAGGCAGAGCCGGCGCCCCTCCGGCTGCGCCCACTGCCGGCAGAGCCAGCCACGCCAGAACCGCCAACCCCCCGACACAGGAGGACGCATCATGCGAACCATCCATCCGTCCCCCACCGCCATCCGCCGCGTCGTCTCGCGTCTCCGCGCGGCCATCACCGCCTGCGGCGGCGACCAGCCCGCCCACATGGACGTCGGCATCGTCCACCGCCAAGCGTGCCGAACAGCCGCCTGCCACGCCGGCTGGTACACCCTGGCCCGCTTCAGGCACCATCCCTCCGTCGTCTGGCTCTACGACAACAGCCTCGACGACACGGGCGGCGAAACCATGATGGCGCTCGGCCAGGCCGGCAACATCCGCCACCTCATCCACGACCATGGCGCCCACGTGCTTGCCCGCGATCTCGGATTCATCGCCGCCCCCGCGCTCAAAGAATGGGCGGAACGCCACCCCGACATCTGGGGATTCGCCCACGGCGACCGCATGTTCGACCGCAACGGCGCCCTCGCCTTCGCCAAGCACCCGAACGACACGCTCCTGCTCACCGACATCGCCGACTGGTGGCTCGCCGTCGCCCACCGCCTCGACAACGCGATCCCTCTGCACAGCACCAGAAACCGCGCCCTCGCCATCCTGCAATGCCATGACGCCGACGCCCGCCAGACCATCCGCATCGAGAGGCACACCCACAAGTACCGCCTCGTCCGCCACCCCTACGCGGTCGATCTGCAAACCGTCCTGCAGGTCTGACCCCCCCCCCCCCAAGGGCTCACACAACAACACCCCACTCCACCCCAACGCCGAGGCACCCCGACCATGCCCGAAAACGCACTCAGCGCGGCCCAGCTCCTCGCAGACGCCCGCAGCATCATCGCCCATCCCCACGCCTGGACTCAGGGCACCGCCGCGCGCGACGCCGCCGGCCATCCCGTCTCGGCCGAGAACAACAACGCCTCCGCGTGGTGCGCCACGGGCGCCCTTGCCCGCGCACTCCACCACCGGCTTCGCACGCAACCGCCGCCGATCGCACCCCACCTTGCGCTCGACCGCGCCACTCGCATCCTCAATGCAACCATCCGCTCCCTTAGCGCCGGCCGCCACAAGCACACCAACACCTACAACGACTCCACCAACCACAGCTGCATGCTGCACACCTTCGACATCGCGATCAGCGACGCCCTGCTTCCGGCCGGCATCACTCCACCAGGCCTCGCCGGCACCCCCTGATCGCCACTCCGCCAGCGCGCCGCAGCCCCGTCTCCCTCGATCGCACACCACAGGACCCGCCATGATCCGCAAGGCCGATCGCGACCTCAAGAACGCCTGGCGGACCCGCTTCGCGGCCCTGCCACCGCCGGCGCGGAGGGCCCTGAAAGCCGCACTGCTCGACCTACGCGCCGACGCACTCCAGCGCGCCGAGACCCAATGGCGCCGCCACAAGGCACCCATGGCCCTCTACTGGAAGGTCGTCGGCGTCTACGCCGGACACATCGCACGCGCCCTCGACTAGCGCGGCTCTCTCCCCCTCACCTAATCTTAGCTAAGGACCCTGCCATGCACCTCTCCGACCTGCACATCCACGACATCCACAACGTCGACGGCCTCCCCTGCTACGCCAGCGGCCGCGCGATCTTCAGCAACGGCCGCTCCTACGAATTCCACGCCCACTTCGCTCACGGCTACGGCGACGACTCCGTCGATATCGTTCGCGCCACCGACCGCCGCCACCGCCTCACCGAGACCGATCGCGCCACCAAAGCCATCCGCGATCGACTCGGGTTCAGCGAAATCGCAACCCGCCAGCGCGCGGCCCTCGCCGCCTTCGAATACGAGCGCGCCAACGCCTGCGAGGCTCTCAAGCAACCGCCAGCCTCCCCCTGACCGCACTCAGCGCGATCCACTCGCATCCCTCCCTCTTCGATTCTCCATCGGGCGGCCCGCTACCCACTCCTCCCCTCCGCAACTCGCCGGAATGAGGCCGGGAGAGCGCCCGTACCATGACAGAGTAGAGGGGCCGCAGAGCCCCATTGCACCCTCACCCCACCAGCCCTTCCCAGGAGACAATCCATGTCCGACCCGGTCATCCGGTCGATCCCCCTCGACCGCCTTGAGATATCCCCCGCCAACGCTCGCAAGACGCCCGCAAGCGGCGCCGCCTTCGTCGAGCTGAAAGCCTCCATCGCCTCCCACGGACTGCTCGAGAACCTCGTCGCCCGCGAGATCGGACCCGACACCCAGGGTGCACCCCGCTTCGCCGTCATCGCCGGCGGCCGACGCCTCGCCGCCCTGACCGAGCTGGCCACCGACGGCACCATCGCCGAAGACCATCCGATTCCCTGCAACATCATTCACAACGGCACCGCCGACACCGAGATCTCGCTCGCCGAGAACGCGGTTCGCAGCCACATGCACCCCGCCGACCAGGTGGAGGCCTTCAGCGCCCTCGCCAACGCCGGCTCGTCCCCCTCCGACATTGCCGCCCGCTTCGGCGTCTCCGAACGCACCGTGGAACGGCGCCTTCGCCTCGGCAATGCCGCACCCGAGCTGCTGGACGCATTCCGCGCCGACCAGCTCGACTTGGAGACCCTCAAGGCCTTCACCGTCACCACCGACCGCAAGCGCCAGCTCGCCGCATGGGACCAGGTCAAGGAACAGGGCTACCGCCCGAGCGCCTACCAGATCAAGCGCATGCTTACGGAAGAGCGCGTCCCCGCCACCGCCTCCCTCGCCCGTTTCATCGGCGTCGACACCTACGAAGCCGCCGGCGGCGCCGTCATTCGCGACCTCTTCGCCGACGAGCACGAGAACGGCGTCTGGCTGGAAGACCCCACGCTGCTCAACAAGCTCGCCAACGACCGCCTCACCATTGCCGCCAACGAACTCGCGACCCGCTGGAAATGGTCCGAAGCGCGCATCGACGTCAGCTGGTCGGACGTCGCCCGCTTCGGCAGGGTTGAGCCCCAAGCCGTCAACCCCACCGACCAGGAAGCGGCCGAGATCGACACGCTCAACATACGCCATGACGAGCTCTGCAACATGGACGACGACGCGTGGACCGAAGAGCTTGTCGAGGAATCCGAGACCCTCCAGGCCCGCCTGCAGCACCTCGAAGCTGCGATCGAAGCCCGCGCCGTGTTCGACCCCGAGCAGATCGCAATCGCCGGCTGCCTCGTCACCATCGCCCAGGACGGCACCATGCAGGTCATCCAGGGCCTCGTGAGGCCCGAGGACATCCCCGCCCAAGACCCCGACACCGCGACGCAGCAGCAGCACGGCACCGCCTCCCCTTCAACTTCAGCCCCGAGCGACGCTGCCCCCTCCATTGCCGGCCCCACCATGCATGAGCCCACGCCCGACCCGCAGACCCAGGCCCGCAAGGAAGCCGGAGTCGGCATCGGCCTCGCCGACGACCTGCGCTGCATCAGGACCGCTCTGGTCAAAGCCCACCTCGCCGACGACTTCGACGCGGCCTTCGACCTCACCATCTTCCAGCTCGTCCGCTCTCTCTTCGCCCAGGGCTACGTCGACCACTACCACGCGCTCGACATCGCCTTCCGCGAGACCGCCGACAGGCCGACCACCAGGGTCAACGACAACGAATTCGCCGACTGGAGCCGCGGCGAAGCCATGCTGGCAGACTGCTCCAACCTGCCCCTCGAGTGGATTAAGGCCGACGGCGACGACGCTTGCTTCGCCGCCCTCAGGCAGCTCTCGCGCGAGCAGAAGGAGACCCTCTTCGCCGCCGCCATCGCCCGCACCCTCAAGCCCCAGCTCGCCTTCGAGCACAACGCCAGGCCGGAATTCGAGGCCACCGTGGCGCGCCTCGACATCGACTTCGCCAAGCACATCCGGCCCACCGCCGCAATGCTCTGGACCCGCATCACCAAGACCCGCGTCATCGATGTCGCGCGCAAGGTCCTCGGCATCGAATGGGCGCACACCCACCGCAAGGACAAGAAGGCCGGCCTCTCCACCGCCATGGAAAGGGCCTTCGCCGCCGGCGACGACCGGCCCATCGACGTCAACAAGGATGCCCGCGCCGCCGCCCTCGCATGGGCGCCCCCGGGCTTCAAGGCTTTCGACAAGGGCTCTTCCGAGGACACCGCCAGCGAAGCCGACAGCTCCGCGACCGCACCCGCCGCGACCTCCGCCGACGCACCCCCGGCGGACACCCCACCCGCCGGCGACGACTCCAACGCTCACGCGAACCAACCGGCTCCGGCCGCCTCTTCAGGCGACACCGGCACCGACGCCGGCGCTGCCGCTCCGCCGCCGCTGCCGGCCGAGCTTCAGACCACCGTCGACAGCATGAACCAGATGCCCACGGCCGACGGCGGACCGAGGGTCATCATCAGCACCGTGGGATTCCACAGCAACGACGAAGACGGCCAGGCGCTTCCCGCAACCCCGCCGACGCAGGCCCTTCCCGAGAACGGCCACGACGTCTCCGCCGACCCCCTCGACGTTCCGGCCTTCCTGCGCCGCTCCTGAGCTCCACATCGTCACCCGGGTGCCCCGCCGGCCACACAGGCGGGGCACCGCCACCGCCATTTCCACCCGGGAGATACTCCATGACCAGGTCCACCGCCCTTCCCGACACGATTTCCGCCCGCATCCACCCGGGAGCCATCGACCGCGTCACCCGCTTCTTCGCCAACTCCCTCTCCCAGACATTCACCGAGCTCCTGCAGAACGCCCGCCGCAGCGGCGCCCGCCGCTTCGACGTCACCACCCGCGCCTTGCCGGAACACCCCATCCTCATCACCGTCACCGACGACGGCCACGGCATAGCCGACCCCGCCGTCCTCCTCTCGTTCGGCGAGAGCGGCTGGAACGCCGGCATGGCCAAGCGCGAGGACCCGGCCGGCATGGGAATCTACGCCCTCTCCAAACGCGGCTGCACGATCTCGTCCCGCCCCGCCACCGCCGGCACCGCACCCATGCCCGCCTGGCAGGCCGAGCTCGTACCCGACAGCTTTCTCGGGAAACACCAGCCCCGCATCCTGCCCTGCGACGATGCTCCCCGCCCCGCCGGCACCGTGATCTCCTTCCACGCCAGCGAGGACCCTGACGCGATCGAGAAGGCAATCTCCGCCAGCGCCCGCCACTGCCCCCTCTCCGTCACCTTCAACGGCAACCCCGTCGACTACGAATGCTTCCTCGACGACGCCCTCCATATCGAGCACTGGCAGGGCATCCGCTTCGGCGTCGTCAAGGAGAAGTGGCATTCCTACCAGGCGCCCGACCTCAACTTCCACGGCCTCACCATCCGAGTGGGCCTTCCCTCCATCCAGACCCTCGACGGCACCACCTGGCAGACCATGGCCGACATCGACTCCTGCCCCGAGCTCGAGCTGGTCCTCCCTGCCCGCACCCAGGCCGTCGAATCGCCCTTCCTCGACCGCATGCGCCTCGCCGCCCGCCACGCCATCTACCGCGCCATGAGCAATTCCGATCCCGCACCCGCGCTCTGCCACAAGAACTACGCAGAGGCCCGCGAGCTCGGCATCGACATCCCCCCGGCGCCGGCCGTTCTCCGTTCATGGCGTCCTGCCGTTGCCGACAGCGACAACTGGTGCGCCAGCGGCCTGCTGCAGCGCACCCGCACTCAAACCCTCGTCGTCTCCTTCGACCCCGATCCCCACCACGCGCAATCGCTCTGGCGCGCAGCCAACGCCAGCGGGATCGGCGTCCGCTTCTGCGACTCGGACAGCCGCCTCGAGGGCTACGACTGGTACGACCGCCTGTCCAGAATCACCGGCATGCGGATCGACGTCACCAACGAGGGCGAAACCCACACCCTCGACGCGGCCGGCAGCGCGCTCACCCAGACCGGCGCCGACACGACCGACGTCACCTTCCACGACAGCCCCGACCGGCCCGACGCCATCGCGCTTCACCTCGACGTCCACCACCTCGCCAAGGAACGCGATCACATCGCCGTCCCGGCCGATATGGTCATGCACGGCGAAGCCTGGACCTACCTCGACGACACCCAGCCCCTCGTCACCAAGGAGAGCAGCATCGAGCCCCACGAGCTCGCGGAAATCCTCGTCCACGCCTACTTCTGTCCCTCCGACGACAGCGCAGCGGACAGCTACGAGACGCAAAAGACCGCCTTCGAGCTGGACGCTCGGCACATCGCCGTCACCATGCTCGCATCCGAAGAAGAGGCGCGGCGCCAGACCATCGCCGCCGTCGTCAACCGTGAAATCCGCTGGCTCATCCCCAAGGACCACGACGTCTCCATTTCGCTGCGCTCCGGCACCGTCCACGTCCAGCTCGACGCCCAGACGCCGGACCCGGAAGGAACCTCGGCATGACCGCCTATACCGTGCAATGCGAGTATGCCACCCACGTCTGCGCCACTGTCTCGGTCGACGCCGACACGATCGAAAACGCCTGCCGGGCCGCGATCGACATGGCCGACGCGGGCGATCTCTGGAAGTCCTCCGACTACGTCGGCGATCCGCACATCACCGCCATCTGCGAAGGCGCAAACGCCGCCCCGTGGGCCTGCGACAGCTCTCCCCTCCCGATTCCCGACACCTATGCAAAAGACCCCCCACCTCCGCTCGTCACCATCGACCCCACCAACGACCATCCCAGCATCGAAGTCACGCGCGGCACCGTCCGCCTCCGCTTCGTCACGCCCTCCGCCACTCTGACCACGGACGTCTGCGCCTCGTCACCGCCGCGACCCACCAAGCCCGTCATCGTCATCAAGCCACGCCCCGACGGCGCACCCGACGTCACCGTTGCCGCCGGCGAGGCCATCGTCCGCATCGAAGACTGGACATAGCGACCGACACCGCCGCCCTGCGCCCGTTCTACTACGCGCACAACTCCGCGCTCTACAGCCTCGCCTACGCATGCGGCACAACCCCGCACCGCGTCCACAGGAGCCGAGACGGGCGTCCCCGCTCGCAAGGACAGGACTCCCGAGAGAGTTCCGCCACCCTCGCTCCCCAATCCAGCACAAGGAGACAGCGACCGTGTCCATGAACCCCACGACCCCGCCACCCTCCTGCGGCAACTCAGCTCCGACTTCGTTCGCAACGGACGAAGTGCAGAAGGCCCTCATCGCCCAGGCCATCTGGACCGACGTCCACTGGCTCATGCCCAAGGAGCGCACCGTCACCGTCACCGTCAGCGGCGACCGCATCGACGTCGCGCTCGACGACAGCGACCGGACAGCCTGACCATGCCGCGCACCGTCGAGACCCTCGTCTACGAAATCGACGAACTGCCCGAGCGCGCCAAGGAAAACGCACGATTCTGGTATCGCACCAACTGCCTCAATCACCAGTGGTACGACCACATTTACCGCCACTTCGACACCATCTGCCAGATGCTCGGAATCACCCTCAGAACCACCAACGTCACGCTGATCAGCGGCAGAACGCGCGAAGACCCCAACATCTACTTCAGCGGATTCAGCTGCCAAGGCGACGGCGCCTGCTTCGAAGCCAACTACTGCCACACCAGGGACGCTCCGCGCAGACTCCGCGAATACGCAGCGGCCGACACAACCCTTCACCAGATAGCGGACCGCCTCCACGCCGCTCAACGCCCCAACTTCTACCAGCTCACCGCCGAGATCAGGCAGCGCGGCCGCCACTTCCACGAATACTCCATGGCCATCGACGTCGACCGCAACAGCCCCACCTATCAGCCTCCCACCGCCGAAGCCGACAGCGCCGTTACCGAGTCCATGCGCGAGCTCGCCCGCTGGCTCTACGGCCGCCTCGAAAACGAGTACGACCACCTCACCTCCGAGAGCGCCGTCGACAACGCCATCGCGCAGAACGACTGGACGTTCACCACCGAAGGAGAACGCTTCGGATAAGCCCCACCCCCGACACCATCCAGCAACTCCACCCAGCCACAAACCCAGGGAGAGCGCCGTGGACGGCCTCGTCATCGACAATTTCGCCGGGGGCGGCGGCGCCTCCCTCGGCATCGAACGCGCCCTCGGCCGCCTCGACATAGCGATCAATCACGATGCCGAGGCCATCGCCATGCACCGCGCCAATCACCCGCGCACCCATCACTTCGAGCGCAACATCTGGCAGATCGACCCCCTCGAAGCCAGCGGCGGCCGCCGCGTCGCTCTCGCCTGGTTCAGCCCCGACTGCGCACACTTCAGCAAGGCCAAGGGCGGGCGACCGCGCCAGCGCGCCATCCGCGACCTCGCGTGGGTTGTGGTGCTCTGGGCCCGCCGTGCCCGTCCCTCCGTCATCTGCCTCGAGAACGTCGAGGAATTTCAGGACTGGTGCCCCCTAGACGAGAAGGGCCTGCCCAACAAGGCCCGCGAAGGAGAAACCTTCCGCCGCTGGATTCGCGAACTTCAAGAGCTCGGCTACACCCTCGACTGGCGCGAATTGCGCGCCTGCGACTACGGCACCCCCACCGTGCGCAAGCGCCTCTTCGTCATCGCCCGCTGCGACGGCATCCCCATCGTCTGGCCCGAGCCCAGCCACGGCCCCGGCCTGCCCCCCTACCGGACCGCCGCCGAGTGCATCGACTGGTCAATACCCTGCCCCAGCATCTTCCTCAACACCGAGCAGGCCCGCACCCTCCGCATCAAGCGACCCCTGGCCGACGCCACCATGCGCCGCATCGCCCGCGGCACGGTCCGCTACATCCTCGAAGCGGCCGAGCCCTTCATCGTACCGCTCACTCACGGCGGCGATCGCCGCGTCCACGGGCTGCACGACCCCATTCCGACAATCACCGCAGCTCACCGCGGCGAACATGCCCTCGTCTCGCCCTACTTCGTTCAGCGCCACGGCGAACGCCCCGGCCAGGCTCCGCGCTGCCACCCTGCCGATGCCCCCGCGCACGTCGTCACCACCACCGCCAACGGCCACATGCTCGCCTGCGCCTACCCTGGCCCAGCACAACAGCGGAATGACCGGTCACGACGCCCGCAGCCCCCTCTCCACCATCGTTCAGCACGGCACCACCCAAGGCCTCGTCACCGCCTTCCTCTCACGCCACTTCGGCGGCCGCATCGGCCAAGCCGCCCACCAGCCTTCACCCACCGTCACCGCCGGCGGCGGCGGCAAGACCGCGCTCGTCGCCGCCGCCCTCTCGCACCAGTATTCCTCCAACACCAACGGCGGCGACGGCCGACTCTGGCGCCCCCACAAAACCATCACCACCGGCGGACACCACGCTCTGATCGCCGCCTTCCTCACCAAGTACTACGGCGAGGGCGGCCAATGGCAGCCCATCGCCAAGCCCATGCACACCCTGCCCACACACGGCCGCATGGGCCTCGTCACCGTGCAGATCAACGGCCAGAGCTACATCCTCGAAGATATCGGCATGCGCATGCTCACCCCGCGCGAGCTCTTCCGCGCACAAGGCTTCCCCGAGACCTACCTCATCGATCCGATCTTCAAGGGAAAGCCGCTCAGCAAGACCGCCCAGATTCGCATGTGCGGCAACAGCGTCTGCCCACAGGTCGCCGAAGCAGTGCTTCGCGCCAACATCGCAGCCTCACCTGTTTCCCGCGCCGCCTGACCCCAACCACGACCCCCTCGACCCCGCACGTCCCTCCTCACCGCCCCACGGCCAACCCGGCACCACCCACAACCACACCCCGAAGAGCCCGCAAAGCCTCTTCGGGACAGGCGGCGCGGAACCTTGAGGCCTCCAGCACCGCCTGAAACTCCACCAACCGACGCCCCGCTGCACTCGGCTCATGCGGCGGGGCGTCATTCCCCCCAAGCAACCCCCTCAGAGGCCCGCCATGCACGCGCCCGCAATCCCTGCCGATCACCACGACATCCACCCCATGCACCCCAGCAGAGGCGAACACCTCACGCCTCAATTCGCCGCTTTCTTGTGCTGGCTCCTCCAGCTCCCCCCCATGACCACCCCCGCCATCACGGCCATCTGCGTCACCAGCGGCTGCCTCATAGCCGCGACCACCGAGGACCCCTTCTTCAACACCCACCTCAATTCCATCGACGAATTCGAGCGCAACCTACGCGCCTGGGGCCAAGTCTGCGACGCCGACCACGACATCATCGAGTCCCTCGTCGCCAGAATACAAGGAGCCTCGCAATGAGCTTCCCCGACCTACCCCCGGACTACGACCGCCACCGCGACGCCCTCGCAATCGTCGACCCCGGCGCGTGCAACCCTGCCGGCGTCGCCTTTGCCCTTCATCAAGCCTGCCGCCAGGCCATTGCCGAGAACGCACCACAGCGCGAGGACGCGCCGATCCGCCTGATCTGCCTTCAGCTCGCGTATCTGCTCAACGTGGATCGACTCCTCCCCAGCGACGAGTACCGCCAGCTCGTCGACACCTGCCGCGAACGCGCCGAACAGCGCGAACGCGCCCGCACGCACGAGATCGCCGCATGAACCTCCAGGACGCCCCCGCCACGCTCACCACCGCCCCCCGCCACCTCGCCGTTGTCGACCCCTCCGCCGGTCCGCACACGACCAGCCCGCACGACAGCCTCCCCGCCCGCCTTATTCAGACAGACCACGACTGCCTCAACGATCACGATCTGCTCCAGCTCCTCCTCGAATTTCATCACCCGCCGGCCGAAGCACACGACCTCGCAGACACCCTCCTCCAAAGCTACTCCACAGCGGCATCCGCCCTCACCGCCGACAGCCACCACCTTGCCCACCACCTCGGCCTGCCGCAGGCCACGATAACGCTGCTCAAAACCGCCGAAGCCCTCGGCATCCGCCTCGCCCGCGCGCAGCTCCCGCGCAAGATCGAGCCCACCCTCGGAAACTACCAGAACGTCATCGACTACTGCCGCACCCTCGCCGGACACCGCCAGATCGAAGAGCTCCACCTCCTCTTCCTCAACAACAGGAACGCGCTCATCTCCAGCGAGCGCCATCAACGCGGCACAATCGACAACATTCCCGTATTCCCACGCGAGATCTGCGTGCGCGCACTTCAAACCCATGCGGCCGCAATTGTCCTTGTCCATCAACACCCCTCGGGCGACCCAACTCCCTCGCGCGCCGATATCGAGATGACCAAGAACGTGCACAACGCCCTCAAAACGATCGGCGTCGCCCTCCACGATCACATCGTCATCTCTCCCTCCGGATCGTGCAGCTTCAGCCAGGATGGGCTGCTCTAAACCAGCCCCCTCGTCTCACCCATGCGACCCCACCTGCAACTCGCTGCGCGACAGCAGGAGGCAGGGCCGCGGCCTTCGGGCAGGCCCTGTCGGGTGAAGCGAGCCCTCTCTACACGCCCGACTACCGCACCCCCTTCTTCCCCTTTCCCGGAGCCGCCCACATGCTCGACGCCCAGCCGGACGCCGCCGCTTCCACACGCGCACCCCTCGCGCTCTCCATCAGCCCCCAGCCGACACCCCGCCCTTCCTCCAAACCCGCCGCCATGCTCGCAGCAGCACGCGCCCTGCAACCCATTCTCGAGTCCGGCACAGCCCTGGACGCCCCGATCCTGCGCAAGACCATGACGGACGCCTTCGGAGCCGACGACACCGAGGGCGCCTGGATCTGGAAGGACTGCTACGACACCGTCGAAGCCGCCCTCGTCCTCTTCATCCAGCGCTACGGCCGCGCCATGCGCCTGCAGGCCGGACGCGGCGACCACGGCCCCGCCGCCATGCTCGACATGCTCAACACCATCGCCGCCCTCGAACCCTCGCAGACCCGGCGCTCGCAGGAACAGCAGCAGCTGCAACAGTTTTCCACTCCCCTGCCCCTCGCCTACGCAGCACTCCAGGCCGCAGCACTCCGCCCCACCGACGTCGTGCTCGAGCCCTCCGCCGGCACGGGCATGCTTGCCGTCATGGCCCAATGTGCGCTCGGCAAGGACAACCCCGAAGCCCTGCTTCTCAACGAGATCGCGCCCACCAGGGCGGCACTTCTCTCCAGCCTCTTTCCCGGCTCCCCCGTCACCACCCACAACGCAGAAACCATCCGCGACCGCCTTCCCGACGCCCGCCCCACCGTCATCCTGATGAACCCGCCATTCTCCGTCACACCGGGTATCACCAGCCCCCGCCACGACGCCGATCTTCGCCACATCCGCTCCGCCTTTGCGATGCTGCCCCCCGGCGGCAGGCTCGTCACCATCTCGTCGGCCCACTGCTCGCCCTCCCACTCCGCCTGGTCCGACGCCTTCCGACTCCTCGACCCGCCTGCGCGCGTCCTCTTCACCGCCCCGATCGACGGACGGGTCTACGCCAGGCGCGGCACCGGCTTCGACACCCGCCTCACCGTCATCGAACGCGGCGGCCCCGCACGCGAATTGCCCTCGCCCAGCCCGAAAGCGCAAGACGCCGGCCACCTGCTCCAGCTCCTCAGCCCCGCGCTGCCCGAGCGCCTCCCCATCCAGCCAATCCCCGGCACCGACCTCTTCGGCGGCACCCCTTCGCCTCGAGCCACGAACCGCCGCCCCAAGACCAACCGCACCCCAACCCCCTCAACACCGCATGAATGGAAAAACATCCACGAACTTGACTACGAAATTGCCGACAAAACCGCCTCGGCGGCCGACACCCACGGAACTTCCGGCCCCTACGACGAATGGCGCCCATGCACCATTCACATCCCACTTGCATCGAAGCACCCGACCACCCTCGTCCAATCCACCGCTATGGCCGCAGTCCCCCATCCGACGCCCTCCTACCGGCCGCTCCTACCCGCATCCATCGTTACCGAAGCCGCCCTGTCGGACGCCCAGCTCGAAAGCGTCGTCCTTGCCGGCCAGGCCCATCTTCGCCATCTCTCTGCCGAGTACCGTATCGGCTCCCAATGGGAGACCCTGCAGCGCGTCGACCTAGCTAAAGACGACGCATCCAAGGATACCGACAACACCGACCCCCAAGACTCCACGCCCGACGATACCGACGAAACCCTCGTCTCCAGCCCCAACCACACGGCAGACGGCGAGCTGCTTTCTCAGCCCGTGCAATTCCGCCAGGGATGGATGCTCGGCGACGGCACAGGCGTCGGCAAGGGCCGCGAAGTTGCTGCCGTCATCCTCGACAATTGGCTACGCGGAAGAACCCGCGCCCTATGGCTCTCCCAATCCGACAAGCTGCTCGAAGATACACGACGCGACTGGATCGCCCTCGGCGGCCGCAAGGAGGACGTCCACCCGCTCTCCAGGATTCGCCAAAGCGACCCGATCCCTCACGACCACGGGATCCTCTTCACGACCTATGCCACGCTCCGCTCCGCCGCGCGCCAGAACAACCCCTCCCGCCTCGAGCAGATCGTCGCGTGGCTCGCAGGCGGCGAAGACGACGAGACCCGCCACGCCTTCCAGGGCGTGATCGTGTTCGACGAAGCTCACGCAATGGCCAATGCCGCGGGAACCAAAACCGAGCGCGGCGACTCCAAGCCCTCCCAGCAAGGCAGGGCCGGCCTTCGCCTTCAGAATGCGCTACCAAACGCGCGCATCCTCTACGTCTCCGCGACCGGCGCCACCACCGTTCCCGGCCTCGCATACGCCACACGCCTCGGGCTCTGGGGCTCCGACACGACCCCCTTCGAGACCCGCGTCGAATTCGTCTGCGCCATGGAAGCAGGCGGCGTCGCCGCAATGGAAGTCGTGGCCCGCGACCTCAAGGCCCTCGGCCTCTACCAGGCCCGCGCACTCTCCTACCACGGCGTCCAGGTCGACATCCTCGAGCACCCCCTCTCCGACGAACAGCGGCGCATCTACGACTCCTACGCCGACGCCTTCAAGATCATCCATGCCAACATCCAGGAAGCGCTCAAGGCCACCGGCATCGTCGACGGCGAAGAGACCCTCAACACGCGGGCCAAATCCGCCGCCCTCTCAGCCTTTGAAAGCGCCAAGCAACGCTTCTTCGGCCACCTCCTCACGTCCATGAAGTGCCCCACGCTAATCCGGTCCATCGAGAGCGACATCGAGCACGGCCACTCATCCGTCGTACAGCTCGTCTCCACCGGCGAAGCCCTCATGGAGCGCCGCATCGCCGACATCCCCGCCTCCGAATGGGACGACCTCTCCATCGACCTCACCCCGCGAGAATACGTCCTCGACTTCCTCGCACACGCGTTTCCGATCCAACTGCAGGAGCCCTTCGAAGACGACGACGGCAACGTCATGTCGCGCCCTGTCTTCGACAGCAGCAACAATCCCGTGCTCTGCCAGGAGGCAGTGCAACGACGCGACAAACTCATCCAGAAGCTCGGCTCGCTCCCACCCGTCCCTGCGGCCCTCGACCAGATCATGCAGCACTTCGGACATGAAGCCGTCGCCGAAATCACCGGCCGCTCGCGTCGCATCCTCCGCATCAACGACGCCAAGGGAGAACGCCTCGCACTCCGCCCCCGCCCCGCCTCTGCGAACCTCGCCGAGACCGCATCCTTCATGGACGGCAGCAAGCGCATTCTCGTCTTTTCCATGGCCGGCGGCACAGGACGCAGCTACCACGCCGACATTTCCGCAGAGAACAGCCAGCGCCGCATTCACTACCTCCTCGAGGCAGGATGGCGCGCCGACCAGGCCATCCAGGGCCTCGGCAGAACGCACCGCACCCACCAGGCCTGCCCGCCCCTCTTCAGACCCATAACAACCGACGTCAAGGGCGAACGCCGCTTCATCGCGACCATCGCGCGCCGCCTGGACTCCCTTGGCGCGATCACCCGGGGCCAGCGCAACTCCCAAACCGCAATGGGCGACGACACGGCGCTCTTCAAGGCGAGCGACAACCTTGAGAGCCCCTACGCCCGTGCCGCACTGCGCCAATTCTACGGCGCGCTCTGGACCGGCAAAATCGACGACTGGTCCGTTGAACAATTCCAGGAAGCCACCGGCCTCAAGATCACCTACGAAGGCGGGCTCAAGGAAGATCTGCCTCCTATGCCCCAATTCCTCAACCGGCTGCTTGCGCTGCCGATCGACGAACAAAACCAGCTTTTCTCCGCACTGGAAACGCGCATCGACTCCAACATCGAGAACGCGATCGAGGCCGGCGTCTACGAACGCGGCGTTGAAACCATCCGCGCCGACTCCCTGATTCTGCCCTACCGCGAGACCGTCTATACCCACGACACCTCAGGCGGCGAAACCGAAATCGTCGAGATCATCCGCAGGGATAAACTCCAACCCCTCGCCGCCGACGACGCTCTGCGCATCTACTACAACGAAGAATCCAGCGCTCGCCTTATCGTCAACAACCAATCCAAGCGGGCAGCCATCACCGTCCCCGCAGTCTCCCGCATGATCGAGGACGGCGGCGTACAAAAGCGCGTCCGCCTCGTCAAACCCGCCATCAAGGAGACCATGCCTCACGACGCCCTCGAATCCTCGCAATGGCACGACGTCCTCGAACCCTACTGGCGCAGCTGCTGGAACGACGAACTCACCGCACTGCCCAGCCACCGCGAATCCCGCTTCTGGCTCGTCACCGGCCTTCTGCTGCCCATATGGGATCGCCTTCCCGAAGAGAGCATGCGCGTCCGCCGCCTTGTCACCGACGACGGCCAGCACCTCATCGGCCGCGTCCTCGGACCAACAGAAGTCCACAACTTCCGCGGCGCCCTCGGGCTCGACAACGCCTCCATACTCACCCCCGACGAAATTCACGACGAGATTCTAAACCGCTACGCCTCCTTCGAGCTCACCAACAGCTGGAAGCTCTCCCGCCGCCGCATCATGGGAGCCGACCGCATCGAAATTCACGGCCCCACCGACCACGACCTCGAAACCCTGAAACGCATGGGCTGCATCGCCGAAGTCATCTCGTGGGCAACCCGCATCTTCGCCCCGAACCGCGACGCCATCGATAAGATCATCGAACGCTGGCCCATCGCCACCATCCAGTCCACCTGACCCTGCGACACCCCACTCCACACCTCAATCACCGTCCCGTTAAGCTATAATCAGCAACGCGGGGGCACGAGGACACAACCATGCAAACACTCCCTGACAATCCCATATTCGCCTTCACTCCAGCCTACGAATCTCCCGATCAGCACCAACAGATCCGCATCGTCTTCGAGGGCCTCGCGGGCTACGTCCCCACCGCCCTCGTCGCCCTCGACCTCCACCAAGCCGAAGACCTCTGCGACCGCCTCAACTCCCGCCTCGGCCTCGACCGCGAAGCCTGGCTCGCCATCTGCGCCCGCTCGATGCACCCTCCCGGAGCACCGGACATGCGGCACTGACAAGACCGGCATGACCGAATGCCCAACGCCTCACCTGGATCCCCGCCGCCACGGCGCGCCAACGCCAGGAGCCACCGACCATGACATTCTTCCTGCCACGCATCGCAGCCGCGCTCCCCCTTACCATCGCCATCCTTGCGCTATGCCTCACCATCCTCGCGCAGCCACATACCGCGACCGCATCGGACACCTGGAACGGCCTCGTCATCGCTCCCGAGAACCGCTGCTCGCCCTACGATCGCAAGCACTATCCCTATCCCCAATCCGTCGAGCTCGACATCATCGCGTCCATGCAAAGCAGAATTTACGGCCCCTACACCGGCCGCTACTTCTCCAGCCGACGCCAGACCGACATCGAGCACATCGTCGGCGTCTCCGAAGCCCACGACAGCGGCCTCTGCGCCGCCGATATCAACACCCGGCGCCGCTTCGCCGCCGATCTTCTCAACCTCACGCTCGCCGCGCCCGACATCAACCGCTGCAACCGAGGCGGCAAGTGCAGCTACGACGCCTCCGAATGGCAGCCCTCCATGAACCAATGCTGGTTTGCCGCTCGAATCATAGCCGTCAAGCGCAAATACGCGCTCACCGTCGATCGTCGAGAAGCAAGAGCACTCCAAAAGATGCTCTCGCCCTGCACATCGACCGACATGCAATTCACCAAACCGTAGCTTCAAACGCCCCTAAGAGTGGAGACCAGCCCGGATTCACTGCGCGCAGCCGAGGCCTAGGGAACCTCTGATTTATCAGGGGTTCCCGTGGCACAGGGATGTGCCGCCATTTGCGGTGGCTGTAAGTCACTGAAAATGTGAGCAAAGCGGAAAGCGCGCTTTCGCCTTGCGCGTCTGAGAAATGCAGGAGGCACTTATTCAGACCTTCCCTAGACCTTTCCCAGCGCCCTACAGCGCACCCCCCATGCTATACTCTTACCTTTCAGCCCACGATCACAGAAAGGTACGACAATGTCAGACATAGCCACCCTCTCGACCAAGTACCAAATCTCGATTCCCAAGAAAGTACGCGAATCCCAGAACTGGAAACCCGGCCAGAAATTCGCGTTTATTCCCAAAGACGGGGGCTACCTTCTCGTTCCGGCCCCCCACATCAACGACCTCTTTGGCATCGCCAAAGGCGCCTGCACCGACAACTACCGCGATCGCGAGGACCGCTACTGATGCGCATCATAGACACGTCCGCATGGATAGAATGGATCACAGGATCCGACCTCGGCCGCTCCCTTTCGCAACACTTTCCAGAGCAACAAGACTGGCTTGTACCAACGATCATTCAGCTTGAACTTGCCAAATGGCTCATACGCGAAAACCGCAGCACCGACCTTAGCTATGTCATGACACTCACTTATCTCTGCAACATCGCCCCACTCGACACCGAAATAGCCATTTCAGCAGCGGAAGCGAGCCGTGACCACCGCCTCGCAACAGCCGACTCCATCATCTACGCCACCGCGCGCGTCCACGACGCCGACCTGCTGACCTGCGATCACGACTTCAACAACCTCCCCGGCGTCATCTTCGTTCCCAAGACCTGAAGGAAACCGCTCCCCCCCAACACTCACAACCACGCGAGCCCGACCCATGAACGCCTCCGCCATCGCCGCCGCTCTCGCGAACCGCGCCGAAGACGTCTGCCGCCACTATCTTCCCGGTGGCCGCAAACAGGGCCGATTCTGGATCGCCGGCGACATCGACGGCACCCCCGGCCGCTCGCTCTACGTCCGCCTCTCCGGCTCCGGCACCCCCGGCAAGTGGACCGACGCTGCAGACGGTAGCCACGGCGATCTCCTCGACATCGTGCGCCACCGATCCCGTGCCAACAGCCTGCCCGAAGCTCTCAACGAAGCCCGCGCCTTCCTCGCGCTGCCGCCCTCATCTCCAGCCTCCGCCCAAGAAAACGCGGAGACCTACGACACCACCCAGGCCGCCCAACGCCTCTGGTCCCGCTGCCGGCCCATCACCGACACCCAGGCCCAGCATTACCTCCGCGCGCGATCGCTTCCCGCCAATCCCATGCCCTCTCTCCGCTTCCACCCCGCACTCCGCTACCGCGACCGCCAAAGCACCCGCACCTTTCCGGCCCTGATCGCCGCCGTCACCGACAACGAAGGCACCGTTCACGGAGTCCAACGCACCTGGCTCGACCGCCGCCAGCCCATAAAGGCTCCCGTCCCCTCCCCACGCAAGGCTCTCGGCCGCCTGTACAACCATGCCGTCCGCCTGACACCCCACGTGCCCGGCGCCGCCCTCATCGTCGGAGAAGGCATCGAAACCGTCCTCTCCCTCACCCTCGTCATGCCCACCGTCCCAAGCGCCGCAGCCCTGTCCGCAGCGCACCTCGCAGCCTTCACGCCCCCCGATCGCGCCTCGCACCTCATCATCGCCGCAGACAATGACGAGGAAGGACAGAACGCCGCCAACCGCCTCCACCACAGAACCCTCCTTCTCCGCATTCCAGCCACCGTCATCCTGCCGCAACACAACGACTTCAACGACGACCTGCGCCTGCTGGGACACAATGCACTTGCCGCCCGAACCCGCCGCCAATTGCACCATCTCCACCAACCCGAAGCGCTCACCGAGCCAGCATGACAACCCACGCCCTCGCATCGCCATCCCGCAGCCCACAACGCCCTTCACCCACAACACGTCCAACAAGAGAAGACCCGCAATGACCAGACGGCCCGAACCCGAGATTGCCTTCAACGGCAGACCCCACACCGCCAACCCGACCTACTACGCCTGCTCAGGCAGCTATACCGTCGCCCTGCGTGCCACCAACGTCAGAGACGCCATCGCCGAAGTCCGACTCAGCAAGCACGACATCGCCCGGGTCCTCGAAATCGCCGCCGCCGATCCCGACTCTCTCGAGGACCCGCAAACCTTCGACATCTACCGCACTTCCGACCACGAACCCGTCGCCAAAATAGTCGACGTCACACCTATTACCCCTCGTAACCTTCCCCACATGACCGCCTACGAAACCTCCGCCAAACTGAAAGCCTTCGCTCGCAAACTCGGCTACCACTGCGTCTCCATCTACCTCTACGATTACGGCCTACCCAAAACCCCAGACACGCGCAGCGAGCACTTTTCGGCCACCATCATTGAAGGCAGCTTCACCGCCCAACTCAACGCACTCATCATCGACCACGACCCCAGCGAGCTCATCCTCGCATCTGCCGCTCACGACAACTGCAACATCATCGACGTCTCGCAGCCCACCGCGGCCCGTACCATCGAACATTTCTGCGAAGAACTCCGCCTCGCCGCGGCCAACTGCCCCTCAGCCTAACCCCGCCAACCACCCACCCCCATCCAGCACCAGGCCCGCTCAAGCGCGGCTCATTTTTTCATCGCCACCAAGCCACCTTTCCGCGATTCTCCCGGCCGGGAGGACAGCACGGTAACACCCCACACGCGCGTCCAGGGTGTTCATCCCGAGGACCGGCCCAGTACCAAAAAACTCTACCAAACACCTGCCGCGCGGCTGCCATGCACCGCGAACGCGCTGCAACGACGCCACCGCGCAGAGCAGAGACACCGATCCCACACGCCCCGGGGATCCAGCACCGGCCCTGCCAGGCCCCCGCAAAAAGAACGCCCGCCAAGCCTTCACCCCCGCCGGCATCGCACAGCCCGGACCGGCAGCTCCGCCCAAAGAAGGCGGGGAAGCGTGAAGGGGGCGAACGTCGGAGGCCCGAGAGGCAGTCCGGCGCTCTGCAACGATCGTCGAAAACCCGCATGAACAGGAGCCAGGATCATGGCATTCGGACTCAACCGCGCAGAAGTCATCGGCCGCCTCGGCGACGATGTCACCATCACCCAGCTCGGCTCGGGCGGCCGTGTCGCCAACCTCTCGGTCGCCACCGACGAGAGCTACATCGACAAGCAGTCGGGCGAGCGGGTCGACAAGACCGAGTGGCACCGCGTCCTGACCTTCCAGGACGGCCTTGTCACCATGCTCGACAAGCACGCCAAGAAGGGCCGCCTGATTTACGTCGCGGGCAAGCTGCAGACCCGCAAGTACCGCAAGACCGGCGAGGACCTCGATCGCTTCTCCACCGAGATCATCGTCATCCCCAGCGGACGCGTCCAATTCCTGGACCGTCACAACGGGAGCAACGGCAACGGCGCCTAGGCGCCAGGCCCGCCCGCAGGAGCCGCGCAATACGGCTCCCGATCGCGGGGCGGGGACGCGATGTTTTGATCTCCCTCATCGCGTCCCCGTCGCTTCCCTCGCCCACAACCGGGGCCGCGCGTCTGCGCGGCCCCCTTTTTTGCTATCCTCCCCACAACCCCGAGCGCACCCCATGAAAACCGACTACACGATCTACCGCTACGACGGCACCACCGAACAGGGCTCCGTCGACTGGCCCCCTCGCCCCGACTACGACCTCATGGCCGCCCTCATAGAGCCCATCGTCGGCGAGCCCATGGAGCACGTCTACGTCCTGCACGACGGCGAGCAGCGCGACATGTTCGTCGACGAGAACGCCCGCATCCACAGCAACCCAAAGCCGCTCAACCAAGAGGCATCCCGGATTTACAGGAACGCCTCGCTCAGCCGCGGCCTTCCTACGCTGCCCGTCCCCGAAATCGTCGGCGACGCGATCCTCTTCCACCGCCGTATCTGGTTCTAGGCCCGCCACCCACCAGCATCCCATCCCCCACCGATCGCCCCATAGCAACAAGGCCCGGGGGCCGCGCGCGCGGCCCCCTTCACCCCGCCATCCTCTACAAGAACCTGCGCTCAAGCCCGAAGGAGCCCGGTCAGCAAAGCCGCAGCGGCGAGCTCGTGGCGCATCGAGCAGCTCTCCAGCCGAGGAGGCCGGCATGATCGTATCCAGCAGCGGCGACATCTTCGCCCAGCCCGCCCACACCATCGTCAACCCCGTCAACTGCATGGGCGTCATGGGCCGCGGCCTTGCCCTGCAGTTCAAGCGCCGCCACCCCGACGCCTACCGCGCCTACCACGACGCCTGCGCCAGCGGCCGCGTTCGGCCCGGCCGCATCTTCTGGTTCGAGAGCTCTCTCCGCACGCCGCGCTGCATCGCGCACTTCCCCACCAAGCGCCACTGGCGCGATCCCAGCCGCCTCGACGACATCCGCACCGGCCTCGCCGATCTCGCCGCAACCATCATCCAGCGCGCGATCCCCAGCATCGCGATCCCGCCCCTCGGCTGCGGCCTCGGCGGACTCCCCTGGCAGGACGTGCAGCCCCTCATCATCGCCGCCCTCTCCCCCCTTCCAACCACCGTCATCCTGCTGCATCCCGCGTCACCCCGCTCCTAGCGCAGCCACAACGCGACCGTGCCCCCCCCCACTCCCTCACGTTCCACACCGCCCACAGGCAGAGTTGAGCTTCAACGCGGCGACCCATCGAGGAGACAGCACATGCCGCACGACACGAGCATCTTCGCCCAGGGCGCCTCCATCCTCCCCGACTTCATCACCCCGGCCGAGGAGACCCGCATCCTGCTGCGCATATCCCAGGCTCCCTGGCTCACCGACCTGCAGCGACGCGTCCAGCACTACGGCTTCCGCTACGACTACAGCAGCGGCGGATCGCACGAGCGCGCGCTCCCCTTCCCACCCTGGACCCAGGCCATGTCCGAGCGCCTTCTGCCCCACTTCGCGAGCCTCCCCGAGCAGTGCATCGTTAACGAATACCGGCCTGGCCAGGGCATCGGGATGCACTCCGACCACCGGGATTTCGGCCCGATCGTGGCCTCGCTCTCGCTCGGCGCCGACTGGCCGATGTGTTTCCGCCCCGCCGGAGCGCGGCCTTACCGTGCCAGCGCGGACCCCGGCGACCAGATCGCAGTGCTGCCCCGCCGCTCGGTCTTGCTCCTCACCGGAGCCAGCCGCCATTCGTGGATGCACGGCATAGACCGCACACAGAGCGCCCCGCAGGCCAGCACGCGCATGTCGGCAACCTTCCGCACTCTCGGCTGACCTATCATTGCCGGCTGCCGCAGCCCCCCTGCCGGCACACGCCCAAGCAGATAATTAATCCTATCCACAACCGGGGGGTCCCATGCACCGCGAACGCGTTGCACACCGCTTCGCGCTTCGCCAAGAGCTCACGCTACGCGACGGCAGCGCCGGGGTTTCGCTTGCGCTCCCACCGTCCGGCCACTGCCTGCAAACAGCCGCGGCCGCGCCGCGCCGGCGCCTGGCTGCGCCCGCGCCTAGAAACAAAAAGGGCGGCTTGTGCCGCCCGCGCGCGCTACGCATTGCGCGAGACAGACACAGCCGGTCCGCGCCGGGCCCGGCGCTCGGCACCCCGCGCGAAGCCGCGCGGCGCGGTCACGCCAAGAGGCGAGACTTCCCTCGCTCGATACACAGCAACCACCCGCTGCGCACCTCGCCGACAGCTCGCGCTCCGCGACGGCTTCGGCCTTCGGCCTGGCCTGCAAACCACCGCTTCGCGCATCGCTTGACGCTCGCGCTTGCGCGCCGGCGCCGGGCTGCGCCCTTGCCCGGAAACCCAACGGCGGCTCGCGCCGCCCGCGCGCGCTTCGCATTGCGCGAGACAGGCACAGCCGGGCCGCCCGGGGCGGCCCGGCGCTCGGCACCCCGCGCGAAGCCGCGCGGCGCGGTCACGCCAAGAGGCGAGATTTCCCTCGCTCGATACAACAACCACCGCTGCGCGCTTCACTGAAAGCTCGCGCTCCGCGACGGCAGCGGCCTGCGGCCTTGCCTCGGCACAACAAAGCGCCCGGCGGAGCGGTCCGCAGTCACCGGATCCCTCCCGGCAAGGCCCGTGAATTCAGAGTGAAGTGAGCTTGGAGGGGGTGATCGGAGGGGGCTCGAGAGGGTCGCATCCGATCGGCAACCTTCCCAAGCAACCCGAACGAACAGGAGCCAAGATCATGGCATTCGGTCTCAACCGCGCAGAAGTCATCGGCCGTCTCGGCGCCGACGTCACCATCAACCAGCTCACCTCGGGCGGCCGCGTCGCCAACCTGTCGATCGCCACCGACGAGAGCTACATCGACAAGCAGTCGGGCGAGCGGGTCGACAAGACCGAGTGGCACCGCGTCGTCACCTTCCAGACCGGCCTGGTCGACATGTTCGAGAAGCACGCGAAGAAGGGCCGCCTGGTCTACGTCGCGGGCAAGCTGCAGACGCGGCGCTACCGCAAGGGCGGCGAGGACGTGGACCGCTTCTCCACGGAGATCCTCCTGGTCCCCGGCGGAAGGGTGCAGTTCTTGGATCGGCCCGCCGGCAACGGCAACGGCTCCACCGCCCCGGCCCCGGCCCAGGCGGCTGCCCCGGCGGCTGCCGCGGCCGATCCCGACGACGGGTCCGATATCCCGTTTTAGGCGGACCCGTTCCCATCGCTCTCCTCCCTCCAACTCGGGGCCGCGCAGACGCGCGGCCCCTTTTTTGTCCTCCACGCCAAGCACCACGCCAGCCCAAGCAAGAGCTGGAGGATTGCGCTGCGCGGGTTAACCAAGGGGAGTACGAGAGCCCTCTCCTCCCCGACCGCAGCCACACAGGAGCTTGCCATGCCTCCCGTCGCCTACGCCTCCACCGGCACCCTCAACACCGCCCGCATCCTCTTCGGCAACCACCCCATCGGCCTCGTCTTCAAGGAGACCAACTACGTCGGCGCCGGCGGCCCCCACTACGTCGTCGACGTCCACTCCGACCCGCGCGGCCCCAAGCGCGTCCGCAACCGCAGCCTCCTCCCGGAGATCGTCGCCGACCGCGTCTCGACCCACCCAAAGCCGTGGCGGATGCTTCTCTCCCCGGCGACCAGCACACCGGCGTTGCCCTGCATCCCCTTCTAGCCGCGCTTCGCGTCTTCTCCCTCCTCCCCACTCCTCGGGGCCGCGCTTCGGCGCGGCCCCTTTTTTGCGCCGCCCGCACTGCTCCCCGACACAAGGAGGAAGAGGGTAGCGCTGCGCGCGTGATCCGAGGGGATCGAGAGACGGTCCCCTCATCCCTTCAATCCTCAGCGGAGCAGGCACCATGAAGATGACCTACGCGACCTGGACCAAGGTCGGCGATACCCTCAAGATCGTCCGGCGCGGCAACACCTACCGCGCCATGCTGAAGGGCTTCCGCCCCGGCAACACCTTCGTCACCTGCGCGATCCACAAGGCGTAGCGTTCCCGCTCTCCCTCGTCTCTCCTCCCCACGGGGCCGCGCTTCGGCGTGGCCCCTTCTTTCGTGAGACCAATCTCTCTATCGAGACACCAGCTCTCGCGGTCTCGATAATCGTGCTACCATCGGAGACGCACCATGAGCGAAACATTCGACACCCAGGGCGCCACCCGCCACCTCAAGGCGGCAGGCATCGCACAGCCCCACGCCGAGGCCATCACCGACGTCGTCCGCGACAGTCGAGTCGGACTGGCGACAAAAGCCGACATCGCCATCTTGAGCGGGAGCCTGGAAGCCCTGCGCACGGAGACAAAAACCGGCATGGACGCCCTCAGTGACCGCATCGGCACCCTTCAGTGGGGCCTCGGCCTGATCGCCGCCATGGTCATGGCGATCCTCGTCGTCATGCTGACGCGGGCCTTCTAGCGCCAACGTCCGCATACCACGGCATCCCACCCGAGGCCGCGCAGCTGCGTGGCCTCTTTCTTTTGCCCGGCGCCCGGGCGCGCCTCCGCGCCACCCGGAGCTGGAGGCCAGCCGGAGCAGGGCAGGTCGCGAGGCTGACCGAGAGACTTGCACTCCGGCCCATGCCAACGTCGCAGGAGGATCGTCATGAGAACGTAACCCTGACGCGCATATGCGTCACCCGCCCGCCAGGCCTGGGGGCCGTGCTTCGGCATGGCCCCCTTTCTCTTGCTCCCGACACCGAGCAGGCCCCGGCGTTCGAGGTAGAGAGTGGCTAGTGGAGGGTAACTGGCGAGGGGGCCGAGAGCAGGTCCTCCACGCTTCCATCGCTCTCACCGGAGGACGGACCATGAACGGCATCAGCTACCACATCATCTCCCAAGACGAATCGCGGATTTACGAACACGGCAAGAACATCGGCGACGTGACCCGCCAGGAAGACGACCAGAACCCCGGTACCTTCCACCACTACATTCAGCTGGCCCAAGACCCAAGGGGCGTCCACCGCGTTCCCGTCGAGCGCACCATCGAGCAGACCGTGCAGATCGCGCTCGAGACACATCCCTACTTCTCCTAGTTCTCCCTCTCCCTGTCTCCCTCCCCAACACTCAGCCGGCCGTCGCAACACGACGACCGGCTTTTCTTTTGCCGGCCACCCGAGCAAAACACGCGCGCCGCGCCCTCGCGGGCGGCGCCGACAACAACAAAAGACGGGCGCAGCCGCCCTTCGCGCGGCGCCTTCGGCGCCCGCGCGAGCCCTCCCTTCGGTCGGGCACGGGGCGGCTGCGCCGCCTCCGCCGCCCTCCCTCCAGCCGCTTCCGGGGCTCTTCTTTCCCTTCTTTCCTCTTCCCCTCATTCTGCCCTTCCGGGCCTTTCCCGTGTTTTCTCAATTGCCGTTCTCAGTGCGTTCGCCTGGCCGGAATTGGGGCGACCGCCCGGTCTGCGACCGGGCGCCGGGCTCTATTCCGCCGGGCCGGGCTACGCCCTCACCGGCTCCACGAAGCCCGCTGCGCGGTCTTCGCCCTTCGGGTGACGATCCCTGTCGCCTGCGCACGCTCCGCTCGCTGCGCGCTCCGCTTGCCACAGGCACAACAAAACCCACACGCAGCAACAAACCACCACAGAAAAGACAGGCCCAACAACAAGATCGACGGTGTCGCGGGCTAAAAGGCCCGCGACCATTCTCTCTCTCTCATGACCTCCAAGGGTACCAGACATCGCAGATCACCATCACCCGCCCTGGCGGGCGGTCGGTGTGCAGCGCATCAACGATTTTTTCCCCTAAAAGGGACTGGTCGCCTTCCGGGCGCATTGCTTTTTCGCGGAACCTTCGATGGCGCCAGGAAGGACACGGACCCGCTGTAGCAACAGCGGTCCCGCGCCCTTCCTGCAGGGCCGCCGGCTTGACGCCGGCGTTGCCGGCCCAAGCGGGCCGGCCTTATCGAAAATGGGCCACCATGCGGCCCATTTTCTAATGCGCAACGAGGAGAACCCGCAAAAAAGCAACAGGCAGCCCCCCTCCGGGGGCTGCCGGCGCCCTCCAGTTGCCCCGCCCCTTTTTTAACGGGGAAAAAATAGCCGCTGCGCAGCACACCTTGATAGTGCTCATCGAAGTCTGATTCCCAACGGTCACGAGAGAAAGAAAACGCCGCAACAGCGCGGCGTTAAAACAGGAGAACAGCGATGACGTACTCAGCCCCGACAGCTTCCGCTTCCGCCACCGCGACCGTCTGCGACAACCTCGCCACCTACGGCGGCTCACCCGAGCGCGACGAGCTGGACCCCCGGCCCATCTGGGACGTCGACTGGCACCACAGCAGCGACCACGCGCTCGCCGGCACCCACTCCAAGAACGCCGCAGACATCTTCGCCGACAGCATGACCGCCACCGTCATTCAGGAAATCATGGACCTGGCGGCCGAGCACCTCACCTCGGACGGCACGCAGCTCGCCGACGAGCGCGAGCCGCTCCTCTGGGGCTTCGTCAACGTCCTGCACGCCCAGATGCAGCGTCTCGACCGCACGGTCGACCGGATCACGCCCGAGATGCGTGACCTTCAGAGCGCGCAGGACGGCTCGGAAGTACGGGCCAACGAGCTCGAGCTTGTGACCGACCGGGCGCAGAACCTCGGCGATCGCCGGGACGCCTTCGAGCTGATGCGGGACCACGCCGCCAACGTCTACCAACACATCACCACCAACGTCTGGCGCCCGCGTTACGGCTCGCACACCTCGCAGACACGAGACAACACCCAGGCCAAGATCGAGGCCCGCGACTACCTCGACGCACGCGAGAAGCGCACGATCCAGGCACACCTGCCGGACGGCACGCTGATCGCGATCGCCGGCGGCAAGACCGTCACCGACGCGGACGCCATCTGGAAGGCGCTCGACAAGGTGAGGGCGAAGTACCTGGACATGGTAGCGGTCCACGGCGACGGCCCCGGCGTCGAGAAGATCGCAGCACGCTGGGCCGAGGCGCGCGGCGTCGCCCAGGTCGTCTGCAGGCCGAACTGGAACGCCCACGGCAAGGCAGCGCCGTTCCGCCGCAACGACGACATCATCAACCTGCTGCCCAAGGGGCTCATCGCGTTCCCCGGCAGCGGCATCACCGCCAACCTCGTCGACAAGGCCCGCCAAGCACGCATCCCCGTCATGGAGATCGCCGCCTGACCGTCACGCTTCACGGCCACACAGGGAGCCGGTCCCGCTCGCGCGGGCCGGCTCCCCTTTTTTTGCTCCAGCGCCCCGCCACAAAGAAACAGGCCCGCGAGGCCAGGTCCCGGTGCTCGGCGCCGCACGCGAAGCCGCGTGCGGCGGTCACGCCAAGCGCCGTGACTTCCCTCGCATCCGCGCCACACCCGCAAGCCTGGCCTCGCGGGCAACAACAGCCGGCCCGCGCACGGCCCGGCGCTCGGCACCCCGCGCGAAGGCGCGCGGCGCGGTCACGCCAAGCGGCGAGACTGCCCTCGCTCGATACAACAACCACCCGCTCCGCGCGTCGCTAGAGCTCGCGCTCCGCGCCGGCTGCGGCCTGCGGCCTGGCCTGAGCACAACAGAGCGCACCCGGCGGAGCGGTCCGCAGGCAGCGCATCCCTCCCGGCCAGGCCCGTGGGCTCCAGAGTGAAGGAAGCTTGGAGGGGGTGATCGGAGGGGGCTCGAGAGGGTCGCATCCGATCGGCAACCTTCCCAAGCAACTCGCACGAACAGGAGCCAGGATCATGGCATTCGGTCTCAACCGCGCAGAAGTCATCGGCCGTCTCGGCGCCGACGTCACCATCAACCAGCTCGCCTCCGGCGGCCGCGTCGCCAACCTGTCGATCGCCACCGACGAGAGCTACATCGACAAGCAGTCGGGCGAGCGGGTCGACAAGACCGAGTGGCACCGCGTCGTCACCTTCCAGACCGGCCTGGTCGACATGTTCGAGAAGCACGCGAAGAAGGGCCGCCTGGTCTACGTCGCGGGCAAGCTGCAGACGCGGCGCTACCGCAAGGGCGGCGAGGACGTGGACCGCTTCTCCACGGAGATCCTCCTGGTCCCCGGCGGAAGGGTGCAGTTCTTGGATCGGCCCGCCGGCAACGGCAACGGCTCCACCGCCCCGGCCCCGGCCCAGGCGGCTGCCCCGGCGGCTGCCGCGGCCGATCCCGACGACGGGTCCGATATCCCGTTTTAGGCGGACCCGTTCCCATCGCTCTCCTCCCTCCAACTCGGGGCCGCGCAAACGCGCGGCCCCTTTTTTGTCCTCCACGCCAAGCACCACGCCAGCCCAAGCGAGAGTTAGCCCGACTTCCGCAACTCGGCACGCGATTCGGCTAATTTGACGGTTTTGCGGCCTGGAAAGTGGCGGATTTCCGGGCTTTGCCTCTCCAGAACCGCGTGTAGTGCCGACCTACCCCCTTGATCGGGCTGGCGAAGCGCCGGACGCTGCGCCCATGTTCGTGCGCTGCAAGAGACGCTTCAAGGACGGCAAGGAGCACCGCTACTGGAGTGTGGTGGAGAACGTCCGGGTCCGCGGCGGCCGTGTCGTTCAGCGTCAGGTTCTCTATCTCGGCGAGATCAACGACAGCCAGCGCGCTGCGTGGTGCCGCTCGATCGAGGTTGTGGAGGGCAAGTCCGGATCCCGGCAGATGGCGCTGTTTCCCGAGGACCGGGAGGCGCCGGCGCTGAACTGCGAAGTGGTCAAGATCAACGTCGCGGATGTGGCCCTGCACGACCCGCGCCAGTGGGGGGCGTGCTGGCTGGCCCTGGTCCTGTGGGACCGCCTGGATCTGGACCGCTTCTGGGGCCCACGCCTGACCCCGAGCCGGCAAGGCACGAGGTGGCTGGACATCCTGAAGATCCAGGTCTGCTACCGTTTGATCGATCCGGGGAGCGAGTGGCGTCTTCACCGTCACTGGTACGAGCACAGCGCGCTGCGCGATCTTCTGGGCTGCGATCGGGCGATCGCCGCCGACACGCTGTATCGCTGCCTGGACAAGCTGCTGCCCCACAAGCAGGAGTTCTTCTCGTTCCTTCGCGCCCGATGGGCGACGCTGTTCGACGCGCGCTTCGATGTGCTGCTGTACGACCTGACCTCGACCTACTTCGAGAGCGACCCGCCGTTCGAGGACAAACGCCGGTTCGGCTACAGCCGGGACAAACGCCCGGACTGCGTGCAGGTGGTGATCGCGCTGATCGTGACGCCCGAGGGCTTCCCGCTGGCCTACGAGGTGATGCCGGGGAACACCACCGACCAGACCACGCTGGCGGAGTTCCTGGAGAAGATCGAACGGCAATACGGCCGCTCCGACCGGGTCTGGATCATGGACCGCGGCATTCCCACCGAGGAGACGCTGGCCTTGATGCGCGAGGGCGATGCGCCGGTGCACTATCTGGTGGGCACGCCCAAGGGCCGGCTGACGCGGCTGGAGAGGGCGTTTCTGGACTTGCCCTGGCAGGAGGTGCGCCAGTCCGTGGACGTCAAGCTGCTGGCCGAAGACGGCGAGCTATACGTTCTGGTGCGCAGCGAGGGGCGGCTGCTGAAGGAACGCGGCATGCGCCGGCGCCGGCTGAAGAAGCTGTGGCGACGGCTGGTCGAGTTGCAACGGCAGTCCAACAGCCGCGACCAGCTGATGCTCAAGCTGGGCGCTGCCAGGAAGGAGGCGGGCCGGGCATGGGGCCTGGTCGACATCCGCGTGCCCGAGACCGACGAGGAACTTGCTGCCAGCGGCTTCTCATTCCGCCTGCGGCGCGACCGGCTGCGCCGGGTACGCCGCCGCGAGGGCCGCTATCTGTTGCGATCCAACATGGTCGCCGAAGACCCCGCGACTCTCTGGCGCCTGTACATGCAGTTGATCGAGATCGAGCAGGCCTTCAAGGAACTCAAGCACGACCTCGCGATCCGGCCCATCTTCCATCAGCGCGAAGAGCGGATCGAGGCCCACATCTTCGTCTCCTTCATCGCCTACTGCCTGCTCGTCACCCTGAAAAACCTCGCCCGGCCGCGCGCCAGCGGCCTCACCCCGCGCGCCATCATCGAGGCGTTCGCCACCATCCAGATGGTGGACGTGCACCTGCCGACCACCGATGGCCGGCACCTCGTCCTGCCGCGCCACACCCGAGCGAACAAGGAGCACGAGCTGCTACTGCACCAGCTCGGCATGACCCTGCCGGCACAACCCGCGCCGCGCATCTCCGCCTGACGGCGCACGCGCCGCCCCTCCGTTCGGCAGCGTGTAGTGCCGACCTTTGGGGGGCCGATCAAGGAGTATCAATGGCTTAGCTCCTTCATGACCCCCGAGTTGCGGAAGTCGGGTTAGAGGACTGCGCTACGCGCGTGAACCAAGGGGAGTTCGAGAGATGATTATCGACACACGCACCTACGGCAACGTCACCCGCAGCTTCAACCGCGCCGACTGGACCGAAGCCGACATCAACTTCTACGTGCAGCACATACTGCCCCAGGAGGTTGAGGCCGAACAGCAGTCATGGGACGAAGCCCACGACAGCCTCATCGTCCACGACTGTTCGACCGACTACGCCACAGTCGGCGACTTCATCCGCCTCAATCCCCGGCCGCAGCTGGCCGAGGACCACCCGCTTCCCGACGAGAGCAGCTACAGCCTGTCCTGCTACGAGGAGCCCACCGAGGCTTACTTCTACGGCTGATCCTCACCCATCCGCCCCGCCGAAACGAGCCGGTCGTCTCATGACGATCGGCTCTTTTCGTGCTGCCATAGCGATCCCTGACGCCTGCGCTCGCTACGCTCACTGCGCGCCCGCTCAACAGACAGCCAAGACACCACGAAGAGCGCACTGGAGCGCGCCAGCGTGCTCCGCACGCTCCGCCCCAAGCAGGCGCTCGGCTCCGCTCGCACCTGGGCGGAAGCAGGCCTCGCCTGTCCGTACAATTTTAGCCCCCCCGTCGTGATGTCCCACAGCGCCGCCTCCGGCGGCGCATAACACGCCGTGCTCCTACCTCAACCCCGCCAAGAGGCGGGGTCCTCCGCTGCGCTCCGGCCTTCTCCAAGAGGGTCTAGGGCGGGCCGAGAAAGTCGCCGACCGAGAAGTTGGCTTACGCATAACTACCACCGCCTCACCCGTTACGCGCCGGCATAGCGTGCCAGCGCGTCGACCGGCGCTGGTATGGTGCCCGCCCTCTCCAGGGTCGCCCTGATCACCTCGCCAGAGGGCACCAGCGTGCATCACACCGATGCGCCGAGTCCGAGGCCAGGGCAACCCTTCCAAGGGCTCAAATGCCAACCTGAACGCGGCTCAATTCAAAAGCTGCGCGCCGATCTCCCCAGGCTGCGAGACGCCAACTTCCGCACCAAATCGGCGACTTTCCGCACCAACTCCCGCCCAAGACCCTCTAGGAGAAGGTGAGTCGTCCGCGCGCCGTGATTTGAAAAAGGACATCACCACAGGGCGTCCGGCCCTGGAGGATAAACGCTTAGGAGAGCGTCATGACCTACCCAACCGCTTCCGCCACCGCTTCCGCCACCGCTTCCGCTACCGCGACCGTCTGCGACAACCTCGCCACCTACGGCGGCTCACCCGAGCGCGACGAGCTGGACCCCCGACCCATCTGGGACGTCGACTGGCACCACAGCAGCGACCACGCGCTCGCCGGCACCCACTCCAAGAACGCCGCAGACATCTTCGCCGACAGCATGACCGCCACCGTCATTCAGGAGATCATGGACCTGGCGGCCGAGCACCTCACCTCGGACGGCACGCAGCTCGCCGACGAGCGCGAGCCGCTCCTCTGGGGCTTCGTCAACGTCCTGCACGCCCAGATGCAGCGTCTGGACCGCACGGTCGACCGGCTCACGCCCGAGATGCGTGACCTTCAGGCCGCCCAGGACGGCTCGGAAGTACGGGCCAACGAGCTCGAGCTTGTGACCGACCGGGCGCAGAACCTCGGCGATCGCCGGGACGCCTTCGAGCTCATGCGGGACCACGCCGCCAACGTCTACCAACACATCACCACCAACGTCTGGCGCCCGCGTTACGGCTCGCACACCTCGCAGACACGGGACAACACCCAGGCCAAGATCGAGGCCCGCGACTACCTCGACGCACGCGAGAAGCGCACGATCCAGGCACACCTGCCGGACGGCACGCTGATCGCGATCGCCGGCGGCAAGACCGTCACCGACGCGGACGCCATCTGGAAGGCGCTCGACAAGGTGAGGGCGAAGTACCTGGACATGGTAGCGGTCCACGGCGACGGCCCCGGCGTCGAGAAGATCGCAGCACGCTGGGCCGAGGCGCGCGGCGTCGCCCAGGTCGTCTGCAGGCCGAACTGGAACGCCCACGGCAAGGCAGCGCCGTTCCGCCGCAACGACGACATCATCAACCTGCTGCCCAAGGGGCTCATCGCGTTCCCCGGCAGCGGCATCACCGCCAACCTCGTCGACAAGGCCCGCCAGGCACGCATCCCCGTCATGGAGATCGCCGCCTGACCGTCACGCTTCGCCGCCCACAGGGGCCGGTTCGCGCATTCGCGCCTACCGGTTCCTTTTTTTTGCTTCGGCCCCCGACAAACAGAAACAGGCCCGCGAGGCCAGGTCCCAGTGCTCGGCGCCGCACGCGAAGCCGCGTGCGGCGGTCACGCCAAGCGCCGTGACTTCCCTCGCATCCGCGCCACACCCGCAAGCCTGGCCTCGCGGGCAGAAACAACAAACCGCTCCACGCGGCGCTGGACGCGCGCGCTTCGCGAGACAGACACAGCCGGTCCGCGCACGGCCCGGCGCTCGGCACCCCACGCGAAGGCGCGTGGCGCGGTCACGCCAAGGGGCGAGACTTCCCTCGCTCGATACAACAACCACCGCTTCGCGCTTCGCCGACAGCTCGCGCTCCGCGACGGCTGCGGCCTGCGGCCTGGCCTGACAACCACCGCTGCGCGCCTCGGCCGCTCGCTCCGCCCGCACACGCTCCGCGTTGCGCGAGACAGAAACAGCCGGTCCGCTCACGGCCCGGCGCTCGGCACCCCACGCGAAGGCGCGTGGCGCGGTCACGCCAAGCAGCGAGACTGCCCTCGCTAGATACAACACAACCACCGCTTCGCGCTTCGCTGAAAGCTCGCTCTCCGCGACGGCTGCGGCCTACGGCCTTGCCTGGAAACCACCGCTCCGCGTCTCGCTATCGCTCACGCTTGCACCACGGCACCGGCCTTCGGCCTCGCCTGGAAACAGAAGCGCGGCTCACTCCGCCCGCGCGCGCTCCGCATTACGCGAGACAGACACAGCCGGACCGCGCACGGCCCGGCGCTCAGCACCCCACGCGAAGGCGCCTGGCGCCCCCGTGCAAGCGGCGAGACTGCCCTCGCTCGATACAACAACCCGCTGCGCGCCTCGCTAATGCTCGCGCTCCGCGACGGCTGCGGCCTTCCCCCTCGCCTGCAAACCACCGCTTCGCGCTTCGCTTGACGCTCGCGCTCGCGCGCCGGCGCCGGGCTTCGCCCTCGCCCGGCAACAGAACTGCGGCTCGCTCCGCCCGCGCGCGCTCCGCGTTGCGCGAGACAGACACAGCCGGTCCGCGCACGGCCCGGCGCTCGGCACCCCACGCGAAGGCGCGTGGCGCGGTCACGCCAAGGGGCGAGACTTCCCTCGCTCGATACAACAACCACCGCTTCGCGCTTCGCCGACAGCTCGCGCTCCGCGACGGCTGCGGCCTGCGGCCTGGCCTGACAACCACCGCTGCGCGCCTCGCTCCGCCCGCACACGCTCCGCGTTGCGCGAGACAGAAACAGCCGGTCCGCTCACGGCCCGGCGCTCGGCACCCCACGCGAAGGCGCGTGGCGCGGTCACGCCAAGCAGCGAGACTGCCCTCGCTAGATACAACACAACCACCGCTTCGCGCTTCGCTGAAAGCTCGCTCTCCGCGACGGCTGCGGCCTACGGCCTTGCCTGGAAACCACCGCTCCGCGTCTCGCTATCGCTCACGCTTGCACCACGGCACCGGCCTTCGGCCTCGCCTGGAAACAGAAGCGCGGCTCACTCCGCCCGCGCGCGCTCCGCATTACGCGAGACAGACACAGCCGGACCGCGCACGGCCCGGCGCTCAGCACCCCACGCGAAGGCGCCTGGCGCCCCCGTGCAAGCGGCGAGACTGCCCTCGCTCGATACAACAACCCGCTGCGCGCCTCGCTAATGCTCGCGCTCCGCGACGGCTGCGGCCTTCCCCCTCGCCTGCAAACCACCGCTTCGCGCTTCGCTTGACGCTCGCGCTCGCGCGCCGGCGCCGGGCTTCGCCCTCGCCCGGCAACAGGCTCGCTCCGCCCGCGCGCGCTCCGCGTTGCGCGAGACAGAACTGCGGCTCGCTCCGCCCGCGCGCGCTCCGCGTTGCGCGAGACAGACACAGCCGGTCCGCGCACGGCCCGGCGCTCGGCACCCCACGCGAAGGCGCGTGGCGCGGTCACGCCAAGGGGCGAGACTTCCCTCGCTCGATACAACAACCACCGCTTCGCGCTTCGCTCTCGCCCTTCGCGACGGCTGCGGCCTGCGGCCTGGCCTAGAACAACCACCGCTTCGCGCTTCGGCCTCGCCTGGAAACAGAAGCGCGGCTCACTCCGCCCGCGCGCGCTCCGCATTACGCGAGACAGACACAGCCGGACCGCGCACGGCCCGGCGCTCAGCACCCCACGCGAAGGCGCCTGGCGCCCCCGTGCAAGCGGCGAGACTGCCCTCGCTTCGCTAATGCGGCCTTCCCCCTCGCTCGCGCTTCGCTTGACGCGAACAGAACTGCGGCTCGCTCCGCCCGCGCGCGCTCCGCGTTGCGCGAGACAGACACAGCCGGTCCGCGCACGGCCCGGCGCTCGGCACCCCACGCGAAGGCGCGTGGCGCGGTCACGCCAAGGGGCGAGACTTCCCTCGTTCGATACAACAACCACCGCTTCGCGCTTCGCCGACAGCTCGCCCTTCGCGAGCCGGACCGCGCACGGCCCGGCGCTCAGCACCCCACGCGAAGACGCACAGCACGATCACGCCAAGGAGCGAGACTGCCCTCGTTCGATACAACAACCACCCGCTCCGCGCCTCGCTATCGCTCGCTCGCGCTCCGCGACGGCTGCGGCCTTCGGCCTGCCTAACCACCACCGCTGCGCACCACTAAAACTGATCGCCGCCGCCCTCGGCTGGCGCCACCATCGCCGCGATCCCCGCCGGCCTCCGCCCCGGACCCAGCTCTCCCGTCTCCAGAAACGATCGCAGCTTACGCTCGCTCAAATTGATGCCGCGCCCCTCCAGAACCGCGTGTATCTGCTTCAGCGTCACGCCCTTCGCCTTCTGCTCAAGCATCGTCTCGCGCAAGCGCCCGAGCACCTCCACCAGCGTCACCTTCGGCGGCACCAGCCTCGCCAGCTCCTTTGCAACCCCCTCGAAATCGATCTCGGCCTCAGTGAATTCCTTCGCCACGACTCTCTCCTCTCATCGCTCCATACTGTCTCCGCCATCCAATCTTCATTCTCCCCTCACCCTCAGTCAACCCGCCTCCATCCACCACAACCACAAGCCTCCCTTCATTCCCACATTCACTCTCGCCCACTCATATCCAGTCTCTCCCCTCCTCTTCAGCTCACCACAATCACAACAACCAGCAAAATCCCTCCATTTCCTCATTCAATCTCCCCCACTCATATCCAACCTCTCCCTCCTCTTCAGCCTACCACAATCAAAACAACCACAATCCTCCCCTCCTTCACGCATCCCATTCACCCTACTCAAATCCATCCTCTCACACTCCCCAACCCCCAAACACAACCATATAAAACAACCCTTTCCTCTCACCATCACCAGACACCCACATCACCCAAAAACTACCCCCACCAACCACCATAATCAAAAACTACGACCCTGCACGACCCTGCACGACCCTGCACGACCCTGCACACCTTTGCACATTCGGTGCGGGCCTTGACAAAACGCAAAATATCGCCCCACTCTTCGGGCGACGGCACATATCGACCGGACGCACAACACAAGAAAAAACAACGCCAGATCACCCGCCTCGCAGAGCGCAAGCGCTGCACAAGGGACTGAGTTTCAAAGCAAAAACACGGAACCGAACAGCCAGGAAAGACGCTCAGCATGGTCGCCACAATGTCCCAGGCCGCCTCTTCGGCCTACTACCTGCACAGCCAGCGCTCGTTCCGGCACCCCACGGAGTACTACACGCCAGGCGAGGAGCCCGACGGGGTCTGGTTCAATCCGAACGATCTTCTCGGCCTGACCGACGCCAAGAAGATCGACAGCAGGGACTTCCACCGCCTCTACAACGGCTTCGATCCCGAGACCGGCGACAAGCTCACCCAAAACGCCGGCAGCGACAAGCGCTCACCCGGCCTCGATATCACTTTCTCCCCCGACAAGAGCGTCTCCGAGCTCTGGGCCATCGCCGACACACCGCTCAGAAACAAGATCGAAGAAGCCCACAACGCCGCATCGCGCATTGCACTTCAGGAAATCTACCTCAAGGAATGCAGCTACACCCGGACCCGCGTCGGCGGCAGGGACGGCGACATCCACGTCATCCCCGCCAAGCTGCTCGGCGCCATGTTCCAGCAGGGAACCAGCCGTGCCGGCGACCCTCAGCTCCACACCCACTGCGTGCTCTTCAACGCCGTTCAGACCGACCAAGACGGCGTATGGCGGGCGCTTCACCAGAAACCCCTCTATCTCTGGATCAAGGCGGCCGGCGCCTGTTACCGCTCCTATCTCGCCAGCAACCTTGCCGAGCTCGGCATCAAGATGGAGCGCTACGGCAGGGACGATGCCTACGTCCGCATCAAGAAAATGCCGAACGACCTCCAGGAAATGTGGTCCAAACGAAGAGCCGAGCTCACCACCGGTCCTGCGACAACCACGTCCACACCCTACAAACCCAACCGTGCTCCGCACGTTATCAAGCGCGCCCACGAATTCACGCCCCCCGGTCAGTACCCCGATCTCCGCCGCATACGCTGGCTAATCGAATGCGAGACCCTTCACGAACCCGCCATCCTCGTCGCCTCAGTCCTAAACAAACACGACTGACTCTCACGCCAAGACACGAAACGGAACGGCCCAGGAAAGACGCTCAGCATGACCGCCACAATGTCCCAGGCCGCCTCTTTGGCCTACTACCTGCACAGCCAGCGCTCGTTCCGGCACCCCACGGAGTACTACACCGCCGGCGAAGAGCCCGACGGCGTCTGGTTCAACCCGAACGATCTTTTCGGCCTGACCGACGCCAAGAAGATCGACAGCAGGGACTTCCACCGCCTCTACAACGGCTTCGATCCCCAGACCGGCGACAAGCTCACCAGGAACGCCGGCAGCGACAAGCGCTCACCCGGCCTCGATATCACCTTCTCCCCCGACAAGAGCGTCTCGGCGCTCTGGGCGATCGCCGACACACCTCTCAGAAGCAAGCTCGAAGAAGCGCACAACGCCGCATCACGCATGGCGCTTCAGGAAATTTTCCTCAAGGAATGCAGCTACACCCGAACCCGCGTCGGCGGCGTCGGCGGCGACATCCACGTCATCCCCGCCAAGATGCTCGGCGCCATGTTCCAGCACGGCACCAGCCGCGCCGGCGACCCCCAGCTACACACCCACTGCGTGCTCTTCAACGCCGTTCAGACCGACCAGGACGGCGTATGGCGGGCGCTTCACCAGAAGCCCCTCTATCTCTGGATCAAAGCGGCCGGCGCCTGCTACCGCTCCTATCTCGCAAGCAACCTCGCCGAGCTCGGCATCAAGATGGAGCGCTACGGCAAGGACAACGCCTACCTCCGCATCCAGAACATGCCCAAGGACCTCGAACAAGAATGGTCCAAACGGCGAGCCGACATCGTCGCCGCTGCTGCCGCAATGGGTTTCAAAACAGCAGAAAATCCCAGCCGCGCCGCAATGATCACACTCTTAACCCGCGAGTCCAAGCGGGGCGACCAGGACCCGGAACTGCGCCATATCCGCTGGAAACAGGAATGCGAGGAGCTTTACGAATGCGCGAGTCTCGTCGCCTCCGTCTTCGACGAAGCCGAAGACATCACCCCCGAGCGCATCCGCGAATGGGCAGAGAAGCTCGACGATCTACCCCACGTTCTCACCCGTCTCCAGGCCGTCTTCCGAACGCCCCAGCTCGCCGAAGCGCTCTACAACATGCACGATCCATCGCTCGGCACGCTCCATCCCGAGACGATCCAGAGCGCCATCGACCGCATCGTCCGCAATCCCGAGCTGGTCGCGCTTGACCGGGAGGCCCGGACGGCGGAAAGCATCGCGGGCCTTTCCCACACCGTGCCCCTTTCCACACGCCACACGCTCCAGATGGAGAAGGAAACGCGGGATTTCGCCCTCGCCCTCTCCCAACGCGAGGCCTTCGCGCTGCCCGCCCAGGACATCCAGAACAAGCTCCAACAGCTTCGCGAAGAAGACTACCCGCTCAGCGACGAGCAAACTTCGGCCATCGAATACGTCGCCGGCAGGAGCGGCGCCGTCTCCATCATCGAGGGCGCTGCCGGCTCGGGAAAGACCACGACCATTCGCCCGATCGTCGATCTGTACAAGAAACACGGCTACAACATCATCGCCACCGCGATCGCCTGGCGGACCGCAGTCGAGCTTGCCAACGATTGCGACGTCCCGCCCCACTCGGCCGAACAGCTGCTCACCATGGCAGCCCACGACAAGCTGCACCTCGACGACAAATCCATCATCATCGTAGAAGAGGCCGGCCAGCTTCCCACGCGGCACACCCACCGAATCCTCAAGCTCGCCGAGGAAAACGGCGCCAAGGTCATACTGCTCGGCGACACCCAACAACAGCAGCCGATCGAAGCCGGGCCCGGCCTTCGACTCATTCACGACGTCGTGGGAAGCCACCGCGTCGACACCATCCGCCGCCAGCTCCCCGACGCCGAAGACGTGCTGCGCGACATTCACGGCTTCGACCCCGAGCAGGCAATAGCCGCCGCCGCCGCTCTCTCGCCTGCCGAGCGCGCGCGCGTCCTCTCCGAGATCGACGGCGGCAATCGCCCCGCCCACCTCGTGCCGTGGCAGATCAGCGTTGCGCAAAACTTCAAGGACGGAAACGCGCAGGACGCGATCGACGCCTGCTACCGGCGCGGACGGCTTCACCTCCGCGCCACTCCCGAGTCCACCATCAACAAACTCGTCGACGACTGGCACGACTACATCACCGACAACCCCGGCAAATCCAGCATCGTCCTGGCCCGCACCCACCAGGAACTCAAGCTCCTCTCGCTCCAGATGCGCGAGCGCATTCACGCCGGCCAAGCGGACCCGAAGACCGCCGTCGTGACCGTCAGCCGCGGCGAAGGCAAGAAACGCGAATACTACGACCTCGAAATCCGGACCGGGGACCGCCTCCGCCTCGGTGCATCGAAGCTCGACAAGAAGCTCTACACCGGCAGCCTCGTCACCGTCGAAGACCTATCTATACGGGGCGCTCCAACCCACCACGAGCCCCGCGTCTTCATCACCGCCCGCGACGACCGCGGCCGCAAGGTCAGCTTCTACCACGACGAAATCCGCGACTTCTTCGGCAACATCAGACTCGATCACGGCTTCGCCCTCACCATGACGGCCGCCCAGGGACTCACCGTCGACCGCGCCTTCGTGCTCGCGGACGACGCGCCCGCGCGCGAGACCATCTACCCCGCCGCGACGCGCCACCGCGAACGCCTCGACCTCTACGTCTCCCGCGAAGGCCCCCTCGCCAGGATCAAGTACAACATGCCCGACCAGGGCGCAGGCCTCGAAACCGAGATCACCGACCAGGACATCCTCGACCACCTCGCGACGCGCTGGTCCCGCCATCAGCCCAAGGAAGCCGCCACCGACTACACCTCCGACGAGCTTCTCCACGAGGCGCTACACAGCACCATGCCAGCCGCTCCCAAGCCCTCCGAGGACCCCGAACTCCAGCCGGCAACAAAGCCCGCGCTCAACGACAACAGCCACACGCTTTTCTCGTGGGCCTCCAAACAGCTCCGCCGCGCCACCCTCGAATTCCGCTACGGCAGCACCGTCGCAATGATCGGTCAGGGGCACCGCGAAGTCGGCGCCGCATACGACACCCTCAGAGAGCGGGCCCGCCAGGAAGGAGGGCGCGTCACACTCTCACCGGCGTTCAACAACACGCTCCTCCGTCACGCCCAGGTCCTCAGCGCGGCCGAGCCCTTCCGCCGCGATCCGGAGAAGTTTCGCGACCTCCTGCGCGATCGCGGAGCGCTCGACCCCAACGACCTCGAACTCTTCGCCAACCAATACGACAAGGCCAAGAGCGCCCAGCGCCAAGCCTCCAACGACACCGGCCAGGACAGAGACCCCGATACCCGGATCGTCAATAAAGACATCCAACCCAAGGCAGACGACCAAGACAGCCAGGCCACCGTCCAGCAAACCACACGCCGCACCCGCGCGCTGCCGAGCGCGGCCGAGCTCTCCGCGGGCCTCGCCTTGCGCGCCGAAAACGTCTGCCAGCGATACCTCCCTCACGGCAAACGGGAAGGCGATCAGTGGACCGCCGCGACCATCCAGCCCGACAAAGAAGAGCGAATCCTGGTCAGCCTCGACGGACCCAACGCAGGCAAATGGCAGGACAGAGCGGGCGCCGCGCGCGGCGATCTTCTCGACCTCATTCAACATAGCCGCGGCTTGGAAACCATCGCCCAGGCGATGAAGGAAGCGACCGCCTTTCTCGACCTCACCCCGCAGACACGCTCTCTCACAGCACCCACCGCCGCGCCCTTGGACCGCGCCCACACCGAAAGCGCCCGGGCGCAGTCCCTCTACGACCGCGCGCGGCCGATCGGCCCGGAAGACCCCGCCGGCCGATATCTCGCGAAGCGCGGCCTCGACCCTCAGCAGACACCGGATCTGCGATACCACGACAACGTCTACTACCTCGCCGGCGCCGATCTCCGCCGCTCCCCCGCGATCCTGGCGCCGATCACCTCCGCAGACGGCACAATGCGCGGCCTCGATCGCCTCTTTCTCACGCCCGAGGGCGAGGCCCTTCCCATCGCCCCGCACACCATCACCGGCCATACCCCGCCGCTCCCCGACGCCGCCACCTGGATCGGCAAGCGCGACGCCCCCCACGTCGCCCTCTGCCAAACCATCCAGGACGCCCTTGCCCTCACCAGCGGCCTCAACGCCCAGCAGCGCGACCAGCTCGCAATCGTCGCCCTTCCCGATAGCTGCGACCTCAACGCGCTTCCCATTTCAAGCGAGACCCAAAACATCTTCCTCGTCCAAGCCGACGACGACGCTGGCGCCGACACCTGGGAGGCCCTGCAGACCGCGCACCCCGACAGCTTGCTCCAGCTTCACCGCATCACCACGGACACCGCCGACCTCGACCGCCTTCTGCAGAGCCAGGGCCAACACGTCCTGCAGGACATCTTCCAGCCCCTCGCCGACGCCATCGCCGCGCCCGCGGTCATCGCCGCCCTCGACCGCCTCCACAGCGACTGGAAAGCCCACTTTGCCCGCGCCACCACCGCCAACGCTCACCCTTACTACGTCATCGGCCACGCCGAGCTGGTCGAACGCCTCCGCGAACTCAGAGACCAACCCGCGGTTGCCGCACTCCCCGCCCATGAGCTTTCCCAGATCGACACCATCCTTGCCAACGCCCGCCGCCAGGACCGGGCCCTCTCACACGTCCAGGACTATCTTGCCGACCTCGAACCCTGCCGCGCCCAACTGCGCGAACTGCACGACCTCGCCCTACCCGACGGATCCCAACTCCAGGACCTCCCCGCCTACAAGGCGTGGCACAGCAGCGCAGACCAGCTCCTCAAGCAAGGCAACGCCATCGCCGATGACCGCAACACATACGGCGCCTGCCTCAACCACACCTTCCAGGCATGGATCGAGCTTCACTCCGGCATCCGCCGGCTACAGCGCGACCTCGGCCACGACACCTCCACGCTCCGCCACCGGCAACCGGACCTCTACCTGCAACCCATCACCCGGCCCGTCCCCACGGACGATGGCGCCAAGCAAGCCGACGCGAGCTACCGCCGCCTGCGCGACGACTGGAACGACCACATGGCCCGCGCGGACGCCAAGCACGCCCATCCCTACGAGATCGAAGGCTACGCTCCCCTGATGGACAGCATCGAACAGGTCCGGGATCGCCTCCACCTCGACGCCACCGCACGCAACGCGCTCGGCCCCGTCCTCCTCGAACACGCTCAGGTCGAACAGGCCCGCACCGACATCAACGACTATCTCCATGACACCCAGCGCGCCTTCCGCAGCCTCGCGAACCTCCACGCCCTCGTCGAGCGCCACAAGAACCAGAAGATCGAGCTACAAGACATCGGCGCCTACACCAAATGGCGCGAGCAAGCCCTCGCTCTCGCCGGCAGCGGCAAGGACATCCTGGCGGACCGGCAGCACTACATAATTCACCTGAAGCAAAATCCCGAACTGACCGGCCGCATTCATGCTACCGTTCAGGAGTTAAACGCCGCCCTCCGCGGCGAGAAAGCTTCAATCAAGGCAGAAGAGCAGCAACAAGCCGCCCGGAAGGAACAGACCGTCCACCACAGGCGCCAGATGAAGCCATGAGCCTCCCGGACCGCAACACCCTCGTCTATGCCGGCATCGGCTCCCGACAGACCCCCGCCGCCACGCTGAACGACATGACCACCATGTCGGCCTGGCTCGCCCGGAACGGCTGGCACCTGTCCAGCGGCGGCGCAGACGGCGGCGACAAGGCCTTCGCCCTCGGCGCCAACTCAGACGAGCGCACCGTCTACCTGCCCTGGAGCGGCTACAACAAACTCTCCGGCCCGAACTGCATCACCCGCGAGGGCGCATGCGAGAACGGTGGACGCGAGCGCGGCTGTCGCAGCGGAATGCTTCATGACCGGACTCCGGTTGTGAACTGTGTAGTGCTTTCGCAGTTGAAGACGTGGGGCCGCGGGGCCAGTTGCGCGACCAGGGCGAGAAGGTGCTCGCAGCCTGAACCGGAGCGCTGAGGCGACCGGTTCCGGGCTCGACGCCGGCGCTCCGGCCGGGCCTCGTCTCGTGCTCTATCCCCTGACCGCGTCGCGAAGTGCTTTGCCGGCTTTGAACGCCGGTACTTTCGAGGCGGCGATGGTGAGGGGTTCACCGGTCTGCGGATTTCGGCCCTGCCGAGCTGCACGCGCCCGGATGGAGAACGTCCCGAATCCAGCGATGGCGACGGTCTCGCCGCTAGCAAGAGCGTCGGAGATGGTCGAGAACACGGCATCGATGACCGTGTCCGCCGCGGCTCGGGACAGGGAAGCGTCGGCCGCGACTTGCGACGAGAGTTCGGACTTGTTCATTACGCTGTTTCCTTGGCGGGTGCGGGAGATGTCGCCACGAAGCGACTGAGCTCCGCTGCGCCTATGATATCTGTCTGTCAGTTGCGCGGATTGATACCCGATTTCGCCTGCGGCGCACCAGCGTCGGCGACGGGGGGGCAGGAGCACCTTGCCTTAGGGTGTCATTTCGCCCTTTTCCGCAACTGACCCGTCTATGGATGTAGGCTTGGCGGAACTCGTGCCTCTTGCTCTTGCGCATCAGCCGGCTGTCCGGGTCGCTCAGGTTGCTCTGCTCGTCTCCGCGCGGCGTCCCCTCAGGCGGCTTCGGCCGCTTGCCCTTGGCCCGGCCCCTGCGCCCGGCGCGCGCCGCTGCCTTGGCCTCGTAGTCCGCACGCCCCGCCTCCGCGCGCGCCCTGGCCTGGGCCTCGAGACGCTGACGCGCCGCATCCAAGCGGTCGCGCAAAGCCTCCCGCCGCGCGATCTCCCTGGGCAGCGCCTGCGGGTCCTCGCCGGCGCCATCGTCCGCCGCCTCGGCACGCTCCATCAGAGCGCCGATCTCCAGCCGCAACTGTTCGATCAGTTCCCCCGCCCGGTCATACCTGACCGAGCGATGCTTGCTCGCATTGGCCTCGAACTTGCTGCCGTCCACGCTGACCACGCCCAGCTTCACCAGCTTCAACTCCTTGGCCAGAAGCAGAACCTGAAGAAAGCTCTCGCCCACCGCCGCCAGGTTGTCGCGCCGGAAGGTCGCGATCGTGTCATGATCGGGATGGCTGTTGGCGGCAACGAAGCGCACCCCGATGTCGCGACGGGTCGCGCGCTCGATCCGACGGCTCGAGAAGATCCCGTTGGCATAGCAGTAGATCAGCAGCGCCAGCATCATCCGGGGGTGATACTGCGCCGAGCCGGTGCCGCGACGGTTCACCTTGAAGGCGCCCATGTCGACGCGCTCAACCGCCTCGATCACGAAGTGCGCCAGATCGTCCTCCGGGATCCATTCCCGAAGATCGGGCGGAAGCAGAAATGTCTGGTCCCGCCCGCAGTCCACGAATCTGCTCATAGACAAATTCTAACCGAACACCACCCCAAAGTCCGACAGACTGCTAAGCACATCTCCCTACTCAAGTGGGCTCCAACGACGATTTGACAATCAAGAGTTACACGTTGTAGCTTCGCAGGCGACTGCTCGTTTCCACACGATGGGGGTTCCAATGATGCAACATGCCGGTCGCCCGCGCGAAGCCAAACCCATACACGCAGAGGTCCTCGCAGCGGCTCTGCGCCTGTGCCGCCCGGAGGATTGGACGTTCAGGCCGCACGAGGTGGTCCGCGCCCTGCCACACTTGAACGAGAGTTCGGTACGTACCCACATCGTCAGCCGATGTTGCACGAATGCTCCCAAAAACCATGCTCACCGCTGGCCATACTTCCGTCGCGTGGGTCGAGGCGTGTACGAGATTCTGCCAGATTTTCGTAGTGCTCAACCTGACGGGACGTTGTCGCGTCCGGAACCTGCGGTGGAAGACCGACCCGGTGGTGCGCGTGCACAAGATGCTGAGGAAATCAACTTGCAAGCGCCGATCCATGCTTCAGTCTCGAAGAGCGAGGGCTGGTACGTGGCCGAGTGCCTTGAGGTGGCCGTGGTCAGTCAAGGGCAATCGCTGGACGAGACGCTGGCAAATCTGCGGCAAGCGTTGGAACTGCACCTCGATGAGGAAGAACTCGCACGGGTCGGTCTGCCCCCGGTGCCGCGGCTTGTTGTGAACTACGAGACTTCCGCCTTCGGCGCGTGATGCCCCGATTGAAGAGGCTAACATCGAGGGAAGCGTTGAGAATCCTCGGCGGCTTTGGTTTTCAGGTCGTTTCTACTCGTGGCAGCCACGCCAAGCTCGTTCGCCTGGCGGTATCTGGCGAGCGGCAGGTTCTGACCGTTCCTATCCATCCGCAACTGGCGATCGGTACGACCCGCGCGATCTATCGGCAGGCAGCGCGCTTTATCCCGAGCAGCGAACTGCGTTCGAAATTCTTCTCCGATTGAGATGTGTAAGACGATCATGTCGGCTTCAGACTGCCTTTCCCGCCGCTTGATGAGAATGTTTCGAATCCAATGCTCTCAATGACGAACAGTCCAACTCGCGGAAGAACGCATAAGTGGCACTATCTGACTGGCCAGTCACACCATGAGTTACTCTGTTTTCGACAAAACGCGCTCTATTGTATAACCTAAAGATCTAACGCGGAGCAACTATGATAGTGCGCAACATTCTCAAGACGAACAAGGCCAACTTGGCTCTCGTAGTAGGCAACGGTATCAATCGTTACGGGAACGCGGATGGTAATTGCTGAGACTCAATGGTGATACAGTTGGCGGAAAGGTACTTGAAGGGCACAGCACTGACACAAGTGCCTAAAGGCATAGCCCTTCCCTAGCCCTTACTGAACTCTATGATCTTGTGCAGATTTCGGCACAGGAAAAGGGCGTCAACAGAAGTGCGCTTCATAGGAAGTTTTGCGAACCTATGTGCAACTGGAAGGCATATGAACATCATAAGGCGATCGTCTCGTGGGCGCAACGTTTCGGCGTGCCTATTCTAACGACGAATTTCGATAGCGTATTGCACGAGGCGCTGTCGCCAATGAAATGTAAGAGACGCCGTTTGCCGACTAGACGGCGCTCCTATTCGCACCCTTGGGATTGCTACTATTCCATAAGCCAGATTTCATCCCCAACGCAAGAGTTTGGGATATGGCACATTAACGGATTTCAAGATTACGCTCGCAGTATTCGTCTAGGCCTTACTGAGTACATGGGGTCCGTTCGACAAGCCCGTAGTTCGCTAAGATCCAATAGAGCAGATTCTCTGCTCCAGACGAAAGATATTGACGATTGGAGAGGTGTGAACACGTGGCTCCAAATACTCTTGACCAAGTCCTTGTTAATTTATGGAACCGCTTATGCACATGGCTCCGGTCGCGAGAGTTTGCCACCAGATGTTGAGGTTGAGGTTAGGGCGGGGGAACGGGTAGAATGTTCGCTATACGTTCCTGCCGACGGAGCCACCACATGAAACAGGTCCCCGACAGCCTCCTCGCCTTCCAGCACATGTTCCCGGACGATGACGCCTGCGCCGCCTGGCTGATCGAAATGCGCTGGCCGGACGGCTTCGTCTGTCCCGCGTGCGGCCATGAAAAGGGATGGGCGCTGCGCAGAAAAGCACACACCTTCGAGTGCGCCGGCTGCCGCCGGCAGACCTCGGTGACGGCCGGGACGATCCTGCACGCCAGCAAGCTGCCGCTCACCGTCTGGTTCTGGGCCGCCTACCTGATGGCGACCCACTCCAACGGCATCTCTGCCCTGCAGCTCCAGAAACAGCTCGGTATCGGCTCTTACCGCAGCGCTTGGCTGCTCGCCCACAAGCTGCGCGCCAGCATGGTCGACCCCGAGCGCAACCCGTTGTCGGGCCTGGTGGAAATCGACGAGGCCAGCCTTCCATTCCGGACCAAAGACGATCCTCCCACCGGAGGGCAAGGACGCAGCCACGACGGCAAGATGCTCATCGTCGGCGCCATCGAACTCGGGGACGGAAACATCCCAGGCCGCCTGCGGCTGGCCGAAATCTCCTCCTACGGCGCCGCCGACCTCGGACACTTCGTCGAAACCGCCGCCGATCCCGACGCCATCGCGAAAACCGACGGCTGGTCCGGCTACGCTGCGGTCCCCGCCGATCGCCACAATGTCCATGTCGTCGGGAAGACCGCCGCTCACCTCGTCCTGCCGTGGATCCACCAAGTCTTCTCCAACCTCAAAGGATGGGCGCGAGGCGTCTACCACGGGCTGCGTCGCAAGCATCTGCAGGCCTATCTCGATGAGTTCGTCTTTCGCTTCAACCGCCGCAAAACCCGCCACGCTGCTTTCCGCTCGCTCTTCCGCCTCGCCACCAATGCAGAACCCCTTACCTACAGCATGTTGATCGAACCGGAGCCATGTGCATAAGCGGTTTTATGGATTGGGGCTTGAGGAAAATGAGGTCTTTTTGCGATGGCTATTGATCGAGCGAAAGCGATACTACCAGAAGCAAGGAGCCAGCTGTCCACAGTCCTGGTTTGTTTACGAATCGGGAATGACTGAGGGTAAGAAGTTTTTTCTGAGTCACGTTGATATAACTCCCAGAGCAGTAAAAAGCCATAGTAGCATATACGGTCCAAAGACGTGGTCCTAGAATGTTGAGACGGCTCGGGAATAGTATTAGGCTAGGCATTGTATAGATGACGATCTGGCGCGGAGCGGGCAGCAAGGCCGCAATCACGGCCGGGAGAGCGGAAATTGCAATCAGACTGGTTGAAGGAATTGGGAAAGGACAACCGGGGCAGCCGGCCTCGTTGCGTTCTTCTTACCGACGGCAGTGCAGATCGGGTTGGCCAGCGTCTCACGGGACTCGTTGGCAGGCCGGAAGTCGAGGTCTCGGCCGAAGACCGGTGGCAGCCGCAAGGCACGCACAACGTGCGAGAAGCCGAGCTGGACAAGTTTCGGAAGGGTGATGTGGTTCTACTGACCGACGCGATTCGCCGGCAGTTGCAGGAGTGGTGGCTGGTAGAGGGCAGGGGCAGGTCGAGGACACCGAGCTGGGACATCGCCAGCACCTGCACGGTCTCTGGCAGAAAAGGTCTTCTGCTCGTGGAGGCGAAGGCGCACACGGAGGAATTCTCAAAAGGCGACAGGTGCGGCGCCGGGCCTGCCAACCGGAAACGGATCGAGAGCGCGCTCGAGGAAACGAACGCCGGGCTGCAAAAGGCGACCGGCGGACCGTGGCGGCTTTCTGTCGAGCATCACTTCCAGCTCGCCAACCGGTTCGCCTGGTCCTGGAAGCTGGCGACGCTCGGCGTACCTGTCGTGCTGGTCTATCTGGGTTTCCGGAATGCCGTTGAGATGGCGGACAAGAAGGGTCTGTTCGCATCCCGCGATGATTGGAGGAATGCGCTTCTGGAGTATTGCCGCGAAACAATCGACACGGCCTGCTGGGAGAGAACGCTGGACGTCAGAGGCACGCCGCTGCTCCCCTTGATGAGAAGCGACCCGCAGCCTTTCGAGCCGCGGTAGCAGCTCCCCGACACGCTGGACGCTGCATCGGGAGCGCGCGCACGAACTCGCCCGATCCGGCCGCCCGTTCAGCGGACCGTCGCGAGTTCCGGACAGTCGCGATACATGGCGGCTTCGACCGACTCCGACACACCCGCCGCGCCCGCTTCCAGACCATCGATCTCGCGAATTTCCGGCGTCGGCCACGTGCCTTGAGCAAACTCCCTTCCGACCAAGCCACCGATCGGGCCCGCAATACCGATCACGATCACTTCCCACCATCTCATTGCGACTGCCGCCGTGCCCGCACGTAATTTTCCAACACCCGGTTAATCCGCGTCTGATACCCCTTTCCGGGGCCCCTGAAATAATTCAGAACCGAACGCTTCACACGCATCGTAATTTGCTCGGTGCGGTCCGCCTCCACAACCTCGGCATCCCGCCAGAACGCGTCATCCAACTCCGGAATATCACTGAAGTCGATGTCATCGTCCTTTGTGTCGCTTATCTGGGACACCGAGAGGGGCTTATCGAATCCGCTCATGATAGGCCTTCCTTTCCCTTCGAGACGCCGGCCGCGCCGAAATCAGCCGCGTCCCTCCGTCACGCCGTGTGTGAGCAACAACGATCAACGCCTGCTCTACCTCGCCGACGCTCAGATACCGGTCCTCGCCGTACTCCCGCCTACGATCGAGCCGGGTCAGCACCGCCCCTTCAAAGATCCGCTTCGCCGTCGCGAAGCTGACTACCCGAAAAAGTGCCATCCTCGAACGACCGGTGCTATCCCACAATGTGAAATCCGACTGAAGCGAAGTGATGATCGAACGAAAATGCGTGCTTGATTTTGTGTTTCGACATTAACACGAAGCTTGTCGCATCAACCGCAGACAACTTATGAAGATCCCGTCGATCGAAGTATTCCCATGCGAGCTCTATATCTTCCTCAGAGCAGCCGAGAACAGTTAGCCCGTCAACAACCTTGAGCGACTCCTTCCAACCAAGCGCGACATCACGGGTGGCGTGTCTGTCCAGAAACGTGAACGTTTCAAGCACGACCGGCGCGGACGTGTACACCTTGGCCCGAACCTCGGCCATTCCTTGCCAAGCCCCAACCGCTCTGAGGTGCAACGGGTCTCGCGTGAGCGCAAGAGCGATCCAGGCTCCGCTGTCGACGAACACGGCCTCCCCGGCCTTCATTGCTGCTCGTCGTAGATCGCATCGTGCTCGACAGAGGTCCGGCTCGGTATGCCATCCCACAGAGCCACCGGACCATCCAAGGGCGGCTGGAGCCACACCCTGCGCACGGCTTCCCTCACCAGATCGGCCACGCTACGTCCGGACCGTTTCGCCGCTTCCCTGAGTGCCTGCAGATCTTCCTCTGGCAGGTAGACTTGCGTCTTTATCATGTGTGTCACCTTACCCTAGTTAGTGCCACATGTCCATAAGATCACCGCCATAACCCTGCTGCAACCATCCATACTGCCCACCGCCCACGTATAACATAACGTCCTTTATGTTCTCTCTCGCCATCGCGGCCAACCGTCACCCGAGCAATTCCACACACTCCAGCCGCGCCGCCTTGCGATCGAAGGTGTAGAGCGGCAGCGCCCCCATGCGCTTCGCGGACGCAAGCACCATCAAATCCGAAAATCCCGCCCCGCCCGACCGATAGCGGAACGCAGCCTGGGCGACATCCTCCGCGCTCTCCACCACAAGGCCCTCGGTAGCGACGAGCTCTTCCAGGATCGCTGCGATACGGTCCCGGGAATAGCCGTAGGCCCGCTCAAGAACCCAGACCAGCTCTACGACAACCTCCCGGCAGGCATAGACGGGATTCTCGGCCGTAACCGACTCCAGCAGAGCCCGCGCCGCTTCCGCCTGCTCCCGGTCGTCCCGCACGAGGTAGCGGACCAGGACGTTCGTGTCGACCGCGATCACTCTTGCGCCCCCTCCGCCACGGCGTCGTCCATCTGCTCCAGGCTGACAGCAGGACCATCCTGCTCGAGCGCACCGAACAAGCGGTGGATGGGCCGCACGGGCAGTATGCGCACTTCCCCATCAAGAATGAGATAGCGGACGCGGTCGCCCGCGCGCACACCCAGCGTCTCCCGGACCGACTTCGGCAACGTCGTCTGTCCCTTCTTCGTTACAGAAGATTCGAGCATGACAGCACCTCCGTTCGCCTTGCACACTACCCGTTTGCCTTACCTTGAGCAATACGTAAGTACTTCCGACTCTCGTCTTACTTTTCCGTTGCTTGCGTCACGAGACCGTCTCCGATACAGACCCGTCACGCTTCGCGAGACGAGTCGCGACATGGCTAGGCTCACCGTCAACCAGGCGGCCCGCGCAGGCTACGCGGGACGCGCCACGATCTACCGGAAGATCAAGACCGGCGCTCTTCCCGTCGAGTCGGGCGACAACGCCCAGGCGGTTACCGACACCGCAGATCTCGAGCGCGTCTTCGGCGAACCGGACCCGCACCGCGAGACGTCTCGCGAAAGTATCAGCGACATGCTGGAGACGGCCCAATTGAGAGCCGAGAATGCCCTGCTTCGCGCCGAGAACGCAGACCTCCGCCTGCACCGCGATCGCCTGATGGCCCTCCTTGAACAGGCTGCCCTCTGCGCCGCCGCCGGCGCCGGCGGCGGCAGTCTTCGCCGCCTGCTCGGCCGGCGCCCGCGCGCACAGGAGCCGCGATGACCGACGACCACATGCACCGACCCGTCACCGTCACTCTGTCCCTGGCGCAGATATTCGCACTCAGGGACCTCATCGCCGAGTGCCTCGACCACACGGGCAAGCTGTCCCCAGCCGCCAGTCATCATTCTGCCGCGCTTCGCGCCGCCGACGAGAATCTCCGAACCGCCATACGGAACTATTTCGATGACTGATGACCCGGCACCACTTCCCTACCCCACCGGCAGCCACACCGCGCCCGGCGCCAGCGAGCCGACCACGCCGCGCTCCCTGCCCGCGCTCGCGCTGCGCACACCACCTAGCGCCCTCCTGCCCGCCCTCATCCACAACGACGGCTCACAGGCCTCCAGGCGCTACCTCGAGTTCTTCGCAGCCCAGCTCCGCAACCCAAACACCCGCGCCGCCTACGCCCGCGCCGCGACCCGCTTCTTTGCCTGGTGCCGGGACACCGCCGCCGTCGACGAGCTCGTCCGGATCGAGCCCATCCACGTCGCCGCCTGGATCGAAGGCCGCGCAGCCCAGGTCTCCGCCCCCACCGTCAAGCAGGAGCTCGCCGCCCTCCGGAAGCTCTTCGACTGGCTCGTCATCGGCCAGGTCCTCCCTGCCAGCCCGGCCGCGTTCGTTCGCGGACCCTCACACAGCGTCAAGATCGGCACCACGCCCGTGCTGACCATCGACCAGGCCCGCGTCCTGCTCTCCAGCATCCCCGAGGATACCGTCTCGGGCCAGCGCGACCGCGCCCTGATCTCCCTCATGATCTATTCCTTCGCCCGCATCGGTGCCGCCCTCGCACTCGACGTCGGCCACCTCTTCCGCGAACAGCACCGCCTCAACATCCGCCTGACCGAGAAAGGCGGAAAGCGCCATCTCATGCCCTGTCATCACACCCTGGATGCCCACCTCGTCTCCTACATGACCGTCACCGGCCTCGGCCCGGACCCCAAGGCGCCCCTCTTCCAAACCATGGCCCGCGATCGCCGCGGGCTGAGCGGGCGGCGCCTCAATCGAACCGAGGCCTGGTACATGGTTCGCCGGCGCGCGCGCGCTGCAGGCCTCGACACAGCCGTCAGCAATCACACCTTTCGCGGCACCGGCATCACCGCCTACCTCCAGCACCCGGACGCCAAGCTCGAGGAAGCCCAGAAAATGGCTGCCCACAGCGATCCCAAGACGACCCGGCTCTACGATCGGCGCAGCCAAGCCGTCACCATCGACGACGTGGAGCGCATTCTGTATCTAGCTCGCCTAAGCTCGCCTAAGCCGCCATATGGAGGATACCGTCCGGCACGGCATCGAGCAGGGTGCGGTCATCAGGAACAATTTTTAGTCACGCTGAGGGCTCGGGATGAGTGAGGTCACGCTCGCTGCGGGTGGTTCGGGGGAGCCCCGAACCTGCCTGGCCGACGTCACTTTGGTTGCTCGAAGCCTCCGGACGGCGTTTTCGGCCTCGACCGGCGGAGTCGTTTCGCCGCGCCGCCCTGCGGCACGTGCATGTGTGGTGGTGGGGGCGAGGTATCAGCCGATGGGCGCGATCATGATCGCGTCGAGGGCCTCCTGGGCGCGGGCGGCGTAGTGCCGGTTGGCCTCGGGTATGTAGCGGAAGCGGCCGTCGCAGCGCACGATGGCGATGGCCGCGTTGCTCAAGCAGGCCAGATTTCTGGGCAGGTGGCGCACGTAGGCCCGGCAACGATCTTCGTCGTAGGTGAAGTCACGCACATAGTGCAGGCGGTTCTCGATGTGCCAGTGGTTGCGCACGAGCTCGAGCAACTCCTCGGGTCCGGCGCGCTCTGCGCCAAGCGAGGTAAGGCTCCAGGTGACCTCGATGCTGCGCTTGCCGGTCTTGAGGATCTCGCGCTCTCGTTCGATGCACATCGCCTGGCGCCGTCCGTGGAGATTGGCGTAGCCGTCCCACTCGGCAGCGGAGAGGTCGACGACGGCGCAGCGGCGCCGCTCGATGCGGCCATGGCCCTTGTCGACGGTTTCGTGCCAGGCCGCATCGCTGAAGTCGATCGCCTTGAGGTCTTCGAGGATGGTCTCCTGGTTGTCCTTGACGGCGCTGACCACGTAGTCGGCACGGCGCCCGAGCAGGCAGCGCGCGGTCTCGTGCTGGGCGTGCATCGCATCCATGGTGACGATCCGGCCCGTGAGGTCGAGACCGCCGGAGAGTTCGCGCACGGCCGGGATTTCGTTGCTCTTGGAGTCGACCTCGACCTGCCCGAGGACGACACCGGTGTCGTGCTCGACCGCCGCCACCATCATCCTGCGCCCGTCTTCGGTCTGCGCGGACGCGCCGCGCAGGTCCTTTCCGTCCATGGCGACGGGCGCGTGCGCGCTGCCATGCTGGCCGGTCCACTGGCCGATGGCGTTGTCCAGGGTCTCCGGCGGCAGGGCGGCAAGGACGTTGTGGAAGGTGGTGATCGCGGGCGGGGTGTAGCGCTGCCTGGACGGGCTCCAGAAGGCGCCCACCGCCTTGAGCTGCTCCTGGGAGAGCAGGGCGGCGAACTGGGCGAATGCGTTCACCCCCCGGTAGCCGGCAAGCCGGGCGGCGACGGCAAGCGTCAGAATGGTGTTGAGCGCATAGCGCTTTCCCCGGGCATGGCGGTACTCCGGCACCTCGCCCAGACACTCGAACAGGCTGCGCAGCCGGGGCGCGGCCATCGGCTCGGTGTGCTGCTCGGTGCTCCAGTTTGCCGGCATCTCGACCCGGCTCAGCGCCTCGGGGGCGCCGTCTGTCAGTTCGAACACGAAGACCTCCTTGGGTTGGCCGTGGTGACGCCAGCGCGCTGCCCCTCCGGGCTCGCGGGCAAAGCCGCGCGTCAGCCCCAGCGAGCGCCAGTTGGCCGCGCGGTAGCAGGTGCCGGCGAAGCGCGAGACGTCCACGAACGTCTCCGCCAGAAGAGCCGGATATCCGTGCGCCGCCTGCATGTCCGCGGACAACCGCCGCAGGCTCAGACCCAGCACCCGCGAGGCCAGGTTGGGCACCCGGCCAGGCGTCAGGATGACGAAGCGCGAGTTGTTGGCGATCAGATGCAGGCGCCGGAACTGCTGCGCCGCCGACCACCCGATCCAGCGGTCGCGCGCGCCCAGCTTGAACGCGCCGGGCTGCCAGCCGATCAGTGCGAGCCAGGTCTCGCCATGCACCGCGACATGGCGCAGGCCCTTGCCGATGACGCCGTGGAACGCCAGGTAGTGGTGCTGCTCCACCAGCCGGTCCCAGCGCCGATGCTCCTGCGCGCCCCAGGTCGGGCGCACCGTGACCGCGCGCAAATCAATGGACGAATCTGGGGCCGGCAGCGTCGCCATGAGCGGCACACTGCCACATCGAAAATGAAATGGCCAGCGCCGCCTTCACATCACCCTGCTCGACGGGCGGACAATAAATTCGCCCTGCGTCATGGGCAGCCGGGCTAGACTCCTCGAAGCGCTCCGCAGAAATCCCAACAACGTCCGTTTCGCCGACCTCGCCAAGCTGTGCGATGCGTATTTCGGAGAGCCGCGCCACAAGGCCAGCAGCCACCGTATCTACCGCACACCCTGGCCGGCCGATCAGCGCGTAAACATCCAGAACGCCAAGAGTAAAGCCAAGCCGTATCAGGTCCGCCAGGTCATCAAGGCGATCCAGCAGTTGGAGAGCACCGAATGAACGACCACTATACTTACCGCGTCACCTGGTCCCCCGAAGACAACGAGCACGTCGGCCTCTGCGCGGAGTTTCCGTCGCTGAGCTGGCTGGCTCCCACCCCTGCCAGGGCTCTCGCGGGCATTCAGCGAATGGTAGGCAACAGCGTGGCGGACATGCAGACGACCGGGGAAACTCCGCCGCAGCCAATCGCCGACCGTGCCTACAGCGGCAAGTTCCTCGTCCGCGTACCTCCCCAGACACACCGCGCGCTTGCGCTCGCCGCCGCCGAGGAAGGAGTGAGCTTGAACCGCCTGGTCAGCGCACGGCTGGCCTCATGAAACACGTGACCGCGCTCCAGCACTCGTGAGCTCCCCGATTCATCCACCGAAGGCCTCCCGCTACACTGGCAACGCGGACGGGCCACTAGCGACGACGAGGCAGAAATGGCGAAGATCGGCAGAAACCAGCCTTGCCCATGTGGCAGCGCCAAGAAGTACAAGCGCTGCTGCTGGGATCAGGATCGGGCCGCTCACATCCAGACCACGCCAGCCGTATCGCCGCACGGATACCACTTTGCCGAGACCGAGCTCGACCAACTCTCCAACAGCGTCGTCACCCTCGTCCATGAAGGCTGGCTCGATGAAGCCGACGCCGCCTGCGAGCAGTTAAAAACCCGCTATCCCGAGGTGCACGACTGGCTCATGCGCAAGGCGATGGTCTGCGAAGCCCGCGGCGAAACCGAGCTCGCGATCGAGTACTGCCAGCGCACCATTGCTTGGATGGATGCACATCCTGACAACTTCGACCCGGAAAGCCGCGATCCCTTCTACCAAGACATCGAACGCCTGCGAGCTTCCTAAGGAGACGGTCCATGAGCCTCCCAAACGTGTTTGAAGGACTTCACGAAGCCTATATCAGGGACATAGGGATTACCCTGTCGCCCAAAGACGTCGACCTGCTATTCGAACTCTTGGACGAGCGGATTTTCGATGCCAACCTCCATTACATGCAGTCCGCCCACCGCCGCGCGCGCCATCGAGCCCAGCTCAAACCCGACGAACACTTGCGCCCCGAAGATTTCGTGAGCGCCTACGAGATCGCCCAAGAACACGGTATCGACTACGACCTCTTCCGCACCGCTCTGCAAGATGCCGACCCTTCATGGCACCAGGACGGCGAAGCGTGGATTGCCCGCCGGGGCGGCCCGCACCATCAAAACATGCTCAACGTGCTGCGAAGATTCAGCCCCTAACATTGCAAGCCTGAACCAGGACTAGCATACCAACTGATCGGTTTCGCTATCCCCGTTACCAGATCAACTAATCCGCGCGCCAAAACAAAGATTCGAAACCATGTACCCCGCAGCCCGCATTGCGCACACACACGCGACTTGATTCTGGCACCCGATACCTGCACCCTTCAGCCGCTATGCCCGGTGCGATCGAATCTTCGAGCCGGACAGCAGCCGGACCGAAGCCTACGGCGACGCTTACGGCATCTATCGCGATCTCTACCGCCGGCTGGAGACCCTCTACCCCTCCCTCGCCGATCTGCCGGCGACCTGACCGGACTTTCAGCCGGCGGTCACGGCGCGTCCCGTGCCGGTGTCGAAGAAATGCAGGCGTTCCAAATCGACATGGAGTTGGAGCTCGGACCCGGCCGGGGCCATGAAGTCGCGGTCGAGCCGGGCCGAGATTTCCTGGCCGCCCCGCAAGGCGGCGACCAGGATCACTTCCGGCCCCAACGATTCAACCGCCACCACGGTGACCGTCATCGCGGCATGTTGGGCGGCGGAGGGTTGGGCGTCGAGATCCTCGGGCCGGATGCCGAGGGTGATTGCCTCCCCCGCGTGACCGCGCAACGCCTCCTTGTGGGCGTCGAGTAGGGGCAGGCTGATCGATGGAAGGTCGACGGAATCCAGGCCCGTCGGGCCGCCGAACCGGGCATCGAGCAGGTTCATCGGCGGGCTGGCGAGAAAGCCTGCGACGAAGGTGTCGGCCGGGTTGCGGTAGACCTGCAGCGGCGGCCCGACCTGGACAATCCGGCCATCGCGCATGATGCAGATCCTCTCGCCCATCGTCATCGCCTCGACCTGGTCATGCGTGACATGCACGATGGTCTTGCCCAGCATGCGGTGAAGCTTGATCAGTTCCGTGCGCATCGCGGCGCGCAGCTTGGCATCCAGATTGGAGAGCGGCTCGTCGAACAGGAACGCCGCAGGATCGCGGACCAGGGCGCGGCCCAGCGCGACCCGCTGCTGCTGACCGCCGCTCAGTTGCCGAGGTCGGCGTTTCAGCAGGTCGCCGATCCCGAGGATCTCTGCGGTCGTCGCGATGCGGCGATCGATTTCGTCGCGTGGCATCTTGCGTAGCCGGAGGCCGAAGGAGAGGTTTCCCGCGACGCTCATATGCGGGTAAAGCGCATAGTTTTGGAAGACGACGGCGAGGTCGCGCTCCGCCGGATCGACATCGTTGACGACGGCGCCGTCGATCATGATCTCTCCCGAGGTGATCGCCTCGAGGCCGGCGATCATTCTCAGAGTCGTGGACTTTCCACACCCTGACGGCCCCAGAAGAACCATGAACTCGCCGTCCCGGACGTCGAGGTCGATCCTGTCGACGGCAGTGACATCCTGACCGTAAACCTTGGTGAGGTTCCGCAGCCCGATCTCGGCCACCTCCCATCCCTCCTACGTCAGCGACCGCATGTAGCGATACAGAAAAACCGTCAGCACGATGATGATGATGAGCAATCCCACCGCCATCGCCGATGCGCGTCCGATATCGAGACCGAAAAAGGCTGCGCGATAAATGAAATAGCTGATGAAATCGGTGGCGGTGCCGGGGCCGCCCTTGGTCATGATGAAGACGATATCGAACGTCTTGATCGCGAAGATCATGCGCAGAAGGAGCGCAACGGCGATGACCGGCTGCATCAGCGGCAAGGTGATGTAGATGAAGCAGCGCAACGGCGACGCACCGTCCATGCGCGCTGCTTCATAGGGCTCGCGGGGCAGGGCCGAGAGGCCGGCCAGAAGCAGGATCGCCATGAACGAGACCTGATGCCATATGTCGGCGAGCACCACGGTCCAGAACGCGGTCGTCGGATCGCCGAGCCAGCTCACTGGGCCGATTCCGACAAGGCCGATGGCGTAGTTGACGATGCCGAGTTCGGAATGGAGCAGCATGCGCCACAACAGCCCGACCACCACGGGGTTGATGAGCAGCGGCGCAAGCAGGATCAGGTAATAGACCGTCTTGAACCGGTCGATGGCGTTGAGCGAGAGTGCCACGACGAAGCCGATGATGAATTCGATAACGACCGAGGCCAGGACGAACTTCGTCGTCACCCACAGCGAGCCCGGAAGGTACTCCTCCTCGGCTGCCTCCTGATACTTTTCTCCGCCGACGAACGTGTCGTGATTGGGGGTGAGCAGGGTGTAGTCGTAAAAGCTCGTGAAGATAGTGAAAATCAGCGGGAAGGTGATGACGACCAGCAACACAGCGAGACCGGGCGCAGTGAGAAGATACCCAAAGCGCCGGTCCCGCTGTGTCAGCGTCAAATTGCCACCCGTTACAGGTGACATGTGTGTGCGGCTGGCCCGCTATTCGGCGATCTTGCCGTCCTTGATGAGCAGCTCGCGAAGCTCCCTCTGGGCATCGGCCATGGCCTCGGGAATCGGCTTCTCGCCGATCGCGGCCAGGTTCAGCTCGCGGCCCACCTCTTCGACAAACTCGGTCGTGTAGGTGAAGACCGGGAAGTCCTGCGTGCCGGCAAGGATCTCGCCGAGGATCGGGTAGTAGGGACGCGCCGCCACCACATCGGGATCGGTAAAGATCGGCGCCTGTGTCGGAGCCCCGCCGAGCAGAGCGCGCCGCTTGGCGATCTCAGCCGATTCGGCCCACTTGATGAAGGTCCATGCGGCTTCCACGTTCGGGCTCGAATTGGGAATGGCCCAGCCCCAGCCGCCGTTCAGGCCACCGCCCGGATTGGGCGCGATGCCGACCTTTCCGGCCACTGTCGAGGATTCGGGATCCTCGAAACCGGCATAGAGGATGTTGAAGGTGACGAAGCTGTAGGCCCTGCCCTGCGCCATGACATTGAAGGCCTCGTCGAAGCAGTAGGCTTCCGAACCGGCCGGGCTGTAGTTCACCACGGCGTCGCGGTAGTACTCCATGGCCCGAATGGCCTCGGGGCTGTCCAACAGGGGATTCCAGTTCTCGTCGTGATAGCGGCCTCCCTGGGAATAGAGATAGTTCGCCCACTGCATCGAGATGCAGTCGCCGCGCTGCCCCTGAATGACGGTTCCGTAGAAGTCGCGCTGGCCGTCGCCGTCGTTGTCGCGCGTGAAGAATTGGACCTGCTTCCAGTATTCGTCCCAGGTCTCGGGGACCCTGAGATCGATTCCGTATTTCTCCTTGAAGGCCGCCTGTTCCGCGGGATCGTCGATCAGGTCCTGGCGATAGATCACGGCCATCGAATAGTTGTAGAACGGCAGCATGAAGAGCGTGCCGTCGACACGTCCGACCAAGTCCATGAGCTTGGGGACGTACACGTCGACATCGACCCCGTCGCGGGTGGCGAGATCATCCAGCGGCATCAGCCAGCCCGCCTTGGTGAATTCGCCGACCCAGTAGAAGTCGACGACGATCAGGTCGTAGCTTCCCTGGGGTGAGATAAGCTGCGGCACCAGCTTCGAGTGCATGTCGATATAGCTGATGGCCTCGATCTCCACATCGATGCCCGATGCTTCCTCGAATTCCGGCAGCAGTTCCTGGATGTAGCGGGTGTCCGGCACCGTTTCCATCAGAATGCGAATGGTTTCCGCCTTGGCCACGCTCGCAAAGAGCATGGTTGCGGCAGCAAACGCGATCAGCAACCTCATGTTGATCCTCCCTTGATGTGGAGCCGTGCTCCTCCGGTTGTTGCTCCGGGCCAGCGGCTCCGGAGCGCGGGGTGCCGTGTTATTTGAGTGCACCCAGTGAAAGTCCCTTGATCAGATACCGCTTCATGAAGGGCAGCAGAACGAAGACCGGCAGGATCGCGCAAATTGTCGCCGCCGACAAAAGAGAGATGTCGACGCCGCGGTGAGTCTGGAAGGACGACAGCCCGACAGGAAGGGTATTGGTCTGCGGACCGCTGAGGATCAGCGCGAACAGGAATTCGTTCCAGCTCAGGATGAAGGAGAGAAGGCCGGCAGCCAGAATCCCGGGTGCCGCCACGGGCAGCGTGATGCGCAAGAACGCTTGAAGGCGCGTCGCGCCGTCGACTCGTGCCGCCTGCTCCACGAGGGCAATGTTGGTGTCGAAGAACGCCACCAGCAGCCAGGCCAAGAACGGCAGGCTGATGGTCAGGTGCGCGACGATGAGGCCGGGTAAGCTGTTGAGCAGCGAGGCCTTGAGAAACAGCGTGAACAGCGGCAGGACCAGAATGACCGGAGGCAGCATCTGGCTCGAAAGCACAACCAGGCGCAGGGTCATTCCGCCGGTATTGTAGCGGGCGAAGGCATAGGCGATGGCGGCGGCGAGCGGCAGAGCGACGACGGTCGCGCCGAAGGCCACTGTCACACTGTTGAGGAAATAGTTGAAAAAGGGATATCCGGTAAAGATCTCGACAAAGTTTCCGATACTTGCCTGGCCCCATTCCGGTGGAATCTTGTACGCCGTCTTCTTGTCGGTGAGCGCCACGCGGAGCAGCCACAGCAGCGGCAGAAGGATGGCTGCGCTGAACGTGATGAGAACGGCATGCGGCAGGAACCGGGCGATCAAGCGTTTGAGTCGCCGCGACGCCGCGCGCTGACGAAGCGTCAATGGCCTCGCCCTTTCGCGGCCTCTGTGCCCGCGCTGCGCTGCGGTCCCTTCATCTTCTCACACGACTATGCCCCGGTCGCGGCCCGGTTTTGTTGCCAGCCGGGCAACCGCTCGTAAGGCTCGACAGTTAACCGGGATCGCCACGCCAAATCCAGGGGCAATCAGCAGTCCCCAGGGCGAATTTATTGTCCGCCCGTCGAGCAGGGTGATGTGAAGGCGGCGCTGGCCATTTCATTTTCGATGTGGCAGTGTGACGCTCATGGCGACGCTGCCGGCCCCGGATTCGTCCATTGATTTGCGCGCGGTCACGGTGCGTCCGACCTGGGGCGCGCAGGAGCATCGGCGCTGGGACCGGTTGGTGGAGCAGCACCACTACCTGGCGTTCCACGGCGTCATCGGCAAGGGCCTGCGCCATGTCGCGGTGCATGGCGAGACCTGGCTCGCACTGATCGGCTGGCAGCCCGGCGCGTTCAAGCTGGGCGCGCGCGACCGCTGGATCGGGTGGTCGGCGGCGCAGCAGTTCCGGCGCCTGCATCTGATCGCCAACAACTCGCGCTTCGTCATCCTGACGCCTGGCCGGGTGCCCAACCTGGCCTCGCGGGTGCTGGGTCTGAGCCTGCGGCGGTTGTCCGCGGACATGCAGGCGGCGCACGGATATCCGGCTCTTCTGGCGGAGACGTTCGTGGACGTCTCGCGCTTCGCCGGCACCTGCTACCGCGCGGCCAACTGGCGCTCGCTGGGGCTGACGCGCGGCTTTGCCCGCGAGCCCGGAGGGGCAGCGCGCTGGCGTCACCACGGCCAACCCAAGGAGGTCTTCGTGTTCGAACTGACAGACGGCGCCCCCGAGGCGCTGAGCCGGGTCGAGATGCCGGCAAACTGGAGCACCGAGCAGCACACCGAGCCGATGGCCGCGCCCCGGCTGCGCAGCCTGTTCGAGTGTCTGGGCGAGGTGCCGGAGTACCGCCATGCCCGGGGAAAGCGCTATGCGCTCAACACCATTCTGACGCTTGCCGTCGCCGCCCGGCTTGCCGGCTACCGGGGGGTGAACGCATTCGCCCAGTTCGCCGCCCTGCTCTCCCAGGAGCAGCTCAAGGCGGTGGGCGCCTTCTGGAGCCCGTCCAGGCAGCGCTACACCCCGCCCGCGATCACCACCTTCCACAACGTCCTTGCCGCCCTGCCGCCGGAGACCCTGGACAACGCCATCGGCCAGTGGACCGGCCAGCATGGCAGCGCGCACGCGCCCGTCGCCATGGACGGAAAGGACCTGCGCGGCGCGTCCGCGCAGACCGAAGACGGGCGCAGGATGATGGTGGCGGCGGTCGAGCACGACACCGGTGTCGTCCTCGGGCAGGTCGAGGTCGACTCCAAGAGCAACGAAATCCCGGCCGTGCGCGAACTCTCCGGCGGTCTC
>CBDHFB010000010.1:0-26234 GCA_965262385.1 Dehalococcoidia bacterium | reverse complement strand
AGCATTTGCATCGCTAAGGGCGGCCGTTGACTCTTCCAAAGCAGCGGCTCGAATGGCTTCTGCCTTGTCAATATCATCCGAGTAAGAGGCATCTACCTTTACCTTGGCGTCACTATATGTATCTTCTGCCATTTCGAGGGCAATCTTGTAATGGAAGTCCGCTTCCATATAACCGATGCAAGCGGCATCGCTGTGAGCTTCCACCGCTCCCGCGATAGAGACACACGCAGCTACTATCGCAATCGGAGACAGACAGCGGATCATTAGCGGTTCCATCACTTCGCAAAGATACGATGCTTCTTGGGCGGGTGCAAGTCCCGCATGGCGAGTGTAACCGGTTGATTTATTGAGATTTATCCTTTGTTTTGGGTTCCCGATTACCGGGTCGATTACGGATGAGTGGCAAATGACAGTGCGCCAGGCTAACTGGTGCGAGTGTAGCGGGTGAGAGTCCCGCAGGAAGGAAAGGCTAACCACCACTTCCACCGCGAGCCGTGCGCCGGGCATCGTGAGGTGTCAGGCGAAGCGTCGGTAGCGGCATGTGCGGGCCGGGCAATTGAGCCCCGAAATGGCATACACCGGATGCGCCGAGACCGTTGTCATGGTCGAAGGCAACACCCACCAGCCGATTTGGTAAGGCGAAGTGGGGCATCCCGGGGTCGGAGAACCACGGCACATACAGAAGCACTCCACCGGGACCTGGGAGGTCTTCAGGTCGCCCCGCAGTCGAGCGGGGCCGCAACGAAAAGGAGTTAATCCGTAATCCGAGATGAACGACCTGAAGAAGTCAGACCCGGCAGTAGTAGCTATGAAACCGGCGAACAAGGGGCGGCAACGCCCGGCGGAGCCGGTGGAGCCAAGGGCCGGGGCCGAGGGAAATCCGGGAAGCCAAAGCACGCGCCGCGCGCAGAAGCGGGCAAGCGTGACACAGGCGGCCGACCGGATACGGCAAGCTGCCAAGGGGAACCCGGATGAGCGTCTTGTGGCGCTCCTGCACCACATCACGGTGCCTGTACTGGAAGAGGCGTTCCACTCGCTGAAGCGGAACGTTGCTGCCGGTGTGGATGGCGTGACGTGGGAAATGTATGCGGAGGGGTTGGGAGACCGCCTGGTCGACCTTCACGCCCGCATACACAGGGGAGCGTATCGTGCGCCGCCGGTCCGGAGGGTGGAGATACCCAAGCCGGACGGCGGGAAACGACCGCTCGGCATCGCTTCTTTGGAAGACAAGATCATCCAAAAGGCGGTGACGGACACGATTCTGGTGCCGATCTACGAGACGGAGTTCCTCGGGTTCAGCTACGGGTTCCGTCCGGGGCGCGGAGCGCACAATGCGCTTGATGCGCTCGCGGTTGGAATAACACAGCGCAAGGTCAACTGGATTGTTGATGCGGACATCCGCGGATTCTTCGATAACCTGGACCGAAATTGGCTTGTCCGGTTTCTGGAACACCGCATCGGGGACAAGCGGGTTATCCGTCTCATCACCAAATGGCTGAATGCTGGTGTCATGGAAGGCACCGACTGGACGGACACAGGCAGGGGCTCGCCACAGGGGGCAACCGTTTCCCCCGTCTTGGCGAACGTCTATCTGCATTATGTGCTCGACCTTTGGGTGCACAAATCATGGCGCAAGCGGAAGGTGGAAGGCGACATGATCATTGTCCGTTACGCGGACGATTTCGTGACCGGCTTTCAACATCGGTGGGAAGCGCAGCGCTACCTGAACGACCTGAGGGAGAGGCTAGCCCAGTTCGGGCTGACCCTGCACCCCGATAAAACCCAGCTCATCGAGTTCGGACGGTTCGCGAATGAGGATCGGAAGAACCGTGGTCAGGGCAAACCGGAAACCTTCGAATTTCTGGGAATGACGCACTTCTGCGGCAAGACCGGAAACGGGAAATTCCGGCTGGGGCGTAAACCGTCGCGGAAGCGCGTAAGACGGACCCTCAGACGGATCAAGGACGAGCTGCGTAAACGCATGCACTTGGGCAAGCACGAGGTGGCCCGATGGCTCGCAAGGGTCATCAACGGATGGCTGAACTACTTTGCCGTTCCGGGTACTTCCAAAGCCCTGAAAGCGTTTGCTCTGGCGGTCAAACGCCTGCTTATGCGCACCCTGCGCAAACGCTCGCAGAAAGACCGCACGGATTGGCCAACCATAGACCGTCTCGTCGGCCTACACTGGCCAAGGCCCACCATCCGGCACCCGTGGCCCGACCAGCGACTTGCCGTCATGACCCAAGGCAGGAGCCTCGTGCGCTAACGCGCCTGCGGGGATCTGTGCGGGGGGTGCCGGGCAACCGGCATTCCTACCGCGATCTGCAAGAGGTTTCCATGGCCGTTTCTGGCCATCCGGGGCTGTCTGAGAGCTGTATATGCGCCCGTCCGGGGGCAAAAGCAGACAAGAAGGCCAAAGGGATCGCAGAGGCGCTGGCCTCGGCGCCATGCCATGCTGGAGGGTTGGGTGTCGAGCACCAGCCGCAGGCGCTCAAGGTCCGGCAGGCTTTCGACATCCCGCCATGAAAACGGGATTATATACTAGGGTAACAACGCCTCACCCGCGTTCATGTCGTCTAAATACATGGAGACGGCGTGTCAGAAAAGATATGCGCAGACGTGAAAACCCTGATACGCCGGTTCGATTCCGGTCGTCGTCTCCATGTTCCATATATTTATTTCATTCTTCAACCGTCTCACGAGTCTTCGACGTCTAAAAGCTTGCGCAGTACCCCGGCAACCGATCTTTATAATGCAGTCAACCAGCCTTCGGCGTCAAGGTCGTTGACGCGGACCGGACGTACGAATAGCGTAATCCTCGCAAACAACGCATGGGCCTCCCGCTCCGTCGGGTCGCCCGCCGAATACAACAGCCTAATACCCGGCGCGGGGTAGCTCCTCGCGTTTGGCGAATAGGCGGGGGTTAACTACGCCCATGCGTATTGTCTGCAACGACCCGGCACCAGTCGGCGTCGGTTTTACACGCATCGGAGAACCAAACATGAAACCCCCATCCGCCGTCAGGAACGCGGCCGAGATCGACGAGAATGAACCGCGACGACCGGTGAGGTTCGACACACCCTACGGCTGGCGCGCGTTCCGGATCGCTTTCGGTGCGATCACCGGACTTGTTTTTGGCTTCACCGTCGCGATGGTATTCGTCTCGTGGCTGCTGTTGGAACTGAGCGAGACGTACTACAAGATGCTGTGGCGATCCCTGCTGGGAGGGTGAGACGATAACTGATCATTAGTACTACAGTTGCGTATTATGTCGCCGTTTGTGTCCGTCATCAGAATGAATGGGACTCTGGAGGCTGTTTTCTAAAGGGGGCTCTGGCTCATTTTGGTTGATGTTATGCCGCTTGTTGGCGATGGGCCAAGCGGCGTTTGCGGATGGTCCGTTCCTTGATTTTTCTCCTTCTCTCGATGATGGCGTGATGGCGCCCGAAGTAGACGTCGGCTGGAGTGAGGTTACCGAGGCTCTCGTGGTAGCGCTGGTGGTTGTAGGGGTCGATTCCGGTAGGGAGCAGGATAGTACTGCAAGCGATTTGGCGGTCATGTGATTGTCCCAACGCTGATTTCCCATCCCAAACAACGGTCGGGCCGTCGCAGGACCCGTTCGCCTGCCGCAAGCGGTAGTTGGCAACAGCCCAGGAAGACCTTGCGAGCCCGCAGCCGGCCTTCGGTATCGACCTGTCGGCAGGGGCTTACGAGTTGGAGGGCCTGTTCCGTACGGAGTTCCGACACCGATGTGTCGCGCTTCGTCCTGACGGCGCAAACCCTTTGCTGTTACGAGTTTCCGGGTCTTGCAGTACTATTCTGCCCCCTACCGGAATCGACCCCCTACCGGGGTCGACCCGCAGGTCGAGGCAGTGATCTGATCTCTGGGCTCGTTACTTGCGCGTCTTACCGGTGTCGCTCCGCTTGCGACGCCAGCGACCATCGCGGTTTCGCGCTCGATTCTGGCCGGCGGTCGGGCCGGTTTTGACGACCGGACCGCCCGTTTGGGCCGGCGCCTTTCGCGGATCGTGGCGTTTCATCGGAGCACCTCGCGGACCGCCGCCGCTGCACCGACAGCCTCCACGCCGGCGTAAACGAAGCCCAACAACGCGATGCCGAGCTGCAGGAAGGCCTTGGTTTTCGTCATCTTATCTCTCCTCTCATCGAGGTAGTTACCATTAGGTCCCGGGGCCTCTTGTTGGGGGCTCCCGGGACCGGTGTGGCTCTCAATGGTCGGAGCCGTTGTGGCCAAACGATATGGGGGCCTGTGAATCCTTGGAAGCTCGCGTAGGTGCGAAATGACCGGCCTCGAATAATAGGCGGGAGGCCACCGCGGCCACTGCATCACATCGCGATTACATCGCGCAGTGCCACTTCCATATTGGCAGCCCCGCCGGAGGGCGTCAACCTCCGATGCGACACCTCCGATGCGGATTGAATTCCGGCCCGCCGCCGTGAACGGACCCGGCACCGGCGCGGCCGGACGGAGCACAAACCGCCGAGAATCGCCGGATTACTGCCCATAATCGCTATTGGAACCGCTGAGGGATGTGTATATTTAGTCCTGTTTAATCTTTTTTATTTCCTTTGTTATATCGAAACACAACTGGCCATCTATCTTATGATTCAAATATTGTTGTTTGAGATGAGCTGGTAACGGTAGGGCACTAAGTCCCCCATTTTCATTGATTAAATTTTGGCTTAACCGGGTACATTTCATTACCTTATCCCAAAGCTTTACATATTCATCGCTTTTATATCTAACAACTGATTGCCGTATTATATTTGCACAATTATCACCCGTCTTTAGCTGAATATTATGATACATTAAAAGCTTGTTACTTTGAAATTTTCTCTGGAGTGCAAGTGAGGTTGCACAGTCTTCTGCAAGAACTGCCAATTCCTCATCGGTGTAGGCAAACGACATGCTTATCCCACTCATCAGGATAACCATACCGGCAATCCAAACTTTAGCTATCTTCAACATAGTTTCTCTCCGCTGCATAAACACTACACGAAACCGCGAACTGAGTACCGTGCCAGAAAGCACCGTCGCGCTTGTATCACCGGCTCGCCAGCTCGACGCAGAAGCTGGCATGCACCCATTTCACCTCGTCATGGAGCTTGCGGTACTTCTTCGGGTACCGGCGTATGGGGCCCGTATGGCATTTCAAGCGCAACCCTTCTCTCTCGAACTGAGTTCGGACTCTTTGTTTGATATATCTCTCTGCAATCGTTAGAGATTGCTCGGCGCTCTCATCGTCCGTCTCCCACGCGGCCAACATGAAGGCGAGAAAGCCCCTGTTTAGCGTCCCGCCCTTCTTGCGGTTGCATTGAAGGATGAGGTCGCGAATCCTTTTCAGATCCTTGAAGCACTTCTCTTCGTTCCAGAACCGCTTGACCTCGATTACGCAGAACGGACGGTCATTCAAGTCCCGGAGCACAATATCGGCACGGTTTTTTGAATTGAGGTTTATCCGGGGCCGGCCCGGCCGGCGGGCCGCGCCGGACTCCTCCCGGATGACGCCAAATGGCAGCTCCATCACCAGACTCCCCTGACCGGTAATCTGCTGATTGAGCTTCTCGGCGATCGTCGAGACGACGTGGCCTTCGACACCGGAATCGGTCACCCACCACCCTCTCGACCATCCCTCGTAGCGGACATTCGCCGTATGTATTCCATCCAGTATGGCTTCCTTGATTGCTTCCCTATCGGGCATCGCCTCTTCCTTTGGGGTTGTCCCAAGTGTTCCAGAATGTTGTCGTCCACCAGCATACAACATCTCGTGGAGCAGACCGGCAGCGCCTAGCCGAGCTTCGGAGCGCACTCCGGGCGCTCGCATTTCATGATCGTCGTCTCCCGGTCGGGATAATGACGCCGCGCCCATTGCCTGGCCGCCTGGCGCGTGTGAAACGTGCGGGCCAGGCGGTAGAGCATCCGGCCCGTTCGCGCCACCGCCAAACATGGAAATGCTGACCGCAGCCGGACTTCTGCGACAGAATTGACATAGCGGCGCCAGGCTGTCCGAGGTCCTCGCGCTCCGGCCGCGCGACGTCGACCTCGACGCGGCCGCAATCCGCATCCGCACGCTCAAGCGCCGGGCCGAGCACTGGCGCGAGGTCCCGCTGCCGGCCGAAACTCTCCGCGCCCTCGAGCTCGTCCACGGGCTGCGCGGTGTCTCCCCCCGACGCGCCGGCGATCCGCTCTGGCCGTGGTCGCGCGCCACCGGACACCGGCGCATCGTTGCCGTCATGGAACGCGCCGGGATCGCCGGGCCCCAGGCCTGCCCGAAAGGCCTGCGCCACGCGTTCGGCATCGCCGCCGTCACGGCCGGTGTGCCGCTGCCCACCATCGCGGCCGTACTCGGGCATGCCGACATCGCCACGACCGCGATCTACACCACCGCCGTCGGCATCGAGGCCCGGACGTTCCTCGCGCGCATGTGGGAGCGAAAAGCAGCCTGATGATCCCAAGAGGGTCGTCCGCGCTACCTCGGGCGGCGCCTGATGGAGGCGTGAAAGGCGATTTCCGGGTCGTCAGGCGCGATTCCACACCAAGAGGTGATCCAGACCGACCGAGGGCCGTACGGACGCCGGCGAGGTGATTCCGGCGGCTCAGAGCAGCAGTATGCAAATTACGACCAACGCGAGCAGTGCCGCGGTACTCGTTGCCCGGACCCGAAGCTGGAATGGCCCGACTGTCAATTCGGCTTGGTGATCGGTGGAAAGTGGCTTTTTCGTCATCCGAAAATCCTTTCAAACAATGGTTCACGTAAGTGTTGCGCCTGATACACGGGGTATAGGCATAAGGTATTTATAAGAAACAATATCATTCATAATATCAAAGCGTTATGAGGTTTTTGAGCACCCGTGGCGATGGCGAGGGGGTGACGAAGCAATCAATGGCCAACAGGGGGTCCGCTCCGGTAGAGGGCGAAATCTTACGGCAAGGAACTTCGCGATGTCTGGTATCCGCACGGCGGGAGCTCCAGGCCGGAATCCGGGCCTTGTCCCTGTCGAACGCAGCCGCAGTCGGCCCGGATTTGCCGAAGGCGCCCGTTTCCACTGGGCCTAGGCACATTCAAGCCTTCCTGGGGCCAGCCCGTCACCCTGAACACGGTTTGCCGGCAGCGCCCAATCAATCGTTTTCCCAAGGCAGGCTTTCGTAGAAGGTTTTCACCTGCTCAAAACATGTTTCGAAGGCCGGGACGTGACCGAGTTCGAGCTTAAGCGACTCCCAACCTGCTTCCGACCGTCTCCGAATTTCGGGATCGGCCAGGGAAGTCCGTGCGGGCTCGATATCACGCGAGCGGCATTTCACCCGCAGCACCTTGAGGATCTGGCATTTGCCGTTGGCGTCGATCTCGTTGCCGGCCGTCAGGTAATGAAGATCGTATATATCCTGGCGCCGCTCGCGGCGGCGCGGAATCTGCTGCAGGGTGGCGCGGTATTTTTCCGCGATCAGGTCGACCAGGGCATAGGCATGCAGTTCCCGGTCGTCTGCAATGCGGAATATCTGGACCTGTTGCAGCGGTTCGTTGAAGGAGATGTCGATATCAAAATACAGCGGATGTCTGTTTTCGTTCGCTATCCTCACGGTATGGACGACCTTGATGTTGACGGCGGGAAACCGTGCCGTGTCAAAAATGCCTCGTGGAAGTGGTTTGATCGAGTGAATGTTGACGGTGAGGGTGGGATAACCCAGCTCGGCCGCAACGGGCCGGAACGTGGCGCGCAGCTCGGCGGCGATGCGCTCGCCTATGTCGGGTTCGGCATCGAAACCGGCCGTCAGATCGATATCGGTTGTCTGTCGTGGGCTGTCATGGACCAGCCCCATGAGTAGGCCGCCTTTGAGATACAGCCGGTATTTCGGCAACAGGCGCGCAATGCTGTGCAACACGATTTCCATGGCTTGACGCTGTCGACGGGCAACCGGGTCAGCTGCGACCCGGTTGATCCACGCCTCTACGTCAATCGAGTGTATGTCATCGGACATTGAGTGAAATCATCCAGGCTTCGGAGTATTCGGGGGCGAACGCCCTGTCCGGATCGAGCTTGCGGCTGCCGCCGCGTTGGCGAAAGGCCTTCCAGGCGTCGATCCGCTCGTCCCGGATGCTGAGATATTCTTCCAGGATGTAACCGGCCCGGCATTTGACGATCAGGTTTGTTGGCCCGTCGACCGCCTCGACGATCTCCTCGAGATAGTCGCCGGCATGGCCCTGCCACACATCCAGAACATGCGCCATGCCGCCGCACAGCGCCGGTTGCTGCAGAGTGTCGAGAAAGGTCTGTCCAACCGTCGCTACACGGGCAAACCCGGATCGATCCCGAACGCTCGCGCCGACCTTCCGGGTCTCTAACACCCGAACGGGGCGCTGCCGGACAGTGTCCGGATGGCCGACACTCCGCATCGGAAAAGGCGTCTCTCCGTTTTGCCTCACGATCTCATTCAGCTTCGACGTGATTGTCCGGCGATCCGGGCGCGTGATCATCAGCGTCGCCGGCAGGCGATCGGTCAGCCCCCATCGCTGCATCGCGGAGAGATGGGAAATGTAGCAGAACCGGTCGACCAGGCAGACGATGTCGTCGGCCGGCAGGTCCGAGAGGGCCAGCACCCGAAACCGGTTGTAATAATCGCGATCATTCTGGATAACGCTCGCTGTCAGCAGGCTTGTCTTTCGCGTGCGGTAGTTGTCAGCTGTGGCGGTGCTATCCCGCAGATACAGTTTTTGGTCCTGTGCTTCTGCATACATGCGCTCGATGAAATGAAACAGGTCACGATCTGAGATGACGGGTCTGCCATCTGCTTCCATCATGTCCGCAAGATATTTGTCGGCACGCGATAATTTGCTGCGGGACGACCTGTAAATCCTCTGTTGAATGTTGTCGTCAGCCATAAAATAAATTTTATCTCTATACCCCTGCCATACGTCCTTAGGACGTATGGCAGGGGTTATGAGGAAAAGTCAAGTTAATTCTCGGAGCTCGATCCTCAAAACTCAACTGCAGGTCCCAGTACTGGGGTCTGTTCCGGTAGGGGGCGAAATCCTAGTGCGCCAGGCTCATACCGAGGACATGGAGGCCCGCGCGGGGGTCCATCGGCGCCTCACGGCGTCCTGAAGGCTGAAATTCCGCCCGTCAGGCGCGATTCACGGCTCGGCAGCCCCCCAGACGCCTTTTCCCGGCCCGTGCGCCGTTCTCAGAACGACGTACCCTCTGGCGGCTTGCGCACAGCGTGATCGAGCAGCGTTTGGTCGCCGACAGTCATGTCGACACGCCGAGGCCGGATCCTCTGCGGCAGCGCGTCCAGGTCCAGCAGAAGTCCGGCGTCATCGGTCGCCATGTCGAACAGCTCCTCGAGGCGGTGCAGTTCGCCGGGCGGCCGGAGCCCGGATCGCCTGCGAAGGACGGTGGCAGACCAAAATTCTGACGGTTATCGCCACGGTCCGTGGCGTAACGCACATTTTCGATAAATAGGTCCGACCTCCAGCGTCTTCGGTCGCGCGGGTGTCACTATCGAAACTGCAAGAAAGGCATAAGCCGATGACATACAACATTCACTCTGTCACCGACCGGGCGCTGCTCGCATGGCATCGCGGGTCGAAGGACCTCGGGCATGATCCTGCGGTCCGGCGCCGCGATCATTGCGGGCAGCCGATCCGTCGCGACGATTTTGGCAAGCCGGAATCGGTCTACGGATGGGACGTCGAGCGGATCGACCCGGACGAGCTCGACTTCGGATGCAATCTGCGCCCGGTCAGCTACCGTTCGCAGGGCCGGTCGCCGTAGAGCTCACGCCCGCAACTGCATAACCGCGCCTTCGGCCTTACCTGGCAGGGGCGCCGGCGTCCGTCCCGTATCGAAAACCTTCGATAGTGAGACGGCCTGTGGACTCATTCGAGAGCTTAACACTTCGCTCCTTTACGAGTAAACTCATCAACACCACAACGAGTGAAAGTGTTTCCGAATGAAGGTGATTGGCGTCATCGCCCAGAAGGGCGGCGCGGGCAAGACGACGCTCAGCGTCGGCATGGCCGTGGCTGCGATGCTCGACGGCCTGACTGTGGCCGTGATTGACTTGGACGCGCAGACGACGGCAGCGAACTGGAGCGACCGGCGTGTGGCGGAGACGCCAGTCGTGATCTCGGCCCAAGCCGCCCGGTTACCTAAAATCCTAGAGGCAGCTCGGGAGCAGGGCGCGGACCTCGTGGTGATCGACACAGCACCTCGAGCTGAGCAAGGTGCACTCGCGGCGGCGCAGATTGCAGATTTGGTGCTGATCCCTTGCCGTCCGGCGATCTACGACCTTGAGACGGTCCGCACGACTACCGAGCTGATCCGCTTGGCCGGCAGCCCTCCGGCGGCCGTTGTGCTCAACGGCATCCCGCCCCGCGGGACCCGGGAGCAACAGGCCCGCGAGGTCCTGGCCGATCTCGGCGTTGCAGTATGCCCGGCGGGCTTTGGCCACCGGGCTGCGATTGAACATGCCGCAGCGCTTGGCTTGAGCGCTCAGGAATATGAGCCCCAGGGCAAGGCCGCTGAGGAGATGGCATCGGTTTATATATTCGTCAGTCAACTGGTAAACTCGACAACTCGACAAGGAGTCACCCGCAATGGCGAAACCAGCTGACCTCCGCGCCGCCATGTCCGGCCGGCGCCTCGCACCAGAAGAAACCTCTCCCCCTCCGGAGCCTCTGGAACCCGAGACCGGCGTCCGGCATTACCGACCGGGTCGCGAGGGCAAGAGCAATGTGACGGGTTATTTCGACCCGATCGTTAAGCGCCAACTCCGAGTCCTGGCAGCGGAACGCGACACCACCATCCAAGCACTGCTCGGCGAGGCGCTTAACGACCTGTTTGCCAAGCACGGCAAGCCCGAGGTGGTGTCGGTCGATACCGCCAATGACATGTTCCAGAAGCACGGCAAGCCTGGGATTGCATGATGTCCGACGCCACAGAGCAGACTGAGCGTCAACAGCCCGAGCAATTCGACTTCTTCGTCGCGTCCCTGGTCCCGGACCTGCCGCTCAAGGACCAGCGCGAGGCGATGGAGAGGCCGTTCTTCTCGCTCGCGAAACGCAAACGCCTGAAGCCGATCGACTACACCTCGCCGGCAGGCGTCTATGTCCGCGTCACTGCAGACGCTGAGTACGGCATGGCGACGATCTGGGACGCGGACCTGCTCATCTGGGCGGCCTCGCAGATCCAGAATCTGAAACGGCAGGGCGTCAACGACCTGCCGCGGACGCTGAAATTCCAGGCCTATGACCTGCTGAAGGCGATCGGCCGGCCGACCGGAGGACGTAACTATCATCTGCTGCGCGAGGCGCTGGGCCGGCTCCAAGCCACGACGATCGCGACCAATATCCGGGCTGGACGCCGCAACCGCCGCCGGCAGTTTTCCTGGATCGACTCTTGGGACGATTTCGTCGACCCGCGCACCAGGAAGAGCAAGGGCATGAGCCTCACGCTCAGCGACTGGTTCTACGAGGGCGTGGTCATGAAGGGCGGTCTGCTCTCGATCGATCCGGCCTATTTCCGGATCACCGGCGGCCGCGAGCGCTGGCTCTACCGCGTCGCGCGCAAGCATGCCGGCGGCGCCGGCGAAGACGGCTTCACCATCTCCTTTCCCGTCCTCTACGAGAAGTCCGGATCCGAAGGCAGCTACCGCCGCTTCAAATACGAGATGCTGGCCCTCGTCCGGCGGGATGCGCTGCCGGGCTACGAGCTTGCGCTTGAGATCGCCGACGGCGAGCCCAGCCTGCTCATGACACGCCGGGACGGGGCGCCCCCGCGCGAGAACCAGGCGCCGTCCGCCCGCGGGCGGACACAGGCTGCAGCCGGGGAGCTGCCGCTCTTCCCCGCGACCCGTCTGGACGGTGATGCGATCGACCGTTTCCGGAGTCTTTATCCGGCCTGGGACGTGCATGGCATCCAGGCCGAGTTCGACGTCTGGATCGCAAAGGCGCCGGCGAAGCGGCAGCCCCAGGACTATCGGAAGGCGTTCATGGGCTTCGCCAAGACGTTTATTGAGCGGCGTCAGCGTTCCTGATGTGCCGATGGATACGAAAGCTGACCAGGCGAGCGGACCCTTGAGAGCAGTTTAGTGACTTGGGGCGCCTCATATCATCGGCACATCGGGAACGATTCATCGGCACATCGGGAACGATTCATCGGCACATCGGGAACGATTCATCGGCACATCGGGAACGATTCATCGGCACATCGGGAACGATTCATCGGCACATCGGGAACAGGGCTCCAACATAATGCATTGATTTCATTGTTATTTTTTGCCTCAAATCGCCCTTTAACTCGACTCTAACTGTTTTTAACAGACTCTTTAACCCGGATCGCACCTATGGATAAGTCCGCCGCCCGAGCCACCGCCCTCCGGGCGGCGGAGAGGCCGGCACGCTTCGCACACCGGCACCCCACCCACCCAAACCCGTGCGGCCGCCTCCCTACGGTCGGCGAAGGAAGCCACCCTTCTGGCTCGCTACGCTCGCCCAGGCGGCTCTTCTGCTCGGCAAGGGGGCGGCGACGAGGCAGAACAAATTAACAACGCACCCGTCGCGCCGCCAGACGTGGGGCTGTGCCCCACACCCCGCGCGCCCTGACGGCGCGCTTCCTGACTACGGATGGGCGGGGCGTTGGCGGTAAGCCCCGCGATATTCGTGCGTTTCGCGCAAAGCCGGGTTTCCCTGTCCGCAGCGGCCTTTTCCTCTCCGGCCGCCTTGACCGGACCTGCCGGAACGCAATGATCGCCGCGCTCTCCGGCTATCCCTGCCGTCCGGTGCTGTGTCTCATCGGGCGGTTCCGGAGGGTCCTGCCCCCGGCCAGGGTCCCCCCATCGGCCGGGGGCAGCGAAATTCCGGCCCGTGAGAGCCGTACAGGCCGAAGGACGCATGCCTGGCCGTTTCCACCCCGTACGGGCGTCCTGCGCGATCCCCGGGGGTCTGGCGGGTCGATTCCGGACGGAGATCCCTGCCGTATTGGCCCGGACGACCCGCGCGCGGGTTTCAGGCGCCGCCAGCGTCGACAGAGGCCGCGAAGCGGTCCAGGTCGACGCGGTCGAGAGCGAACGCCACGCCCTCGGCCTCGAGCATGGTCCGCTGGCCGCGTTCGGGCGGGGTGCGGATGCGCCCCTCGGCGTTGACGACGCGATGCCATCCGGAAGCATCGGGATTGCGCGAGAGGGCCTCGCCGACGGCGCGCGCCTGACCCGGCAGCCCGGCCTTCTCGGCGATCCGCCCGTAGCTGGAGACGGCGCCGGCGGGTATGGCCGCGACGGCGGCCAGGATGCGCTCATCCCCGGGGTTCGCCGGGGAGGTCTCTGCCGGTCCGGCCGCATCCGGCGCGCCGGCGTTGCCGTCCCCGGCGACGAGCTCGCGGGCGAGGGTTTCGAGCGCCTGGCGGATGCGCTCGCGCGGCGCGTCGCGCAGCCCAGCGTCGACGGCGAGGGTTCCAAGCTCCATCCTGATGGAGTTGAGGTGCCTGCGGTTCATCTCCCTGGCGCGGGCCATGCGGTCCCGGGCCCGGACCATGCTTCTTGCAGCATCGAGTTCATGCCATTCCAGCTTTTCCTCGCGGGACAACGACTCTTTCCGTTTTCGTTTTTCGCTGAGCTCCGCCCACCGCTTTCCGTCGAACTTCGCCATCATCCACTCCTCACGATCTTCCTTTCCGGCCCTTTTCCGGCAACCCGGTTCTCTTCATTCTCGCACAACCCGTCGTCCTGGCCATAGCCTCCCCCTTCCGGGCCATGCGAGCGTCAGCGAGCCGCATTTTTCATGCCAACCCGTACCATTACCTTCAAATTCCTTTTCCATACCACGGACTCTTTCCTGTAAGCTTGTTTTTGTTAGCCTCTTAGGCGCAATATGCATTCTGCTGTCGCAGAATGCGCGCCGGGCGGCAGAGAGAGGCGAGGGATACGACCGGACATGGCGATCTGCTTTGCAAGACAGACGGTCGTTCATGCCGAGGGCGGATCGAGCGCCGTCGGCCTCGCGGCGTATGTGTTGCGCGAGGCGATGATCGACGAAGTGGCCGGTCGCGCCTACGACTTCCGCAAGCATGGCGGCGCCGGCCACGACCTGGCGCATGCGGAGATCGTCTTGCCGGAAGGGGCACCGGCGTTTGCGGATGCGGCGGCGCTCTGGAACGGGGCGACCGCGGCGGAGCTGACGGTTGACCGGAAGACGGGAGAGGTGCGCTACAAGCGCGGTGCGCAGCTCGCCTGGCACATGATCCTCGCGGTGCCGAAGGAGCTCGCGGCAGAGGAATCGGCGGCGATGGTGCGCCGGTTCATCGAGGCGCGGTTCGGTCCGGCCGGGGTGGCGGTGCAGTGGGCGCTGCATGAGGATGCGATCAACCCGCACGTACATCTTCTGGTCTCGACGCGGCGCTTCACGGCCTCGGGCTGGGGGAACAAGGCGCGCGAGATCGCGCCGGAGGTGCGCTCGAAGAAGGGCCTGGCGTTCGTCGCCGGCGACGAACGCGGCGAGCTCGTGGAAGCCTGGGAGACGTTCCAGAACGCCTGGTTCCGCGAGCACGGGATCGACCTTCGCGTGGACCCGAAGCTGGCCGTGCGCGACACCCATGTCGGGGTTGCGCGTTCGGTGGACAGCGAGCGGGCGGCGCTGAGCGCGGAAGCGCAGGCGGAAGCTGCCGGGCGGATGCGCGACCCGGCCGAGCTGCTGGCGGCGGCCGGGCGGATGCGGTCGGTCTGGACGCAGACGGAGCTCGCCCGCGTGGCGCGGCGCAACGGCCTTCCGGAGGAGGAGATCGCGGCGGCCGTGGACGCGGCGCTTGCGCATCCGGAGAGCGTGGCGCTGCTGGACGCGAAAACAGGCCGGGAGACGGGATACTGGACGACGAAAGGCATCCGGGACCAGGAGCAGGCGGTGCTGGCGCGCGCGAAGCGGATGGCGTCGGAGCGGTTCCGCCCGGCGCGGCCCGAAGATGCGGCGGCGATCGCGGACCGGCTGACGCTGACGGCGGAGCAGCGCGCCGTTCTCATGCGCGAGACCGAGGCGCCGATGCGGATCGGGGCGATCCAGGGCCGGGCCGGGACCGGCAAGAGCCACGTGCTGGGCGCGATCCGGCAGGCGCATGAGAGGCGCGGCCACCGCGCGGTCGGCCTCGGCCCGACCAATGTGGTGGCGCGGAGCCTGGCGGCGGACGGGTTCGGGACGGCGATGACGGCGCACCTGGCGCTGATCCACCTCGGCAACGGCCGGGACCGCTGGAATGCGCGCACGGTGGTGATCGTGGATGAGGCGGCGATGCTGGACACGGACATCCTCGACCGGGTGATGCAGGCGGCGGACCGCGCCGGCGCGCGGCTTCTGCTGGTGGGCGACGACCGCCAGCTTCAGAGCGTGCAGCGGGGCGGTCTGTTCGCGCCGGTCGCGGCGCTTGCCGGTTCGATGGAACTCAACCGGGTGCGCCGCCAGAAGGAGAGCTGGCAGCGCGAGGCGAGCGAGGCGTTTGCGGAAGGGGACATCGCTGCTGCTGTCGGGGCCTATGCCGATCATGGCTGCCTCGCCTGGAGCGGGACGCTGGACGAGAGCCGCGCTGCCCTGGTCGCGGCCTGGGCGGAGGCGAGCGCGCGCGACCCGGAGGCGGTGCGGTTCATCTACGCGTCCACCAATGCGGAGGTGGAGCGCCTGAACGAGGCGGCGCGCGCGATCCGGGTGGAGCGCGGCGAGGTCGAGGACGGCCTCGCGTTCCGGACGGCCCGCGGCGCGGTGCATGCGGCCGCCGGCGACCGCATCCAGTTCCACGACACGGCCCGCCATGCGGGCATCTTCAACGGCGTGCTCGGGACGATCGTCTCGTGCTCGCAGGAGGAGATCGAAGTCAGGACGGACGACGGCTCACGGGTCTCGTTCGATCCGGAGCGGTTCGACGGCTGGGCGCCGGGCTATGCCGGCACGGTATACCGGGGCCAGGGCAAGACGCAGACCGAGGTGTTCGCGCTCTACGACCACCCCTTCGCCTGGTCGCCGTCCACGTCCTATGTGGCGCTGACGCGGCAGACGGAGCGGGTGGTGCTCCATGTGCCGGTGGAGCTGGCGGCGGACCGGGCGGCGCTGATCCGCCAGATGGGCCGGGCGCGCAACGTCGAGACAAGCCTGGGTTTTGCGGTGCGGGACGAGCTCGCGCCGGCGCTGCGCGAGACGCTGGACCGGCTGTCGGACGCGGAGGCCGGTCTGGGCGCGGCGCGGGGGCGGGTGGAAGAGGCGGACCGCGCGTTCGACGCCCTGCCGGCGCTCGACCTTCGCCGTCCGGAGACGTTCCGGGACCGCACGGCCGCGGCGGACCTGGCGCACGAAGCCTGGCGCGGGGTCCTGTCCTGCATCGGGGAGATGCTGCGCGCCGCGCGCTCGGCCGGGCGGCCTCCGCCGGTGGACGCCGCGGCGGTCGAGGCGGCGAAGACGGCCGAGGCGGAAGCCCTGTCCCGGACGGAGCAATACCGTTCGCTGGAGGACGCGCGAGTCCGTGTGAAGCAGGCATGGGATGCGGTGACGGCCGCCCGGGCGCTGCCGAAGGAGGACGCTGTGTCCGCGGAGCGGCATGCGGAGGCCTGCCGGGAAGCCGGGGAGGCCTTCGACGTCCTGGCGGACCGGGCGCGCGCCGCCGGCGAGGAAACCCTGGCCGATCGGGCCCGGAATGCCGTCATCGCGCTGGAGATCGAGCCGTTGCAGCGGGCATTCGAAGCCGGCAGGGAACGGATCGCGGCGACGCGCGAGGCTGAGCGGCAAATGCCGGCGCCGCGCACGGTCCAGGATGTGCGGGCCTGGCGCGCGTCCGGCGAGGACCGCGCGCTGGCGCGCGACGCGGCGGCATCTGCGGCCGACGCCATGGCCGATGCGCGCGACCGGCTCGGCCTCGATCCGGAAACCACCGCCAGCTGGCGCGTGCGTGCGGCCGACGACCGGGAGCAGGCATCGGCGCTGCGCGAGCGGCGGGACGTCCGGCTGGAAACTCTGGAGACGCTCATCGAGACCGCCGCCGCGTCGCCGGCGAACGAAGCGGCCTGGACGGCGGCCGCGGAGGCCGCGGAGCGCATCCTGCCGGATCTCGGGCAGGGCCTGCGGGAGCGGGCGGAGGAAGCCGGCCGCGGCCGGGACCTGGTGCTGGAGCTGGCGAAGGCATTCGCCGCGCCGGTCACGGCGGCGCGCGCGGAGGCCGATGCGGCGATCGCCGAAGCCCGGGCGGCCGGAGACCCCAAGGACGCGCTCAACGACGCACGGCTCCGCAGCGGGGCCTGGGAGCGGGCGTGCGATCTCCTCGACAAGGCCCGGACCGCCTATGAGGAGAACGGCTCCCCCGACCGGGCCGGGGAGATGGCAAAGCAACTCGGCGATGCGCGGGAGCGGCAGGACTTCCAGAACGCCCGCGTCCGCGCCTTCGACGCCCTCCGCGGCATGGAGGAAAAGCTGAACGAAATGGAAGCCGCCAGACAGGCGATCCGGCGCGGATTTTACGGGCTCGAAGCGGACGACAATGCGCGTCTCGCGATGGTGCAATCCTCCAGCCAGGTCCTGGGGTCGGCGCGGGATGCGTGCCGGGAGGTCATCGCTGCGCAGGAGAACCTGGCGCAATCCCGTCCCGACGGCGGTGCGGAGGAGCTGGAGAGGCTCCGGAACACTGCGCAGCGGGCAAGGGAGCGGGAGAAGGAAATCGACGGAGTGTACAACCGGGTCGAATCGGTAAAGCTGGCGCTCATGCGTTTCGACAGCGAAAAGCATCGACCGTATCCGGACTGGCAAAAGGCGGCCGACAGGCTGAAGACCGCCGCAAGCACGGACGGAGAGGGTGTCGATGCCTTCGTCATAACTGCGCAGAGTCTGGCGGGTGAGCGGCAGCGGGAGGCGGAGAGCCGCGATTTCCAGCGCATGGCGGACGCGCGCCGGAACGAGGACGTCGCCCGTCCGCAGAAGCAGACCGTCGCTGCAAGCAAGCAGACGAAGGAGAAAAGCCTCTCCCGCGAAGAGAAGAAATCCGAAGGCCCGAGCATGAAACTGTGAAAGACGATCCCCTGCAGCTGATGCTCGACAGGCTGAACGCCATCGCCGAGAGCAATGCCGAGACGCGCAAGGCGGTCGCGGACATCCCCCGGGCGGTCTCGGCCGCGGCCGCGGAGGCGAACGAACCCGTGACGAAGAAACTCGAGGCGCAGAGCCAGGCGTTCGGAGAAATGCGCGCCCATCACGCCGAAACGCTCAAGGCGGCGAAGGCGGCGCCGGCATGGGCGGTCATCAGAGGCACAGGATACGTCTTGGGCGGGTTCATGATCCTCGTCCTCGCGGCCATCCTGGTCCTGCGGGCCTCCGGACAGGTCCACATCGCGGCCGGCACGCCCGCCGGGTTCTGCGCCACCCGCCCGGTCGAACAGCCGAACGGCGCACGGGCCTGCTGGGAAACCCCGCCCGCGGACGAGGAAGCCGCGGGACGGCTCCAGGTCTGTCTGGAGCCCTCGTTCATGTCCAACCGGGGACGCAGGGCCTGCTGGCTCGATCCTCCGCCCCCGAAGCCGGTACCGGGGACGGACGGATGAAATCATCGCCGACAGAAGCCCGTGGCCAGGCGCCGACAATCTCAAGCCGCTATACATATCCATGGCATGCAGTTCCGTTCCGGAACGGATCGAGGCCCCCTCATGCAAGCATTGAAACAGGACCGCCGCGCCGATTATCGCGACGTGCTGAATGCGCCCGCGCACATGGTCGCCGAGGTGATCGACGGCGCACTGCACACACAACCCCGGCCGGACCCCCGCCATGCCTGGGCAAGCTCGGGGCTGGGAGCGCGGATCGGTCCGCCGTTCAACTACGGCGACGGAGGACCGGGCGGCTGGTGGAGCATCCGCGAACCCGAACTGCACCTGGGCAAGGACATCCTCGTGCCCGATCTGGCCGGATGGCGCCGGGAGTGGATGCCGGACTATCCCGACACGGCGTGGTGCGGGGTTGCGCCCGACTGGGCATGCGAGGTGCTCTCCCCCGGAACCCGCAAGACCGACCTGTATGAGAAGCGGCCGATCTACGCCCAGGAAGGCGTGGCTCATCTGTGGCTCGTCGATCCCCTCGCCCGCGGGCTGGAAGCATTCGAGCTCCGGGCCGGCCAGTGGGTGCCGATCGCATCGCTCAAGGACGATGACGCCGTAAGCGTCCCTCCCTTCGAGGCGATCGCGTTCAGCCTGGCAGACCTGTGGCCGGACAGTCCCGCAGCACTCTAGGCACTCCTTCCGCGAGCGCCTGTCGCGGTCTTTCGATACTGACCTGCAGGGATGCAATCCGGTGTTTTTGCCAGACGCCGGACCGGTAACGCGGACGGCTCCGGAGATTACCGACAACATTGGAGTTTTCCGACATGTTGCGAGCATCCCACGGTCTTTCGGTCCGCCGTCCATCGCGGCCGATTTCCACGATCCATGCGCGTTTTGTCTTGAGCAATGCCTCCTTGAAGGCCGCAGGCGAGGACGGATCGAATTCGATGTGCAGCGTTTTACCCTGTTTCGGCTGCAGATCGTCCTTCACCGCCTGAAACGAGACTTCTCCGTCCATGTCGCGGGGCAGAAGTTCCTCAAGATAAGTCCTGTTGACGCGGCACAGCGCATCTAGGGGTCGACTCCGGTAGGGGGCAGGATAGTACGCTAAGGGGACTGACGCCGATTGAGGGTACGATAAACGGTTGGTCTTGAGACGGAGAAGAGTTCGGCGAGATCGCTGATGGAATAGTCGCCCGTGGCATGCATGCGGCAGAGCTCCCGCTGCTGTTTGTCCGACAGTTTGGGCTGCTTTCCGCGCAGTTTCCCCCTGGCGCGGGCGATGGCCATGCCCTCGCGGGTTCGCATGCGGATGAGGTCGGCCTCGAACTCGGCGAAGGTGGCGAGGATATTGAAGAACATCTTTCCCATCGGATCGCCCGGGTCGTAGAGCGCCCGGCCGAGGGCCAGCTTCACGCCTCTTTCCCGAAGCCGATCGGCGATGGCGCGGGCATCCGGGACAGACCTTGCCAGCCGGTCGAGCTTCGACACGACGAGCGTGTCGCCTTCGCGCACCGCAGCGAGGGCCTGGTCGAGGCCGGGCCGGGCACGGGTCGTGCCGGTGAGGCCGTGATCGGTGTAGATGCGCTCCTCGGCGACGCCCAGCTCGAGGAGCGCCTGGCGTTGCGCGGCCAGGTCCTGCCTGTCGGTGGAGCAGCGCGCATATCCGATGAGCGTCTCTGGCATGGGGAAAACTGTACGGATAAGGCCCCGCTTCCGCAATTTTCTCCGTACCATTCATATGAGACGGGTCCGGACCCGGTTTTGCAAAGGTTGGGGTCACGGTCGGCATTGTCCGCAGAGCGATCCCCTTGCGGACAACGTCGCGAATACCGGGACGAACGGATAACGGAGAGATGGAACATGCCGAGACGCAGCATCTGGAGTGGGCGCGAGCGCGCGGCCCTGTTCGACCTGCCCACGGACGAAGCCGCCCTGCTGCGCCATTACACGCTGTCCGACGACGACATCGAGCATATCCGGGGGCGGCGCCGGGGGCACAACAGGCTGGGCTTCGCGCTCCAGCTCTGCGCCTTTCGATATCCGGGGCGGCTGTTGGTGGCGGGGGAGGTCATTCCCCTGAACGTCCTCCGCTTCATTGCCGCTCAGCTCGGCATGTGGGCCGAAGACCTCGATGGCTATGCGGTGCGGGAAGAGACCCGGAGGGAACACCTCGCAGACATCCGGCTCATCTACGGCTACAGGATGTTCTCGGGGCATTGCGCCCGGGACCTGAAGATCTGGCTCGAGAACGAGGCGGAAGCGGCGCGCTCGAATGAGGGGCTGGCGCGGCGGTTCGTGGAGGAGTGCCGGCGCCGGCAGGTGATCCTGCCGGGATTATCGGTCATGGAGCGTCTTTGCGCGGGCGCACTCGTTGCCGCAGAGCGCCGGATAGAGGCGCGCATTGCCGCGGGCCTGGACGATGACATGCGCCTCCGTCTCGACCGGCTGTTGACCGAGGAAGTCGACGGCGGCGTGAGCCGGTTCGTCTGGTTGCGCCGGTTCGAGGTGGGCCGGAACTCGGCCGACATCAACGGTCTTCTCGATCGCCGGGAATTCCTGCAAGGCTTCGATCTGCCCTCCGATCTGCTGGAGACCGTTCCTCCGCACCGCATTGCCCGTCTTCGCCGCCAGGGGGAGCGCTACTTCACGGACGGGTTGCGCGACATTTCGGGCGATCGCCGTCTCGCCATCCTCGCTGTCTGTGCCGTGGAGTGGCGCGGCGCTATCGCCGATGCCGTGGTCGAGACCCATGACCGGGTCGTCGGCCAAACCTTCCGGAGTGCGAAGCGGCTCTGCGATGCGCGCATCCAGGATTCGAGGACAGTGCTGCACGACACACTTGACGCCTTCAGGGTCCTCGGAGCGGCGCTGCTTGAGGCAAAAGGGGACGGCGCGCCGCTTGAAGAGGCCGTCGCGGCTGCCTGCGGCTGGCAGAAGCTCGAGGGCGTTGTCGCTGCGGCTGCGCAGCTGAGCGACACGATGTCGGCCGATCCTCTCGCCCATGTTGTACAGGGCTGGCCGCGGTTCCGGCGCTATGCGCCGCGCATGCTGCGCGCGCTCGACGTCCGGGCCTCCAGCGCGGGCGAACATCTCCTTGCAGCATTGCAGGCTATCGGAAGCGGAGCCCGCGACATGCCCGGGTCGTTCATTCGCCGCAACTCGAGGTGGCAACGACATCTCAACGCTCGTCCGCCTGGCGATCGCCGACTCCGGGAAGTCGCCGCTCTGTTCCATATGCGCGACGCCTTTCGCTCAGGGGACATCTGGCTCGCGCATTCCCGGCGCTATGGCGATGTGAAGCGCGCCCTGGTGCCGATCGAAGCCGCGCACGCCACGACCCGGCTGGCCGTTCCTTTCGAGCCCGGGGAATGGCTGACCGAACGCAAGGCGCACCTGGCGGAGGGTCTGGAGCGCCTCGCCGATGCCGCGCGCCACGGCATGATCCCCGGCGGCGCCATTGAGAACGGCGTGCTCCGCATCGGCCGGCCCGCCAGCGTGACGCCCGAGGAAGCCGATGCTCTGGTGCTCGACCTGTATCGCCGCCTGCCCGAGGTGCGGATCACCGATATCCTGCTGGAGACGGATACCGCCATCGGGTTCACCGATGCGTTCACGCACCTGCGCACGGGCGCACCATGCAAGGACAGGATCGGGCTCCTGAACGTCCTCCTCGCGGAGGGGCTCAATCTGGGCCTGAGCAAGATGGCCGAGGCCTCTGACAGCCATGACTTCTTCCAGCTCTCCCGGCTGTCGCGCTGGCATATCGAGAGCGAGGCAATAAACCGGGCCCTGGCCATGGTGATCGAGGCGCAGGCGGAGCTGCCCATGGCCCGATTCTGGGGCCTGGGGCTTACCGCGTCCAGCGACGGGCAGTTCTTCCCGGCCGCGCGCCAGGGCGAAGCGATGAACCTGGTCAACGCCCGCTACGGCAACGAACCGGGCCTCAAGGCCTACACCCATGTCTCGGACCGGTTCGGACCGTTCGCAACGCAGACCATCCCGGCCACGGTCAACGAAGCGCCCTACATTCTCGACGGGCTGCTGATGACCAGGGCCGGCCGGCGCATCCGCGAGCAATACGCCGACTCCGGCGGCTTCACCGATCATGTCTTCGCCGTCACATCCCTGCTTGGCTATCGGTTCATCCCGCGCATCCGGGACCTGCCGTCGAAACGGCTGCATGTCTTCGAGCCCGGACGCGTTCCGAAAAACCTGGCGGGACTGACGGGTAGCAAGATCCGGGAGGACGTGATCGTGCGGAACTGGCCGGACATCCTGCGGGTCGCGGCCACGCTGGCCAGCGGCGCCCTTCCGCCGAGTCAGCTGCTGCGAAAGTTCGCGGCCTATCCGCGCCAGCACGAACTGGCCGTCGCTCTTCGCGAAATCGGACGGGTCGAACGAACGCTCTTCATCATTGATTGGCTCCTCGACGCCGATATGCAGCGCCGGGCCAACACCGGCCTGAACAAGGGCGAGGCTCATCACGCGCTCAAGAACGCGCTCCGGATCGGGCGCCAGGGCGAAATCCGCGACCGCTCGAGCGAGGGCCAGCACTACCGCATGGCCGGGCTCAACCTTCTCGCTGCCATCGTCATCTACTGGAATACCGCCCATCTCGACGATGCAGTCGCTCAGCGGAAACACGCCGGCCTGCCGGTCGAGCCCGAACTCCTGGCCCACATCTCACCCCTTGGGTGGGCCCACATCCTGCTCACCGGCGAATATCGGTGGCCAAAGCGCCGATAGCGCCCTTAGCGTACTATCCTGCCCCCTACCGGAGTCGACCCCAACTCGCAGGCGAGGTCGCGCAGATCCGCAGACTGCGCCCCGGGTGCGCCATCGCCGCCATCGCTGACGGCGCCGCAGACAACTGGACCTTCCTTCAAACCCTCGCGCCAGAGGCCGAGGTCGTCGACTTCCGGCACGCCTGCGAGCATCTCCGGACAGCCTCCGACCATGCGGTAGACCCCCGCTGGTTCGAGACATACCGCCATGTCCTGCGTCACGATCCCCAAGGCGTCGCCAAGGTGATCCGGGCGCTGCGCTACCTCCGCGACAGGGCAAAAAGGAACCGCGCCGAAATCGAGCGCGAACTCGCCTTCTTCCGAAAACACCGCAAGCGCATGCGATACCAAGACATGAAGGAACAGGGCCTCACCATCGGCTCCGAGCCTGCCCTCGCGAAAGCGGGGGTCGAAGCCGCCTGCAAGACCCTCGTCACACAGAGACTGAAGCGCTCCGGCATGCGATGGCGCATCCCCGGTGGACAGGCCGTACTCACCTTCCGCGCCCTCATCAAGTCCGGGCGCTTCGACCGCGCATGGGCAGACCTCATGCGTCCGTCCGGCGCCCCGCACAACGACAACAGCAGACCCGCCATCGCCCTGGCGCCCGCCGCTTGAACGAAAATGGCTGACCCCTAAATCATCGCCATACGAGACTCACACCCAGATGTTACTGGTCATACGTGGAGTGGATGCGATAGCTTGAGGCTTTGAGAACGAGGAGGCACCGGGTGTCTTGAAGAACGAATCTCAGAGGTAAGCAGGAAAGAAGTTACCCACATACCAAACCTCGATTCACATACCACCGGTAGGAAGTTCGGGTTAACTTTCTTGGCGGATGTGGTCGTGGAAAAGCTCGATAATATGCTTTCTTCGGTTAGTAATAACCGGAAAACGTGATAGATGTGGTAATCCTATTAATTCACCATTCGGGAATGTGCACCTTCGGTCTGAAAGACTACTTGAACCGTTGAGCCAGTGCAAATCGTAAAGTTTAATGCTGCTTGTCTTGAGAAGCTCTTGGCAAGCTTTAAAGGGTTCGTTACCGTAAGTGATGACTAAAGATGGGCATGCCCTATGAATTATCTCCTCCCACAATTGTTGTCCAAAAGCAATTGCTGATTTCTTCCTATCATTAGGGACATCTGCCCAACTTGGAGAGCGAAACGGGACTAAGCTTCCGGCAAGCACATCTTCCGGTTTTTGGCCCAACATTTTGAACAATGTCAAAGCCTCCTTTTGCAATTTTCCTTCCCCCGGTGGCCCTCCATACCATCGCTCCTTAACGAAAGCACTACCACATGGCATAGCAAATTTTGCGTGATCGTTTGGTTTGGTATGACCACCCGGATTCAAACCAATAAAGGCAACCTCGGCGCTTTCAATTACAATTGCCGGACTCTCCAAAAGTCGCCACCCTAACTGATACTCATTTTTGCGATAATGACGCTCTATTCTGCACCGAATCTCAGCCGCAAAGTTGTCACTAGTGGTCATAATATTCGCAAATCCTTTTGGAAGATGCAGTTACCATAGCTGGCCGTCGGCGACTTCCCAAAGCCGGCGATCGCCGGCCGGACGAGCGTTGAGATGTCGCTGCCATTTCGAGTTATGGCGAAGGAACGTCGCCGGCATCTCGCGGGCGCCGCTTCCGATAGCCTGCAATGCTGCAAGGAGATATTCGCCCGCGCTGGAGGCCCGGATGTCAAGGGCGCGCAGCATGCGCGGGGTATAGCGCCGGAACCGCGGCCAGCCCTGTACAACGTGAGCCAGGGGACCGGCACCCCGTTCATGACGGCATGGCTCGCCATGGTGTGACGCAGGTCATGAAGGCGGACGTCCTCGATGCCGGCCTCGCGTCTGATACAGTACCAGAACGGGAGGTCGGGACCGCGCGGACGGGTGGGGTCGAGCGGCGAGGGAAACACGAACGAACTTCCGCCTCGCGGCTGCCGGTCGAGAATGGCGCGGGCACCGCTGCCCAACGGAACCGTCCTCGGACCCGTCTTGCTGTCGGCAAGGGCCAGCATGCCGTCGTGAACCTCGGACCAGCGCAGGCCCATGATCTCGCCCAAGGGTCATCGAGCGACGCGCGGGTCGCCTTCAATGGGTGGCGCGCATGGTCGCGGCCTGCATGCCCTCGAAGCCATGGTCGTCGAGACATGCGCCGAACAACGGATGTGCTAATCGCCGAATTTGAGACGGCACCGATGCCGATCAACATTGAGGACTTTCTCCATTATACTCGGTATGTCGCTAGTCTCGCCTTCATAAGCGTGAATATAAGAATGCCATCGGTTCACTTTGGCCGTTTGTTTGGCATGCTCATAAGCAATCCTGATTTGCTTCCGGGAAGCGACGCGTTCACTATTTGCCCTACCCACAGCAGCACGATAATGGGCATCAGGGCCAGTCTTTGCGGCTTGATATAATGCAGAAGCTTGGCGTTTTACCTTATCACGATTTGCAATGGCGGCTTGTTTAGCCGCAGCGTATGAAGCTTCAGCCGCACCATAGGCAATTATCACCTTTTCAGCGGCCTCTTCTAGAATCTCCTTTGCCCTCGCTTCCATAGTAAAAAAATCAGAATCGGCTTTCTCTTTTGCAAATTGGTACGTGGCAGCTATTTGCTTCATATCACGATTGTAAATGTTCCTAACCTCGGATATTTCAGATGCTTTATCTCGGGCAGTGGCGGCCTTTTCCTGAGCTAAATTATATTCTAATTTCACTTTCTCTATAACCGTACGTCGAATAAATCTTGCTTCGTCAATGGCAGATTCATATGCAGATCTAAGTTCAATTTTAGCGGCCTCAAATTTCCCTTTAGCAGTTTTTAAATCGAGTTCAATTCGACCTACTGTAGACTTATATGTTGCGTCCGT
>CBDHFB010000009.1:0-10012 GCA_965262385.1 Dehalococcoidia bacterium | reverse complement strand
ACCGCCAACCGACCTGCCGGGAAACCCCGAGCATCGCCCGGTACTCGTCCCCGGTGAGCACGACCCGGGCGGGGTTTTTCTCCCTGGGCTTCCTCAAGCCCTTCAGCGGGTTCCTGTCGAGCAGCAGGCGGCCCCGCTCGTCCTTCGACCTCTCGGCCCAGTTGAAGACCGCCATCAGGAACGTCAGGTCCCATTCGATCGTCCGGTTGCCGACAGGCTTCCCGGATCGGCCGGCCCTTCCGGCCCGCCGCGCTTGGATGAACCTGTCCCAATCGCGCTGGGAGAAGGTGGCTGGGTCGCGGTCCCGTCCGAAGAGCCGGAGGAACATCGCGGTCGCGACCCTGTCGCGCTCGCGGGTCCGCTTCCCCTTGGTCGGGGTGACCTCTTCACCGTAGATGTCAAAGAGCGTCCCCAGCGTGAGCGGCTCGGGCTCGGCTTCCGCCTTGCCGTTCAGGTCCGGGCCGACGAACCCGGCAGCGAACTCGTCCGCTTGCCGTTTCGCCCTCACCCAATCGCGGTGTCCCAGCGACCGGGTGAGCCTGCGCCCGTTCTCGCGCCACTCGATCTGGTGCAGGCCGGTTTTCCGGTCGGGAAACACCCGGACCCGGTTCCGGCCCCATTCTCCGGCGCCGTAGGAGCGCCGGCTTCGTTTCGTGCGTGCCATCGTTCGATACCTCCGATTGATGGACTGCACGATCTGCGCCACGGAACTTCGCGTGGCCGCGGGTTTTCCGCCAGTCGCGGCCCGGCCGATGCGTCGGCCTTCCCCGAGGGCGCGAACACGGGTTGCCGGGCAGCCGCCGAGGCTGCCCGGGGGGTGGGCGGCCGGTCGCCGCCCGCTGGCCCGCAGATTTTGCGGGGCTCCGTGGAGCCAGATGTGTTTTCGTGTTACGAAAACCCCTGGCCGGGGGGAATCCCCCGGACCCCCGTGCCCACGTAACGAGCGTCCGCCGGGGCTGGCGAGGCGCACGCCGTGGGTCGTCCCGCTGGGGAGGGCTCCATCGTCCCCTGGTAGCGCTCGATGCCGCATCGGGCGTGGCCGCTACGGTCATTCGGCGCACTCACGGCGGCGCTCATGGCCTTCTCCCGCCAAGTACGCTAGGAGCGTAACTTGAGCGGGTGCTGCGAAAGCCTTTGAATTGAGCGCCGCGTGCTGATGGTGCGTGGGTTGCAAACCTCTTCTTCCCCGAGTGAACCTCCCGATGATTTCGAACACGAAGCAACGAACCGTCAAGCAGATCCTCGACCTACAGAAGAACAAGCTGCTGGAGGTGGACCCCGAGTACCAGCGTGGACCCGTGTGGACGCGCATCCAGAAGCAGTATTTCGTGGACTCGATTCTCCGGGGGTACCACATCCCACTGATCTACATGCATTTCAAGAAGGGCAACGAGGTGGGTGGACTCCAGGTCGGAGATCGGCTGTACATCATCGACGGACAGCAGCGGGTTCGGGCGCTCTACGAATTCTCCGAGGGAGCCTTCCCCCTCCTCGATCCCAGGGACCACCCGGGGCGTTTCCCGAAGTCGCTGATTGAAGCCCCGTGCGAGTGGGCCGCGCGAGACATGCACCAACTGGATGATGGGACACGCGACCGCTTCCTCGATACGCCCTTGTCCGTGGTCTACATCGAAACGGAAGACCAGAACGAGGTCCGCGACCTCTTCATTCGGTTGCAGGGCGGGAAGCCCCTGACGCCCCAAGAGCAGAGGGACGCTTGGCCGGGAGCCTTTGGCGCGTTCGTCTGCCGGGTGGCTGGCAAGAAGGGCGTGGCCAAGTATCCGGGACACGATTTCCTTCGGAAGCTGTTACGGGCCAACGTTCGGGCCAACACGCCGAAGGGGCGTCAACTCGCCGCCCAGATGATCATGTTGTACGCCAAGTACCGAGAGGACCGAGGTTTCTGCGACATCAAGCGCAACTCCGTCGATTCCTACTACGTCAAGCACATGGATTTCGACAACAACTCTCCGCTCGCCACCGAGTTCCTAGCGGCTCTCACTGCGGTCACCGAGCTGCTAGGCGACGGGAAGCGACCGCTGTTGGTAGGGCATCAGGCGATCCATCTGGTGCTGCTGGCTGGCACCTTGCTTGATGCTCGATACGTCCCCGAGTCTTGGCGGACGACGTTTGCTGACGCATTCGACCACTTTACGGAGCGCCTCGCCCGAGCCAGAGCCCGTGAACGTGCCGGGCAAGCGGAAATGGAGCCCGAGGACTTCGAGTACATGCGTCAGTACGGCTACAAGGCGAGAACAAGTACCGACGCGGGCCCATACCATTCGCGACCGCCATCTCTTCTTCGCCGCCAAGATGCTGGAGCACATGCAGCCAAAGGTCCGGGATGACCGGCGCGTCTTGGGTCCCTTGGAGCGCGAGATAGTCTACAGAAGGGACGGGAAGCAGTGCCGCGTCTGTAGCAAGGAAGTCGTTTGGAACGAGGCGGAGTTCCATCATGTCGATCCGTACACGGACGGAGGTCCGACTACGATCACCAACGCCGCGCTCGTGCACCGCGCATGCCACCCGCGTAGCGAAGCGGAAGTAAAGCGTTTCGCTGCACTCCAGACGTGACCGACCAAGAGGCCGTGGCCGCCTGCGGATCGGCGGTCCGCCTCCGCCACGGGTCCACCAGTAACTGAGGAACATTCGGCCGGCATCCGCCACGCAGCGATCAAGGCCCAATGCGTCCGGGGGTCACTCCCATCCACCTCCGAGGAGCGCGGATAAGGGTGTCTTCGCGCCGCCGCCGCGGCGGTCTTCGGGGGGGTCAGAGGGGGCACGGCCCCCCGCCAGCCTCCGCCGGGGACGCACGGAGTGTGGCCACGGGGGGTATGCTGGCTCTACCCCGCTAACTCCCTCACCAGCGCCCTCCAGCGCTGGCCCCTCAAGCGGTCATGTTCCCGGACGTGACCGCCCCCGTGCAAAGCGCCTCCAGGTCGGCCGGATCGTTGTTGACTCGATCGTGGCCACGGTGATGGCACTCCCTGAGCGAGCTCGCCGCACCGCTCACAGCGCCACGGCCCATTCAGATTCACTGGCCCAAGATCCCCATCCAGCATACCATCCCCACATCCTCGGCGGTTATCTGCTCCCTTTCGGCCGCCTTCTCGACCTTCCGCAGGCCGAACATCCTCACAATGTCCACGATTCGCTTCGCTGCCCCGGTCGGGGCGATCTTCTCCTCGTCGAGCAGCCGCTTGACCTCTCCCAGTGCTCGTCGCACGGGCTGGCTCCGTCCAACACCCAGGGCCTCGTACGCCTCCGCACCACCCGGTGGAACGGCAATCGTGGGATCCGCCAAGAGTTCCAGGGCCCATCGTTGCATCGGCCCAAGAGACTCGGACACACCGTCTCGTACCTCGTCGTTGTGTTCCTTTACGATCGACTCGACCGCCTTCCTCCAAGCCGTTTCCAAGTCGATCGGCGCCTCCTCCACTCCAGGTGCAAAGCCGGGGTCGATTCGCCGAAGAATGGTCGCCGGCTCCTTGATCACTCCCGTGTGGTCAACATATCGCCAGTAGCGCTCGTCCTCGGCGCGGCAAGCAAAGAACACGCCGGGGGGACGGGACGATGGTGTATCTGGACCCTGCCGGAACGCGGCCCCGATTCCCCAAGGCAGGCTGTGCAATTCCTCCCCACGACCCTCTTCGAGTTCCCGCCGCAACTCGGCTCGGAGAGCTTCGCCGGAGAATCCATGCGCCCCGCCAGCCTCGTCGTCTTCGTCGAGTAGCGTCGCGTCGCCTTCGGCCAATCGCTGGGCGTACGCCCGAGCCTCCTCATCGGTCCTGTCGATGACTTGGACCTCCATGCCGTAGGGCCGGGCCGCCACGATCTTGCGCCGGATCGCGATCTCCAAGTTGAGAAGCTCTTCCAGTTCCCCAGGTTCGGGCAGCATCGTGGTCAGGTGGACCTTATCGTGCGGGCTCTTCAGACGTATCACACGCCCGTAGCGCTGGACCATGCGCTGGGGATTCCAAGGCATGTCGTAGCTGATGACCGCAGCCGCCTGTTGGAGATTCTGACCTTCCGAGAGCACGTCGTTGCTGAGTAGGAGATCCACCTCCCCATCCGGGGGTCTGTAGCCGGGTCGAACTACGGTTTCCGGAGAGAAGCGGGAAAGCAGTTTGGTACGCTCGTCGGGACTGGTATCCGCTCCAATGACGGTGACCCGCTGCCGCCGGGTCACCGGTTGAGGCAGTTGCTCGTCGAGGTACTTCACCGTGTCTGCGAAAGTGCTGAATACAACGAGCTTCTCTGATGGCGACTCGTCCAACACTCGGCGCAGGAGCTTCAGCTTGGGATCGCGCTCGGGGTCAAGCTTCATGAGCCGTTCCCGAATCTCCGACAACAGATCCCTGTCGAACTCCACATCGCTACGAAACGCCGAGACGTAGCCATCCACGGGTTCAGCCCCGAGAGCCTCGCCGAGCCTCTCCTCCAGCCACTGAGCCGTTGCGGTCTCGTCAAGTTCGGCCTTCGCAGCTTCTCGGAGCGCCTCGGGGCTGAGCACATATCCCTGGTCCCAAGCGTCGAGGAAGGCGTGGTGTGCAGCCAGTATGCGGTTGATCGTCAGCAGACAGGCGTACCAGCAGGACTCGAACCGCTTGAGGATCCCCGACTGAAGCAGTGCGCTCAGGGCCGCCTCGCGCGGCTCCTCGACCGCGTCAACCTGGTAACGGCTGGGGCGATAGCGGGCCATCTTCAATCCGGCAACCCGGTTTGTGATTTCGTTCACAAGATTCGGGTAAGCCTCGTCGAGGTCGTAGCGCTCCGTCGTCAGGTAAGGTGTGGGAAACGTGACTGGGGTTCCGTCGGGAAAGATGGCACCGGGATACCGTGACTCGATGAAGCGACGATCGCGCCTCACGCTGACCATGTCGGCCAGCGGGAACAGCACGTCCGGGTTGAGGCTCTCGGGATCACGCTCGTTGGCCCCGGCGTTCAGAAACAGGTGCCGCAGAGACGAAATCCCGTGCGCGGCAAAAGCCTGGTCGTGGCGCGCGAAGGCCATGACCATGTGATAAAGGTCCCACAGCCCGTTGTTGATGGGGGTGGCAGTCAGGAGTAGCAGATCCTTCTCCTGGCCACCCAGCAAGCGCGACATCGCCCCGTACCACGTGGTGCCGGGGTTTCGGAGGGTGTGCGCTTCGTCAAATATGACGAGCCGATAGGCGTCCTTGTCGTTCGACAACACCCGGCGGCTACTGCCGTCCGGATGCGCAAGCTGCTCGTCCGCCGCGAATCCCTGATAGCTGATGACCTGCGCGGGGAGCCGGGTCTGATTGAGCCGGTCCTTCCATTGTTTCACCAGCTGGGCCGGGACCACGATAAGTGCGTTCTGGCCTCGTCGAACCGCGTACTCCTCGACGAAAGCCATCCCGATCTCGGTCTTGCCGGTGCCGACGCCATCCGCGTAGACCACCCCACCGTGTCGGTTGACGATGCTGAGGGCACGACGAAAACCGTCTTCCTGGAAGGGTGCCAAGCTGACGGCCCGTGGAGGTGGTCCGTCTTCGTCCAGATCGTCTCCGAACAGTTCGAGAAGGGCTCGCAGGTAGACGGTTCGCGGATCAAGAAGCCCGACTTCGGGGAAGAGAAGCTCGTACAGGTCGTCCTTGTAGTCGTTCGCCTCCGCCCAAAGGGCGTCGAACCAATTGACGGCGCGCTTCGCGACTTCGGGGTCGTAGTGGACGAGTCCGAGTTCCAAGTTTTGCCACAGCCCGGCCGCAGTGAGGTTTGCCGAGGTGACCAGGGCTGCGCGGGCATCGTCGTGATCGCCGAAGAGATAGGCTTTGCCGTGCAGGAACTTCGTGACGTACCGGCGTATCTCCACATTGGGGCGGCCCAGCCAGTCTTCAATGGCCAGCAGCTTCCTCAATGCCCGGCTGGCAGGAAAACGGGATAAGTCCCTCTCCTTCCGAAGGGATAGAAGGGTCCGCTCGAATAGCGTGGCGGGGAACTCGCCGCCGAGTCCGCCGCTTGGTGCGGCACCAAGCAACAAGCGGGTGGCTCGGTCCTCGTTGACCGTGGCAGCGATGTGGAGGAGTCCGCCAAGGTTGACGTAGCCGGTCGCCACTGAGAGACGGTGACGCGTCTCGAGATCTTGGGTCAGGTAGACGAGGCCATCGCCGTGCCCCGTGTCGGGGCGGAGGTTGTCGAGTAGGGAGGGGCGACCTGTCACCGTCAGGTCAGGAATCCTTGTAACTCTTCAGGCCCACACCGACGCGAGGCCCGGCTGGGAAACCGCACGCGGGCCACCGATTCCCACACTAGTCGGTGACGGCCGGGGGGTGCGACTGCGATTCGGGCTCGTCGCGAGCGGAGTCCGGGGGAGCAGCGCGGGCCTTCCGCCACCTGGACGAGACGAGGACGCCTATGATGCCCGCAACCGCACCGATCATGGTTGCGAGACCCGCAACGGACTTGTCGAAGGCAAGGAGGCCCATGCCGCCCACTAGCGCGACCAACGCTACCGCGAAAGCCATCCATTGGCCGCGGCCTTCCAGCTTGATGTCGGCTTGGAGACGTGCCGACTCTTGGTCGTGGCGGTGAGCAAGCTGGTTCTCGGCCATCGTGATGATCCGGTCTGCGGCACCGGGAACGACAGCCTCGTAGCCGCTGAGGGTGTCCGGTTGAGGCAGCGGACCCGCAGAGAACTCGAAACGATGGGCGATCTGGAGATGTTCCGCGACACCTTCCGGGGGTATGATCGGGGTTGTGGCTGCGCTGTCTCCCGAAGGACGCTCTGGAACCTGATCGGAATCACGGCGAGCCGGCGGAGACGAGCCTGGTTCGGCGCCATCCTGCTTTCGTTTCTTCCGGCCACGGCTACGGCGACCGCTCACCACAGGTGCTCCGAGTCACCGAATCTCGTCATCGCCTCTTCCAGCTCCTCGCCGACGGTACGCCAGGCGTCGTGGATGGCGTCCGCGTCCGATCTCGCAACCTTCCCGGACGCCGCGGTGCGGTGCGAGGTCCCCGTGAAGTCGAAGGCCCGGGCCATGCCGCGAACAAATGGACTTCGCGTCTCCTCGCGACGTGGCGGCCCCAAATGGCTGACGACACTGTTTACCGCCGTATCGGGATAGCGGCGATAGATCGCGGACAGCATCCGTCGGTAGGGAGTCAGTCGGACCCACCGGGCCGCATTCCGAATGTACTTCGCCACAGGTTCCGGAAGGCGATCGAGTACGGCCGTGCCGCGCCGATAGCCGGTGTCGGTGAGAAGATAGCGGGGGTAGCGCCCTGCGCTGTCGACGCACATATCCCCCTCCGTCGCCAAGTCGCCGAGCACGCGGTACACGACAGCATCGAACGGTCCGTAGTGGTACGGCCGGAAGTCGAAGTGGGGGCCTCCAATCCGCTCGGACACCTCCCGGTCCACCAGGAACAGGAGCTTCTGTACTCGAATGGGGTCGAACACCGCGCCCGGTCCGCCTGCGGCGAACGAGGCCGTCACGATATCCGAGCGATTCCAAGCCATTGGCGACTCTCTCTCCAAAACCGATACTCCAAGGTCACTCCCAAGGTAACCGACCCCGAGCGGTTCGCGCAGGATCGACCGAGGACGGCGCTCACACCACGCCCCCCCTCAGGCCAACGCCTCCAAGCGTTCGACCAAGGCTGCGCGGTACGCCGGAGTCACGGCGTCTTCGGTGAAGTCTCGAAACATCACACTCAGGTCCGTTGGCGTCAGCAACCAGGCGCGCGCGATGCGTGCGTCTATCTCGACACGGAGGCGCCTGCGTTCGGTGGGGTCCATCGGACCGTACTCCACACCGACAGCGGACGCGAAATCCGCGAACCGGTCGTCAACCGCCGAGAGGCGAGCCGCAGCTTGGAAGATGGCCCGAAGGTCCGTGTCGTCCAGATCGGGCACGTAGAGCCCCTCGAGGAGGAAGAAGTTGGCGTGGATCTCGATGAAGCGGGCCTGCCAATCGAAGGGCAAGCTGTTCATGACGGGCGTGTAATAGACACCGCCCGCCTTTCTGCCGCCCTGATGAGTCTGCCACAGCAGCCCCCCTGCCTTCACCTCAGCGTCTTCCGGGACTCTGGCCTGCACATATCGGTCGCTCCTGGCGTCATAGCGGAGAGACCTCTTCGCCAGCGACAGCCTCAAGTTGAGGAGGGACTCGTATGTGTGGCCGATGTGCGCGATCTGCAATGTCGAAAAGTCGGCACCCCTTCTGGTCTCCTGGTCCTGTCCAACAGCGACGAGCACCTTCGCAAACTCTGGATCGCGGAGCTCCAGGCGTTCTAGGAGTTCGGCACCATCAAAATCTCGCCGGGCGAAGAGTGCGCCGTTGTAGGCAGGCATGTCCCAAGCTGGATTGCCGTTCCTCATCGACCGGACAAGACGGACGAACCCCGACCACAGCGCCGCGGATGCCGGGCTGAGCTTGTCTTGGGTATCGTGAGCTTCGCGGACCAAAGAAGAGAGCGACACCTTCTCGTAGGTTCGGTTCCCCATGGGGAGGTGCCCGGCGCTCTCGCAGAACAGGATGAAAACGATCCGGAACACCAGGGTGAGAGCCGCCCGCTCCAGTTCGAGGCGTTCCACGTCGTTGGTGAGGTCCATCTGCCGACCATTTGCCCAGCTCTGCATCCCGGCGGCGAGGGCCGGGAGGGCATCCTGGCGGATGGTGCGGTCCAGCCGCTTATGGAGCTCGACCCCGAATTGCCTCGCCTCCCGCCGAACTGCGGTAAACCCGCCCTCGGCGAGAGATGTGGGTCCGAGCAAGGCCAGGAAGGGGAGTCGGTCACTGCCCAACAGGCGGATGTCGATTTCCAGCCACTGGCTCGTCGGAGAGGCTGACCGCGCGTCGAACAGGCGGTAGCGGCTGCCCTGTGCCAGAACGCCGTAGCGCGCCCCCTGGGCTTCGCAGTCCGACAGGAGCAACCCCTCGGGTGGCCGACCTTGGCGATCCACTCGGGCCAAATCGCGGGCCGCCGCTTTCGGGTGAATCACCGCTACCGGTCGCCCTTGATAGCGCGTGAGATGGCCGCGATTCGGAAGCTGTTGGAGCGTGTAGCCGAGCTTCGCCAGGACCCGTCGCCACGAATCGGTAGACCTGACGCTGTGGATCACCTCTGTGGCCGCTGCCCAGCGTGACGGGTCCCCCTTGAAGCGATGCTCCAAGGTGTGGCGAGTGAGCAGGTCATGGACGATCAGACCATCCCCGCCGATGCGCCTGAGGTCGTCGGCGAGGCGGCGGACGGAGTCGAAGACCGGGAGATTGGCTACTTGTTGGAGGCAGTCCGCAAGCAGTTCGAGATCGACCGATGTGACGGGTCGATTGGCGGCAGTTGGTCCCAAGACCCGGACGCGGCCGGGGTCTTCGCGGTCGTCGGCGATCACCATGTAGGGTTTCGCCGCACCGCCAGCTCCCTCCTTCCACCGCGCACGCATGAAGGTGTCGCTGGCTCGCTCGGCCTGGGCAATCTCGATTGGCCCAACGGCGACGACCCTACCGATTCCGGAACGAGCCGGTCGCGGGCGGGCTAGGCCTTGGGTGCTCAGGTGGTCGATTACTAGATCAGATGCGTTCACGCTGAGACTTGGCGGATGAGAAGGGTGAGAATGGATCCCGACGCAAGTACATGTAGCCGATGGGCGGCGAAAAATATGGCAGCACGACCCAAGGAGGGCCAGTCGAGCGCTTTCCAACGAGACCTGAACTCCCAGGGATTTCGGATGTCGCCGGTTCGTGAGACCCAGGCTCGATCTCTTCCCCGGCCAGACGCCGGCCGAGATGGTCGGCCCGGCGCTTAGGCGGGCTGCCTCGCCCTGGAGTACGGGCCACCGACAGGGGTATTTGACGAAGCTTGGGATTCCCGCCAATCGATCCCGGCTTTCCAGCTATCGTGACACGATGGAGTCAGATCTCGTCCAACGGCAAGAATGGCAGATCGTGCAGTCCCAGTTTGACTTACGTGATGTCTTGCCGTGATTCGGGCCTCAGGTGTTCCGCCTACGCAACGTTGAACGTTGCGGTCTGGCAAGGGGGCG
>CBDHFB010000008.1:0-22816 GCA_965262385.1 Dehalococcoidia bacterium | reverse complement strand
TATGAGTGGTGCCGGGGCAGCCTGCGAGCACGACTGCGGTCAGCAGCAGCAGGGCAGCCGCTTTTCCTGGTATGCGTGGCGGCCCGCTCATGAATGAGCGACCGGAGCAAAGCAGGTATAAATCGGGTGCCGCCGAGAGTATCGGTGTTCGTCTCGCGGGCGGCTGAACCAACAGGGGGGTAGTGCATGAAGACGGAGCAGGACGCCAGTAACTACCAGCAACGGGGCCGCTACCTCGGCCTGCAGTTGACTGTTCGCCGAGCGATGAAGTCTCTGCTGCGCTGGGCAGTCGTTGCCGGAACTACGGTACTGGCCCTCTCCTGCGCTTCCACAGGGAGCAGGCCGACCGTTACGAGCGCCCTCCCCCGCGGCGCCTTCCGCCGAAGAGCCGGTTGCCGGCCGGCACTTCAACGAGGTGCGCGCCCTGTGGGTCATACGCTACGCCCTCGCCAGCCCAAATGCGGGAGCGCGCTCGGCCTCCTACCGACGGCTGCCGTACGCGAAATAGTGGAGCGTGCTGCCGCCAGCGGGTTCAATACGCTGATCGTTCAGGTCCGCGGCCGCGGCGATGCGCTGTACCGCTCGGCGCTCGAACCGCCTCCGGAGTTCCTGCAGGGGCAACCGGACTTCGATGCCTTGCAACTGGTAGTGGACGAGGCGCACGCCCTCGGCATGGCGGTACATGCCTGGGTGAATGCGTACCTGGCCTGAGGTCCGGTCGATCCGCCTCTCGATCCCCGTCACCTGGTGAACGTACACCCCGAGTGGCTGGCCGTGCCGCGCGAGCTGGGCCGGGAGCTGTACCACGGTGACCCGCGCGATCCAACCTACGTGCGGCGGCTGACCGACTATGCCGCAGCGAACATCGACGTCGTGGAGGGGCTATACGTGTGAGCCCTTCTCACCCCTGGAGTGCAGGAGCGCCTGCGCGCTGTCTGGATGGACCTGGCGACCCACTACGACCTGGATGGCATTCATCACGACTACATCCGCTTCCCTACTTCGGCGTTCGACTACTCGCGGTCGGCTTCGAGAGTGGGTGAAGCCTCTCGTCGGCGCGCGGCGGTACGCTGAGCTGTTGGCCGCTTCGCACCAAAACCCCTACGCGTTCGCCGACTCGCTGCCCGACCAATGGGACCGGTTCCGGCGCCACAGCATCTCCGAGTTGGTGGACCGCATCTATCGCAATGTGAAGGCGGTGCGGCCCAACCTGCTGGTCTCGGCCGCGGTGCTCCCGGAGTGACGCTCCGCGGAGCCGGTGGCACTTCCAGGCATGGGCCTCCTGGTTGGCCGAAGGCATCCTTGATGTGGCGGTGCCACTGGCCTATACCAGCGACACGGACGAGTTTCACCGCTGGATCGGCGCGGCGCTGGACGTCGCCGGGGCACGGGAGCGGGTATGGGCGGGGATCGGTGCCTACCGCAACCCGGTGGACCGGACCATCGAGCAGATCGACCAAGCGCGCGCGGTAGGGGTTGGCGGCGTCGCCGTGTTCGCCTTCAACAAGGCCGCCGATCCGCCGCCGCCGTCCGGCTCCACGCCGGCGCTGCAACGAATCGGCCGCGAGGCCTTCCGATAAGGAGGACCTATGCAAACAACGCAGGCAGCGGCGCTACCTGCGATTCATCGCGCTCCTACTGGACCGCGCCTCCAGCCGTTCGAGCCGGCGCCCGTGGCAAAGGAAATAGCGAGCTCTTCTCGGCGTTTCCCCACCCACTTCCCGGCGCATCAAAAATAAAGCCGCGCAGGATTTCTCCCACGCGGCTCTTTTAACTAACGGCGGAATCGCCGCTACTCGACGGTCAGCATGAACTTCACGGTGAGTTCCTGTGCAGGTGCAGGGTCAACTTCTGCCTGCATAGCCTTGAGCGTGATCTCGGTTGTGCCAAGAGACTTCATAGCAAGTTGCAGTTGAGTACCGTCCTCGCCGGTGGTGAAGCCACCACCGGGAGTGGAGATTGTGCCGCTGCCGATCGTAGCATTTGCAACCAACGAATTCTTGGAGGATGCGGTATACGTGGTTGTTTGATCGGTCACTGACTTAATAAAAGCACTCACAGGGATCACCGCAGTCTCGTCCCCAAGCGGCCTGCGAACGTCGAGTGATCCGTCCATTATCTTGGGACCATCGTGGACTTGCACCATAATCTCGGCCTCATCTGGTGCAGAAAGCATCCCGCTATCCACTACGGAAAAACGCACCGCTATGAGGCCAGTCACTTTCAGTGCCTTCAGGGTAACGTAGTCTCCACGATCATCAACTTCAGCCATTACCGCGGCGGGATCCGTTACCCTCGGTGTGAGAGTCAGTTTATCCCCAGCATCGTCGATGAATAGATCGGTGGGTGCATGGAGTCGCTTCGAACTCATTGAAGTGATACCAAGGTGGATAGCTGCAACATTCGCAACAATCTCGGTGCTATCGGTATCGGAGGTCCTGTTGCGCGGCGCACGGTTGCGACGCACGGCAATCTCCTGTGAAGTCCACAAACCCTCCGGGTCAGTTGCCGTTACCGTCACCATCGCATCCGAAGGATACATCTCGCTGTCGCCGTTATCGGGATCGTCGGGGAGTGAGGCTATTTCAATGGTAAACTTACCGGACATGTCCGGGTCTGGCATGACGGATTTGATTCACCCTTGGCACCCGCAACACCGGCCGCCCCCTCACACGCCGCGATCACCAATACCGCGACGAACATCAAAGCGCCGGCCTTCAGCCAGCGCCCAATCGCACGATTCATGTTTCCTCCAGATCGCCCATTTACAGGGCTGTATCCTTGGTCATGGCCTAGCCCCTGGCTATGCCCGCGAGCCCGATACGAGCCTATCAACGCGCTCATCAGCCTCATCGCTGTTGTCCCCTCCGTTGTGCAGTCCCTCTATTCCCTTCCCCGCCGCCTCACTGGCGGCGAGCTCAATCATCCGCTCCGTAGCAGCTCGCGCGTTCGGTAACTTGCGAACCACCATGAATCTACGTACCAAATCGTAGTGCTTATCGGTGAGGGTCACGCGATGCTGCGGCATTCTCTTAGAGCCCTCCTGTACCTCAAGCATCGGAACGCCGGCGGGGTGAATTAAGCCCCGCCGGCACCCGAAACCCCGCCAGCCAGATTAGCCTTTGAGGATCTGGAGGTAGCCAGATATTAGCAGTCCCTTACTACCTTTGACAAGCCGGGCATGACCGGATTCTCAAAAAGGCTGCTTCAGACCCCCACACGGGTCGGCGCCCAAGGTGGTTCACTGGCGCAATCGCATCTCCAGCGTGAGGAACTGCTCTCCAGCTCCGATCGCCGACTGGCGGTGTGTCCCCTCGGCACTCAGCGCGATTCCCTGGCCGATCTCGAAGTGTGCGCCGGCACGGTAGCTCTGGTGACCGTTGCCGAACTCGGCGGCGCTGTACGGGGTGAACACCCCGCCGAACGCTGCCATGCGGTAGCCGATCTCTGCATTCAGGCTCGGGGCCGCAGCGCCGAGCGTCCCGCCGTATGACGGTGAGAGGCTTATCTCGGGTCCTATCCCACCGCCAGCCGGCCGCCAACGGATTACCCCTCCAAGGCCCCAGTCGCGCAACAGGGGCGCCTGCTCCTGTCCCTCGCCCCAGTTGCTCAGGGAGGCGTGGCCGCGGGCGTCCACCATCAAGCCCACTACCGTCGCGTCGAGCCGCAGCCCGCCGCCGATGTCGAACCCGAGCCCGGTCTCGCCGACGTCGCCGCCGTCATAGCGTAGCCCGGTCTCCAGCACGGGGGCCAAACTCACTCCGTCCGTTATCAGGAACGCATAGGAGTTTTCCACTCCCAGGCGCAGACGATGGGTGTTGGTTTCCACGCGCGTGAACCGCGGGAGCTGTTCGTCGGCCACCATCTGTACGAGGTGCCCGTCGGCCTGCAGCGCCAGGATCCATGCTTCGGCCAGACTCAGTTCCATTCGCGCATCCACTGCGGCCAGCACCGGCATACCGACACCGGTCTCAACCAGCGCGGCTTCGTCCTTGTCCATGATGCTCAGGTCGCCCGTGCCGATACCGAAACTGGCCCCGACGTGGATTGCCTCTCCGAACGTCAGGCGGACGTAGGGGTGGACGCTGTACAAGTTGGTCCCCAGGCTGCCCTCGGTCTCGCCGATACCACTGAAATCTCCGGCACCGCCATGGTACGCGAGCGCGAGCCCCGCCACGTAGCCGTCGCCCTGGTGGTCGACACCCAGGATCGCGGACATCAAGCTGCCGTCCATCGTGTAGGAGCCCTGCGGCGTCATCTCGAATTGGTTGTAACCGCTGGCTCCCCACACGTTCAGGCCATCTACGAAACTGATCTCTGCGGAGCTACCGTTGGCCAACTCTTCGAGCGTCAGGACGCGGGACCTGCTTTCCTCCCATGGCTCAGCAGTTCCGGCCGCGGCCTGGGCGATTGGCTCCGGGGCGAACGTTGCCCGGTGCCCGGCCACGGTGAGCGACGGCGCTGCTGCGACCACCCCATCGTTCATTCGCCGGGCGATTGCGTCCAGGGTATCGCTCGCCGCGGTGCGCCCGAAGCGCGCCAGCCAGTCGCTCGCCACGCGCGGGAGGGTGTCATCGTCGATGATGGTGCCTGCCGCCGTATCCTTGTCTTCAGCAATGGTTGCCTTCGACGGGCTGCTCAGCCTGATCACGACCGTCTCGTCACCCTCGGTTTCGTCGTCTCCCTTCACCACGACGGTGACGGTTTTCGACGTTTCGTTGGGCGCGAAGGTCAGGGTGCCCGCGGCGACGGCGGTGTAGTCGGTGCCGGCGGTCGCCGTGCCCGTGCCGGCATCCGCGTAGGCGACCGTCGCCTCCATGCTGGTTCCCCCGCTCTTGGTCACCTTGAATGTCAGCTTGCTCGTGGTGCCATCGTTACCCTCGGCGACGCTCGTCCCACTGATGGACAGCATCGGTTGGGGATCGTTGTCCACGATGGTGACCATCGCTTCGCCGGCCTCGTCGATCACTACGTCCCCCGGCGGCCTCGGATTGCGCAGCGCGATCACGACCGTCTCGTTCAGCTCGTAGTCGGTGTCGTCCTCCACCGCTACCGTGATGGTCTTCGCTGCATCGCCTGCTACAAAGGTCAGCATCTCCGGGACACCCTTGTAGTCGGTGCCGGCGGTCGCCGTGCCTCCGGCATCCACTTCCACCGTCACTTGCTGGTCGTCGATAGGTGGATCCAGGGTAACCGTGAAGATCAGAGTCTCGCCCTCATCAACTCTTGCCGCGCCCGCCTCAATCGAAAGACGGGATGCGTCGTCGTCCACGATGGTGCCTGTGGCCGTGCCCTTGCCCTCGGCGATGGTTGCGTTCGACGGACTTCGCAGCGCGATCACGACCGTCTCGTCAGGTTCGGACAGGTCGTCTCCCTGCACCATCACGGTGATGGTCTTCGACGTTTCGGCCGGCTCGAAGGTCAGAGAGCCGGCGACGGCGGTGTAGTCGGTGCCGGCGGCCGCCGTGCCCGTGCCGGCATCCGCGTAAGCGACGGTCACTACCTGGTAGGTGGCCCCGCTCTTGGTCACGGTGAACGTCAGCCGCGTCGTGCCGGCGTTGCCCTCAGCAGCTTCTCCGCCGCGGATCTCCAGTGTTGGGGCATCCTCGTCGTCCCTCACCGTCACGGCCACAGAGAAGCTGTTTCTGCTGCTGTAGCCGGCGCCGCTGGGCGTGTTCGTGATGGTCGCCGATCGGCTGGCACCGTTGTCCAGGTCATCATTCACCCCGGTGACGGCAACCGTCTGCGCGGTGCCCGAGTTGCTGGGCGTGAACGTCAGCGTTGTGAGACTCACCTTGGCGATTCTCTCATCACTGCTGTTCACGGTCACGGTGACGTTGCTCGCAGGCGGCGTCTTCAGTCGTACCGTGTAGGTGGCCGTACCACCCGCCTCGTCGACCGTTACCGCTGCCGGGGAAACCGTTATCCCGTCGTCGTCGGTCACCGACACACTCACGCTCGGCACCTCGACAGCGTCGTAGCCGCCGCCACTCGCTGTGTGCGTAATGATCGCTGATCGGTTGCCGGCGGGGGATCTGTCATCGACGCCAGTGACGGTGACCGTTTGCGTCGTGCTCCAGTTGCTAGGCGTGAACGTCAGCGACCCAGGACTTGCCGTAGCGGCGCTCGAATCGCTCGTCACGGTCACGGTCACGTTGCCCGTTGGCTGGCCGTCCAGCTTCATCGTGTAGGTGGCCCTACCGCCTGCCTCGGGTGTCGTTACCGAGGTTGGAGAAACCGTCACATCGGCGTCGTCGTCCGTTACTGTTACCTGCACGTCTGCCGATTTCCCTTGGTAGTCGGCACCACTAGAGCGGAACGTGATGGTGGGTAACCGCCTGCCGTTGACGTTCACTTTGTCATCGTCTACGCCAGCTACGGTGACCGCCTGCAACCTGTCCGAATTACTGCTCGTGAACGTCAGCGTATCCGGGCTTACCGTTGCGGCGCTCGGATCGGAACTTACCATGGTCACGGTCACGTCGCCCGTGGGCTGGGTATTCAGCCCTACCTCGACCCTGGCCGTCTGCCCTTCGGCCACCTCTACCGATTGTGTCGAAACAAACAGAATTTGGTCCTGGCTCCTGGTTACCGTCACTACCATGCTCTTTGCGTGAGCGTTCCCGTAACCTCCACCACTTGGGGAGAATCGGACCGTCGCCTTACGTGGTGCCGCGCCAGGGCCGCGCCTTAAATCAGGCACGCCTGTAACGGTGACCGTCTGCGGTTCGTCCCAGTTTGCTAGAGTGAACCTCAATGATGCAGGGCTTACCTTAACAATCCTATTATCGCTGCTCACGTTTACGGTCACAGTCTCGCCAATCGTCGGTGGAACGGACAGCATTATATCGCGTTCAGTGGAGGCGTCTTCCTCTATCTCATCCGGTTCTCCGTCAAGGATGCCCACCAGCTCCACATTGTCGCCATCCTTGGTTACCGTAACCCGTAAGTCTCGCGCAGCTACACCTCCACCATTCGGGGTGTGTGTAATAACTGCTCTTATGCTGCCGCTTGGTTTCCCAAGTTCTTCGGGATCTTGTGCAACCCCTACGTTAACCGATTTCGGGAGTTTCCAATCATCACCACTTAGTGCGAAAATCACCAAAGGTGGATCTACAGTAACACCGGGGTTGTCGCTCACTAAATCCACTTCTACTCTATCGGCATCTGGCTCACTTTTCAGCACTACCGCGTAAGACCCGCTATCGCCAAGGGAACTTATTACTGTTGGGTCAGCAACCGATCTGACAAACTCGATCCCCTGATGGGGCTCGTTGTCGTTTACCTTCACTGTTACACGTGAGACGACACCTCCGGCGACACTGTTTTCGATGATCGCTGATCGGCTGCGCCCGGTATTAGCCACAGTGTCTTCCTCGCCTCTGATGGTAACCCTCTGTGATGAGCAATTGCTGAACGTCAGTGTATGTTCTTCAACCGTGGTAACCGGGTCCGTGTCCGTGTCCGTAACAATGAGAACGGTGTCTCTGTCAGACACCTTCACCTTTACATCTACATTACTGCCTTGGGGACATGAGTTCGAGTTGGGCTTGACAGAATAGGATCTCGTGGCGCCTTCTCTCACCGTTATACTTGAAGGCACATCAACCGTGGCGACGTCGTTGTCCTTTACCGTAACCGTTACATCATCTGCCTTGCTGCCTTCGTAACCACATTCTGTGCAATCATCAAGTGCGTTCGTGATGGTTACAACGCGCTCGCCCTTGGCCACGTTGTCATCCGCAACGGTAACGGTAACGATAACGGTCTTGGTTCTGGTTGTGAAACCCGCTGGGTCTAATGTCAGCGTAACGTCCGAATTACTCGACGTTGGTGTAAAAGTAAAATCGCTGGAAGGAAAGCTTGTCAGCTCCACCGAGTATGTTATGGAGGTGCTTTCGCCTTCGTTTACTTTCAGTCTCGAAGGTGTAACCTTGGTTTCGGCGAGGTCGTTGTCGTTTATGTTCACGGTCAACGACTCCGGGCTTGAATAGCTGATGGGGTCGGGTGTGTGGACGAGTGTGTTGCTGCTACCTGGATCGACTGTTTCGTTAGTCTTGTCGCCCGTAACAGTCACGTCCTGTGTCTGATCCCAGTCTTCGTTCGTGAACGTCAGCTCTGACGGTGACACCGTAACGTTTGTGGCTCCAGTTATGCCCACGTTCACCAAGGGTATGGTAGGCTTCGTGCTCAACCTTACGGAGTACGTCTTATTACCACTTTCGGATACACTTATCGACGAGGGTATCTCCAGCCCTGCTTCGTCGTCGTCGACTACAGTTACAGTTACATTTACATTCGTAAGACCGCTGTATCCACCATCCCGGGAAGTGTGGGCGATGGTCGCTACTCGGTCGGGGGTGTTGTCCACATAGTCGGCGATGCCGGTAACGGTAATCGTCTGCGTGGTCTTCCAGTTGCCGGTCGTAAACGTCAGCGTACTTGGCCCTACCGTTGCGATCGTCGTGTCGTTGCTCGCCACGGTCACGGTCACGGTGCCTTCGGGTTGCGTACCCAGCCGCATCGTGTACCTGTCCGTACCTCCTGCCTCGGCTACCGTGAGGCTCGTTGGCACAACTATCAGAGTTGGCGTTTCGCCGCCTTGCTCCGTTGTGGATCCTACGTCCCAAACCGTTACCTTGACCTCGCCCGTAATGGAGTCGTAGCCGCCTCCACTGGCCGTGTGCGCAATGGTGCGATCCCGACGGTCATTGATATTATGACGACTGTCGTCCACGCCGGTGACCATAACTGTCTGCGGAGTTTCCCAGTTGCCGGTCGTGAACGTCAGTATCCTACGACTCACCGTGGCGGCACTGGCATCTAAGCTCACTACGGTCACGGTCACGGTGCCCGTAGGCTTGGATTTCAGTACCACCGTGTAGGTAGCCGTGTTGGTGACCGCCGTTCCTCCGGGTGTGTCTCCACTGCCCTTCTCAGTCACCATGACCGGCTCAGTATCGGACACGAAAGCAAGCCCCGCCGTATCATCGTCGGTCACGACCACTGCCAAGTTCTTCGGAGTGCTGAAGCCGCTACCGATAGGAGTATGCTTGATTGTCGCAAATCGGCCGCCGGCAGGGTTATCTACCATGTCGTCTGGCCCTCCGGTGACTATAACAGGCTTGAGGGTCTTCCAATCCGTTGGCCCGAACGTCAGTGAACCAGGATTCGCTGTTGCAGCCTTGGTGTCACTGCTCGCCACGGTTACGGTCACGGTCCCCGTCGGCTTCGTGTTCAGCCTCACCTTGTAGGTCGCAGTATTAAGGAGGGGCGCGGTCCCGCCTGCCTCGGCTACCGTTACGAAGGATTTGTCAAGTACCAGCACCCGCTGTTCCGCTCCGAGAGAAGCCGGCAACGCGATCAGCAGAACAGCGCCCAGGAGAGTGAAGGTCACTCGCGCCAGTCTCCGCCGCTCGACCCCCATGACGGTGGAGGCAGTCATAGTCCTGTCTTCGGCGGTTCTGGTGTGCTGGGTGTGGTTGGTGGTGTGCATGGTTCGCGGATCCCCTCTTCCCCCCGACCCCATAAGGTGCCGGGACGTTCTTCGCTTTCGAGCACGAGTGCCGCGCAACTGAATGCTCCTGGCTGTTCGCTCCAGGCCGGAGGAGCTACCCCCTACCCCTTTGCGGAGCTGTTCTATTCACCACGTGACCCGGCAAGGGTCGCGCCACGTGACTCAAAGCGAAGTGATCCGTAGTGTATCAGATCAAGGAACGTCTTGTCATAGTTGGTATCGCCGTCTCTTGGGACCATAGGGGCACTTGAGCAAAGGAGTGACAATGGTGCCAGTTGGGCCTTTAGGAAAATGGCGGGTTGCACCAAGCATGTCAGCACGTCACTATGTCTGCATGCTGACCATAGCCATCATCTCTCAGAAAGGCGGCGTGGGGAAAACGTCCCTGGCGCTCAACCTGGCCGTGGCCGCCGAGCTCGCCGGCCACGCGGCGCTCATTGTGGACCTAGACCCACAGGCCAGCGCCGCCGCCTGGGCCGACTCGCGTGAAGCAGATGCCCCGGTCGTCCTGTCCGCCCAAGCCGCGCGGCTCGCTGAGGTCCTCGCCATCGCTCGGGACCACGATGCCGCCCTGTGCCTCATCGACACTGCCCCACACGCTGAATCCCCAGCGCTTACTGCCGCACGGGCGGCCGACCTGGTGCTCGTGCCATGCCGCGCGTCGATTCTCGATCTGCGTGCGGTCACGGCATCCCAGGCGATCGCCCAGCTCGCCGGCACACCCGCATCGGCGGTGCTCTGCGGGGTCCCTGCCCGCGGCTCGCTTGCCGACGAGGCCCAAGCTACCCTTGAGGCACACGGTCTGCCGGTCGCGCCAGTGCGCATCGGCCACCGCGCCGCTTTCGTCCACGCCGTCACGACCGGGCAAGGCGTCCAAGAGTATGAACCGCGCGGGAAGGCCACGCGCGAGATTACGAGTCTCTACGAGTGGACCTGCAGCCACGCCAGCCGATCGGCTGGGCTGAACGGAGTCTGACCATGGCCAAGCGCTCACTCCAGGATGCGTTCACATCGCCGCCCCAGCCCACCGCACCGACACCACAGCCCGAGGCCCAGACGCATCGCCCACCCAGCCGCCGCGGCCTGAAAGCTCTGACGGTGTGGGTGGATCCCGCTGTCCATCAGCAGCTCCGAATCATGGCGCTGGAGCAAGGACGTCCAGCACAGGACATGCTGTGCGAGGCGCTCGCCGACCTGTTTCAGAAATACGGTCGTCCTCGGCTGCAGTAGGGTTGTGCTGTCGGCCTGCTCTGGCAAGCTACCGACATGCGTGGTAGGCAATGACCATGAAGACGACCACACGCTACGGCGCAGCGGCCGCGGGGCTCTTCCTCGTGGCCGCGCTGCTGCTGACGGGCTGCGAGGACGCGGTGGAGAAGCCATCGAATGGCGATCCAACGCCCCCTGACGACACGCCGCGACCGCCGACAGCCAAACCGGCCGATCCAAAGCCTGTTCACGGTGCAACTGGCGTCGCACTCAACACGATTCTCAAGTGGTCTAAGGCTGCCGGCGCGACCAGCTACCGTGTGTATTTCGGCACCGACTCGACGCCGGACGGCAGCGAGTTCAAGAGCGACCAGGCGGAGACCACATTCGATCCAGGGAAGCTGGAGTACGACACGATCTACTACTGGCAGATCGACTCCAAGAACGAAGTCGGAACGATCACAGGAGACGTGTGGAAGTTCAGAACCAGAGCCATCCCGGTTCCCAAGCCGGAGAAGGTGACCAATCCCAACCCGGCTCACGAAGCCACCGATGTGCGCCGGCGCCCGACCCTCGAATGGAACGCCGCACCCCGCGCGACGAGCTACGTCGTGTACCTCAGCACCGACTCGACGCTTGGCCGTGACGAACAACAGGGGGATGAGCAGACAGGTACCACGTTCGAACCCGACACAACACTGCAGTACGCCACCACCTACTACTGGAGGGTCGACTCCAAGAACGATGACGGTACCACCACCGGGGATGTGTGGTCGTTCATTACCGAGGTGAAGCCAGCGCAGAAAGCGGCCAACCCCCAACCGGATGACGGTGCCACGAACGTGGAAATACTTGCTGACCTTTCGTGGTCTGAGGCAACCGGAGCGACGAGCTACGTCGTGTACTTCGGTACCAACCCATCGCCTGATCTACTAGGACTAGGTGAGCAACCGAGCACTTCGCGCGATGTCAATTTGGAACACAACACCACCTACTACTGGCGAGTCGACTCCAAGAATGATGGCGGCACCACCACCGGGGACGTGTGGTCGTTCACGACTGGCCAGCCCTAATGAGGCCGGCGTGTTCGCCGGGATCGACCTGGCATGATTACCAGACGGGATAAACCTAGCATCGGCCTTCAATGAGGCTCGACGAGAACTCGCCGGGAAAGAGGTCTGCGGGTAGATGATTGACCGGCGCCCGTGCGACGAACAGACATGAGTACATCCAAGGGCGCTTCGGAGCGCCACCACAACCACGACCCTGACGATGGCCCCCTGAGTCCACAGATACGCAACCCCGAAACCTTGGCGGAGATGGTAAAGAAAGAGGTCGAACGGGCCGAACGCGAGAGCCGCGAGCAGCGCAAGCCACAAGACCGGCGCCACGAGGAACGCACCGAGGCATCGGAGCGCAACCGTGAGGCTATGGAGGCACAGCGGAAAGCCGATACCGACTACGCGCGGCGCCGCGTCGAGGAAGCGCGCGCACGGGCGACGGAAGTGGCGCCCCCTGTAGGTGACAAGACCGTAAAGCGCCAGCGCAAGGCCACAACCGCGGAGCCAGCGGGTCCGACGTTCACAACGGCAACTACGCTCGACGAGCTGACCCAGGCTGCGGTGGTAGAAGGCGCTCGATTGGCTCCGCCGCCGTGGCGGGAGCTGATCCGGTGGTGGCGAGACCAGGTCGAGTTCAACAAGGTCCTTTCCACAGCGATGCGGGAGGCCCTATGCGAGGTGCTGGGAGAACAAGCTGTGCTGCTGCCCTGGATAGAAGCGGGCAGGAAGGTGGCTGAGGATCTACGGGCGATGGTTCCCGGGGCCGACCGACTGGTCGATATGATGGAGTACAACCGGCGATGGCTGGCCCTTCCCGAGCCGCGCCCGAGTCATGTCGTGTCGATCCTGGTCGACGCTTGGCTCAGAGACCAACCCATAGACCGGGATCACCGACGCACCGGAATCTTGCCCGAAAGCTGGCGCGACGGCAGACACTACGACTACCTCCCGCTGAAGACACACCCTTACCCCGAACCACCGGGATCGATGGCCGGCGATCAACATCTGCTTCCACTTGCCGAACTGCAACAGTCCGTAATTGTGCCCGTGTTGCCACTGGCACTGTACGACTCCGGCACCGGTCCGATGGCGACCCGCGGGCGCGGCGCCCCGTATGCACAGCGTCTGTTCGTGGAGATCCTGCTTGATGTCGGCCGCCTCGACCGGGTACCGGGGCAGACCGCACGGGTCGAGGTGACGCTGCGCGAACTGGTCGCGTGGTTGTGGCCGAATGGCTGGAAGCGAACGCGAAGCGCCGGTCGCCTCGGGGATCTGCAGATACTGCAGCGCGAGCTGCTGATACTGGACAGCATGCGGATCCTGTGGGAGCGGATGCTGTGGCGGCTGGTAGCCGTGCAAGCCTTACCGACCGAGAACTCGCGCATGGAGGACGTGATCGTCTTTCGGGTGGAGCATCTTCCAGGAAGCGAGCACGGCCCGCTGCTCGACCGAGACCGGCTGCGCAGGTTCGGCACGGTGAGTGCACCAGCATGGCGGGCCTACCTGCGCCTGGCCTATCTCTGGGACGCGGTGAAGGGCAAGAACAACGGCGCTCGCATTTACGCGACCCGCCCGGTGGTGGCACGTGACCGCAGAGGCGTTCTCGTGGGTGCCAACGGCAAGCCGCTTCGCGACCAGCGTGGCGCTGTGGTGAAGGACTGGAGCGATCCGCGCGCTGTGATCCTCGGCGCGAACGGCAAGCCGGTGAGTGCCAGCAATCCGCCCGCCTATGAGCGCAACCCCGCCGCTGACCGTGTGCCCATGCTCGGCCCTGACGATCTGATCCGCTTAGCGTTCGATGACAATCTGGATGTGCCTGCAGCGACACGTCGCTGGCGTCTGCATGAGGCCCGGAAGGTAGCCCGCATGTTCGCAGAAGCCGGGGTTACGGTGGTCGAGCAGGACGGCGCGGGTTTACGGCTGATCGAGCCGCGCCGCTGAGGGGGACACGGGCAAACGCCCAAGGGGGACACGCGGTAACGCCTGAATGGGACACGGGCAAACGCTAATGGGACACGGGCAAACGCTAATGGGACACGGGCAAACGTTTAATGGGACACGGGCAAACGCTGAATGGGACACGGGCAAACGCTCGACGCCGTAATTCCTGTAATAGTAGGGCAAGTGACTTTTCACCCAAGGCCCCTCCTCCCCATACCTACACAGTAGGTAGGGAGGGGGCGGGGCTCCGCTTCGCTCCGCCCCTTCCCCTGCGCTCCGCGCCCCGGCCCCTTGTGGGCCGGGGCGCTGCGCTTCTGTTCCGAATTGCCTCGTCAGGACCGATCAGCCACCATCAAGGGCCACGATCCGAGAGGGCGGCACCAGAGTGCCGACAACGCCCATTGTCATCCCCTCAGTATCGGCGCTTTCGCTTCAATGCGGCCCCGGCACTGTTCGCCGGGGAGTGTCGGGCTGTCCCGAAGGAGTTCATTCGTTGCCTCCGCTGCAATGAGGCCCGGCGTTGCGCACCGGGAAGACGAGGGGTTCAAGCCGATACCTTCAATGAGGCCCGGCGCTGAACGCCGGGGGATCACGCCACCGTCCGCATGGTGCCGGTGCATATTCATGCTTCAATGAGGCCGACGCTGAACGCCGGGAACAGGTAGCGCATGGGCGCCGCATTAGCAAGGGGGGTTGGGCTTCAATGAGGCCCGGCGCTGAACGCCGGGAACAGGACGCTATCTGTTCTTCGACCGTGGTCTCGCTCTGAATGCTTCAATGAGGCCCGGCGCTGAACGCCGGGAACAGGCACCCGATACAGAATGCCATACCGAAAACGGTTGCGCACCACTTTGCGAGTGCTGCCAGAGTTCGCCTTTGTAGCAACTCAAACGAACCCTGCTGAACCACACATTATCTGATGTCGGCATCGGAGCGCTCGCAGCCATGAGGCGCCCCCTCCTTTCCTTTTATTCGCACTCGCGGCGCTGCCGATCATGAAATGGATGCTTTCAATACCAGCACTCAGAGCAGCTATCGCCAAGCATGCAGCCATCCGCCGGGTGCGGCGTCTGCAGCCAGCCGGAGGGGTAGGGGACAAGCTGTTCCCGCCCACCTATCCGCCCGAGCGCGAAGGACCGCCGCGGCACGTGTTCGAGCGCCGCCGCCTCAACGGTGGCGAGGTGTGGTGCGTGCTGATCGACAGCGTACAGAGCCAGGCGAACCGAATGGAGGAAGCGCTGCTGGCGGCCGCGACGGAAGCCGCGATCCCGTTGCCCTTCGTGATGGTCGACTTTCGGGAAGCGGGACTGCAGCCGCTGGAACAGATCACGTCCCTGGACGCTCCGCACCGAGTATACGACGCCATCATCCGGGACAGCCTGCTGAACGAGGTGCCCTTCATGGAGAGCGAGCAGGGCCAGCGGCTGGCCGCAGCGACGTCGGCGGACGCCACTGCGCTGCTGGAACTCTCACCCTCGGCGCTGCTGTTCGGCGCGTGGCACAGCCAAGGCGAGGGCGGTGGGTTGGGCGCCAAGTTTCCGCGGGCGCTGGTGTCGGAAATCATGGGAATCGACACGCCGGTAGAGGAAGTCGTGCGGGATCGGCGCACCGGGAGGACCGAGCCGCAGACGGCGGGCCGGCGCACGAGCAGCCGTATCGACCCGCTGGGCGTGCTACGAAAGGTAGAGGTGTTCAAGAGCCCGACCGCGTGGAGCACCGACCGCGAGGAAGCCGGCAAGGGAGCCAAGCCGGTGCGGCCCTCGGAAATCAACCACGGCAACATCACGCCGTCGGTCGCGCCCCTGGGCATCACCTGCACCTATGCGGAACACCGCGCCGTGCTGACGCTGGCGGGACTGAGGCGGCTGCGTTTCGGCGACGAGGAACGGAACGCGGCCGGGCGCGCTCTCCTGGCCGCGCTTGGGCTGGTGGCGCTCACCGAGCAGGACGCGAAAGGGTATGCGTTGCGCTCGCGCTGCGACCTAGTGTGCGATGGTACGGCGGCGCTGGAGTTGGTGCACGCCGATGGTTCGACGGAACCGGTCGAGGTCGACCGCCCGGCAGCGCAGGAGCTGTACCGGGAAGCGTATGCCGGTGCCGAACAGGCCGGGTTCGCGTTCGCCTCGATCACGTTGAAGCCGCAACAGAAGTTGACCGAGATCGTCCGGCGTAGCCGCGAGCTGGCGCTGGGGGGCGAAGGACGCGACGACGAAAGGGACGAGTGAGTCTCGTCCTGGAAATCGAGTTCCTCGCCGGCGTGTGCCGCGCTGCTGGGCACAGCCCGGCAAGCGCGACACCCGAATGGCCGCCGCAACCGGATCGGGTGTTTTCGGGGCTGGTGTCCGCCTGGGCGGTACGCGGCGAGCAGAGCAGCGAACGGCGAGCGCTGGAATGGTTGGAAGCGCAGAGTCCTCCGGCAATCCATGCCGGCAGACACACGGCACGGACGGCCCCGGACGTGTTCGTTCCCCCGAACGATCAGCGCGCCTCCACGGCAGTAGCGACCTATCTCAAGATCATGCCGCGGTCGCGGCCGCGCCAGCCGCGGCGCTTTCCGGTCGCGTATCTCGACGACCCGGTGATGGCGCTGGTGTGGACGGCCGAGCCGCCCCCGGAGCTGCTGGCAGCGCTGGGCGCGCTGGCGCACGACGTGGGCTACATCGGCCACTCGGCAAGCCTGGTGCGGTGCCGCTTCCTGACGGGCAGCGCACCGGCGCTGGCACACGCCGCGGCACCTGCGGTGCGCCAGGTCTACCCCGGCCGCCTGCAGGAGCTGCGGCAGGCATACCGCGCCAACCCAAAGCGGCCGACGATCCTGCCCGGTGCCTCGGTACCGCCCCCGCCGGCGGCGCCGCCCCCACAGGATCCCGCTTGGCTGGTGCTGGAGGTGACCGGCGGGGTCGTGCCCGACCTTCACGCTGCAGCACTGGTCAGCCGCACGCTGCGGCATACCTTGATGAGCGGCTACCGCGGGATCGGCATGGCAGACGAGATCCCGGAGGTCGTGTCCGGACACACGCCGGACGGCCAGCCGACGCGCGAACCGCACCTGGCGATCGTGCCGCTGGCGTTCGTCGGGCACCCGCACGCCGATGGGCGCGTGTTCGGCTTCGCTCTGATACCCGCCACGGAACTGCCCCTCCGTGACGTTCCGGGGCTGCCCGCCGCGTTCGAGAAGGTGGCCCCCTACGATCGCGGCCACCAGCGGCGCATGCTCGAGCTCAGGGGCGGGCCGCTGCGCAGTGGGCTCTACCTCTCGCCCGCCGGCGCGGCGAGCAAACGCTCGCTCGATCCCCGGCCGTACCTGCAGCGCGCCCGGTGCTGGGCTAGCGTGACGCCGATCGTGCTCGACCGCCACCTCAAACGCTACGACGACGAGGGCAAGATCCGCGAGCTGATCGCTGACGCCTGCGCGAACGTCGGGCTGCCGCGGCCCGATCCGGCAACCATCCAGGTCGGCAAGCACTCCGGAGTGGAAGGAACGCCGCCGGCGTGGCCGCGCCCGGGCGCGCCGCCCTGGACCGCCTGGCGCGTCCCGCCGCCGCTGGCCAGCCGCTCGCTGACCCATGCCGTGATCGACTTCGGACGCGAGGTTGCCGGCCCGGTGCTGCTCGGTGCCGGGCGCTTCACCGGGCTCGGGCTGTGCCGCCGCCTCGGGGACCGCTGAAATGGCGGCGCTGACACCGGCGGACTTCACCAGGTTCTTCAGCGCCATCCATGGGCACTCGCCCTTCCCCTGGCAACAGCAGCTCGTCGAACTGCTCGCGCGCGAGAACCGGTGGCCGGATGTGTTGAGCCTGCCAACCGGCTCCGGCAAGACGGCGGCGTTGGATGCTGCCGTGTTCCATCTGGCCCTGCAGCAGATGGTCACGCCACGGCGCGCGGCGCTCCGGATCACCCTGGTCGTAGACCGGCGCCTGGTGGTCGACGACGCCCATCGCCGCGCCGCAACGATCGCCCGGGCCCTGGGTGCCCCGTCCCAGGTAAAGACAGGCCGCGCCGTGGTCAGCGAGGTCGCCCGGAGGCTACAACGCCTCGCCGGCGCCGGCGAGCCACCGCTGGTCGTGGCGCGACTGCGCGGCGGCGCCCCGCTGGAGCACGATTGGGCGCGTACCCCGACGCAGCCCACCATCCTCTGCTCCACGGTCGACCAGGTGGGCTCCCGGCTCCTGTTCCGCGGCTACGGCGTCTCGAACCGCATGAGTCCGGTGCACGCCGGGCTCCTGGGGGAGGACACCCTGATCCTGCTCGACGAGGCGCACCTGTCCGAGCCATTCCGGCAGACGCTGCAGGCGGTGCGCACGCTCGGCAGCGCGCACGTGACCGCGGTGGTCCTCACGGCCACGCCAGGCGGCGACTATGAGCGTCGCTTTGAGCTCGGACCGGCGGATCGCAAGCACCAGGTCCTGCAGCAGCGGGTCGCGGCTCCCAAACCGGCCAAGCTGATGAAGCCGATACCGACCACGGATCCTGCAGGCGCGTTCGCTCGAACGGCACGCGACCTGGCAGAGCGGCTGCACCGCGGCGGGATAGCCGCCCCTGCTGTCGGCGTGGTGGTCAACCGGGTCGACCTGGCCCGCGCCATCTTCGAGCGGCTGCGCGACAGCGTGGAGGGCGGTACGGTCGAGCTGCTGATCGGGCGCGCGCGCGACGTCGACCGGAGGGGGGTCGAGGGCAAGCTCGATCCCTTCCGTACCGGGGCAGCGGCCCGCGCGACCGCCGCACCGCTGCTGCTGGTCGCCACCCAGTGTCTGGAGGTGGGCGTTGACCTCGACCTCGACGGGCTGGTGACCCAGGCGGCGCCGCTCGATGCGCTGCGCCAGCGCTTCGGGCGCGTCAACCGCGGCGGGCGACCCATCCGGGCCGCCGGCGCGATCTTGGTCACGACCGAGAGCCTGGCAAAGAAGGCGGATGATCCCGTCTACGGCGACCGCATCCGCAAGACCTGGGACGCGCTCACCGGGATCGCCAGGAACGACCGCGTGGACTTCGGCGTGGATGCGCTCGATCGGCGCCTGCGGCGGGCCAAGATCGACGTGGCCGAGCTCGCCGCACCGCGCGACCGGGCGCCGGTCCTGATGCCCGCCTACCTCGACCTGTGGGCACGGACCTCACCGCCGCCAGGGGCGGACCCCGAGGTCGGACTGTTCCTGCACGGCGTGCAGCGCGCGCCGGCGGAAGTCTCCCTGGTATGGCGCAGCGACATCGCCCGCTCCGACCTGACGGCCGCCGGCGTTGCCAAGCTCACGGCGATCCTGGAGCTGGTGCGCCCGCGTAGCACGGAGATGGTCACCGTGCCGATCTGGGCAGCCGCCGCGTGGCTGCGGCGCTGGAACACCGCGCGCGCGGCACAGGTCGCCGACGTGCCCGAGCGCGAGGAGGACCTCGAGGTCTTCCTCAGCGAGACGGATCGGCTGGCGTTCCGCTGGGCTGGCGCTGACGATCCCCGCACCGGATTGGTCGACGCGGCACAGTTGCGACCGGGCGACGTGCTGGTGGTGCCCGCGGACTACGGCGGCTGCGATGAGCATGGCTGGACGCCGATGGCGTTGGATCCCGTGGCGGACGTGGCCGATGCAGCGGCGTTGCCCTACCGCGGGCGCCGGCTGGCAGTGCGGGTGACTCCGGAAGTGGAACACTGGCAGCGCTTGGCGGCAGTGCTGACGGGCACCGACGCCCCGGCCCTCGACGAGCTGCTGGCGGCGCTCCCGGACGAGGCCGGCGACGCCACGGTAGAGGACGGCACGGACGGCACCCGGCGCAACGTGCGCGAGCAGCTCGCCGCTCTTCGCCGCGCCAAGGGCAAGGTGGACTTCCGCTTCCCCTACGGCCCGCCGGACGCCGGTGCTATCGTGGTAGCATGGTACGGCATCGAGGGCGAGCCGGCGCAGGACCAACCCGTCACCGAGGACGACACGCTGTCCCATTCGGCTGAGCGCCAGGTCGCCCTGGACGAACACACCTGCGGGGTCGTGACCTGGGTCGAGCGCTTCACGGCGACGCTCGGGCTCCCCGCGCACGTCGCCGCGGACCTGCGCCTGGCCGCGCTCCTGCACGACGCCGGCAAGGCGGATGAGCGGTTCCAGCTCATGCTCGCGGGCGCTGACTGGTGGAACCGGCCTGATGGTCCGGTCCTGGCCAAGAGCGGCCATCCCTCACAGCAGGGGGCCTGGGAGCGGGCCGGGCTGCCCAAGGGGTGGCGTCACGAGGCGCTGTCGGTGCGCCTGGCAACAGCCGACCCGCGCTTTGCTGATGCGCACGATCCCCACCTGGTGCTGTGGCTGATCGGGACGCATCATGGGTTCGGGCGGCCGTTCTTCGGCTTTGGCGATCCGCAGGATGGCAACCAGGGGCCGCAGTCACTGGCCTACGACTTCAAGGGCCTCGACTGGGCGTCCCTGTTCGATCGGCTCAAGCGCCGCTACGGCGTATGGGGCCTGGCGCGGCTGGAGACGATCCTGCGCCTCGCCGACCATCGCGCCTCGGAAGCCGAGCGGCCAGCGCCATGAGCACCGACCCGCGTGCGCATCGGCTTGTCGGGCTGGAGCCGGGCAACCTGCTCGCCTTCCTGGCTCTGCTCGGCCTGCTGCGCGCCCTCGAGGAAGCAACCCCCGCATGGCCGCAGCCACGGGTCGCCTGGAGCGTCGATGCGCCGCCGGTTCGGCCGGTCTTGTATCTGTCGGAGGCGGTGGGCAGGGACGCGATCTTGACCGCCACGGCCGCCGGCGTCCAACGGTTGGCGGCCCGGCATGACTTTGCGCCGTACAAGGACCTGAAGCTGCCTCTGGTGGCCGCTACCGAAAAACTCCGCGAGGCCGCCGGCAGCGACAGCTACACGGCCGATCTGTGGGCCGCCCTGGTCAGTGACGCCGCGGTCCGGGAACGCAACAAGACACCCGAGGCGGAGCCGACGCCCCTGTGCTTGATCTTCGGCCAGGGACACCAGCACTTCCTGGAGCGGCTACAGACGGTGCCGCGGCAGCGGCAACCTGATCGTGGCCCGAAACGCAACCAGCCGACCGTCTTGGAGACTGACTGTCTGAGCGAGGCGCTGTTCACACCCTGGGTGCGGCCCGATGCCACGCCCTCATTCCGCTGGGATCCGCATGAGGACGTGCGCTATGCGCACCGCGCCACCGATCCCACCGACCCCAAGACGAAGGCAACCACTCAGCATGGCGCCAACCGCCTCGCGGCCGTCGGCCTGGCCGCGCTGACGGCGGTTCCGCGGCGCCGTGCTGGGGAAGCCCGGCTGGAGGTCCTCGGCGGCGGCCGGGACTCCGATGGCACCTTCGTCTTCACCTGGCCCATATGGCGTGACCCGATCAGCTTGGCAGCGATCCGCAACCTGCTCGGTCATCCGGGCCTCGACCAGGCCGCGACCCGCGCCGCCCTCGGCATCGTCGAGCGCCGGCGGGCGCGCCGCATTTCCTTCGGCAAGTACATGAACTTCTCGCCGGCCGAGAGCTTGCTGCGGTGAGCCCCTCATTAAAGGAAAGAAAGGATGGTCGCCTGGTGCGCGCCGCATGTTCCCGCTTCGCCAGGGAGCGGGCTTCATTGTAGCTATCATTGCAGCATGAAAATGACCGCACGATGAATCGTGGCAGCGCCCTCCCTGGACGTTGCCCCAGGAAGCCGCCTGCCCTGGGGCCAGGAGCCGGCCTCATCCCGAGGCCGCTCCTGCAGTGCCAAGCCACATCAGGCAGCCGGGACCCCATGACACAGACTCCGATTGTCGGCATGGTACGAAAGGGATGCGCAACCCCGAACGCAGTACCGAAGATCCCGCCTCCGAGGACCTGCAAGAGGCCAACCGTGATCTCCACGAACGTCGCGATAGACAGAAACGCAGGGAACTGGATCCTCCCCCGGACGATACCCCACCCCTGTTCGCCGTCGCCGACCTCAAGGCCCTCGATCGCGAAGCCGAACGCTTCCGCAGAGCAGACGCCGTAGCTGACTCAAAGGCCCGCCAGCAGGCCGCCGAACGGGTAGAGAAGTTCGCCCACTACCGCGCCGAAAGCGCCGAACAACTCGCCGAGAGTGCGCGGGTAGGGGAGCAGCGAGCAGCCGCTGCTCGGGCCAAGGCTGCCGCCGCGAAGCCGGACTCCCCCGCCACCGCGAAACGGTGCAAGCCAGCGCCAAAGCGGAAGCAGATCTCGCCACCGAGACCAGCAGCAGCCACCACGCCCGACACCCAAAGTTCCGCGTGTGCACGCCTAGTGGCGGTAGACCAGCGCCCCCGCGCCATCCTCCCCCACTCGCTACGCCACGCCAGACGCAACCAGGAAACGCTACCTCTCGCGTTGGACCGCCACACCCCCCTGGGACCTGTGCGCGAGTATGAGCAAGGCTACCTGCCCGGACTGGTGCCGCCACGATCACTGGTCCCGCCGGTGCCCTGGCTGACTCTGTACGACCTGACCGGCACCGGCCCGATACAGACCCGTGGTCGGGGTGCCCCGCTCGCACAGCGCCTCTTTGTCGAAGTGCTCACCGCCATCGGCATCCAAGAACGCGAGTGGCTTGCTGTACCGCCCATCACCCTGCGGAATCTGTTCGAGTGGTGTTGGCCTCGGTACTACGACGCCGCGGCTGACCGCATGCGCGGTGGCTACCAGCGCAACAAGCACCTCAAGCTGCTGCGCCGCGCTCTGGTGGAGCTGGACAACATGCGAATCGAGCACGGCCGCTATGAGCGCCGGTTGATCCGGGTAGACGATCTACCAACCTCCGCAACCGCCCTTGACGATCCGATCCGTTTCCACGTCCGCCACTTGCCCGACTCCGACCGCGGCCCGATGATTGAGCGCACGTCCACCCGGCGCTGGGGTGTGGTGAGTGCTCCCGCCTGGCGTTCCACGATTCGCCTTGCCTATATGTGGGACGAGGCGAAGGGACGCAACAACGGCTCCCGTATCTACGCCACCCGCCCGGTGGTGGCCCGCAGCGTCGATGGGGACCCCCTGGGCGATGACGGCACCCTGCTGCGCGACCACCGAGGCGTTGTGGTGAAGGACTGGAGCGACCCCCGCGCCATACTCCTGGGCGTCGACGGCAACCCCGCCAGCAAGGACAACCCACCCGC
>CBDHFB010000007.1:0-59215 GCA_965262385.1 Dehalococcoidia bacterium | reverse complement strand
CGTCGGCGTACCGCTTGTCGTACACCTTACCTTCATCAAAGGGCTGGATCATGAAGCACGTTGCCACAACGCTGTCCTATCAAGGTGGTGGTGAGTATCTGTGATGGGCGTTGAGAAACCCAAACCGTGTCGGGACGACGGTAGGCTAGGCCTTAAGCAAGCGTGATGGGGTTATGGGGCCTTGCGTAAAGCACCGGAAAGGCTTATCCTGGAAGTAGTTAGAACGATTCTGACGCGGTTCGCCGAATCCAACCAGGAGGCCTTTCCGGTGAAGGCAATCTCGTACAAGCAGAGTCGAAAGAACAGTGCCCAGCGGGGGCGGAGGGCGAAGGCGCGCCAAGCCAGGGCACGGGGTGGGCCAGCTCGGTCGAAGCCGGTGTTCGGGCTGGGCCGGATCCAGCTTGAAATCGGGAACCGGATCGGCGCGATGAGCTTCGGCGGGATCGGGGTGATACGCAGGCTGGTCTCGAGGCTCGGGCTGGTGCGCGAGATCGACCGGCGGCTGCACCTGCTGAAGCGGCACCTGCCGTACCACGAGTCGGACCATGTGCTCAACATTGCGTACAACATCCTGTGCGGGAGCACACGGCTCGAGGACCTCAACGGTTTGCGCAACAACGTGCCTTATCTGGATGCGCTGGATGCGGAGATGATCCCGAGCCCGACGGCGGCGGGGGACTTCATGCGGCGCTTCAGGGAAGCGGACGTGGTCGAGTTGATGGAGGCGTTGAACGCAGTGCGGCCGCAGTTGTGGAAGGGCCGGGCCCGCGATCTGTTGGGGCCGGTGGCCTATGTGGACGTGGATGGGACGGTGGCGCCGACGCAAGGCGAGAAGAAGGCGGGGATGGACATGTCCTACAAGGGCGTGTGGGGCTACCATCCGCTGGTGACCTCGCTGGCCAACACGGGCGAGGTGCTCTACCTGGTGAACCGGCCGGGCAACGTACCGAGTCAAACGGGCGCGGGGGAGTGGATCGACCGGTCGATCGACCTGGTGGCGCCGCATGTCAAGCGTGTGTGTGTACGCGGGGATACGGCCTTTTCGCTGACGGCCCACTTCGATGAGTGGAGCAAGAAGGCGGACTTCATCTTTGGCTACAAGTCGAACCCGACACTGGAGATGGTCGTCAACGTGCTGGACGAGGAGGAGTGGAAGCCCCTGGAGCGGCAGCCGCGCAGGGCGTCCCGGTCCGGGCAGACGCGCGCCAAGCGCCCGAACGAGAAGGACCGGATCGTCAAGGAGCGTGGATACGAGAACTTGACGCTGGACTGCGAACACGTCGCCGAGCTCAAATACCGTCCGGTCAAGTGCGGCAAGAAGTACCGGATGGTCGTGGTCCGCAAGAACATCAGCAGGACGAAGGGCGAGAACGCCCTGATCGACGAGATCCGCTATTACTACTACATCACCACGCGCACGGATGTGAGCGCGGCAGCAATCGTTCGGCTGGCCAACCAGCGCTGCGACCAGGAGAACCTCATCGCCCAGCTCAAGAGCGGCGTGGATGCGATGCGGGCGCCTACCCACGAGCTGGTCAGCAACTGGGCATATATGGTAATCGCGACGCTGGCGTGGAACCTGAAGTGCTGGTTCGCCCTGATGATGCACCGCAAGGCCGATCGCCGACGCTACGTCGCCATGGAGTTCCGCACGTTCATCCGCGAGATGATCCTGCTTCCCTGCCAGGTCATCCGCCGGGCGCGGCAGACAACGCTGCGGATCATCGGGTGGCAGCCCTCTGTCGACAGGTTGTTCAGCGTCTGGGGCGCGACCGAGCGGACCGGCTTCGGGTAGTACCACCCCGAACGCCTCGCCCCACCTTAGCAGCGCTGCGCGCACTCTCGGCACCGCTGTCTCCGGGCACCAGGAAACGCGCCCCAGAGACCTCCGCAGCGACCGGGAAACACCCCGTCTGCGCACGCAGACCCCGCGTCCACGGCCTCTCGGACCGCAGATCACCTGAAATCTGCACACCTCACAGCCAAGACGGTGCCCCGAAACCCAATGCGCTTGTTTAAGGCCTAGGCCCCTGGGGACGCCTCGGCAAACGAGAGGAGGGGGAATACCAACCCCTAGAGTCACTGCTGGAAGAGCAGCTGGTGCCGAAACACCATCCTCCTCTGATACGTAGGCTTATAGCTGGTGAGCATAGTCCAAAGCCGACGCCACCTTCTTCGTGATCTCCAGCGCCTCATCGACCGACAGTCCGCGATCGATCTTGTCGCGGAGGGTGTCGCCTTCGATGTAGGGGGTGACGAAGAGTCTCGGGCAAATAGCTCCGCGAAATCCCGTGAATCAGCGCGAATGCCCGCAACTAAGCAAGGCGCGAAAACCCTTGGCGTTGCTACGCTCGATAGCCACCTCTGACGAATCACAAACCCAGAGACAACGTACCTAAAATCCCCCGGGGGCAACCCCTTGTGAGTTTGATTCTCACCCCCGGCGAGTGAGTCCCATCTTTAGTTGAAATTGAAGCGGCCTCCGACCTCAGGTAACGTGGGTGTGCGAGCACGCCACGGGACCAACAAAAGAGGAAGGAGGCCACCGATGGGAAGGATGCCGAGGCTGGTTGAGCGGGGCAAGAAGGACCGGCGGCTTGGGGAACCGAGCGAGATGAGTTGGGAGGAGATCCAGGCGCTGGAGCTGGACCCGCGAGTGGAGCTGATCCGGCAGCTGATTCCGCTTGGACTGGCGGAGGTGAGCCGGATGCTCGAGGAAGAGGTAGAGGAGCTGGCCGGGCGGCGGCACGCCCGAAAGGGGGACGACGAGAGCGGATACCGGCACGGGCACAACCCCGGGTCGGTGAGGTTGGGCGGCCAGCGGCATCCGGTGCGAGTACCTCGGGTGCGGGGCCGGGCCGGAGAGGTGAGGCTCGCATCGTACGAGCGACTCCACGGCTCGGCCGGAGAGGTGGACGAGGGGCTCTTTCGGAAGGTGCTGCTCGGGATCTCATGCCGAGACTACGAGGCGGCGGTCGAGGCGGTGCCCGGAGCGATCGGGCTGTCGAAGTCGAGGGTCTCGCGGGAGTTCAAGAAGGCCACCGCCGCGAGGCTGAAGGAGTTTCAGGAGCGGGACCTCTCGGTCTATGACGTGGTGGCGCTCGTCCTGGACGGGAAGAGCTTCGCCGAGGACGAGATGGTGGTGGCGCTCGGCGTGACGCTTGAGGGGGACAAGGTGTTCCTCGGCTTCGTCCAGACCGACACGGAGAACGCGGTGGTGATCCGGTCCTTCCTCAGGGGCCTGAAGGACCGAGGTCTCGATCTGTCGGCCGGAGCGCTCGTGGTGATCGACGGGGCCAAGGGGCTCCGGAGCGGCGTGCTCGCGGCCTTCAAGGACCAGGTGCTGATCCAACGGTGCCAGTGGCACAAACGGGAGAACGTGATCTCGCACCTGCCGAGGGCGGAGCAGAAGAACTGGCGCCGGCGACTCCAACGTGCGTATCAACGGCCCACGTACAAGGAGGCCGCCCAGGCGTTGAAAACCCTCAAGCACGAGCTCGGCGAGGTGAACCAGTCTGCCGTGGCCAGTCTAAACGAGGGGTTCGAGGAGACCTTGACCCTCCACCGGCTCGGGGTCTTCCCTCTGGTCGGCCGGTCGCTGAAGACCACTAACCCTTAAGCAAGCGTGATGGGGTTATGGGGTCTTGCGTAAAGTACCGGAAAGGCTTATCCTGGAAGTAGTTAGAACGATTCTGACGCGGTTCGCCGAATCCAACCAGGAGGCCTTTCCGGTGAAGGCAATCTCGTACAAGCAGAGTCGAAAGAACAGTGCCCAGCGGGGGCGGAGGGCGAAGGCGCGCCAAGCCAGGGCACGGGGTGGGCCAGCTCGGTCGAAGCCGGTGTTCGGGCTGGGCCGGATCCAGCTTGAAATCGGGAACCGGATCGGCGCGATGAGCTTCGGCGGGATCGGGGTGATACGCAGGCTGGTCTCGAGGCTCGGGCTGGTGCGCGAGATCGACCGGCGGCTGCACCTGCTGAAGCGGCACCTGCCGTACCACGAGTCGGACCATGTGCTCAACATTGCGTACAACATCCTGTGCGGGAGCACACGGCTCGAGGACCTCAACGGTTTGCGCAACAACGTGCCTTATCTGGATGCGCTGGATGCGGAGATGATCCCGAGCCCGACGGCGGCGGGGGACTTCATGCGGCGCTTCAGGGAAGCGGACGTGGTCGAGTTGATGGAGGCGTTGAACGCAGTGCGGCCGCAGTTGTGGAAGGGCCGGGCCCGCGATCTGTTGGGGCCGGTGGCCTATGTGGACGTGGATGGGACGGTGGCGCCGACGCAAGGCGAGAAGAAGGCGGGGATGGACATGTCCTACAAGGGCGTGTGGGGCTACCATCCGCTGGTGACCTCGCTGGCCAACACGGGCGAGGTGCTCTACCTGGTGAACCGGCCGGGCAACGTACCGAGTCAAACGGGCGCGGGGGAGTGGATCGACCGGTCGATCGACCTGGTGGCGCCGCATGTCAAGCGTGTGTGTGTACGCGGGGATACGGCCTTTTCGCTGACGGCCCACTCCGATGAGTGGAGCAAGAAGGCGGACTTCATCTTTGGCTACAAGTCGAACCCGACACTGGAGATGGTCGTCAACGTGCTGGACGAGGAGGAGTGGAAGCCCCTGGAGCGGCAGCCGCGCAGGGCGTCCCGGTCCGGGCAGACGCGCGCCAAGCGCCCGAACGAGAAGGACCGGATCGTCAAGGAGCGTGGATACGTGAACCTGACGCTGGACTGCGAACACGTCGCCGAGCTCAAATACCGTCCGGTCAAGTGCGGCAAGAAGTACCGGATGGTCGTGGTCCGCAAGAACATCAGCAGGACGAAGGGCGAGAACGCCCTGATCGACGAGATCCGCTATTACTACTACATCACCACGCGCACGGATGTGAGCGCGGCAGCAATCGTTCGGCTGGCCAACCAGCGCTGCGACCAGGAGAACCTCATCGCCCAGCTCAAGAGCGGCGTGGATGCGATGCGGGCGCCTACCCACGAGCTGGTCAGCAACTGGGCATATATGGTAATCGCGACGCTGGCGTGGAACCTGAAGTGCTGGTTCGCCCTGATGATGCACCGCAAGGCCGATCGCCGACGCTACGTCGCCATGGAGTTCCGCACGTTCATCCGCGAGATGATCCTGCTTCCCTGCCAGGTCATCCGCCGGGCGCGGCAGACAACGCTGCGGATCATCGGGTGGCAGCCCTCTGTCGACAGGTTGTTCAGCGTCTGGGGCGCGACCGAGCGGACCGGCTTCGGGTAGTACCACCCCGAACGCCTCGCCCCACCTTAGCAGCGCTGCGCGCACTCTCGGCACCGCTGTCTCCGGGCACCAGGAAACGCGCCCCAGAGACCTCCGCAGCGACCGGGAAACACCCCGTCTGCGCACGCAGACCCCGCGTCCACGGCCTCTCGGACCGCAGATCACCTGAAATCTGCACACCTCACAGCCAAGACGGTGCCCCGAAACCCAATGCGCTTGTTTAAGGGCTAGGGCTCCTCACGGCGCAAGAGGGTGTCGGATGGAATAGGTGTTCGGTTCTCAGAGCACATAGCGAGGGAGTCGTCGGCGATCAAGTCGCCGACTCCCGGTCGGGCCAGGTCAGGGTCTTCAGGCTGGTCGGGTTCGCCAGCTCATCAAGAAGACGGCGGCCAGCCTTAGCATCCGCATGCCTGCTGTTGAGGGCGGCGACTGGGCGGAATTGGAGTCGGCCTTGAGCTGCCGGCCGGCTCAGGCCCTCAGGGCGAGCAGGGTGAACTTCGAGGTGTTGTAGAACTGCTGGCCGGCCGACCGCCGCAGCGCCGCGTCCCGGTAGACGATCCTCATCCGGTCGAGCGTGGCCCTGATGTCCAGGACGGCCTGCTTCGTGGGTTCAACAACCACGTCGAGGCGTCGCAGCACGGTCATGGGCAGCTGACAGTCGGGGTCCTTGTCGCGGACGTAGACATCGCGCAGTACGTCGTCAGCGATGCCCCAGACGTAGACCTAGCGGGATACGTCTAGCAGGCCGTGGAAGAAGTGGTCTGCCAGCGCGCCGATTGTACGAACGGCGGGAGGCGAGTGAGCGCGGTCTTGTTGTGCAAGAGGCGGCCTGAAGGGCGGAAGGAGCCGGTGTTGGGGCTTAGGAGGCCGAAAATGCGCCCGATTTGGCCGACAACGGTCGCAAAGTGGCGTGCGGAGGCGTCGGCGAGGGCCGCTGCCGCTGCCGCGAGGCCCTGCAGGCCGCGCGGGGTGCCGAAGCCGAAGCGCGCGCGCATCATCAGCCCGAGGTTGAAGGCCGCGGCGTGAACCAGCAAGCGTTTTCGGATCTCCTTCTGCCCGCGAACGTGGACGCGGCGCAACCCTCCGCTCACGAGCAGGTGCGCGAACGTCCGCTCCAGCTTCTCGCCCCTCCGCCGCAGCAGCCGCTTCCCCCGGTTGCCCCGGATCCGCCGGCGATTGCCGTAGACCGCCTTCTGTGTGCGCCGTGGAAAGGCGCGCTGGCCGGAGGTGAAGATCACGGTTCGCGGCGATGCGGGCTTCTGCCGTGATCAGATCATGCGGTGGTGCGAGGACAACGGGATCTGGTATGTGCTCGGCTTGTCGCGTAACCCCAGGCGACAACGAAAGATAAGACGGCAGATGAGCAAAGCGGGGAGCCGGTGTGTGATGCTCGGCAAGGCCTCTCGGCGATTCCGCGATTTCCGCTATCGAACGCTCGCTGGCTGGAGCTGCAAACGTCGTGTCGTAGCCAAGGCGGAGTGGCTGCCGGGGCCACGTGGCTACAATTCCAGATTCGTCGTCACCAACATCCCGAAGGTGACGATCCGGGCGAAGCCCCTGTACGAGGATCTCTACTGTGCACGGGGCGAGATGGAAAACCGGATCAGGGAGCAGCAGCAGGATCTGTTTGCCGACCGGACCTCGGCGACCACGATGCGAACCAACCAGCTGCGGGCCTGCTTCTCGGCCTTCGCCGGTGTTCTGATGCAGATCATCCGCCAGTTCGGACTGCAATCCACCTCGATGGCGAGAGCCCAGGCCGGGACCATCCGCACTCGGCTCCTGAAGATCGCCGGATCCATCAAGGTGACGACGCGAAAGATCTGGGTCTCCTTCTCCACGCTCTACCCGTTGCGTGAACTCTTCGAGCGGATCGTCCGGAAGCTGGCGACCGCTGCTCAACGCCTACGCCCGGTACCTGCGTAACGCCGCGCTGACCCACTCCCACCTTCCGCCTCGGATGGCTTCGCTCCGGGGCGTGCCCTGGCATGCCCCGGACTCCCGGATCGCATCCCGGTCGAGCAAAAAGAGGCCAGCCACAGCATCGAGATCCCAGATCCGCATCTCTGGAGTGGCCGCAACGCACCCTGATCTGGCCTCAGCCCCTCCCGGGACGGAGAGTTGACCATCGCCACGCCCCTGGTGACTTTTCCGGGCTAGGGAAACCGTGACCGGCTCGACGCCGATAGCTGACGACGGTCGGCAAACGGCGAAACGCGCTGGAGACCGCCATGACCCGCTGGCTCGACTCGACCTTGGCTTCAGAGAGCGGATACTGCCGTTCGCCAGCGCCGCGGCCCGAGCCTACGAAGCGTGACGACCTCTCGTTCCCATCCTGATTGTCGCTACACGGGTCAGTGTGCGCACCCCACATGGAGAGCAGATGACCACGCCCGAGATGCCCGCTCCACTCCCGCCCCCTACGGAACTCGGAGATCCACACCTTCCGAACGGAGAGCCGACCGAATCACCCGATATCGAAGGCTTGGGAACCGCAGAGGACGAGCAAGGGTCGCCGTATCCGCTGCGCGATATGATGGTACGCCCCGAAGTGCGCACGGTTGCGGATGTGGTCAAGCGGATCAACAGCTCGCGGTACATCATGAATCCGGGATTTCAGCGCGACTACGTGTGGGGCGACCGGAGGGCATCCAAGCTGATCGAGAGCTGCATCATGCGCATCCCGCTGCCAGTAATCTACGTCGCGGAGGGTTCGGATGGCCGCATTACGGTCGTGGACGGACTGCAAAGGTTAACCTCATTTCAACGATTTCTGAATGATGATTTCAAGTTGACCAAGTTGGGCTCAGACCATCCGCTGGATGGACAGAGATTCTCGGATCTGTCAATCGATCTGCAGGAACGGGTCGAAGATACACAGTTGACACTGTATATTCTCGATCGCAACACGCCGTCCCGCACTCGACTCGACATCTTCGAGCGGGTGAACGGTGGAGTCCAGCTCACTCGCCAGCAAATGCGGAATGCGCTTTACTATGGTCCCGGTACGGAATGGCTTCGTAGCATGGCGGACGATGACCTGTTCTTGACGGCCACGGCTCGGACGCTGAGACGCGATACCATGCGTGACCGGGAGGTCATCAACCGGTTCGCGGCATTTCAACTATTTGGTTATAAAGACTACCACACCAGTGACATGGACGATTTTCTGGCCCGAGCCATCGGAACAATGAATCAAGAGAAGGAGCAGCTTGGTCGCTTACAATTAACGTTCACCAACTCCATGCGGCGGAATCACGATCTCTTCGGAGTGCATGCCTTCAGGAAGTCCCTTGCGGAGGGTAATCAGGAGACGCGGCGGGTACCTATCAACATCTCACTGTTTGACGTGCTATCGGACGCGTTCACAAGGATCTTGGATAATACACTCGCGTCTCGCAGGGACGAGATCATCACTGGCGTGCGGATGCTCTTGCAGGACGAAGAGTTTCTCCGGGCGATCACGTACAGCACGAACAGCAGACGGCAGGTGTGGACGCGGTTTGAAATGACCGAGCAGGTATTGGGGGATTTCTGGACATGACCGTTACGGAGTTGACCTTAAGAAACCTCAAGTGCTTTGAGGCACTGGATCTTCCGTGCGCGCCGCTGACGGTCCTGACGGGGCACAACGGCGCCGGCAAGTCCACGGCCCTGCAGTCCCTCCTTTTGATCGCTCAGGGGCTGCGGGCAAACTCGGATTACGGCGAGCTACCGCTGAACGGCGACTTGGTCGCTCTTGGCACAGGGAGAGATGTTCTTCGCAGAAACGCGAAGTCATTGTCTCTTGGGGCGAGGGGTGGGGGGGAGTCTGGAGAATGCATCTTGTGCACGTTTGGCTACGATTCGGGGCTCGGACGCCGCGGATTGCTGCCGCTGACGCACGCGAGATATTCCGCACGCGCCCGGCCGCCCTTGCGTTTGGATACCCTTCGCCCAGCCTTGGTTTCTGAATCTCGGCTCTTGCCCGCATTACGTGACACGATTTTGCTCAGCGGGGATAGGGAAGTCCGGTTCCAGTCTTCCTTGGTCCCTCGGTCAATGTCGCAGATTCAATCGGTCGGCAAGCAAGGCGATGTCGGTACGGAGGGAGAGTACGCGGCGTACTGGTATCTGGAATGCTCGGACGAGGAGGTTGATCTTGGCCGTCGTCGGCGCGGTGCCGAGGACAAACGGCAAACCGTCCGCTCGCAGGTCGATGCGTGGACAGATGAGCTGTTTCCGGGCGTTCGGACACAGGCTCGCCGGTTGGACGTTGCCTCTCCCATTCAGTTGAGCTTCAGGATCGGTTGGGACAGTCCGTGGGCGCGGCCCTGGAATGTGGGTTACGGCGTGGCCTACGCCTTTCCGATGATCGTGTCCCTTCTGACAGCGCAGGTGGGGTCAATCATCGTGATCGACAGTGCCGAGGCGCACTTGCACCCTCGAGCGCAGTCCGCAGTGGGCCGGATTCTCGGGCAAATGGCGGGTGCCGGGCTGCAGATCTTCGTGGAAACGCACAGTGACCATCTGCTCAACGGCGTGCGCCTGGCCGTTCGCGAGGGACTGGTTCCGCCGGAGGATGTGGCCGTGCACTTCTTCAGTGCCGCCACTGACGCGGGCGGGGCGGAAGTAGCCGCGCTGACGCTTGATCGCCATGGGGCGATCGACAGCTGGCCCGAAGGCTTCTTCGATCAAGCGGAACAGGATCTCTCCGTATTGGCGAACTGGGGCTGACACAACCTTGAGAGTCTTCGTCAACGAACTCGCGTTGGGTGAGGCATGCGCCGCGTCCAGCCCTCCGCACGCGGCGCTGGAGAAGCTGCTGCTCCTCCGCCAGCGCTCTGCTCTAGTTCGGGAAGTCCTCTACTGCGCGGGTGACATTGGCCGCACACAGGTCAAACCGGGCCTGGACATCGCCGCGGTCGCCAGCAGAATGCCACGCGACCGCAGGAGTCTCCTGCTGAACTGGGTCAACAGGATGGGGCCGTTCATCGAAAGCGACAAGCAAGTGGTAGACGATGATCTATTCCACTTCGAAGACATCGAAGTAACCGACCTCGGACTCGGAGAGGCGGCGCGTCGGATTCTGGCGGCTCGGCCTGCAGCAGTCTGCAGCGTGATAGAGGACTCTGCCACGTCGAGATTCGCCGCGTCTCCACTCCGCGTGTTACAAGGCTTCCTAACGGAACCTTTGACCCACCTTGACGTCCCCAACTTCCGGGCACGATGTGAACTGGAGGCGGCCCTGCAGGGGAAGCCCGCGGATCCCAAGACGTGGTCCGAGCTTCTTGAGCACTGCCGCAACCGCTACGATCGTCTGCTTATTGGTGAGCACTGCGATGCGACACTCAGGCCCCGTCCATACACGCCCAGCGTGGGCAACTCCATCATCGGGTTGCTCGACATCCTCCAGCGGATGATGGTCGAGATGGCGGAGAACGGCTCTCTAACACCCGAGGGCCGGGAGCTGCTTCAACAACACTTCAGGGGCAGACGTGCCCTGTTCAGTGGTGAGTCTCGGACTAGGAGGCAAGCTGACCCGGGCAGGTTCATCTTCCCCAACCCTTCCGGTGATGGCGAACTTGAGTGCATGTGGCACGGCAAGATCAGTACCCAATTCTACCGCCTGCATTTCGAATGGCCGGTACCGCCTCCAAGCCGGTATCTCAAAGTGTGCTACATCGGACCTCATCTCTAAGGCACGCAAGCGCCGCATACGAGTGAGGTTTGCCGAATCTGGTCACGCACCTCGTCCGACGCGGCGACGATCGTGTTATGGAGCTGCTGCAGGCCCGCCCGGCGGCACTTGATCGCGGTCTTTCGAGTGGTTCGCAGCACCGTAGGGCTCCCAACACCCTGACTCGCCCTACCCTGGCCTCCGTTGCGCTCCACCACGTCGGCAGTGCGCTGCCTCGCCCATAGGACGAGATGCGACCCTGATTCCCGCCATTTGATGCCATTTCCCGCTATTTCAGTACGGTGGAATCAGATATGGTCTAACGGCAAGAACGGCAGATCGTAAGCGTTCGGTGGTGCCGTGGAATTGCACTGCCGACTGGCAAGGATCGGCGAGCACGGACGACCGGTCTCCCTTGATTGCAGCCACTTCCAACCTCCGGCCCGTCCGAGCCATCACGGCTTGGCCGAACGCTTACCCCTGGTGAGCGATCCGGGCTAGAGGACGGGCTTCCCAGGGTCCTACGGGACGTCCGCGCCGGCGATCGCCGCGCTGACGGGCTCTGAGGGCCCCGCGCGGGACCTGCCGGGCGCCCTCCTGGCCCTCCGGGCCCTCTCTCCCCCCGTGGAGGCGCGCGCCTAGATCTTGCCGGACGCACCGGGAGGCCTTTCGTGGCTCCTGGGAGCCGGCCACGGGGGGCGCTTCACTGGTCCAGCTCCTCCGCCGAGCCGGCGTGGGCGTCCGGATAGAAGCCGACCGCTTCGGAGACGGACCAAGTCGTAGCGACCGGAAGCCCCATATCCGCCGCGGCCGACAGCGCCTCGTCGAAGTCCCTCTCCCGCCAGCACACCACCACTGGCTCCCCGGCCATCATCGCAAGTGTCGTCACCTTGCCTCCTGGGTCCCGGTCCCCGAACTCATCCCCGGCCCGCAGAGCCTCTCCATGCAGACTTCTCGGCGCCGGGTGACCCATACCCCGGGATACCCCGGAATCACCGTCGCGTGAGCACGGATCCTGTTGCGGAGGCGTCGCTGGCGCGCCCGGAGCGCCTGTCCCCAGGCCGGTGTGAGCGGCGGGAGTTTTCCGCGCATATTTTAGGGGACACATCCGGTGGGACCGTCGATGTTACCGCAGACCATTACAACCAGTTGGAGACCCAGCCAGCCTCTGCGAGCGGGTCCGGCTTTGCTCGTTGCCTGGGCTGGAGGCTCTCTGCCTGCGTTACTATTGATAAAATACATTATCGGTAGTAAGATCGGGCATGGACTCTCCTGAGCTGCACCCCGCGGTCCCGCCGCAGACGTCGGCCGGGCTGACGGTCCGGCGCGACGTCGACCGGCGGCTGATCTCGGCGGCGGAGTTCCAGCAGCTGGCCGACGTGCCTGCGGCGGCCGAGTGGCTCGCCAACGTGGACAACCCGAACACCCGGCGCGCGTACGGGAGCGACGTCGGGGAGTTCATGTCGATGCTCGGGATCCGGCGCTTCGGCGAGCTCCGGCTCGTCCGCCGGGCCCACGTCATCGCCTGGCGGAAGATGCTCGAGGCGCGGGGCCTCGGTGCGGCGACCCGGTGCCGGAAGCTCTCGGCCGTCTCCTCGCTCTTCCGCTACCTCTGTAACGAGAACGCCGTCGACGAGAACCCCGTCTCGGGCGTCCGGCGGCCCCGGATGGAGAACGCGAACGAAGGCCGCACACCGGCGCTATCGGATGCCCAGGCCCGGAGGCTCCTCGACGCTCCGGAGGGGGAGAGCCTCCTGGCCCGGCGCGACCGGGCCCTCCTGGCTGTCCTCCTCTACCACGGGCTACGGCGCGACGAGGTCGCCCGCCTCACGGTCGGATCGCTCCACGAGCACCGGGGCGTGCCGCACTTCCGGGTCACCGGCAAGGGCTCCAAGACCCGGCCCGTCCCCGTCCACCCGGCCGCGCTCTCGGCACTGGGCGATTACCTTGAGCTCGCCGGGCACCGCCACGACCGGAACGCACCCCTGTTCCAGCCGACCCAGGCCCGCTGGGCCGGCCGGCCGCTTACCGGCGACGGCATCTACAAGCTCGTCCGGAAGTACGCCTCGGCCGCCGCCATCCCCATGGAGCGTATCGTCCACGCGCTCCGGGCCACGGCCGCCACCAACGCCCTCGAACACGAGGCCGACATTGCCCGCGTTCAGGACTGGCTCGGCCACGCCAACGTCAGCACCACCCGGCTCTACGACCGGCGCGACAGGCGGCCCGAGGACAGCCCCACGTTCAGGGTAAGCTACTTGAGGGAGCGACACCGCAAGGACGCGCACGAAGCCAACGAAGGAGAAGGACTGGAATCCGTGGGGTCACTGGGCTCCGCGTTGTCGACCGGTAGCTTGGGACAGAAACGCGGGCCAGAGGGACACGGGCGTTCTCGTTCCCTACCTTCGCACTTTCGGGCTAACGGTACCCTCCGGACACCGCGCATGAGGCCCCTCAAGCTCACCAGATCTGTAGCACCTGCGCCGTCGTCAGCCAAAAAGGCGACAGGGCCGGCCGAGGTCCCCGACACGGAGATCCCGGGCTCTATCCATTCCGGTGATCGCCTCGTACAGAGGCCCTGAGGGCCTCGGCGCGGCCGGAATCAGCCGACTGGGTCCCGCGGGATCAGTGCCGAGGAGATCGAGCTAGCCGGGCCAGTGGACCGAAGCGTCCGGGGTCTATCCCCGCGCACGCGGGGGAACCGTCTGACCGCCGAGCGCGAGGGCTGGCATCACTGTCGAGAAGCGCGGCGCGCGCACTCACGAGAACGAGAGCCGGGATGAGCCACAGCACAGCTCCGGGCAATGGTCCACCCCTTCCATCTTGGCGCCTGTACGGAGGGACAGGACGACGGATTCGCGATGATCATCAATCCCGCGAGGTCGTGGAGGCAGCGCTGGCACACAAGATCCGGAACCAGGTCGAGGTGGCCTACAGGCGCACGGACCTGTTCGAGCCCAGGCGCCGGCTCATCGGCGACTGGGCTGGCTACTTGGCCGGTGAAGGACGAGACCTGGAGGTCGGATGGCGCCGGTGATCCGCCGCGCCACCAACGTCGGCGACGAGCTTGTCAGGTGCACATTAAAGCGGGAGAGCAGTCTACCCAATGTGTAACATTGGAGCTGGCGAGGGGTGGCTCCGCCTCCCCTTTTCGATCCCCCTGGAGCCCCGCAGTGTGGCCATGGCGCGCGTCTTCAACGAACGACCTGGGCGTGTCTGTCCGTGGAACGGACGGCTGTGCCTTGCCAGCTCCAGTTCTTGCACTCGTTTGTGGCGATATCAATACTCACGTCACCGAACGGGGACCCCTTCAAACACACACTTCCGCTGTGGGTTGTATGGCCCGCTGAGAAGTCCGATGAGCCGTTGCCGAACTGTGATGAGGATATCTGCATTGTTGGTGGGTCTGGTTTTGGCGTCGGGTTGCGGGGGCGCCGACAGCGCCACGGCGCCCGAGCCAGTGTCCGATCCGCCGCGTCCGACGACGATCGCGGTAAGCCCATTCGCCACCGAGCTAACTGCGTTGGGTGCGACCGTACAGTTGGCAGCGGAGGTTCGTGACCAGAACGCTAGGGTCATGCCGACGGCCACCGTGAGGTGGAGCAGTAGCAACACATCGGTGGCGACGGTGGATCAAGCGGGCCTAGTAACGGCCGTAAGCGCAGGGACGGCAGCGATCACGGCGAGCGCGGGGCCTGCATCGGCGAGCGCGGGGATTACAGTCACGGCGGCGGCGCTTTCCGAACGGGACATTCTGGTGGTGCTGTACGAAGCGACGGACGGGTCGAACTGGATCAACAGCGAGAACTGGCTGACCGACGCTCCGCTCGGGGAGTGGTACGGGGTGGATACGGATGCTTCCGGGCGAGTCGTCTGGCTGGATCTTGCCGGCAGATGGGATCCCGAGGCAGAGCGTTTTATAGAGCATGGCCTTTCGGGGCCGATCCCCCGGGTACTCGGCGACCTCACGTCCTTGGAGGAACTGCGGCTCGACGTCAACAACCTCACGGGGACGATCCCGCCCGAGCTCGGCAACCTCACGAGGTTGATAGAACTGCGGCTCGGCCTGAACGATCTCACGGGGCCGATCCCAACCGAACTCGGCAGGCTCACGCGCTTGGAGGACCTGCGTATCAACTCCAACGATCTCACGGGGCCGATCCCGCCAGAACTCGGCAACCTCACGAGCCTGAGGACGCTGGTGCTCTTCAGCAACGATCTCACGGGGACGATCCCGCCTGAGCTCGGCAGGCTCACGCGCTTGGAGGACCTGCGTATCTACGGCAACGATTTCACGGGACCGATCCCGCCCGAACTCGGTAACCTCACAAGCCTGACGACGCTGAATCTGTCGCGGAGCGATCTCACGGGCACGATACCTCCCGAACTGGGCAACCTCACGAGCCTGAGGACGCTGCAGCTCGAAAGGAACAACCTCACGGGACCGATCCCGCCCGAGCTCGGCAACATCACACGCTTGAGGACACTGCTTCTCTACTCCAACGATCTCACGGGACCGATCCCGCAAGGCTTTCTCGAACTCGACATGTTGAATCGGTTTGAATTTCAGGAGAACAACGGCCTCTGTGCACCGAGCACGACTGCTTTTCGCACCTGGCTACAGGGCATTCAAGATGTCTCCGGGCCCTTCTGCGCTGCTTCTGCTTCAACGTCAAATCGACCCGGCCTGCGAAGAACGTATGACGGCAGGTGACCGCTTGCGTCGATTGTGGCGACATCGACCTCTGCATGCAGACAAGGGTCAACGTGCCGTTGCGGTCGAAGGACTGCCGGCCGCGAATCCGTCACTCGCTAATACACGGAGTAGGGCAGCAGCTCGGTTCGCGGATGGAATCGTTGAATCCATGAAGAATGCCTTGTGTCTTCACCGAGCCATGGTGGGGGTCGTGTGGACGCTCGTGGTCATGGCCTTGGTTTCGGCCTGCGGAGACAGTGCCGCTCCCACTCCCACTACGCTGTTACCGGATTCGCCTCGCCCGACTGCAGTTGAAGTGAATCCGGCCACATCCGAGCTGGCAGCGTTGGGCGCAAGCGTGCAGCTGAGCGCAGACGTACGTGACCAGAACGGGGAAGTGATGGCTGGGATCACCGTGACCTGGAATAGCAGCAGCGCCTCAGTGGCGACGGTAGACCAATCTGGTCTAGTCATGGCGGTAGGCGACGGAACGGCGGTCATCGCAGCGAGCGTGAACCAGGGATCCGGAGCCAATGGAACCGCGATCGTAACGGTGACGCAGTCGATCGTGTCGGTGGAGGTGTCACCGTCCACAGCTGAGCTGACCGCGTTGGGCGCGACCGTTCAGCTGACTGCGGGTGCGTTCGATGCGAACGGGCATGCGGTGGCGGAAGCGAAGTTCTCGTGGGAGTCCAGTGCCGCAGCGATAGCGACAGTAGACGCGTCGGGTCTGGTGACCGGAGTTGCCGTGGGAGTTTCGATGATCACGGCCAGCTCGGAGCCAGCCTCAGGGTCTGCAGGAGTGACGGTGATGCAGCCCGTGGTCTCGGTGGAGGTGTCGCCATCCGCGGAGACGATTGGGCTGGGTGGTACGCTGCAGCTGATGGCAGAGGGGTTCGACGCGAACGGGCACGCGGTGGCGGGTGCGGAGTTCTCGTGGGAGTCCAGTGCCGCAGCGATAGCGACGGTAGACGCGTCGGGTCTGGTGACCGGGGTCGCCGAAGGGGTGACGACGATCACGGCCAGTTCGGGAGGCGCAAGCGGAGCCGCAACAATCACGGTCGTCAATGTGACGGGACCGGTCGTGTCGGTGGAGGTGTCACCGTCTGCGGAGACGATTGGGCTGGGTGGTACGCTGCAGCTGATGGCGGAGGGGTTCAACGAGGGTGGGAATGCGGTAGCGGGTGCGGAGTTCTCGTGGGAGTCCAGTGCCGCAGCGATAGCGACGGTAGACGCATCGGGTCTGGTGACCGGGGTCGCCGAAGGGGTGGCGACGGTCACGGCCAGTTCGGGAGGCACAAGCGGAACTGCGACAATCACGGTCGTTAACGTTACGGGACGGGTGGCTTCGGTATTTGTGGCGCCGCCGGAAGCGACGATCACTGCTCTAGGCGACACGCTGCGATTGGCGGCTCTGGGGTTCGATGAGAACGGACACGCGGTAGCCGGTGCGGTGTTTTCGTGGACGTCCGGTGACCGCTCGGTGGCGATGGTGGACGAGAGGGGCCTGGTGACGGCGGTTGCCGAAGGGACGGCGACGATCACGGCGAACGTGGAAGCGTCCTCGGGATCTGCGGAGATCACCGTCAGGGAGATCGCCGTCACGGGCACGGATCGGGACATTCTGGTGACGCTGTACAAAGCGATGGACGGGCCGGACTGGGAGAACGCCGAAAACTGGTTGACCGACACACCGCTTGGGACCTGGTATGGCGTGGAGACGGATTCCCGAGGCCGGGTGATAAGACTGTCGCTCTCCAGCAACGGCCCCACGGGCCCGATCCCGCCGGAGCTAGGCAACCTCACGAGCTTGAGGGAACTGAGTCTTGGATGGAACAGCCTCACGGGCTCGATCCCGCCGGAGCTCGGCAACCTCACGAGCTTGGAGAACCTGAGTCTTCAACGGAACCGCCTTACCGGCCCGATCCCGCCGGAGCTCGGCAACCTCACGAGCTTAAGGGAACTGAGTCTTCAATCGAACGCCCTCACGGGCCCGATCCCGCCGGAGCTCGGCAACTTCACGAGGCTTGAGAAACTGTGGCTCGAAAGCAACGCCCTTACGGGCCCGATCCCGTCCGAGTTCGGCAACCTCACGAGCTTGAGGGAACTGAGTCTGCCGGATAACGATCTTACGGGCCCGATCCCGCCGGAGTTCGGCAACTTCACGAGGCTCGAGAGACTGTGGCTCGAAAGCAACGCCCTCACGGGCCCGATCCCGCCCGAGCTCGGCAACCTCACGAACCTCGAGGAACTTCGGCTCGAAGAGAACACCCTCACGGGCCCGGTCCCGCCCGAGGTCGGCGACCTCACGAGCCTGACGGGGCTGCATCTCTCAGGGAATTCCGACATGGCGGGGATCCTTCCAACCGAACTGACTCGTCTGGGCCGGCTCGAAACGCTATTGGCCGTCCACACGGATCTTTGCGCCCCCTCGGATCCCGGCTTCCAGGCTTGGCTCGGATCCATCTACCGGTTGCGGGTTGCTAGGTGTGCGAGCGACAGCGCGTCCGTTGCATACCTCACTCAGGCGGTGCAGTCGCCGGATTATCCGGTTCCGCTGGTCGCCGGAGAGAAGGCGCTACTCCGAGTTTTCGTCACCGCCGCGAGCCCCACGACGGCGGTCATCCCTCCCGTTCGAGCCCGGTTCTACGTGGACGGAACCGAGATCCATATTGCGGACATTCCGGCCCGCACGGCGACCATCCCGACCGAAGTTTACGAGGGGGATCTGTCACGATCGTCCAACGCTGAGATCCCCGCCCAAATCGTGCGGCCGGGTCTTGAGATGGTAGTCGAGATCGACCCGGAAGAAACGCTGGATCCCGGCCTCGGGGTGGCAAGGCGAATCCCGGAGACGGGCCGCATGGCGGTCGATGTCCAGGAGATGCCCGTGCTCCACCTAACGGTGATTCCCTTCCTATGGAACGCCGACCCCCATTGGGAAGTCGTGGAAACAGCCGAGGCAATGGAGGCGGACCCGGAGGGCCACGAGCTGCTGTGGCACACCCGCACGCTGCTGCCGATCGGAGACCTCGAAGTGACGGCCCACGCGCCCGTGCTGACGTCGACTTCGTACGACGAATGGAGCCCGCTAATGGGTCAGACGGAAGCGATTCGGGCCATCGAGGGCGGGAGCGGCCACTACATGGGCACGATATCGAGACCCGGCCGGGAAGGGCAGGCAGGGCGGGCTCAACACCCCGGACGGGTGTTCATTGCGAGACTAAACCCGACGACCATGGCTCATGAACTCGGCCACAACCTGAGCCTGTATCATGCCCCGTGCGGAGGGGCGGGCGGCCCGGACCCGGCGTTTCCGACGCCGGACGGATCGATCGGCGCCTGGGGGTATGACTTTCGCTATGGGGGCGCATTGGCGTCGCCAGGCAGGACGGACCTGATGTCCTACTGCGAGAGCTGGATCAGCGACTATCACTTCACCAACGCGCTCCGCTTTCGCCTCTTCGACGAGGGCCCGCCACGGGCGGCGAGCCCGGCCGCTCAAGAAGCAGAGTCCCTCCTGCTGTGGGGCGGGATCGACACGGAGGGCGAGCCCTTCCTCAACCCATCCTTCGTGGTCGACGCCCCGCCCGTGCTGCCCAATGCCGCCGGTGAGCACCGGATCACCGGACGGAGCAATACCGGCAACGAGCTCTTCTCCCTCAGATTTGGCTTGCCAGAAGTGGCCGACGGCGACGGGAGTTCGTCCTTCGCCTTCGTTCTCCCGGTGGAGTCCGGCTGGGCCGGCAACCTGGCGAGCGTCACGCTCTCAGGACCCGATGGGTCGGTGACGTTGGACAGCGACACCGATATCCCCATGTCCATACTGGTCGATCCGAGCACCGGACAGGTGAGGGGCATCCTGCGCGACATGCCGCAAGCGGACGCGGCGGCTCTCGCCCCTCAAGCCGGTCCGGACAGTCTCGACGTGCTCTTCAGCCGTGGGATTCCCGATGCCGGTGCTTGGGGCCGGTGACGGCTCAGCCGCCACGAGGACCGTCGATTGGCGACTCGGTGCTCGGGTCGGCGGCCGATGCCGCGGCGTACGTTCATCCGTTCACGTCTAAGAGGAGCCCGTGAGAGCCGATTTGGAACGGTGGACAAAATGGGGGAATGAATGATGTCACCGGATACTCAAAATATTGATGTTAAACGATTTAAGTAAATTCACTAGGCAGTCCGCAGGGATCAATCCGGTCGAAACCGGGAACCCACAGAAGGGGAGAGAGAGGCGCGATCCGGAGCCTGGGCAACTTGCCGGCGTTTTCGTGGGATTCGGGGGGGTCTGACAGTTGCCCATACCCACATGGCCGCGGCCATGGCCCCGCAGGGCTTGAAATGACGACGCGGGGCCAGACTCTTCATTCAGGCCGGAACGACCTGCAGCTGCTGGCTGTGTCCTCAAGGTCACTGGGGATTGCCCCCGGATCTGCCCCGGTTTCGGGTGGCCTAGACCCCATCAAGGTCCGGATCCGGACCTACCTAGCCGCAGGAAGAGAGGGCGCTAACCCGAGAACAAGGCCCTCAGCGCCGCGATCGCGAGCTCGGCCGCCTCCGCGGGACACCCATGGAGTGGAGCTCTCCCGCTTTCACGGACAGGTAGTTCTTGGGGTTGAATGTGTCTGATGTGGTTTCTTCTGTCCCTCCTCCAACGGTGGAGAGGGGCAACGAGCGACCCCGACGAAGCGAGCGGGCCGGAGAAGCCCGCAAGGAGGCGTCTGCGGCGACTCTTCTCCCGATCAGGGCTGAATGGCCTCCCTGACTCTTCGGCCAATCCAGGCCGCGAGCTCCGGATGCGGAAGCAATCCTTCGCCGTCGTATGCGATCGTCAACCCGTCCAGGTCCTCGGGAAACCGGTGTGTGCTCACATAGCCCCGCGAGATGAGAAGGGGGACGACCACCACTTCATGTCCCGTGATCGCGTGTTGGAGCTCGATCACCTCCTGGATACGGCGTACCGCCTCAGCCCGAACGGGCGCGGGTGCGTCATCGCGCACAAGGCCGATCTTGACGTCTCGAAACCCGGTCAGCGAGGTGACCGAGTCCGCGACCGGTCGGAGATTTCTCATCCACTCCGCATAGTCCTCGGCACCGTTCGGGCCGTGTCCGATGATAAAGAGTGCTTGCTCGGCGGGCGCTTGGGCGAGGCGCAGCGCTCGCTCGGCCAAGATCGTGGCGATCTCGGGCGAGGCGTCCAGTGCAGCCGTAAGTTGCACCGGTACCTCAACGCTCGGGCGCTCCACCCCCATATTCGCCAACATCCGCAGCATATTCTCATCGAGCTCGTCCAGGGCTCCCGTCAGATAGCCGATCTGGTCGTAGTGGCCGCTGAAGCTCGAGGCGAGAAGGGGAACCACGACGATCCTGTCGGCACCCCTCTCCACGAGTCGCAGTGCCGCATCCTGGAACCGGTAGTCGACGGCCTGCTCGCCCATCAGGAAGCTCACCTCGACCGGTCCATCCGTAAGAGCCTGCGAGGCGATCTGAAGTACCGGAGCGTTCCAGGCCTCATCGGCTCCGTGAGCAACGACGATGGTTCCTACGCCCGGATTGCTGCCGCCCGGCGTCTCCTGAGCCCACCCGGCAGGAACTCCGAGCACTCCCAGCACCACAGCCTGGAGGAGGGCTACTCCGAGGACCGTCTCCCCGCCGTGTTTGGTCGGATCTTGCATTCTGCAGCTCCTGTTCATCTGTCGGATCCTGACGGTTTCCAGGACATCCCCGTGTACACATGTCGTCCGGTAAACCCGGGCCACTCCTCCTCCAGCGCGTTCAAGACGTTGTCCACTCCGAGCACCAGCTGAAGATCCCCGGTGATGTCCTGCGTGAGCAGAGTGTTGAACCTGAGAAACCCGTCCCGCCACTCCGTACCGACTTCGGTCCGCCGCATCGGTGTTCGTCCGGTGTAGGTGCCATTCAGCGACACCCGAGTACCGCCGGGTCGCGCGTACCCGATCAGCGCACTGACCGAATGGTCCGGCCGGCCGAGGAGTGGGTCTCCCGACCCGTCGCGGTGCGCGTTCAGCCAAGAGTACTTCATGTCGAGACGCCACCCGAGGTGCGTGACCCCGGCTTCCATCTCGACGCCTTCGGTGACGCCATCATCGATATTTCCGTAGGTATAGACGGCAACGCCACTTGAGTCGCCCAGCACGTGGGTCTCGATGAAGTTGTCGAAACCGTTGTGAAATGCCTGAACATGAGCGTACAGGCGAGTTCCGGTCCATTCGAGGCCGGCCGTGACATTCCTTGACACCTCGGGCTGTAGGTCCGGATTGCCTCGGACGGTGTATCCGAATCCCGGTCCGATGTTTAGGAACTCCAGGTGGAGTTCCTTGAAGGCCGGCGCCCGGAAACCCTCTCCGCCAGAGAGCCGGAGAGCCAAGTCGGGCCTTGGACGGAACATCGCCGCCAGCCGGGGCGTCCAGTGCGTTCCCCACGGATCGCTGATGGTTGTCCTCAGGCCGGGGACCAGGGTGAGCCGTCCGAGAGACAGGGTGGTCTGGGCAAAGGATTCGATCGTTCGGTTGCCCCGTCGCTCACCCGAGACCCGTTGCGAGTGAATCCTCTCACTCTGCAACTCGAGCCCGACATCGAGCGACTGTTCGCCGAAACCAACACCGTACAAGAGTTCCAGTTCTCCGAGGCGTTGTGTCTCCTCTTCCCCGGTTCCCGCTATCGGTTCCTCAGTCACCGCGCGCCGGGACAGGTGCTGGAATACCGAGGTTACGACGGTCGATGTCAGCCGGTGTGATCCGGCTTCCCATCTGGCCTGGGCCCGGCCGTTCCACTGCCTGTTGTCAGCGAACTGATAGAGCTGACCGGACCGCCAACGTTGACGCTCGTCCAGGAAGAGCAGTCCGGTCTCGACCGAGAGTCCGCTCACCGGTGGCCGCCAGAAGGCCGTAGTGTTGGCATCCCATCGTTCGACCATCTGCCCTCTCTGCGCCGACTGGCCCGGCACTTGGGAGATGGACCGCCGGCCCAGATCAACCCGGGTCGAGACCGGTCCACCTCTGCCCGACACTCCACCCGAATAGTCCAGCCGGCCCTGGTCTCCGGCCACAATTCGAGACGAGGCTGCCCACGGGGCGATATCGGACCTCTGCGTGATGACATTCACGACTCCACCCATCGCCTCGGAGCCGTAGAGCGTGGAGAGCGGTCCTTTTACGACTTCGACCCGATCGATGATCTCTGTGGGGATGCGCGACAGATCGAGCCGGCCAGCGATTCGCCCGATATAGGGCTGCCCATCGACCAGTACGAGGACCCGCTCCGAGCCAAGTCCCTGGAGCATTACACCGGCCCCTACCGGATGGCCACCCTGAAGTTCTAGACCTGCCCGCCTGGTGAGGAGTCCCGCAAGGTCGGGTGCTCCGATGTCCGCGATTTCGCGACGCGAGATGACTTCAGTCGATACCACAACGTCCGATAGGTGCTCCACCCGCCGCCCTGCCGTGACGACGAGGGCGTCCAGACGGATCGGGCGAGGAGTGAGTGATGTTTGTACTTCGCCTCCATCCGATCGCGCTTCGAGCGACGCCTCCGCGGTCGCGAAGCCCGGATGTGAGATCGTGAGAGTGTAGGCTCCCAGGGGAAGCGACTCGATCCTCCACTCGCCGGCGGTTCCCGACTGGGCGGTACGCTCGATGACACCACGTGCCTGAATCGTGGCACCCCGAACCCCCTCCCCAGTCGTTGCGTCAACGATCGACCCAGACATCCGGCCGGTCTCGGCCGGCGGCACCTGAGGCTGAACCGCACCGGGTGCCCCGAGGGATGCGAGGAGGAGGAACGGAACCAGAAGGGAGAGATGCATCCTCCCAAGCCGGAGTTGAGGACTCATTCTAGAGCCGCTCGTACCGGAAGGTGATCTGGCGGGAGTCTCCTGTCGGCCCGTAGTAGTTGATCAGCTGGATCTTGTGGACGTCGTCTCCCGTCTGAATCAGGAAAACGTCAAACGTGGGCCAGATCTGATGGTTTCCCTCGATGTTGTAGCGGTACCATCGATGCTCGGCGAACACACCCCCGAACTTGTCCGCTGCGTAGACCGAAGCCGGGGCGTTGCTGGCATCGGTGATCGCCTCGAACTCCTCGCCGGCTAGGACCGCCCCTGCCTGACCCTCACCGCTCACGCCGCCGTTTACCCGTATCTCATAGCCTAACAGGCGTAGGTCCCAGTCATCGGAGTCCTCAACGATCGAGCCGGTCTCGAGGTCCAGGTCCACCGCACCGGTGGAGACATCTACGACAACCATCTGAGCCGGCTCGAACTCAGCGCCCGCCGATGGCTGGACCGCGAATTCGACGGTTACCTGACCGGCGTGATCCCGCGCGGAGTTCGCGATGTCGATGACGTGCAGCTTGGCGAAGGCATCGCCCGAAGCTGTCCGCACATACCAGACGCGATCCGGTGCGGCTGAAATGGTGTGCGTCGCAAGATCGTAGCTGTACCATTCGTCGATGCTCGGCTGAAGCGAGTCGCTCACCCAGGCGTCCTCGTCACTGTGAACATCTGCCGCCGAGATGGCATCGAATGCTGCAAGTTCGCCCTCGGCGCTCAGCTCCATGACCTGCTCGTCCGATGCCCCGTCGTTCGGGCAAATGCAGTATCCCCGAACGTCGGAGGGACCTGCGCCACCTCCGTTCAGCATCACAGACGTCCCGTAGAATCCGATGTCCCAGGCGATGGAAGCAGCCGGGTCGGCAACGGAAACCAGCGTGACGAGCTCACCATCAAAGGCAACGAACGCCCACGTATCCGACGCATTCACCGTGAATGTGGAGATGTCAGGTTCATCGGGGGCCAAGGGCGCGGCCGGGGCGGAGGGACTGGACTCTGAGCAGGAAGTGGTGGCGAGAAGAACCGCCAGGAAGGTGAACGCCAGAATACGCATGGTGCCTTTCCTGATATGATATTGAGAATCATTCTCAACTACCGACCCGCCAACCTATGTTGCCGGATCAAGCGTGTCAAGTAGATTGAGAATGAGTCTCAATTCCATCAGAAATACCAAACTGGGAGGGGAGGGCAGTAGTGGTGGCCCTTGGGGTCGGCCTCGGCCGGCGTGGGTTCGCCGAGCAGCCGGCACAGGTCAATGAAGTGCTCCTGCGCCGTGGAACGTTCCTTCAGCTCCGAGGCGTGCCACTTCGCGATAAACTCGTTTGCGTTCACCGGCGGATTCTCCGCGTACCTGAAGGACTCTGCCGCGCACCCAACTTCATCGCCGCTCTGCGGCATGTCGATAACTCGTTGGCGCGTGGAGGTGAACCGGTCCGGCCCGCCACCGCACGAGTGCTAGCCGGGTCCGCCGCGAAGGACGGGCCCGTCAACTCAGGTGCGTAAGACTGGATGTCTCCAGGCCAACTCAGCCTCCGAGAAAACAGATGCCGGCACGGATGTCTCTTTCGCTTGGAGACGCAGGTTTCCGCGTCGTAGTTTAAGATACGGATTATGAGACCGCCCGAGGGACGGATTCCGCTCCGTTCCCGGTCGTCACAGAAACGGTCGTTTTGGAGACGCCAGTGCTGATCGGCTATGCGCGGATCTCGAAGGCGGACGGTTCCCAGAGCCTCGACCTGCAGAGGGACGCTCTGCGCGAGGCCGGCGTCAGGGACGACGCGATCTACGAGGACCAGGCGTCCGGACAGCGTGAGGATCGCCCGGGGCTCGCCGCCCTCCTCAAGGCGGCGCGACAGGGAGACGTGATCGTCGTCTGGAGGCTCGATCGCCTCGGTCGCGATCTCCGCCATCTCGTCAACCTGGTGCAGGACCTCAACGACAGGGACATCGGGATCCGGGTGCTCGCCGGCCAGGGGGCCAGCATCGACACAACGACGGCCAGCGGGAAGTTGGTCTTCGCGCTCTTCGCGGCTTTGGCGGAATTCGAACGAGAGCTGATCCGGGAACGGACCCTCGCCGGATTGGCCTCCGCACGAGCCAGGGGCAGGAAGGGAGGGCGTCCTCACGCGTTGAGCAAGGCGCAGGTGCGGCTGGCTCAGGCAGGGATGGCGCAGCGCGATACCAAGGTCAGTGAGCTATGCCTGGAGCTGGGCGTAACCAAGGCGACGATCTACCGCTACGTAGCGCCGGATGGTTCCTTGAGAGACCGAGGACGACAGGTCCTGGCTCGCTAGGCCTAAAACGATCATGACCGTTTCAGGCCTAGGAGCAGACGGGGCAAGCTGCCGTAGGGGATCTCGTTGTCGGTTCCCGCAATCATGACCAGCTTGTAGGGCCCGTTATAGTCGACAAGACTCCGGAGTCCCCACCTTCTGGACCTGCCCCGCTTTCACGGACGGTTAGTTCTTGGGGTTGAGAGTGTCTGATGTGGTTTCTTACCTCCCCCCTTCGAGGGTGGGGAGGGGCGACGAGCGACCCCGATGAAACGAGCGGACCGGAGAAGCCCGGAAGGCTTCGGCCGCCCTGGCGCTGCACGTTCGTTTCAGGCCGCATGGTTGAGTTTCTCGAAGTTCGCCGGCGACGCGTAGCCGAGCGCCGAGTGGAGCCGGCGGGTGTTGTAGAACCCCTCGATGAAGCCAAAGACCTCTCGCCGCGCCTCGGTCACCGTCGCGAACCGCCGCCGGTCGAGGAGCTCGCACTCGAGCGTCGCAAAGAAGCTCTCGCACATCGCGTTGTCGTAGGCGTCGCCCACCGAACCCATCGATTGCACGATCCCCGCTTTCCGACAGCGCTCCCCGAACGCCAGCGACGTGTATTGCGAGCCCTGGTCGGAGTGATGAACCACCCCGCTCTTCGGCTGTCGTCGCGAGATCGCCATCGCCAGCGCGTCCTCGACCAGTTCGGCCTGCATGTGCGGCGCCGTCGCCCAACCGACGACACGGCGGCTCCAGACGTCGAGCACCACCGCCAAGTAAGCCAGCCAGCCCACGTGGGCACGTACGTGATGTCGGCGACCCACAGCCGGTCGGGGCCGTCGGCCGAGAAGTCCCGCTTCACCAGGTCCGGCGCAGGCCGGGCCCGGGTGTCCCTGTTCGTCGTGCCCGTCCTGAAGCGCCTGCGCGTGACGCCCTCGATGCCCAACGCCTTCATCAGGCGTGAGACCCGCTTGCGACCCACCCGGTCGCCTTCGGCCCGCAGCGTCGCGTGGATCCGGCGACTGCCGTACGTCTCGTCGCTCTCGCGCCAGATCGCCTTGATCCGGACCTTGAGCTCGTCGTCGCGACATGTCCGTTGCGAGCGACGGCGATGCAGCCAGTCGTGATAGCCGCTGGTGGAGAGACCCAGCACCCGGCACATGGCTGTAAGCGTGAACGCGGCCTGGTGCGCCTTCATGAACGTATACCCCCGCTGGGGATCGATCCGCTCTCCCTCGCAAACCAGGCCGCGGCTCGCTTTAGGATGTCCCGCTCCTCGCGCAGCCGCTTGTTCTCCCGCTTCAGGCGCAGCAGCTTCCTGCGCGCCTCGGTCGTCAGCCCGTCGCTGCGGCGCCCTTCGTCGAGGTCCGCCTGCTTGACCCAGTTGCGGATCGTCTGCTCCGAGGGCTCGAACTCTCGCGCGAGCGATCCCGGGCTACGCCCAGCCTCACGAGTTCGACGATCTGGACCTTGTACTCGGGCGGATACCGCCCTCCTCCTCTGCCCGCCATGGCTCACCTCCCTGGTCGACCCAAATGGAATGGTGTCCGTCATAGCGGGGCAACTCCAAGTATCGGAAGGCCTTATACTATAGGTGTTTAGCATGATTCCTGCACGAGTCGCCGAATCCAGCCAGGAGGCCTTTCCGGTGAAGCCCATTTCGTACAGGCAGAGTCGACAGAACAGCCCCCGTCGGGGGCGGGGCGCTATCGATCGAACCGGCTTCGGATAGCACGGCCCCGGACTCCTTGCCCCACCCTGCGGCGCCTGAGCCGCGGGCGCACCCGACGAAGGTTATATTAATACAAATCTAAGACTTGAGTGGATGTCTGCCAACTGCGTAATTTTGGGTGTCTCTTTACTCGCAGGGTTTACAAAATGAGATCACGGAGCGTGCGCAAATGTACGCGCACCGTAAGGAGTGCTTTACTATGACTTACAGAAACAAGACCTACGTTTGCTTCGATGGTGACAGCGATATACACTATTATCGGCTAATGAAAGCGTGGAAGAAGAACAACGGCATGTCGTTTAACTTCTTTGACGCCCACGAATTGAATACGGCACGCGACACGAGTTTGACTGAATCAATACGCCGGCAGCTCCGTGACCGACTGCTGAATAGCAAGGTAATAGTTGTCCTTATAGGCGAAAAGACTCGGTACTTATATCGATTTGTACGATGGGAAATGGAACAAGCTTTGAGCTTAGGTTTGCCGGTAGTAGGTATCAATTTAAATGGCCGTCGATGCCAAGACAATGACAGGTGTCCACCGATCATACGTAATGAATTGGTAGTCTATGTGAGCTTTAACGCCGCCATCGTGCAGCACGCCTTGGAATACTGGGTGAAAGAGCACCACTTGCTGCGAAAACAAGGCGAGTCCGGCCCACGCTATTATACCGACCAAGTTTACGCGGATCTTGGATTGTCATGATGCACGACACGGCACTGCTTTGGTTCTCATTCGTTCACTGGAAGTACAGTTGGAAAACCATAGGTGGATCATTCCTTTTGGCTCTTAGCGTGACGTTGATGATGTCGACATTCAGCGTTCGATTCCACTTCGTAGAGGCTGTCTTCGAACGCTGGTGGGTCATCGTAGTACCGGCAGTAGTATGGAGTGCCTATCGATCTTGGCCTATGCGATACAAAAGACACCGGCTTGATTTTAGTGACACTATAATGGAAATCAGAGTGGATGACATACTGGACGTTCCGGGTGCACTCGTCGTCGGAACGAACACCACATTTGATACTAGCATCTCTAAGAACATCATCTCGCCGGACAGCTTACAAGGGCAGTTCACAGGAAAATACTACGATGCGGAGGAACATCTCGATGCTGACTTGGAAAGGTCGCTAGAGAATAAAGAATTTACTACTCTTGACGATGGGCGCAAAGGGAAGATACGGAAATACATAAACGGGACAGTAGCAAAAGTAGAGCCGCGGGAGAAAGTGGCCTATTGGGTCGCCATAGCTGACATGAATGAACACGGCATTGCTTCAAGCTCCCGCGAACAGGTATTGGAAGCTCTGGGAGAATTGTGGCAGTACGTCAGCGAGCGTGGCGATCTGGGGGAACTTGCAGTGCCCGTCTTAGGCACTGGCCGAGCTCGTATCGCGAGGACCAGCCGGGAGGATATGATAAGAGAAATCATTAGCTCATTCATTGCGGCGTCTTCGGAAAGTAAATTCTGCGACAAGTTGACGATCGTGATCGCAGAAGGCGACTACCGCAAACAAAAAATGGACCTGCGCGAACTGGGGCGCTACCTCGAACATTGCTGCCGATATACTCATCGGTACGATGCGACGGGAAGCACTGTCGGAGAGCCGATTTCGTGATAGACAGTCTCAGGCTCGACATCCACCTGCGTGCGTGATCCGGATCGCACCATCGGCCTGCATCGCCGCGAGGGTTCGCTCCGCTAGAGCGATTGCGGCGCGGACTTCCTCTTGCCTGCGGAGTGCCCTAGTCGCGTCGCGTTCGTACTTCCGCCACTCTGCATAGGGCGTTCCGTAGTTGGCCAGCGATGATCTTAATGCGGAGGCGGAGATCCCTGAGCCCGCGGAGGCGGTCGCCCCTGGCGTTTGTCACTTTGTCCCCCGCCCATCGACGCTCCCACACATCCGTGTGGGCCTCCTGGGCCGCCCGGCCAGCGCGGAAGCGTTCCGCGGTCGCCCCGTCGCGCCCCCCGCCGCGACTCCATCCACACACGCCAGCTCCCCGAGAGAATCAGCCCGCCGCCGAACGTGGCGAGGCCGGGGCCGCGAGACACCACAACCGGATCGTGTAGTAGGCCACCGGATCGTCGAGGGCGATGAGATCCAGGATGGGGATTCTCCCCGAGCCGGGGGAACGGCAGAGCACGAGCGGCCCATCCGTAGGCCGCGATGGTAGCGACCAGAGAGACCACAACGCGCCAGCTCAGGACCCGGTCGAGCAGCTCCAGCGCCGCCATGCCAGCGTCGTGGAATCGGTCGAGCGCCACGCGGCTGCCGCGGCTGAAAAAGCGAGCGGCGAGGCCCCCGAGGGGGAGGCTCGCTGCGAAGACGACGCCGGTCGAAGCGAGATAGTACCAGGCCCGGAGCACGGCGTAGAAGCGGGGGGTCTCGATCGAGACCAGGTCGAGGATCGGCACCAGGCCGAAGGCGGGGAAGTCGAGGAGACTCACCGCCGCCAGCTCGACCGAGAGGGCGGCCACCAGAGCGTAGAGTAGGCCCGGCGACACGCGGGAAAGGGCGTCCTCGAGGAAACTCACGGGCGCCGATCCGCGCCACGGCCGCGGCCTGGGTCGTGGTCCAGCGCGGCTCGCCGCGCAGCCTTCCCGCAGGGATAATTTCGATGGGAGCGACCCCCTCGGGGGGCAAGTTGACGTGGAAAACTACACGGAAAACTACCCCCCCCTCGCGTGACGCAGAGCGTCGCGGCAGAGGGGGGTCGCTCCCATCCCCCTCCCCGTCGCGCTTTACGACGGGGTGCTGTCCGGTCAAGACCGGATAACCACAGAAGAGCGAGAGAGATACGCAAACCGGAGCCCGGAAAACTTCCCGGCGATTTTCTGGAAAACTTGGGGGTCTGTCTGTTTTTCAGATCTGCTAGGCCCCGGCTTCGACACATTCGGACCCTCCGGGCCCTCGGTCTAGACACCGAAAGCATCGTCGCTGACCCGCTCCGCCAGGTGCGTCTCAAAGCTGTCGATCCGTCCACCCCCACGGCCGGCCGAGCGACCCCGAAGGGTGCCGACGAGCCTCGATGCCTCCATGAACCCGCCCCAGACCTCCAGGCCGTCTGGGTCCCCGGCATCCATCGCCGCCAGGATCTCGGCCAGGTGTTGCCGTTCCGCGCTGGTTAGCGGCCTCAACTCCGGATCTCCCCTCCACCTCCCGAGGGCGGTCTCGTAGAGCTCCAGGGCGGGCCAGGTGCGCACCACGGCCGCCACGTGGACGGCTGCTCCGCGAAGCTCGGCCCACAGGGGGAGATGCTGTTCTCCCCAATGGGCGAGCTGGCGTGTGGTGTCGGCGCCGGGATCGGCGTAGACGAAAACCGCCCGCCCGGCGTCCACGGCCACAGGGAGCTTCAGGTGGAAGTAGCGCCGCGAGCGCCGCGCGGCCCCTCCGTAGACGCGCCGCGCAAGGCGGGCGGCCCATCCGTAGGCCGTGAGGGCAGCAACCAGAGAGGCCCCGACGCGCCAGCTCAGGATGCGCGGCCGAGCGCCACGAGCCTGCCGCAACGGAACACGCGAGCCTCGAGATGTGCACTCGCCGATCTGCATCGGGCAACCAGCCATACCAGCTACATTGAGGCATGAACCACAACGAGATCACGAGCTTCATCTGGGGCGTCGCGGACCTGATCCGCGACACCTTCAAGCGCGGCAAGTATCAGGACGTGATCCTGCCGCTCACGGTGCTGCGCCGGCTCGACTGCGTGCTGGCTCCCACGAAGCCGAAGGTGTTGGCCGTCCACGCGAAGTACCGGGGTAGGATCGAGGACCTCCGGGGGCAGCTTCGGCGGGCCTCGGGGTTCGCGTTCTACAACACGTCACGCTACGACTTCGAGAAGCTCCTCGCGGACGCCCCCCACATCGCACAGAACCTGCGCCATTACATCGCCGGGTTCAGCGCCAACATGCGCGAGGTGCTCGAGAAGTTCGACTTCGACAACACGATCTCGAAGCTCGACGAAGCAGGTCTCCTGTTCCAGGTCGTGCAGCGCTTCGGCGATCCGAAGGTGAACCTGCACCCCGACGTGATCGACAACTTCACGATGGGGACGATCTTCGAGGAACTCATGCGGAAGTTCAACGAGGCGTTGAACGAGAACCCCGGAGAGCACTTCACGCCCCGTGATGTCGTCCATCTCATGGTCGACCTGATGCTTGCGGGTGACGAGGATCGGCTGCGCACGAAGGGGGTCGTGCTCAGCGTCTACGACCCGTGCTGCGGCTCGGGCGGGATGCTCACGATCGCCAAGGAGCACATCAACGTCGGAGAGAGGCGCGACGGCAAGCGGTGCGGCTCCGCCGTGAACCCCGAGGCGGACATCCATCTCTTCGGCCAGGAGGTGAACCCGGAGACCTTCGCGGTCTGCAAGTCGGATCTTTTCATGAAGTCGGAAGACGGCCGCGACGCGGAGCGTGTCCTCTTCGGGAGCACGCTCTCGGACGACCGGCACGCGAGCACGAACTTCGATTACATGATCGCCAATCCGCCCTACGGAAAGGACTGGAAGCGCGACCAGGACGCGGTGCAGGCGGAGCGCGACCGGGGAGATGCGGGCCGCTTCGGGCCGGGCCTGCCCCGGATCAGCGACGGTCAGCTCCTGTTCCTGCTCCACATGCTCGCGCACTCGAAGGAACCGGCCAGGGGCAGCTCGCGGATCGCGATCATCATGAACGGCTCGCCCCTGTTCGCGGGCGATGCGGGAAGCGGCGAGAGCGAGATCAGACGCTGGATCCTCGAGAACGACCTGCTCGAAGCGCTGATCGCGCTGCCCGAGCAGCTCTTCTACAACACGGGCATCGCGACCTACATCTGGGTGCTCACGAACCGGAAGCGGCCGGAGCGTCGTGGCAAGGTCCAACTCATCGATGCCACCTCGTTTTGGATCCTGCTGCGCAAGAGCCTGGGTGCCAAGCGTCGCGAGATACCGTTCGACCGGAAGGAGGACATCCTGCGGTTGCTGGCCGGTTTTCGAGACGGCGCGACCCGCAGCATCGTCGAGAATGGGGAGGAGCGCGAGGTCGTCGTCAGCCGCGTCTACCCGACCACGCACTTCGGATTCCGGAAGATCACGGTCGAGCGCCCGCTCCAGCTCGACTTCCAGGCCAGCCCGGAGCGGATCGCACGGCTCGAAGAGGAGAGGGCCTTCGTCAACCTGGTGGTGTCGCGCAAGAAGGGCGCCGCGAAGGACGAGGCCGAGGAGGCGGGCCGCACGAAGCAGGCTGCGATCCGTGCCCTGCTCCGGACTCTACCTGACAAGCTGTTCCTGGACCGGGCGGTGTTCGACGGCGAACTGTCCCGGGCGGCACGGGAAGCGGAGCTCAAGCTCACCGCTCCTATCAGGAAGGCCATTCTCTCGGCGCTCTCCGAGCACAACGAAGGGGCAGAGATCTGTCGGGACCGGAAGGGTCGCCCCGAGCCCGACCCTGGACTTCGCGACACCGAGAACGTGCCCCTCTCGGAGGAGGTCGAATCGTTCTTCGAGCGCGAGGTGACGCCTCACGTGCCCGATGCCTGGATCGATACGAAGCGCAGGGATCCGAAGGACGGAGAGGTCGGAGTCGTGGGCTACGAGATCAACTTCAACCGCTACTTCTACGAGTACCGCCCGCCTCGCCCGTTGGAGGCGATCGAGGCCGACATCCGGCAGGTGACGGAGGAAATCGTGGCCATGCTGCGCGAGGTGGCAGGTTGACCGTGTGCGCATCGGGAACTCCGGGGCCAGCTTGGCCAGCCACCAGGGGCCGGCGTCCGGGGGAAGGTGACAGCCCGTGATCGAGGTGCACGATCAGATCACGGAGGTGCGACCTCAGCGATTCCGTCGATACCCTTCGTACAAGGCGTCGGGGGTCGAGTGGCTGGGCGAGATCCCGGTGCATTGGGAGGTCGCTCGGATCGCCGAACTAACCACCCTTCATAACGGGTACCCGTTCGAATCGGCGTACTTCGCACAGGACGAAGGTACGCCGCTCGTCCGGATTCGAGACCTTCATGGGACTGAGGCCGAAGTCGGCTACGTTGGTCCCGTCGTTGAGGACGCATGGATCGACTTTGGAGACGTAATCATCGGGATGGACGGGGACTTTAACGTCGCCCGCTGGCGTGGTCAGCCGGCGCTACTTAATCAACGGCTGTGCTGCCTCCGAGCACGCAGTGACGCGGACTCGGCGTTCGTTGCCTACGTGCTACCACTTCCCCTGCGGATGATCAACGACCGCACACACTCGACGACTGTCAAGCACCTCTCGTCGAACAGTGTGCGCAAGATTCGGATCGGTGCTCCAGTCGGCACTGAGCAACGGGCCATCGCAGCTTTCCTCGACTGCGAGACGGCTAGGATCGATGGGTTGGTGGAGCGGAAGGAGCGGCTGATTGAGCTGCTTCAGGAGAAACGCACCGCGCTCATCACCCATGCCGTCACCCGCGGCCTCGACCTGAACGTCCCCATGAAGGATTCCGGTGTCGAGTGGCTGGGCGAGATCCCGGAGCATTGGGGTCCCGCACGACTTTGGCGTCTGTGCAACGCGACGAGCGGCGCTACACCGGCGAAGGAGAATCCAGTGTACTGGAATGGAGAAATCCCTTGGGTATCGCCAAAGGACATGAAACGCCGGGTGATCGTGACCTCCGAGGATCTGATCACACGACAGGCCCTAGACGAGACAGGCATCAAGCTCATCACACCACAGGTCGTTCTGATTGTCGTGCGCGGGATGATACTGGCACACAGTTTCCCGGTGGCTGTAACGTCAGTTTCGGTGACCATCAATCAGGACATGAAGGCGCTGAGGCTGATCGACGGCATCGATACCATCTACTTTGCGTGGGCTTTGGACGGCCTCGCAGGTGGAATCATCGCTACGGTGGTAGAAGAAGCCGCGCATGGCACACGTGCCATCCGCATGGATCAGTGGCGAAACGTTGTTGTGCCGCTTCCACCGCACTCGGAGCAACGCGCCATCGCCGCTTTTCTCGACCGTGAGACGGCAAAGATCGACACGCTCATCGGCAAGATCCGCCGAGCCGTGGACCTTCTCAGAGAATCCCGCACCGCGCTGATCTCCGCTGCAGTCACGGGCAAGATCGACATCCGGGAGGAAACGGCGTGACTCCAGAGATCTCAGAGCGTGCATTCGAGGAAGCGATCGAGTGCACACTGCTGCGCGGCGGGCCTGATGCCTTTCCGGCAAATGCTGGGCTCTTGCCCCTCGGGAACGTCGGCGGGCGGGTAGCGGGCGGGTACCGCAAGCGCTTGCCGGAGGACTACAACCGGCGGCTCTGCCTGATCCCGACCGATGTCGTCGATTTCTTCATGGCCACCCAGCCCAGGGAATGGGACAAGCTAAGGCAGCACCACGGGGTCGACGTGAAGCGGCGCTTCCTCAGTCGCCTCTCGCAGGAGATCGGGCGGCGGGGAGCACTCGATGTGCTCCGCACCGGAGTCAAGGACTCGGGCTGCAAGTTCCGGCTGGCATACTTCCGAACGGCGAGCGGGCTCAACGAGGAGCTCAGGCGCCTGCACGCGGCCAACCTCTTCGCCGTCGTGCGCCAGCTCCACTACAGCGAGAAGGGTGAGGAGAGCCTGGACCTCGCACTCTTCCTGAACGGCATCCCGATCTTCACGGCCGAACTCAAGAACCCGCTCAACGGGCAGGATGTCGAGGATGCGATCCGGCAGTACCGGCTTGACCGCGACCCTCTGGAGCCGCTCTTGGTCTACGGGCGCTGCCTCGCCCACTTCGCCGTCGACCCGGAACTGGTGTTCGTGACGACCCGGCTCGCCGGCCCCGCAACCAGTTTTCTGCCGTTCAACCAGGGGCGCTTCGGCGGCGCGGGCAACCCGCCGGTCCCGCCGACCCGCCCGGGCTTCCCGACCAGTTACCTGTGGGAGCGGATCTGGGCACGGGACAGCGTCCTCGACCTGATCCGCCAGTTCATCCACGAAATCGAGGCGGAGGACGATCGAGGGCGCAAGACCGGCAAGCGCTTCCTGATCTTTCCGCGCTACCAACAGCGCGACTGCGTGCGCCGCCTCGTGCGTCACGCGCGAGACCACGGCCCCGGCGAGCGATATCTGATCCAGCACTCGGCCGGTAGCGGCAAGAGCTTCACGATCGCCTGGCTCGCCCACCGGCTCTCGGTACTGCATGACCGCGAGGACCGGCGCGTCTTCGATTCGGTTGTGGTGGTGACCGATCGCCGCGTGCTCGACCGCCAGCTGCAGCAGACCATCCGCCAGTTCGAGCAGACCCTCGGCGTGGTGGAGAACATCGACCAGACCTCCCGCCAGCTTCGCGAAGCCCTCGAAGCGGGCCGTACGATCATCGTCACCACGCTGCAGAAGTTCCCCGTCATCGCCGAGCAGATCGGTCAGCTACCGGGCCAGCGCTTCGCCGTGATCGTGGACGAGGCGCATTCATCGCAGTCCGGCGAGAGCACGAAGAGCCTGAAGTCGGTGCTCGCGACAGGAAGCCTCGAACAAGCCGAGAAGGAGGAAGCGAGCGCCGAGACTCCGGAAGAGGAGATCGACAACCGGGTTCTCGAAGAGATCCGGAGCCGCGGGCGGCAGCCGAACCTCTCGACGTTCGCCTTCACGGCGACCCCCAAGCCCAAGACCCTCGAGCTCTTCGGTCGGAAGCGACCGGACGGGAAGTTCGAGCCCTTCCATCTCTACAGCATGCGCCAGGCGATCGAGGAGGGGTTCATCCTCGACGTGCTCGAAAACTACACGACCTACAAGGCCTACTGGCGTCTGCTGAAGAAGGTCGAGGACGACCCGGGGTACGACAAGCGGAAGGCGGAACATCTGCTCAAGTCCTTCGTCGAGCTGCACCCACACGCCATTGGCGAGAAGATCGCCATCTGCGTGGAGCACTTCGCCGCTCGGGTCGCGGGCGAGATCGGGGGTCGGGCGAAGGCGATGATCGTGACGCGCTCGCGCCTGCATGCGGTGCGCATCAAGCTTGCCCTGGACCGATACCTCACCCGGAAGGGCCACCCATGGAAAGCGCTCGTCGCCTTCTCCGGCACGGTGAAGGACGGCGGGGCATCCCACACGGAGTCCGGCATGAACTCGACCGGGCAGGAACGGGTCATCGGCGAGCGGCAGACGGCGGCCGAGTTCGGGAAGCCGGAGTACCGGTTTCTGGTGGTCGCCAACAAGTTCCAGACCGGCTTCGACCAGCCGTTGCTCCACACGATGTACGTGGACAAGAAGCTCGGGGGCGTGAATGCGGTCCAGGCCCTCTCCCGCCTGAATCGCACACACCCCGGCAAGAAGGGCACGATGGTGCTCGACTTCGCCAACGAAGCCGAGGAGATCCGGAAGGCGTTCGAGCCCTACTACGAGACCACACTGCTATCGGAGGCGACCGACCCCAACCTCGTCTACGAGGTTCAGGGCAGGCTGCTCTACCACGGCGTGTTCACGGCCGTCGACATCGAGAGATTCGCGCGGGTGTACTACTCCAAGGCGGCCCAGGACAGGCTGTATGCGGAGCTGGAACCGCCACGCCAGCGTTTCACCGAGCTCACCGCCGAGGAGGGGCGCGACTTCCGCGGCCAGCTCACCGACTACGTACGCCTGTACGCCTTCCTCTCCCAGGTGCTCACGTTCGCGGATCCCGAACTCGAGAAGCTGTACGTCTTCGCCCGGTATCTCAGGCGCCTGCTTCCGGCCAGCCGAGAGGAGTTGCCTCGCGAGGTTCAGCAGAACATCGACATGGAGTCCTTCCGCATCCAGCGGACGAGCCGCGGCCAGATCCCCCTGGAACGGCAGGTGTGGCCTCTCGACCCCGCCGGAAGCAAGTCACCGGGCGACGCAGGCACCAGGGAGTTGGAAGTGCTCTCACGGATCATTGTTGCATTGAATGAGCGTTTCGGCCTGAACCTCGGCCCCGAGCACCGTGTCACGCTCGAGCACATCCGCTCCGCCCTCGACAAGGACGCCGGACTCGATGCCAGTGCCCGGGTGAATACGCGGGAAAACGTCCGTCTCACCTTCGATCCGAAGGTGGAAGACAAGATCCAGGAGATCATCGAGACCAACTTCGAACTGTATAGGCGGATCACCGACGACGCCGACTTCGGCCGGGCGCTCAAGAATCTCCTGTTTGACGACTACATCCGGCGGCACCGGCGAGCGGAGGAGTTGCTGAAGCTCCAGGAATCTAAGACGCTCGAGTTCAAGTCGAGCCTGCGCTGGAACCTGAAGGAGGACCGCAAGGACGACAGGCACGTGACCCATGCAGCCCTCAAGACCATCGCTGCGTTCCTCAACACCGAGGGCGGCGACCTCCTGATCGGCGTGGACGACAACCGCAGGCTGATCGGCATCGGCCATGATCGCCTGGATACGGAAGACAAGTTCATGCTGCATCTCGCCCAGACCGTTCGGAATGGCCTCGGCGACCGCGCTGGCACATGCATCGATCCCAAGACCCAGATCGTCGGGGACAAGACCGTCTGCATCGTGAGCTGCCAGCGGAGTCCTGAACCGGTCTACCTCCAATGGAAGGGTCTGGAGAAGGCCGAGGGCGGCGATGTCTACGTCCGGAGCGGTCCGGGAACCGTCCGACTCACCGAGGACGATGCGCGGAAGTACGTCGCCAACAGATTCGGGGCGACGAAGTTCTCGCCCGGCTAACCTCGCCGGTACGACAGGCCGGTGGGCACAAATGCTTGAGTTTGACGGGCTGCAGGTACGCAGGGCCCTGAGTCCCGATACAACCTGCCGGGACGTCCTACCTACACCGAGATCCGTTCGACGAGGTTGCGCGAGACCTCCCTGCCCCGCCGATCGTAGATCTGGGTGGTGGTCGGGCGGGCGTGGCCCGCGAGGTACTGGACGTCCTCGAGCGGGACCCCCTGCTCGAGCAGGTCGGTGACGACGAGGACCCGGAAGGAGTGCGGACTCAGGATCGTCGGCAGACCGACGTCCTTCAACCGTCGCTTGACCAGGCCGCGGATCGCATACGCGGCGAGGGGCCGGGTGGTGAGACCACGCTTTCCCCCGTGACCCTTGTGCTGCGCAGCGCGAAAGAGGGGACCCGCCGCGTCTCCCGCGTCGAGCCCGCCGCTCTCCATGTATTCGGTGAGCCAGCGGTCGAGATCGATCCGGACGGGGATCTCCCGCTCCACCCCTCCCTTCTCGTGGAACCGGAGGGCGCGGTGCTCGCCATAGTCGCGGAGATCCTTCACCTGCAGGCCCTCGACGGCTCCCACGCGTGCGCCGGTGTAGGTCAGTGTCCCGATCACGGCACGATCGCGGAGGCGCCGACGGGCGTCGAGCAGTCGATCGACGCGAGGAGGAGGCGCGTCTGCTCCACGGTGATCGCGGGCGTCTTGCCCTCCAGTGCGGAGCTCCGTGGCCCGCGGACGGAGAGGAAGGGATTCAGGGCGACGGCGTGGCGCGTGACCAGGAGGTCGAAGAAGTGGCGGAGCGCGGCGAGCGCCTGCTTCTTCGCCGGGGCGCCGCCGTCGAAGTCGTCGATGAAGCCGGCGGCGTACCCTGGAGTGACCTGCCTGAGCTCGAGCTCCCGGGCTTCGCACCAGACGAGGAACCGGCCGACGACGCGGCCGTACGCCCGCCGCGTGTGCGGATTCGTGACGGAGGCGGAGAATTCGTCGGCAGCGAACCGGCCGCCCGGCCCAGCCCGCTCGATGATGGCCGGCCAGCGTGCGTCCACCGTGCCCGGCAAGGGAAGCAGCCCGGTGGCCGGAAGGGTGCGTGGGAGAGCGTCGGTCATGTTGCGATAAAGGTAATTATCACAAGCAGTCGGAGGGGCCGGCAACCGCTTGCTCGAGGTCATGGACATCGAGCCGGGCGCGGCGCGTCACCCGCAACATCTGTGGAGCGGATCTCGGTCCAGGTCCGCTCGCCGGTGGGCGCGCGGGCCGCTTCCTCGAGCAAGTTCTCGCCTGAGCGCGGCGGAAGCCTTCCTCAGAACCTCTCAGGGCGGCGATCGGCGGGGCCTGGCCGGTCGTCAGCTCGGCCGCTCCCTTGATTTCGCGCCTTGGACCGGCCGGAGAGCCCGGCCAGGAGTCCCTCAGAGCTCCTCAGCGCGGACTTTCCGTCGCCGGCTGATCTGTAGGACTTGGGATCCGGTGTCTGGGGCGGGTGTCAATAATCTCCGCAGTTGTGCACATATGATCTTATGTGTTTACGCTGATGCGTAATTGCGTTATCCTCTTATATTATGAAAACGATACTGATCGCCGCTCAGAAAGGCGGGTCAGGAAAAACGACTCTCGCACGCAACCTGTCTGTGGCCGCCACTCAGGATGGCTGTAGCGTCCTTTGCCTTGACCTCGATCCGCAAGGCTCGCTTAGGGGATGGTGGGAGAGCAGGAAAGCTGAGGCCCCTTCTATGCTCGACCGTGACCCGCTACCGGGTCTGCTCAAAGCCACGCTGATCGCCGCTCAGAAGCGGTTTGACCTTTGCATTATCGACACCCCTCCCGCCGCCTCGAAATGGCTTGCAGAGGCGCTCGCAGCCGCTGACCTCGTGTTGATCCCTGTGCGACCCTCCCCTGACGATCTTCGGGCTGCAGGGGCAACCCTAGCCGCCGTGAATGGGTCCGGGATACCGTTTGCCTTTGTACTGTCCCAAACACCCCGCGCTCGGATCACGGAAGAAGCCGCTCGCGTGTTGGCCCAGCATGGCCGGTTAGCACCAGTGAATATCGCTCAACGTGTCGCCTATGCCGAGACAGGGGCTACGGGACAGGGCGTGACAGAAACCAAAGACAAAAAAGCCGGGATAGAGATTGCCGCCGTGTGGGATTATGTGAAGGGGATACTCAATGCCTAAGAAACCTGTTGCCCTCGATGGACTGTTGAACACTGAAACCCGCCCGACTGAAACCGGGATACCGCAACGCGGGTCAGGGCCGAGCACTCCAGACAAAAAAAAGAAGCGGATAACGCTAGCCCTTGATGGCTCGGCCTACCGCCGCCTGCGAATATACGCCGCAGAAACCGACCAGACACACCAATCCATCCTGGAATCCGCACTTGCGGAATATCTTAAACGCGCAAATACGCAATAACGTAAAGCGACTCCAACCGGCGCTTGAAAGCGGGGGGAGGCTGAACGACCGGAGGCACAGCCCTTCGGGGTAGAAGTCGCGGACCTGATAATCGAACGCTACGGGGAAGACGCCCGGGGCCGATCTGTCTAGGAGACCACTGTGGGCAAACCGCATGAATCGAAGCTGACGGGCTACCTGACCGAGGCCTTGGCCAAGAGCCTGACCGAGGAGGGGCGTCAGAGCTTCCTCGAGGAGCGCGAACTCGTGGAGGCAGAGACCCAGCGGGAGCGGCTGGAGGTCCTCCAGATCCAGACGCGACCTCTGGACGCTCCGGAGGTTGGGGAGGAAGCCCAGACGCCTCATGAGGTGCGCCCCGAATCACGGCTCGACCCGATCCTCCCGGCCATGGTTACGGTCCAGGAGCATCCGGCTCGGGAGGCCGGGCGGCTCGCCTTCGGGGGAATCGTCGAGGGGCGGGAGCTTCCGCCTGCTCAACTCCCTCTGCTTCCGGCCGCGGAAGGGCCGCGTGTCCCGCTCCTCGAGCTCTCCGACTGGCGGGGCATCCCCACTATGGCGCGGGGGCGGGGTGCCCCCCTGGACCTGCGGCTCGCCGTCGCGGCCTGCCTCCTGATGCCTCACGCCTCGAGGGCCTCACGTGGGCGGCTGACCGTGACCGTGCGGGAGCTCCGCGACTTCCTGTTCCCGAACGGCTGGGAACGCCGTCGCGACTGGCCCCGGACCCGGGACGCGCTCTACCGGGCCAACAACTACGTGATACCAGGGCCGTTCCTCTTGGGCGGGAGGGTCGTGCGGGACTGGCTCCCCTTCAAGCTCTGGGGCGGGGCCTCCGAGGACGCCAGACTCGAGGATCTGGTCGTGATCGAAGTGCAGCTCCCCCCCGGATCGGCGCACGGTCCCGTGATCGACCGCCGCGAACTCGCCCGGCTGGGGGTGCACTCGGCACCGCGCTTCCGGTCCTACATCGCGGCGCACTCTGTCTCCTGGCGGCCGGGGCGGACGCGGGTGGTGGTGCCTCGCTCCGGAGGGCGGCGAGCCTGGTCGGCCGACGCCACCTCCTACCCGATCCTGACGGCTAAGGACCGGCGGCGGCTGGCGTTCGGCGACGACGACAAGGGGCACCGGACACGGGCTCAACAGGACGCCGCATGGGAGGACCTGCCGGGGGTCGAGATCCTCACGCGGCAGGCCGCGAATCCGGACGGCCAGGGCGGCTGGCTGATCGTCCCCGAGGAAGCGGCGGCAGCGATCCGCAAGGGCGAGCCACCGAGGGAGGAGACCGAGTGACGATCGCGATGGTCGACGGCGAGCCCACAGACCTGGAGGAGGGCGCTAACCATAGAACCAGAGGGCGCTAACCATAGAACCAGAGGGCGCTAACCATAGAACCAGAGGGCGCTAACCATAGAACCAGAGGGCGCTAACCATAGAACCAGAGGGCGCTAACCATAGAACGGTGTTCTCGTAAGTCGTTACAGGGCACCAAAAGTTACTGACCCGACCCCGACCCCGACTCCGACAGGGGAAGGGAGGGGAGAGGGAGCACCGGTCGGCGCCGCTCTGAGGAGCGCCACCGCCACTCCCTCTCTCTGTCAACAGCAGTTCTTCCGCCCAGCCCTTCGCAGGCTGCGGAGGAGCTGGATCTGCTGTCCTAGCCCGGATCCGTCGTGCGCCGTGGAAAGGCGCGCCTTCCTTGCGGGTGCGAATCCCGCCCGGCAACTGTCGCTCCAGCCGGTAGTAGCCAGAGCGGTTTATGGAGGTGACGACATGGACTGAAGCTCTCTGGTAGAAGGGCCTCGTAGGAGGTTCAGCGACCATGTGGGCCGGAACGTGCAGTGAACGCTGAGCAGGCCTCGTATGTGGACGCCCCCCTGGTTGGCAAGCCTGACGTCGTACCGAGGTCGGTGGCAGTCAGGTCAGGTACGGTCGTATGTGCGGCCTCTTGATGCGGCACTTATGGCCGCGGGCCCGTATGGTGTTCGTGAGATCGGATCCAAATCGAAACGGCGGGCTCTGTGGCCCATCGAAGCCTACTGGTTTTTTCGACCCCGTCTTGTCGTAGAGTCAGGGGCTGGCGCGGTGCCCTTAGGGTCCGGTGTGTATGATCCGCCTGCTTTCGCGGCGGTGCCAAGTCCGATTCCCCTAGGTCCGTTTCCAGCCCCTGCTCGTCGAACCGGACGTAAGGTCGGCGGGCTGGCGCCGTACGCGCCGCGAAGGAAAGTAATCTCCTGTAGACACGACGAGCCCCCGTCACACTCGTAGGCGGCTAATACTTGCTGCGGTCCGGTTCCTGGCGCGAGAACTTCGACGCTGTAGGGTTCGGCGGGTAGCGAGGTCAGCTGGACCGTCAATCCGCTGGCACAGCCCCGGAGCGTACAGGCCTCTTCCGGTCCAAGTATTGAACAGCCGGAGAGCGCACCGATGCCGAGCGCGACGATGAGAAGGGATCGGCCTGAGCAAGGAGTCCGCATGGCACCATCCGATGGCACGGGTAACCGGAGTCCATGCAACTACTCCTCAACATCTGGGCGGTTCGGAGACACGACCCGGACGAGATGAGACGACCCAGGCAGCCAGTTCACTGGCTTCGCCCTTCAGCGGGTGCTTTGCGGAAGCCCGGTGTCCGGATCTCGATGGACGGCAGGGGCCGGTGCGGCGATCAGCCGTCAGAGCACCGGGAAACGGGAGCAGCGTTTTGACGCTCTCCGACGACCGTTCCGAATCTCCACTGCGGAACACAACGACTGTACCCGCACAGGATAGAACTGAGTCTCGATCACGCGAGTAAGGAGGTCGGGCCGCGCGGCGCCTGCCCAGATTGTCGGGGCGCCGGGAGTTCGGCTTCCTCGCAGGTCCCGGCGGACTCCCGCGTTGTGTTAGCGGGCTGGGGAGAATCGGAGAGTTGACCGCATGAAGCGCACGACAGGTGTACGTCACGTACCGCGAGAACCATACCTGCTTGGCACTGATTCCGAGGAGAGCCGCCGCCTTGAGATTCAACATCGCCTGTGGGCGGAGGTGGCGCACGACCTCTGGGACCGCGCCGGTTTCGGGCCGGGCGACCGGCTGCTCGATCTGGGCTGCGGTCCGGGATTCGCCGCACTCGAGCTGGCGCAGCGGGTCGGCGCGTCGGGCCGCGTACTCGCGGTCGACGAGTCGGCCCGCTTCATCGACGCGCTGGTCCGGGAAGCAGACCGGCGCGAACTCGCGCACCTCACGGCGCAGATGGGGCGAGTCGAGGAGCTCTGCCTCGTGCCCGGTTCGCTCGACGGTGCCTTCGCGCGCTGGCTGTTCTGCTTTCTCCCCGACCCGGCGCCGGTCATCGAACGCATGGTGTCCGGGCTACAGCCGGGGGGCCGACTCGTGGTCTGGGACTACCTGAACTACTTCGCGACGATGCTGTATCCGCCAAGCCCGGCCTTCGATCGCGTGCTCGCGGCGGTGCATGAGAGCTGGCGGCGCACCGGTGGCGACCTGAATGTTGGTGAGCGGCTGCCGGGGCTGATCGCCGCGGCCGGATGTCGCCTGCTCGATCTCGTACCGTTGACGCGGTTCGCCCGTCCCGGCACGGCGCTGTGGCAGTGGCCGACCGATTTTTTCTTCGGCTACGTCCCCCGTCTGGTCGAGGTGGGACTGCTAACCGAAACCGAGCGCCAGACGTTCGAAGCGGAGTGGCGGCAGCGCGAGCAGGACCCCGGTGCGTTCCTGTCGCCCCCCCCGATGGTCGGCATCATCGCGGAGAAACGGTAGTCCGGCATCCACCTGGATGGAGTTACCTGGCAGGGTAAGGCCGACTTTCTGTCCTAGAACATCATCCTTGCCGCCACCTGGGCGGCCGTGAAACGGCGCTGGAGGTGCTCGGCTGGACCGGGGCCGAGGCGGAGTGGCTCGCGCTCGTGTGTCTGCATAGCGGTGTTTTCACGCGGGCCCAATACTGCCACCACCTCGGCGTCGGGCGAAGGGCTTCGGCCACCCATCGTTTCGTGCGGCGGCTGGTCGAGGAGGGGATTGCCGCCGAGCATCCGATCCCCGGCGTCCGGACGAAAGCGCGGCTGTGCCACGTCTCCGGGCGTGGCCTGTACCGGGCGCTCGGCGTCGAGCACATCCGCCATCGACGGTTCGGCACCGAAGGTGTCGTCTTCCGGCGCCTCCTCTCCCTCGATTTCGTGTTGGAGCGTCCCGACCTCCCCTGGCTCGCCACCGAGCAGGAGAAGGTGGCCCGCTTCGCGGAGCTCGGGATCAAGCGGGCCTCCCTTCCGCAGCGCGTCTACGGCGGGGCCGCGCGGCGCTCCCGGCGCTACTTCCACCTGAAGCTGCCTGTGGCCGTGGACGCGGACGCCGGCCAGGCGGTTTTCGTCTACGCCGATCCCGGTGCCGCCGCCACACGACAACTCGCCTATTGGGGGGAGCAGCATCGCCCTCTGTGGGTCCGGCTCCGCGGGGATGGGATGGCCCGTCCACGTGGCGGTCGCCGGTCGTTCCTGGCCGGCGCTGGAGCTCTACGAGGCCGCCCTCGGGAGGTGGAGGGGAGATCCGGAGTTGAGGCCGCTAAACAACGCGGAACGGCAACGCCTGGCCGAGGTGGTGGAGGCGATAGATACCGGCGACCTGGAGGCGCTGGACTCCTTGGGCGGGTTCATGGCGGCGGCGGAGATCGTCAGCATCCTTCGGCGTCGCTCGGCCGGGCGTGGAGGCGGACAGATCGACAGCTTTGAGACGCACCTGGCGGAGCGGGTCAGCGACGATGCCTTCGGTGCCTAGACCGAGGGCCCGGAGGGTCCGAATGTGTCGAAGCCGGGGCCGCACGCGGATGCAACACAGACAGACCCCCCAGTGTTGCAGAAAATCGGCGTCGAGTGTTGCAGACTCCGGATTGCATATCTCTCGTGCTCTTCTGTGGTTAGGCGGTCTTGACCGGACAGCACCCCGTCGTAAAGCGCGACGGGGGGAGGGATGGGAGCGACCCCCCCCGCTCGCTACGCTTTGCGTCGTGGGGGAGAGGGCAGTGTTGCGTGTAGTGTTGCACGCAAACCTGCCCGCCCGAGGGGGTCGCTCCCATCAAAATTATCCCTGCGGGAAGGCTGCGCGGCGAGCCGCTCTGGACCACGACCCGGGCCGTGGGCGTGGACGCGGTCGGCGCCCGTGAGTTTCCTCGAGGACGCCCTTTCCCGCGTGTCGCCGGGCCTACTCTACGCTCTGGTGGCCGCCCTCTCGGTCGAGCTCGCGGCGGTGCTTCTCCTCGACTTCCCCGCCTTCGGCCTGGTGCCGATCCTCGACCTGGTCTCGATTGAGACCCCCCGCTTCTACGCCGTGATCCGGGCCTAGTACTACCTCGCTCCGGCCGGCGTCGTCTTCGCGGCGAGCCTCGTCCTCGGCGAGCTCGCCACTCGCTTTTCCAGCCGCGGGGGCCGCGTGGCATTCGGCCGGTTTCACGACGCCGGCATGGCGGCGCTGGAGGCGCTCGGCCGGGCCCTGAGCTGGCGCGTTGTGTTCTCTCTGGTCGCTGGCATCGCGGCCTATGGATGGGCCGACCGAGTCCTGCCCTTCCCCCGGCTCGGGGAGAATCCGATCCTGGATCTCGTCGCCCTCGAAGATCCACTGGCCTACTACACGATCCGGCTGTGGTGTCTCGCGGTCCCCGGCCTCGCAGCGTTCGGCGGCGGGCTGATTCTCTCGGGGAGCTGGCGTGTGTGGCTGGAGTCGCGGCGGGGCTCGCGCCGGGCCGGGCGCGGAACGCTGCCGCGCTGGCCGGCCGCTCCGGACGACGCCGAGCTCCAGCTCGTGCTCGGCGAACTCCACCACCCGACCGATCCGAAGGAGGTCGCAGCTCCGGAGTGGCTCACCCTGCCGGAGCGGGGGCTCTTTACCGGGATAGCGATTTTCGGCGCCGTGGGCTCTGGCAAGACGTCGGCCTGTATGCACCCCTACGCCCGGCAAATCTTCCACTGGCGGGCAGATGACCCCAAGCGGCGGGCGGGCGGCCTCGTCCTGGAGGTCAAGGGCGACTTCTGCCATGACGTGCGGCGGATCCTGGAGGATGCCGGCCGGGGAGACGATTACATCGAGATCGCGCTCGGGGGGAGCTGGCAGTGGAATCCCCTCGACTCGGATATGGACAGCTACTCGCTGGCCTACACCGTCGCATCTCTCCTCAATCAGCTTTTCGGGAAGGGCAAAGAGCCGTTCTGGCAGCAGGCGTACACGAACCTGATCCGGTGGACCATCGAGCTCCACCGGACGCTGCCTGGCGGTTGGGTTACGCTTCGTGATATCTACCGTTGTGCCATCGACCCGGCGCTCCTCGACGAGAAGATCAAGGAGGCGCAGAAGCCACAGAAGGGGGAGGCACCGTCCCGGACCATCGACGTCGCGGTCGATGGCCGGCAGCAGCTCTTTTTCGAGGACCCCAAGCTCTCTTGTCACCATTGGGCGACGGCCGGCCCCGGTATCGTGCGGGCCGCCTACGACCAGGAGCTCGTAGACCACCTCTTGGCGAATGGCTTCAAGCCCGAGCCGACCCAGGGGGAGCGAGTTCTCTTGGATCGGGAGGCCATCGTCGCGGGTGTGGAACGATGGTACCGCCTCGACTGGATGGAGCTGGACCGCAAGCTCCGGACCTCCATTGTTGAGGGCCTGAGCGTCTTCCTCTCCATGTTCGACTTGCCCGACATCGCCCGGGTCTTCTGTCCTCCGCCTCGCCCCAAGGCGAAGGCCGATGAAGAGCTGGAGGCGGGCGAAGAGCTGGAGGCGGACGAAGGGCTGGAGGCTCACGGCGCGGCGGGTGGCGCCCCGCCGCCTGGCATCGCCGTCCTCCGGCAGCTGCCGCCGCTCTGGGATCTCATCGACAGCGGCAAGGTTATCGCCCTCAACATGCCGGCCGGCGCCAGTCCCGCCCTCTCTCGGACCGTGGGCGTCATGCTCAAGAATGCCTGGCTCCAGACCCTCCTGAAGCGGCCGGCCGAGCAGAAGGCTCACCCCGGCAAATACTTCCGGCCGTCCGTCTTCATCTGTGATGAATACCAGTCCTTCGCCACCGTGGGGGAGGATGACCCGAGCGGCGACGAGAAGAGCTTCGCGCTCACGCGCCAGTCGCGCTGCATCCCGATCGTCGCCACACAATCCATCTCGTCGCTCCGGTCCGTGCTCTCCGGCCAGGAGGCGTGGCGGGCGCTCCTCCAGACCCTCCGCACCCGGATCTTCCTCTCCCTCAGCGACGACAGCAGCGCCGATCTCGCTTCCGCGATGTGCGGCAAGGTGGCCCGGATGACGGCGAGCTACTCATTCAGCGAGCAGGCCAAGCCCGGCTTCTCCGTGGTATCGGGAACGGCCGGAGGCGGCCGCGGATCCATCGGGGCGTCGAAGAGCTTCCGGGACCAGCGGGAACCCATGTTTCACGCCCGGCAGTTTGCCCTCCGGGAGAACTGCCAGGCCATCGCCATTCCCTACGATGGCTCTCGGGCCCTGCCGGCGACGAGGCTCTACCTGAAGCCCTACTACCTGCCGCATGACCGGCCGTACTGGCGGGCTCGGGAGGCTGGCCAGATATGAGCGTCGGGATGGACCACCTGAGGCCCTTCCTCCCCGGCCTGGGGGACATCCTTGACGACATGGACGTCTCCGAGCTGATGATAAACGGGCCCGGCAATGTGTGGGTCGAGCGCTCGGGCGAAGGGCTTCGGCCCATCGCTGCTCCCCAGCTCACGGCGGACGTCCTCCACCGGGCCGCGATCCACATCGCGCGGCCGCTCGGGCTCGACTCCGAGGCTACCCCGATCCTCGACGCCCGCCTGGCGGATGGATCTCGCGTCGCCATCTGTGTGCCTCCCGCGTCGCCTCACGTAGCGATCACCGGCCGGCGCTTCGGCAAGCGCACCTTTTCACCGCAGCAGCTTGTCGAGATCGGGTCCCTCACACCCGAGCTCCTCGACGTCGCCCGGACGACGCTGGCAGGCCGGGGCAACATCCTGGTCTCCGGAGGGACCGGGAGCGGAAAGACCACATTGCTCAACGCCTTGATCGAGCTCCTGCCGGCCAATGAGCGTATCGTCTCGATCGAGGACACGCTGGAGCTCCAGATCGATCACCCGAACAGCGTCCGCTTCGAGGCCCGGGAGCTCGGTTCCGGGGGCGTGACGATTCGAGACCTGGTGAAACACTCGCTCCGGCATCGGCCGGACCACATCGTCGTCGGCGAGGTGCGGGGCGCCGAGGCCGCCGACCTGCTCCAGGCGCTCAACACGGGCCACGGCGGTTCCCTCACCACCTTCAACTGTCAGCGGGACACCATCGGATCGCGGCTCGACGGGATCTTCCTCGTGGATGATGACATAGAGCTGGAGGTTGGCACGCGGCTGCCGAAGAACATGCAGCGGCTTCGAGGAGCAGTCATTTGGAGTGTACCCGCCATCGACCATTGCAGCGTGCTGTGTCTGTCACAGCCGTCCAGAGCCGATCTGCGTGCATTCGTCGACAGCAACAGCATGGGTGATCACGCTGTGGCGATTCACAACCCTCGGGAGCTCGTGCAGCGCGTCGGAAGTGCAGCAGTCACACGCGGATACGAGGTGTGGCACGGGCCTGTGAAGTATTACGACGAGAAACCAGACTCGGCCAAGGAGAAAGGCATCAAGATCGACGTAGCCTTCCAGAAACTCCGGAAGCACGAGCGCGAGCAGGAGTACAGAATACTCATCAACACGAACACCGAAGGTGACGACTGTCTCCGCCTGGATGTCGGAAGCATCCGCGACATCGCACGGTATATTACGCCGCAAGACCTTGCCAACCTGCAACCGAGTGCGGCCCCATGATCAACCCAACCACCATCCGCCAGTGCTACGGCTTGAGTTGCCAGCGGTCGGTGCCTTCGCCGGGCGTTGCCCGGCGGCCACCGTGGTCACCAAGCCTTAGCTCTCGGCCGGGGTGACGCCCAGGGCCGCTTGCACGAGTCCGACGTAGATCGTAGCCGGTTTTCCGGGTCGGCGACCAGTAAGAACTGTTGGCTGGCTACTCATCCAGGATACCGCGGGGCGCAACCGCGCTGCTTTTCCATGACGCGATTCGGCAGCTTCGGAAGGATACCACGACGAGGGGCTCGCGGTGGCCTCTCTTCGAAGGCGTGGAGTCGATGGCGCGAGTGGATGCGGCTCGGGCGCGTTGTGCGCCAAGAGAAGCTGCACGCCTGTGCAGCGTGAGCATTCGGGTAGCCCTGGAGGGCGAGGAAGCAAGGTGGGGCGGGACCTACGGTTGGGTCTGCGGAGTTCGCCCGAGGCGGGTCGCCAAACTCACCCACCTCCCTGTTCATTCTAAACCGTCAAGGCGTTCTCTCCGACCGAACTCGTCGCGTGGGTCCAAGCGGTGCTGCGTGTTTGGCCGCGGCCCGTGACGCTCGCGCACGGAGAACTCGCCGTACCCTCAGAAGCCTGCCCGACCACTCTTTGAGGAATGTGGACTAGCGACGCACCTCTCGCTAGCATTCGAGTACGCGTAGAACCACCATCACTAAAGGAGGCGTAGATTGGCCACGCTTCACTTCCTGAACGTACGAGAGGGCGACTGCTCGTTCATTCAGCATAACTCTGAACGCGTGACCGTGATAGATGTATGTAACGCGAAGCCTGTCGATGTTGCCGAGCAAGCTGCCTTGGCTCACATGGCAAGATTCGAACGCGGGGTCACGGGGAACTTCCAGCAAAAGAAATACCCTGTGAACCCGATAGCGTACATGGACGACCACGGTGTCTCTTCCGTCTTCCGCTACATTCAGACGCACCCGGACATGGATCACATGGACGGCATCAAGGCGTTCTTCTCAGAGTTCGAGCCGATCAACTTTTGGGATACGGACAACAACAAGGAGATGGCCAGCCCGTGGGACAGCCCACGGTATCGGGAAGAGGATTGGGTGTTCTACAAGACCCGCCGAGACACGAATCCCACAACTGATCCCAAGCGTTTAACTCTGCTCTCGGGCGCCACAGGGCAGTACTACAACGAAGGAGACGGAGGCATCGGAGGGGGTGATGGCCTACGCATCCTCGCTCCGACGCAAGCCCTCGTTGATGAAGCTAATGAATCGTCAGGTGACTACCACGCGGCGTCCTATGTTCTTCTGTACAAGACGGGTGGAAACCGCATCGTCTTCGGTGGCGACTCACACGATGCGTCTTGGGATCACATCCTGGAGGAGCATGAAGACGATGTTACAGACATCGACCTGTTGATCGCTCCGCACCACGGCCGCAAGTCTGGACGGTCCTACAAATTCCTGGACACCCTGAGACCTACCCTGACGTTCTTCGGAAACGCACCCCACGAGCACTTGGCGTACGGTGCGTGGAACCACCGTGGCCTGAGCAAGATCACCAACAACCAAGCGAACTGCATGGTGGTGGACGTCTCGCCGTCGCCCATGGTGCTTTACGTGACCCATGAGAACTTCGCTCGCCGGGTGAACTCCAAAACGTATTATGACGAGACCAAGCGTGCTTGGTATGTTGGGCCGATCACCGATGACCTTCTGAGTTAATCGATGGCAGCAGCCGCTTCGGCGAGGACCGTGGTGACGAAGCGCCGTCCACTGTTCGCGGCTACTTTCCTGAGCACTATGAACTGCAGGGCTAGCACCGTTACCAGAACGGCCCACGGCAACATTCCGACACGAAGCGCCGCGCCCAGGATCGCACCTAGAGGGACTAAGGCGAAGCTGAGACTCGCCAAGTCCCGCGTCAGCAATGAGGTCCGGTGTGCTTGGGATACTGAGGGTTGGTTTTCCGCTGCTTTGAAGAGCTTGTACCATAGCTGGTTTTGCTGGTTCGCAGACACAGGAAACGGGCCGTGCACTCTTTCGAGCGACTTCATGTCGACCCGTGTATCGGATGGACCATGCTTCGTGAACGCTTGGCTACCCGGCAACGGGTTCCTGAGGCGCCAGTAGACGAGAATGGCTTTGGTATCCGCGTGTACGATCCCATCGAGAATAAGCGTGACGAGCGGCAGCACCAAACCAAGCACTGCTTTTGGACTGATGAGCCCTTCGAACTGCTGTAGTCGTATCGCCGTGATCATGTCTTCACCGGAGAACAGCGCAAAGAAAACGAGAGCGTTAAGTGCCAGGAAGCCCAGCAAGTGCCGCCGATAGGTTTCTTTCAAGCTCGTCGCTGACATGAAATGCTCCGTTTTCCAAGGTCTGTTCTCATAAAACCATGCCGATCAGTCTTCGTACTCGGGCACGAATTCAAGCGTAGCCAACGGGCCGTAGGGAGGTCTCAGCGGAATGTCGCTGCTGTGGAAAAGGATGCTCTGTCCGGATGTGGATTGCACCGTCGCACCGCGTCTCCGCACCGCATTAATCACGCGCTGGGACGGGTGTTTTGGCCGACCGTCCGTAGCTGCGGCCCCCGGAGCGCTATTCGAACGTATCGTTCCTATACTTTCTCCGCAAAATCTCCTGTACCGTTTTCTGGATGCCTGTTACGAACGAGAAATCCATATTTCCCGTCCACCAGTGGGCTATACTGTGGCGGTATTCCCTAAGTTGGATTGGGGTCAAGTTTCTCTCGATAGCATTCGCCTCTTCCTCGAAATCTGGCTGACCCAAGATCTTCTTCGCATCGGCCATAGCCTGCCAGAGTCTTAGGTACCACAGCCGGAAATACCTCTCGTATTTCGTTTCATCGAGTAGAATGGAGTCGATCAGTTCCGCTACCTGCGGAGTCGTGAGCGAGTCCCGACGCAATCCGCGACAAATCGACTGGACTCCAGCAATCTTCTCCCGAAAACCATCGGTATCAACAGGCGATGATACGCGTAAACCTCCGTAGGCTACGCTCATCGTCGGGTGGAGCGAATAGACTGCACGTCCGTCTTCGCTGACGAAACACGAGCAACTGTACAGCTCCGTGACGGGGTGGACAACGTCCTGCTCCACTTTGACGGCTGCCAGTACGGTGTTGACGGCAAGCTGGTCGCGTGAAAAGTCTGGCCATGCGCCGTTGACCGTCCTGATCGCAAGCAAAGCCCGTTTCCCTTCCCGGCCTCCCTCGATCACTGCTCTGCCGTCCCGCCACTCGTCAATGAGAAAACACTCGCCGTTTGCAAACTTTGTAGCCGGGACGCTCTCGTACTGTTCCGTAACCAGGAAGATCGGTGCGTCAGGCGCCTTCCTTTGCCTGAGTTCCTTACGATATGCGCGATCTATACCGTCTCGTAGAGAGACGTCGATCGCATAATGCGGAAACTCTGATCCATCCTGCTGGAAGTACTCTGGTAAATTAGATACTACCGTTGCTCTGAATGTTTCGTCTGCGCAGATCACTAGTGGAGGGATTGGATCCTCCGAAGTTATGCGACAGCCGGGGTATTCTAACACCATCGTCCGGCAGTAATGCGTAATCGTGCAGACTGTTGCGGTTCCGCCAAAGGATTCCACCATAAGCTTCGCGGCATGAGTCGTAAAACCGCCATTGCATTTTGTCTTTAGGCTCTCAAGAACGGATCTCCGCCGCTGCGTTGCTCTTCTGTTGCTCCTGCTCAACTCGTTTGTCCTCCCAATTCAATGGCGTTCAACCCGATGCTGCGGGCTCTCCGTTCAACCGAAACGTCGAGGTATGACTGCCGGGTCGTGATACGAGCTAGAGCCCAGGCTGCGCCTGTGCAGCGTTCGTTGACACACATCGTCTAACCTGAATAAGGTCGGAAGAGAGTCAAAGCCAGCGGCAGGAGTGAGCTAGGCCATGGCTTCTCGTTCACGCCAAGCTGGGATCCGGGGCGTGCCACGGCGCATGGCTGCCCCGCATAGAAGGCGCTTCGACCGAGCCCGATCGAGGCTTTCTCCCGGCTCTAGGGCAATCGCTCAAGCGGCCGCTGGCAGCGGGTGAGCCGGCTCACGGACTTGGCTGAACCTCTTGAAATATCCCCTCGCTTTCCATTGTTGACACCGCTCAAAGTGGCCTCCTCAATATAACGTTTATCATAGAGGCGTTCGCCCGCCGCCGAGAGTTTCACAGGAACTGGCATGGAGAACTTTACGGCTTCGAGCGGGCTGTCCACGATCACAATCCGCACCGGCCACCCCCTGCGCATCTGGTTTGCCTCCGATGTCCTGGTCCCCAGGTCAGGAACACCGTGCTGAAACGAGAAAGAGTCGGTCATGTGTCGCCGAACCCTTAGGGCCCACGAGCCGGAGCCACGATGATCGCCCATCTGCGAGAACGTGAGAAGGCGCTGGAGCCCTTCGGCTGGACAGGTGCCTCAAGCGCATCGTCGCCCTGAAGAAGCTCCACCGACCCTCGAGTCCTGGAGCGATGATCGACGGCTTCACGACATGGCGCTCAAGACGACTCCGTGGAGGCGAACTTTGAACGTGGAGCGGCGAGGGTCGGTGCTGATCGGCGAGTGCACATGAGACAATGGGGTGCATGTGGGACAAAAAGGCCATTTCGATGTGCGCGCCGGTGCACCCTTATGTGTTTGGCTGTCTTGCAGTTGTGGCACAGCCGCCGGAGCGCCGCGGCCGCTCCAGAGCACGCGGCCGTAGACGGGAGCGACCCCCCCTCTTCGGATGCCTAGATCGGCATCCGGGAGGGTTGGCATGTGCACGCCCATGCCACCCTCCGCGCGCGGGTCGCTCCCATCAATCGATCCCTGGCGGGAAGGCCGTCGCGCCGATGAGGGCCATTCGTGAATCGAGCCAGCGGGCGATCTGGTTCAGGTTCGCCCGGATCCGCGCCAGCTCGCGGATGCGCTCTCGCTCTGCCTCGCTAGCGCGGATCTTCACCCACACGTCGCGTCCAGCGCTCCTCATGTGCCGTTGCCGTTGGGGGGGTCAGAGGGGGCACAGCCCCCCGCCAGCCCCTGCAGGGGACACGCGAAGCGTGGCCACAAAGGGTACGCTGACTCATGACTGCTAACAGGTCATGAGCCAGCGCCTCAGCGGACCGGTCCGGCCTCCGGGTCTCGACGCTCGCCGGCTAGATACGCGACCCAGTCGTCCCCGGCCGTTCTGGGTAGATGATCGCCATTCGGTGTTTCCGGTTAGGGGCCTACAGGCAGTAGCCTTTCACCCTCAACGTCACGCGCGCGCCATCCGAAGTCAGCTCGCCGCTGTACTTGGGGGGCTTTCCTTTGGGCCATGGCCGATCTCCGCGCCGCTTCATCCAGTCCCCGATCCGGGAAGACCTGAATTCGGGGCAGGTACTCCAAAACGTCTCTGACACGCTGACGCTTACGGTGACGTCTCCGGCCTCTCCCGGAAGTACGATGTCCGTGCCCTCGCGTTCTAGCCGGTCCCGCAACGCAAGGAACAGCCGCTCGCGGTCGGCCTTGTCAACCCTGAGCCCGAACGTCCCGCCGCTCCAGCCTGTGAGCTTGAACGCGCTCACGTCGGACCGCCGGGGTCTGGCGTTTCGGCTCATAACTGCACTCGGTTATGGGTTCGCCACACGCAGACGGTCCCTCACCGCGAAGGCGACGGCTATCACCGCGCTCCGCACTACCCGCCGCCGTTCACTCAACTCGGCAACATCGTCAGGCGTCCATGTACCAGACGCCCGCGCCGCGTCCTCCACTGCCTGCAACAGCGCAAACTCCTCCGTTGCCGCCTCCAACGCTGTCCTTTCCTGCGCATTCGCTAACGCCAACGCTGCATCGAACAAGAGGTTCCATGCCTCCTCCCACGCCGCCTCAGCAGTCGCTATCGCCACCTGCACAGCCGCCAGCGTGCCCAGTTCATCCGCCAACGCCCGCGCCGCGTCGACCCGCGCCGCGAGCGGCGACGGGTACTCCGACAACCTCCCGTCCTCCGACCAACCCCTTGCCAGCACCTCCAACTCCTTCAAAGCAGGGTCAACCTCCTGACCCGCCAACGGCACGGCGAGAGCGAGGCCCGCCAGAGCGAGCAGGTAGCGGGCCGGTCCCATTCGATTGGTGATTGTATACCTCGCGCAGAATCCGCATAGCTATGCACTAGCCGCTCAACAATATGCTGCCCATATGTGGTCCGTTCCGGGCTGTATAATCACGCACAGGATGCTCGACCGGACGGCCTCGGGGTTTCTTCTTGGGTTTCTTACTCACCAGGCCATCCCTGTTCATCGTGGCATTTTCTCTGAACGGTCATCCGTTCCAGTTTTGGATGCTTGCAGGCTTCTGACCCAATGGCGGCTCCAGGGTATATTTCGGTTTTGTCTCTTCAATGCCCAACTCTCTTAGCGTGCGTTCCAAATTCTCGTAGGCAGTTACGACGCTCTTGTCAATCTTGCGATTACCTGCGATGACATCGTTCTCATCCGGTCTCATTTAGAAATACCTCTTTGTGTGGACAAACGACAACAACTTCTCTCGTTGCATGTAATCGGTCATCAATAGAAAGTATTTCCGTATCTGTCCGTGCAATTCAGCATTATCTTCATCTTCTAGATTATCTATCTTCAGCCCAACCTCATCTTGCAAGGTTCTCATATCGATAGCCCGTCCATGAGAATGCCAGCGGTCTGAATCATTGAGCAATCCCGCAATTTGTTCTGCACGCTCTTTTCGCATCTTTGACGTGACTTGTTTCTTCGAAGTCTCAGTCACCTTCCAGTCCTTGAACTTATATCGCGACAACCACTTAATAAGGAGCTCTACTGACAGTTCTCGTGCCTGTTCAAATTGATACAGTTCTCCTAGGTCGAGCTTACCGAGTAGTGCATACTCAGCTGTTGTAAGATTACCTTCCTCAGACTTTTTGTTGAGACGTTCAAATTGATTCAGGTATGATAATGCTGGGACCAACTTGCCATCTCTTGAGATTTGCGGGTCTATCGGACCCAGACAGGACAAGTGGTCCATCATGATGCGATCAGCACTCAATGCGAGAATGGCACCGGCTGACATGGCGCGATCGGGAACAACCACGACAACCTCGTCGTAGACGAATCGTATCGCCGTGACCATTCGTTCTACGATTTCTACGATACCGCCAGGAGTATCCAGTATTAAAGCTACCGTAGAGAGCTTGTCTGGGATAGTATCTATTGCTGTTCGAAGTTGAACATCAAGACCGGGAATAATGGGACTCAGTATCGTGATAACATCAGCCTTCAATACATTGCCAATAGCAGCAATGTGCTCGTTTAGCTTGCTCTTTATCTGTTCGTCGAGGGGCCTCATCATGTCCTCCCTCTCACGCCGTCAGCTCGCTGTACTTGAGCCGCTTGCCTTCGAGCCCCCGCACGATGGCCCGCATCTGTTGGGTGGTGTCCAGCGGACGGCCATTGTGACGGCCTGCGATCATGTCCCCATATCCCTGTAGGAGTCCATGGCAAATTGGGGGTTGAGGTCGTGCCCGGCAACCTCACACAGCCACCGTGCATAAACCCTCACCGTAGACGCATGGCCTTGCGCGCCAGATTGGCAGGAATATCTATGCGTTTGCTGTGTCAAGTATATAATCACCATTCGATTTGCCTCCCTCGGTGCTCTCTCACCCACTGACAGACCCCGGAGGGCCAGATGGGCAACAAGGTCACTTCCGCGTTTCATAAGGGCAAGACTGGCCGCCGCCGCCGCATGCCCGTAAGACCGGCCTCCGGGTCTCGACGCTCGCCAGCCAGATACGCGGCCCAGTCGTCCATGAGCCGACGGCGGCGCTCGAACAGGTCGGAGCGCATGTAGGCGGCCTCGACCGGGTTCCGGACTACATGGGCCAGGGCCGCCTCGACGACTTCGCGGGGGTGGTCCGTCTCTTCGGCGGCCCAGTCCCTGAACGACGACCTGAACCCATGCGGCACCGCCGCGATCCCGTGCTTCCTGAGCAGCCGGCCCATCTGCTCGCCGCCCACCTCTCTGCCGCGCTTGCCGACGAACACGATCGGACTCCCGCCGCCGCCCAGCTTCCGCGCCGCGTCGAGAATCTCCAGCGCGCGGCCGCACAGCGGCACTCGGTGCGCGCGCAGGCTCTTCATCCGGATCGCGGGGACCGTCCAGACGCGCTCCTCCCGGTCGATCTCGCTCCATACCGCCCCGCGGACCTCGACGCCCCGCGCCGCCGTGAGCACCATGAACTCGAACGCCAGCGCGTCCACCTTGCCCGCCTTCGCCGCCCGGACCTTCTCGATGGCCGCCCCCACCTCGCGGTGAGGCAGGGCCTTCCGGTGTCTGACGACATGTTGCTGGGAGCCGAGCACCGGCAGGAGCCGGTCGCACGGGTTGTCCGTTCTCCAGTCCATGGCGATGGCCCATTCCAGCACGGCGCGGATGCGGTGGCGAACGATCCGGGCCGTCGGCGGGTTCGCGTGCCAGATGGGTGTGAGGATCTCGAGCACGTCGGCGCTCGTCATCTCGGAGACCGGCACCCTCCCGATCCTTGGGAAGACGTGAATCTCGAAGCTGCGATACCAGTTCCTCGGCACCGCCGCGTTGCGCCATCCGGCGCTCTTCTGCTCGATGACGCGCTTAGCGGCCTCGGCGAAGGTGGGAATGCCGGCCGAACGCCGCTTCTCGGCCAGCGGATCGCCGCCCGCGCGGGCAAGCTTGCGGTTGGCCAGCGCCTGCTCCCGCGCCTCGGCGAGCAAGACCAGTTGGGCGTTGCCGAGCCCGAGCTCGCGCTTGCGGCCCCGGATCACGAGCCGCTGAATCCAACTCCGGGTTCCGGTCTTCTGGACGTAAAGGTAGAGACCGTTGCCATCGCAGTGCCTGCCGGGCGGTGCCGAGCGCACGAAGGCGGTCGAGAGCCGCTTGTGGGGATGGCGGCCCTTGGGCTTGCCTAGGCGGCGCTTGACGGCAGATCGAATCACATTATCCATCCCCCAATCATAACTGGGGTGGACCGGGATCGCAAAGGGCACTGCTGGCAGAACGAGACAAGAAAGAAACTACGTAACCTGTTGTAAATACTGGATGTTATGCACCTACCCGGAACTTCTTGGACGGTATCGGATTAAAGTTGTGTGTTTTACGGCAAGAAATCGTCCGCCTTGGAAGGGAGACGGGCCCCTTTTGCCGTTGGTGAGGAGTCGCCGGCGAAAACCAGTCAAAACGGTAAATCATCGTCGGGTTCGACGACGCGTTGCGTGCGACGACGATCCGGAATACGAAGGGTCAGCTCTTCTTGGTTCGCGACTAGCCAATCCATACCGTCTGCGGTGACTCGGAGGAACGTGTACAGTTCGCCTTCGTGATCCTCATCTTGGCCATCCTCGAGAAAACCCCGGTCCGTCAGCTTCTTCCGAGCCAAGCTAGCCGCAATCTTCGTGAAACCCGCCTTCTCCATATCCGCACGAAAGCTATAAACGCTCGTTGCGCTATCGACTTCCTCCGCGACTATCACTAGACCTGCCAGCTCGTATTGCTCAAGGCCCTCAACTCGCGAGATGGACGTAACGGAAGACAATTCGCCCATGCGTTCTTGCTTTCGTAGCATCGCTTGCAGCTGCGAGGAGATATTGGATCTAACTTCCTCAAAATCTCTCAAGGACTCGGTTGAGTACTTGATAATCCTGCGATGCTGAACGTCAAACGGGAATGGGCCCTTTCGTTCGTCGGAACACAGCAGAACAACGAGCCGTCCGCGGGCCATGGCGAACCCGAGTTCGTACCAAACGTTGGGATTGTCGGTCGACACTTCGGCCAAGCATGCGACGGAATCGTCGATCCCGCGGTGGATATCGGTGATCGGTACGGATACACTCAGGTCCCGGTCCACGCGATACGGTTCCAAGCCAGCCTCTTCAATCGCC
>CBDHFB010000006.1:0-93331 GCA_965262385.1 Dehalococcoidia bacterium | reverse complement strand
TTACACCGTGCGCCGTGCTAAGGCACTGGCCCCCAGCGGGTGCAAATCCCGCCCGGCGAACTGTCGTTCCAGCCGGAAGCAATCGGAGCGGCTCATGGAGGCAACGACATGGACTGAAGCACTCTGCTGTAAAAGGGTCGCCATTGGGCGGCTCAGCGAGCATGCAGGCCGTAATCAGATGAACGCCGAGCAGGCCTCGAAAAAGTCGATGCGGAGGCCGACCCGCCGATGTAACGGGGAAGGCTGTCAGCGGCCGGGAAGCGAGCGACGCGCGCACCGGTCGGCTCCGCCGGGGTACTGGCGACAGCATGCCTGTCAGAGGGGGACGGAGGCAACACGGGAAGCCCCGTCGGTGGTGCGCACGCGCCAAACCGGAATCCCGCAAGGGACAGGCCGGGCCGGTCAGGGTGGCGGAGAGGTCCGTACTACCGGAGAGGCCGGGTAACGCCGGCGGAGGGAAGGGACCGCAGGTGAGGAGAGGTGAGTGAAAGCGCGAAGGACACCGGGAGTGGCATCGCCTAGGACCCCGGCATTGCGTTCGAGAGGGCTGGAACCACCGCATGCGAAAGCGAAGGGAAGCGAATGCAGGAACGAGCGCAAGCCGGACCGCAGGCGCAGGCGGCAGGGCGTGAACAGGCCTGCCGCCGGGTGCGGCGACCGCCGGGAAGAGGCCGGGGGCGTGCGACTCCCGCGACGCGGACGGTATCACCGGACGCGCCATTCCCGTCGGAGCCGGATCTACCCGTGGGCGAGCGGCATGATCCCACTGGAGAGCCCAGTGCCGGAAATCGGCACGCTGGGTTCGGTGAGCGGGGAGCGGAAACGTGGCTAGGCACGAGGGTCAGTGAGGCACCTACAGATGGCGAAAGCCGTAGGAACAACCCCAAAACAGCTACTGCCTTTTGCTAAGGTGCGCGCGTCGCTCCCCGACTCTACGTTTCATTTGGGTTGGATAGTTTGGATGCAGGGAGCGGCGGCTTGGGGTTGGCCGGGGTGGGCTGGGAGGAGGCTGAGCAGGGCAGGTCGTCCGACAGCATGCGGTAGACCAAACGGAGTTGGGTGCCGGGGAAGACGGTGCGCGTGCGGTTGAGCTCGTCGAGCAAGGGGGCCAGGGCGCGATCCTGGGCGCGGGTCGGCTGGTGCAGCAGGCGCACGGTGAGGGTCCCGGCTGACTCGTCAGGGTGCAGGCTGGCGTCAGCCTGCAACAGCGACTTGAGCAGGCTGCGGGCGGTGTCGGGATTGTCGGGCGCGGGCGCAACCGCGGTCGTCATCGCTGTTTCGGCGCGGTAGGCCAGCAGGCGCAGGGTGTCTAGCAGTAGGCGCAGCGGTTGGGGCAGGGCCTGCAGCCGTGCCTCCGGCGAGAGCTCGCCGGCCAAGATGTGCTGGTCGGTCACCTTGCGTGCCAGCAGCAGGCCTTGGATGGTCTGGTCGCAAGTCTGGATGCGGCCGGGGCGGGGGCGTGAAAGCTTGACCCAGCAGCTAGTTACGAGGCTCTAGGCCTCTTTGCAGAGAGTTCCGATGTAACGAAGTCTGCGGCCAGCCACTCCATCAGTCCAGAGGCCAGGACGCTTAAGCCGCCTAGAGTGTGATAGCTCACGAGGAGCGAGGCACTCTTTGAGTGGTAAAAGACCTCTGGCTCTTTATACGATTGCTCCAATGTTGTAGCTGTTTGTCGAGTAGTTCCCATGCCTTATTGACCAGCTCTCCGTACGTAAATTCTTTATAGCTGTTCATGTCTAGATGCAACGTGATGGAGGGCTGTTCTCGAGGGTTCCCGCCCTGCCAGGCTGCCCGGCATGCGACTGGCTCTCGCCTCCTCATCCCGGCCCTAGGGGCGCTTGGCGAACTGCCGTGGCGCGAGGCTATGCGGACGGTCCAATGTTTCCGCACTCGGGGCAGGGTGCTCCGGCCTCCCAGGTTACGGCGGCGGCGCAAACCGCGCACGTCTCGCCCTGGATGGCTGCCGCGGGCTGGTCGATCGCTCCGGGGCCGGGGAACCGCAGGCCGAGCCATCGAGCGATGTAGTCCACGATGCTGTGCGCGTAGCCGAGCTCGCTGTCGGTCCATCCGGACGGCTCGAACCTGGCGAATTGCAGCTGGTCCACGTAGGATGCCAGCGGCACGCCCTTCTGCAATCCCAGCGACACGCTGGTCGCAAGGGCGTCGAGCAGGCCCCGGAGAACTCCCCCCGCCTTCGCCATCCGGATCTCCAGCAGCAGGGGGCGGTCGTGCTCGTCCGTCGCGACAATGATGTAGCCGTGGTGTCCGCCGATCGCGAATCGGTGGGTCAGCGATCGCCACTCGTCCGTCATCGCAACCCTCGGTCCAGGTCGGCCCTGGGTGCCGCGTCGGAATAGATGGCCGTGTCGCCGTCGTGATCGTTCTTCAGGCAGCGATAGAGGCGGTTGTGGGGCGCGGTGACCAGCGCGTTCCAGCTGCGCGGCGGCCCGTCCACCACGGCGCGCGTGGCGCAGCTGGCGAACACCGCCCGCAGCGTCCGGTCCGCGCGGCCGAGGAACAGTAGATCGTCCGGATACGCGACGTGGTTCACGTACAACGATCCGCCGGGGGCGAGGCGGCTGCGCAGGAGCCGGTAAAACTCCACTGTCAGCAGGTGATCGGGCACGATCTTCGCGTTGGAGAACGTGTCCACGACGATTGCCGGCCAAGGCTCCGAAGCGTCGGTCCGGAGAAACGCGCGGGCGTCGGCGGCGATGAGCGCGCCGGGCCGCTCGGTCTGCAGGAATTCGGCGGCGATCCGCTCTTGGGCCGGGTCGATGTCCACGTAGGTCAGGCTGAGATCGCAGGGCGCGCCCTTTCCCAGGGTCATGCCCGCCGCGCCCAGCACGAGCACTCGGGTTTCGCCTGCTTCGCAGAGGGTCGTCTCGATAACCTCGGCATACTCCCAGCCGCGGGCGTCGGCGTCGTGGCGCGAGGCGGGCTGTCCCGCGACCAACAGGACCCGCGCGTCCGGGTTGTACGGCGCCGCGACGATACGGTAATCCGCGTGGGCGTTTCGGGCGACGTACTGCGTTGTCTCGACCCACAGGTCCGCCACGGGGAACAGCGCGGCAGCGCCCAGCCACACCGCGGCGACCCGGCGGTAGTCGGCGACGATCGAGGCCGCAACGAGCGCGGCCCACAGGGCGATGACGGAGGCGGCGACGCCCCACGTTGGAAAGATGATGAATGTCGGCACCAGCGCGCCGGCCACGTTCCCCACCGTCGAGAGCGCGAATACGCCCCCTGCGGCCAGGCCGGCGGCCTCTCTCCGCGCGCAGCGCGCGGCGTGTGCCAGCAGGACGCATTCGGCGAGCAGCCATCCGATCGGGGCTATGCCGGCGGTCGCGTAGATCGTCACTTGGGCCAGTTCCGGCAGCGGCAGGCTGAACACCGCGGTGGTGGCCGTGTCGCTGAGCCACACGGCGGCCAGCGCCGCGGCCAGGGACAGGCGCACGGCGAGTCGCGGGCGGGGATCGCCGGCCAGGGCCAGGCGCCCTCCGCGGCGGTAGCCTCCGGCCAGTGCCGCGAGGTACACCGCGACCACCACCGCCGTCACCGAGACGGTGTTCCCGGCGAACGGGACGATCCGCCGGAGCGCGAGAATTTCCGTCCCGAGGGAGGCGTAGCCTTCTGCCACCAGGATCGCGGCCAGCAGCGGCCCCGGCAGCGCCGGCAGGGGGCGGTTCATTCGCCGGCTTCCCCGAAATCGAGCTCGATGGGTGCCAATCCCGCGCACGCCTCCACGGCGGCATCGAGGTCCGCGGCGCTCAGCTGCGCCGCTGCGTCTGTTACGACGGCGATCGCCACCGGGATCGTGAGCCCGCTCAGCCGCGCCCGGAGCGGCTCGAGCGCGGGGCCGAGAGCGCCCAAGAGCAGGTTGCGCCGGGGGCAGCCGCCAATGTGGACCAGCGCGCCGACGCCCTTCCCCTCCACGCGGATCTCCCTGCATTCGGACGGTGCCGGCGCGGCGAGGTCGAGCGCTTCCGGCGGCATCCATTCCAGGGGCGGCAAGGCGGGGCTGGCGCGATTCATTTTCTGGGCGCTCCCTGCCGGCGCCGCATCCGGCGCCATAGCCACTCAACCGCGACGAAGGCCGCGGCGGCGAGCAGGGCGGCCACAATCGCGCCAATCATGGTCTCCGCGGGCCTCCGGATCAGGGGAAGCAGGTACACCTCTGTTATCGACATCAGTCGTCTCCGCGGTCCCCGTGCCATAGTCGGTGGCCGACGTCGAACAGCTCCGCGCCGCCGAGGATGATGGCGGCGAACGTGGCAACGGCGCCGAGCGGGTCCAGCGCTGGGTTGCCGGTCTGGCTCATCAGCGCTGCGACCATGATCGCGATGGCGGCGGCGATCATGTTCCCGAGGTGGATCGCCAGCGTCGCCACCAGGGCGGCGAGCAGGGCGCCGCCCAGCGCGGCCGCGGAGGGGTTGGCCGGCGCGGCGGTTGCCGTGGCCACGGCCAGCGCCGTTGCCGCGCCCAGGAGGGCGGCCGCGGCCGTCGGCCGGAGGGCATAGGTCCCCTGTGGATCGAGGCGGGGCATCAGGGAGCCATGTAGGGAGCCGCGGACGCGCAGCTGCAGCTCTGGCCGCAGCTCTCGCGGCCTGGGGCCGGGATCCCTCTTTCCATCAGGGCGAGGGCGAGGGCCAGTGTCGCGAACACGCCGAGGACGGTCAGCGCGGCCAGGAGTGACACGGTGGCCCAGGTGGCCGCGCGCTTCAGCTGCAGCATGCACTACAGCGTAGGCCGCAGGGCGGTCGTCGGTCAAGTTAGTTCCGTCTCGCTTTTTGGACGGAGTCACATGCCGAGCCTGCCTGCCGCAGGCTGGGAGAGTCGCTACGGTAAGGTGTTGCCGATTATGATTGTTGGCAAGTGCGAATTCATGGACTTGCTCTGGGCGGCGCGATGGTGTTGTTCGCGGCGGAAAGTTGGGGGCAGGAGCGCGTGCCGTACCGCTCGCTGTCGCCGTTCGCCGGGCTCTACCACCATGACGGCGTGATGACCTCGAATGATGGATACAGCATGTGGGTCAGCTGGGTCGCCGAGTCCTGGGTGCTGCGTTACCAGCGGCTGTCTCCGATCCGGAACGGTGAGCACGAGGACCTGCAGGCGTGGGTCCGGCTGCAGTGCAGGGTGGACGGCCTGGCGGAGGGGTATTCGGGGGCCAGCCCGCTCGCAGTCGAGCTATGGCTGCCAATGCACCCGGACCTGCCGGATGTCCCTAATTGGATTCATCCGCTGTACTGGTGGCGCGGGCTCACGGGGAGGGAATTTGTCCGGACTCCTGTGCGCGTCGCCGGCGCGGGGGATGCCTACGGCGCCGAGTTGGTGCGCCATACCATCGACTACTCCTTCGCGCGGCCGGAGCTGACCGTGACACTGCGCGGCGGCGCCGTGCTCGCTGCGCTCGCTGCCGGCAGCGAGCTGCACCTGGCGGTCAGGGGCGAGGGCATCGCGCTGGACCTGGCTTTCGCCGAAGGCGGGGAGGGGGGGCAAGACGCCGCGCGGCGCATGCTGCGCCATTGCGCGCTGTGAGCTATTGCCGGCCTTGACGTGGGCTGGGCCCTACCGCGTCGCCAGGGCCCGCAAGCGGCCAAGGATCCGGCCGCGATAGTGCCACATCGCGGACAGCGCTTCCAGCGCCGCCAGCGCGACAGGCAGTCCTGCCGCGACGGCAACGCTCTCCGGCGTAGCCAGATACAGGGCCAGCTGGGGGGGCAGGTCGTCGCGCACAAACCAGAACGTCAGCGCCCAGACTACAGACAGGGCCAGCAGTTTCCTCCGGAGGGCTCGGAGGGGCCACTTCGCCAGGGTGAGGAACAGCAGGATCCCCGTTGCAATTCCGAGCGCGAGCAGCGGGTTCAGGGGCTGGGGCGGCATGCCGACATTTTAACGGCTGCGCTAGAATGCTGGCATGCGTGACGCTGTGGACTACGCGGCGCGACTCTACAAGCCGGGCGACCGCGTCGCCGTGGTCGTGATTCCGCGCGATGGCGTTCCGCCCAAAACCCTGCAGCGCGTGCTGCCGTTCGAGTCCCTGACCGGCGAGAAGGTGCAACGCTGGTTGAGATACAACAATGCCAGGAAGGCGGATATCTACCTGGGCATGAATCCGATCAAGGACGGCACCTGGCGGCGCCTCAAATCCGATGTCGCGGAGGTGCGGCGCGTGTACCTGGATGTTGACGATAACGGCCCCGCCGTGCTGAAGGCCATTGCGCGGGATGTCGAGCGCGGCGAGACTCCGCGGCCGGCACACGTCGTCACCAGTTCGCCGGGCCGCTACCAGGTCGTGTGGAATGTCAGCGGCCGGCCGGCCGCGGCGGCGGCCGAGGATGTCATGCGGAGGCTGGCCGTCAAGTACTGCGCCGATCCGGCGGCGGTCGATGTCAGTCGTGTCCTGCGCTGGCCTGGCTACCGCAGCCACAAGCGCAACGGCCACCTGGTAACCGTGCGGAACGTGGCCGAGGCAAAGCCCGTGGAGCTCGCGGCGTTCCGGGCGCTGCCCGAAATCGACGCGCGGGCGGTTGCGGCTCGCTCGGAGCGCATCCGGCCGGCCGGGGGGCGCACCCAGTCCGAGGTTGACTGGGCCGAGGTCAATCGCAAGCTGGCCAAGGGTGAGGACCCGGCTGTGATCCGCAGCGAGCTGGAGCGGACGCGGGCGGACAAGCCGAACCCGGCTTACTATGCGTCGCGGACCGTCGCCAGGGCTCAGCAGCTACGCGATTCGGGGAGGGGGCGATAACCATGTCCGACGATGGCGGGGTTACCCGTTCGGTCACGCGCCTGGCGCAAATTGCCGTCGAGCAGCATTTCCGGAGGCGCATGGGCGTCATCGAAGGGGTGAAGCGCGCTCTCGGGGCGGCGGGAGCGACGGTCACCGCGGACGGCCTGCGCGCGCAAGGGGCGCACCTGGACGCGGTGGACCTGCGCGGCCTGGACCTGCGCGGCGCGGACCTGTCCAATGTCTCCATGCGCGGGGCCGACCTGCGCGACGCGCGCCTGGACGGCGCCAGGCTTGACGGGGCCGACCTGCGCGGCGCGGACCTGAGAGGGGTCCAGGCTCATGGCATCAGCGCCATCAATACCGACCTGCGCGATACCAAGGCGGGGGGGCTGGTCGCGCCGGGGGCGAACTTCGAGGGGGCCAGTTTCGACGGCGCGCACGTCCGCGGGGCGCAGATGCACAATGCCAAGCTGCGGGGCATCACCGCCAACAACGCGGATTGGCGGGGAGTGGCCGTCGACGGGGCCGATATCGCGGGGGCCAGTTTCGAGGGGGCGCGCACTGACGGCGGCACCTGGGAGCGCGCGCAGGGGGCGTACCGCGGACCTGTTCCAGCCCCCGTGCGAACGCCGGCGCAACGCCTGGCGCGCGTTCCGGAGCGGTAGACCGTGGACCGCGATTCGGGGCGGGATCCACGCGACGATGCGCGGGCCGCCAACCGTGAGCGGCCTGGCGCCGATCCACGGGACCGGCGGCCGCGGCGCATCGAGGCCAGCCGGGCTGAATACCGGCGCCAGGACGGCGGCCGCACCAAGCGCGGCCGTAAGGAGCGTTCCGCCGAGCTGTTGCGCGATGTCGCTGTCTGGCGCACTGTCGCCTACCGCGACCTGGTCAATCGGCATTTTGACGGGCATCACTTCGCTGGCCGGCGGACCATCGACGGCCTGGTTGCCAAGGGCTGGCTCGAGACCGGCCGGGGGGACGGAAGTAAGGGCGGCGGGTTCCTCACTGTCACAGCGACGGCGCTGGGGCGGTCTGTCGTGGACGAGCGCTTGCGCACGGAGGGGGGAGAGGGGCTGCGGACCTGGCATGGGAGGGCCAAGCGCCGAGAGACCGTGCACGACTGCGCGGCATACCGGGCGACCATGCTCGCGGCGGACCGGATCCGTGCCGAGGGCGGCACCGTACTGCGGATCCGCACGGAAGCAGAGCTCAAGTCGTGCCTGGCGCGGGCCAGCGAGCTGGCCCGCGTCCGGGATGGGAAGCTCGCCGCGGATCGGGAGCGCCTGGCTGAGGCGGCGCGCCTGGGCTTGCCTGTCAAGGCCGGCAGGGTGCTGGTTCCCGATGCGCAAATCGAATACACCGAGATGGGCGGGATGGATGTCGCCAAGGCGCATATCGAGGTCACCACCGACAACTACAGCAAGGCGCAGGTGGCGGCCAAGGCGGCGGCTGGCTTCACGCTCACTGCCACCGGCATGGGGGGGGCCGGCAAGCGGGCGCTGGCCGCGGCTATCGGCAGCGGCGGAGGGGGAGGCGGCGGCGGCGGCGGCCGCAAGGGGGGGGATGCCTTCGAGGAGCTTGAGTGGTGACCGCTTCCCTTGACTCTCGCATCCCCGCCCTTGATCGGGGGCTCTCTCCCGCGGTCGCCGCGGAGTTCGGGCTCTCCGGACAGCAGGCCGGCTGGATCGCGGCTGTGTGCCAGCTCTCGGGCGTCTACTGCGATGCCCAGCTGGCGTGGGGGCTGGACCTGTCCCCCCGCAGCGCAGGGTCGCTGTCCCGGCGCTGGATCGGGCGCGGATGGATCCGGGAGCGCCGTTTCGACGGCCTGCCGCCCGTGCGGCACGTCCTCTCCAAGGCCCTCTACACGGACCTGGACATTGCCGAGGTTCGCTACCGCAAGCTGTCGGCCGGGTCTGACCTGGAGGCGCGGCGGCGGCTGCTCGGTTTCGACGCGGCGCTGCAGCTCACCGACGAGTTCGGCTGGCTGCCCTGGTGCGCCACCGAGGCGGCCAAGCTGGCCGCGGCCGACAGCCATCGCATTCCGCGCGCGGACCTGCCGTCGCGGACATACGTCTCGGGAGGAGATGCGACGACGACGCGCTACTGGGTGCCCAAGCGGCCAATTGCCATCCCGACTCTTGCGGCGCGGGAGGATCTGCGGGCCGGGCCGCCGGCGATCTTCGTCTGGACCGCCGACGCCGAGACGGTCGCGGATCCGCTGCGGGCGTGGGCCGGGGGCCTGGCCGCTGTCTGGAAGCGCCTGGCGGCCGCCGGCGTTCCGCTCCGCATCGTGGCCATCACCGCCGCTCCGGAGCGGCTGGAGTCGATCACTCGGGCGCTCGCCTCGCTCCGGGCGCCAGGCGCCCGTTCCGGGGGCGGGGAGGGGGAGGCCGTGAAACAGCTGCACAGCGACATCGGGCGCGCGGACTACGGCGAGCACGGATCGCTGGACAACGCGCTGCGGGCCTACGCTGCGCTCCAGCAGCAAGCGCGCGATGCGGAGCGGCCTGGCGCGGAGGACTGGCGCACCCAGTCCCTTCTTGCGCAGCGCCTGGCGGGGGGCGCTGGGGAGCCGGCGGCGGCGGGGCCTGGCCGCACCGTGCGGGAGCGCCACCATGAGACCGTCGAGGCGCTGCTGGCAGAGGTTCGTGCGGGGGAGCTCCGCCTGACCCTCGCTGACGTCGCCGCGGAGCTGGGCGTTTCCGAGCGCACCGTGCGACGGAATTGGGGCAACGAGCTGGCCGCGGCCAAGCGCGGGAGGGGGCGGTAGTGCAGCCGTGGCGCGTGGCCTTCGGGCTGACTCTCGCCGTTGTCGGCGTCGCCGCCATCCTCCTGCCGTCGCGGTACGAATTTCTCCGGCCCTACGCTGCCCTGTTGTGGGCGAATCACGGGGCGGACCTGGCGTTTCACGCCGGCACCGCCGTCCTGGCGCTGTTCGCCGGCATTTACGCCCTTGCGCGGGTGGCGGGGCTCGGGGAGCTGGGGTCCAGCCTGGGCCACGTGGACCGCGGCCTGCGGGGCGATGGAGCCTACGACGAGCGGCTGGCGGAATCGCTCGGGCGCGAGGACCGCGGCGATTGGGGTTAGTCCCGGCTGCGGGGGGCGGCCGCCGCCGGGACCGGGCGGCCCTGGAACAGGCGGCCTTGCACGGGTTCCTTCTCGGGCTCCGGGGCGGTGGCCTTCTCCGGCGCCCGCTCGGGCTCCGGAGCGATCTTCGGCGGCAGGGTCTTGTCCAGTTCCGGATCGCGCTCTCGCGCTCGGCCGAGGACGTAGTCGCTTATTTGGTAGGCTTCGCGGGCCGCGTGGTGCACCTCCCTGGAGTTGTCTCGCAGGGCCTCCACCCAATGCTTGACATAGCTCGCGTGGCGGGCCGTATCGTGCCCGATGTTCAGGGAGCGGCCCACGATCATCGAGCTGATTTCGGCGCGCAGCTCCTCGCGGGCGTAATGCTTCGAGTACGGGCCCTCCACGATGCCTTTCGTCAGCGTTTCCCGGTTCAGCCGCGTGGGATGGCCCGTCCAGTGCCCCAGCTCATGCAGGGCTGCCTGGTAGTAGCTGGCCGCTTCCGCAAACTGCGTCTTCGCGGGCAGGTGGATGCTATCCCGGCGCAGGTCGTAGTACGCTCGGTCGCCGCCGTCGTTCACGATCCTGGCGCCGGACGCCCGCAGCGCGCGTTCGGCCGCCTCGATCGGCGGCCAGCGCTGGGCCTCCGGTTCCGGCCGCCGCGGGAGGCCGTCCGCCTGTTCGGCGTTGAACAGGTAGAACGGATAGGCACGAGGGGGGGTGCCGAGGCGCTCCGGCTTCTCCCCGGCGCGTTCCGTTTCCGCGACGGCCGGCGTCGCGGAACGCTCGCGCTCATCCGCGAACTTCCAGTACACCAGCTTGACGCTGCGCTCGCCCTTGCGGACCTGGCCTCCGGCTTCCTTGATCTGCTTGTACGTTCCCCAGCGATGGTCGGAATAGCCACTGGTATCCGCCATCATTTCGAGCGCCAGCACGTTGCTGCCGCGATACTGCTTCCCCGTCAGCAAGTTCACCGGGAGGCCGCGGCCGGGGGAGTCTGTCCAGCCTTGCTGCCACGGCGCGGTGCCCGCTTCGATCTTGCGGATCAGCTCCTCCGCCAGATCGTTATAGAATTGTTGCGCCGGGTCCGGGCGTCGGCCTGCGGACCTGGTTAGACGTGCCATGCCGCCATCCTCGCATATCTCGCGCCGGCAGGGCGCGCTTGTGCCCGTGCCCGTGTCCGCTGCCGGGGCAGGCGAGCGGCGTGTCCGCTTTTTGTCCAACCCATTGACTGCCTTGCACTTTCGCGGCGACTGGCGCGCCTGGCGGACACGCCCTCTTGCTCTTGTCCGGGGCGGTGGGCGGCTGTTTCCGTGTGCCTGGGGGCCGCAATCGGCGGCGGGGACGACGAGGCGGACATTCCTGCAGATTGGCGGGGGCGGACATTCCTGCAGCGGAGAGCGGATGCGAGCAGCGGAAGGTGAGCGTTTGCAACAGATCGGGGGAGGGAGGCGGCAGCGGGATGTCCGGTTTTGTGCGAGGCACACAGATGGTGAGCGACCCCCCTGTCCGGGAGGTCGCTCACCATCATCTATCCCTGCGGGAAGGCGGGGGCGCGCCGCGTGAGCCGACGGCTTTTCCGGCGCGGGATGCGCGGCGCATCGCGGGCGCTCGGTGCGCTTCGCGGCGCTCTCCGCTTCCTTCCCGGAGCGCGCACCTCGGCGCTCTTGTCCGGCGGTATCGGCGGAGTGCTGGCGCGCATTCTGCTGGACCCGCTCGGTTCCGCTTCCGCGCCCTGGCTGGCGCTTGTCCACGCCGCCCGGCCGGTCGATTATTGGTTCGTCGTCGCGTGGTATTACATCGCGCCCGGCGTTGCCGGCGTCATCGTTCCAGCCGTCGTGTTCGCCGTGGTCGAGGTGTGGTTCGCCCGTGCCAAGGGCCAGGGGCAGGGCTCGCTGCCGGCCTGGCCGGTAGCGGAGGACGACGAGCAGCTGGCTATCGTGCTGGCGGAGGTGCAACATCCCGTGGACCGGAGGCGGGTCGAGGCGCCGCGCTGGCTGGTCCTGCCCGAGCGGGGGCTGTTTACGGGCATCGCCGCTTTCGGGGCCATCGGCTCCGGCAAGACTTCAGCGATCATGTACCCCCTCTGTCGCCAGCTGTTCCGGTGGCAGGCCCACGACGCCGGGCGGCGGGCGGCGGGCTTGATACTGGAGGTCAAGGGCGATTTCTGCCACCACGTTCGGGCGATCCTCGAGGGGGCCGGACGGGGGGCCGACTACCGGGAGATCGGCTTGGGGCCCGATCACCTCTGGCAGTGGAATCCGCTGGATGCGCCCTGGGTGGACAGCTACACGCTCTCCAGCCAGATCGCCACCCTCATGAACCAGCTCTTTGGCAAGGGCAAGGATCCGTTCTGGCAGCAGGCGTACACGAACCTAATCAGAAACATCATCGAGCTGCATCGCGTCCGCAGCGCCGCGGGCTGGGTCACGATGCGCGATGTCTACCTGTGCGCGATCGACTCCGATCCGCAACCGGTCGACCAGGCGGGCCGTCCTGTCGGCGCGGCACCCGTCCTGTTCGAGCGGCTGAAGGAGGCGCGGGCCTATGTCCGCTCCTTGCCGCGATACCGCTGGCGGCTGCCGTTCGAGGACGTGAGGGCACATGCCGGGGCGCTGATCGCTCCCGGAGAGAAGCCGGCGTGGAAGTGGGAGGATGTCAGCGATCCGGAGCTTGAGGGGCGTTGGGTCGAGGCTCTGTGTGTCCACGAGCTGGCCGAACGCATGCGCATGGCCGGCGTCTGGCCCCAGGTCCGGACGCATGCGGTGTGTTCCGACGACGCGGCGCGGGAGACGGTCGAGCGGCTGGCGGCCGTCGAGACCTGGCTGGAGAAGGACTGGCTCAAGCTGGATCTCAAACTGCGCAGCTCTGTGGTTGAATCACTGTCCGTGTTCCTGGGGATTTTCGATCAGCCCGAGATCCGGCGCGTGTTCTGTCCTGAGGGCCCGCCGGCCGAGGACGGGCCGGGCGGGCAGGGAGGGCTGCGCATCTATCGGGCGCTGCCGCGCCTGGATGCCTTCATTGCGAGCGGCGGCGTGCTGGCGCTCAATTTGCCTGTCGGCGCGAACGCGGCGCTGGCCCGCACCGTCGGCGTGATGCTCAAGAGCGCCTGGCTCCAGGCTGTCCTGCGGCGGATCGGCCAGCCCGGCTATCTCCGGCCGGCAGCGTTCGTCTGCGACGAGTACCAGCACTTCGCCACCAGCGGCGAGAGCGACCCAGCGGGCGATGAAAAGATGTTCGCGCTCACGCGCCAGGCGCGCTGTATCCCCATTGTTGCCACGCAGTCGATTTCCTCCCTGCGGTCGGTCCTGCCCAGCCAGCAAGCGTGTGACACTCTGCTGCAGACGCTCCGGACCAAGGTGTTCCTGAGCCTGGCCGACGCGACCAGCGCGCGGCTGGCCTCTGAAATGTGCGGGCAGGTCGGGCGGACGAAGGCGAGCGTCTCGTTCAGCGAGAGCTCCGGCAAATCGGGGGTGTCGCTGCTGAGCGGCAAGGCCGGGGGCGCCAAGGGCACACTCGGGATGTCCCGCAGCTATTCGGAGCGGCGGGAGGCGCTGTTCCATCCGCGCGACTTCGCGCTCCTGGATACGGCCGAGGCCATCATTCTGCCGTTCGATGGAGTCCGCGGACTGAGCGCCCTGCGGGCCTACTGCAAGCCGTTTTATCTGCCGCGTGCATTGAGCTGGTTCGACGCTCGGGAATCCGGACGGCTGTAGGTGCGCCATAATCGGCTTGTATGCCGGTGCAAGACGAATCATCCGGCGACGGCCGGACGGCCTCCCCAGAGGTGTCGAGCGTCGGTGCTATTGGACGGTTTCTCCCTGGCCTGGAGGCCGTCCTGACGGATGAGTCCGTCAGCGAGGTCATGATCAACGGGCCGGGGGGGGCCTGGGTCGAGCGCGCGGGAAAACTTGAGTGGGTCAATGCGGCGGCGCTCACCGCTCGGAAGCTCCTCACGGCGGCGATCCAGATCGTGCGGCCGCTGGGGCTGACACTGAATGGCGATCATCCCCTGCAGGACGCGCGGCTGCCGGACGGCAGTCGCGTTGCGGTGGTGATCCCGCCGGCCGTCCAGGCCACCGTCATCACCATTCGGCGCTTCGGGCGGCGGCAGTTTAGCGCGCGATCGCTCGTGGCGGTGCGGTCACTTCCGCCGCTGGTCCTGGACGCCGTCCAGGCGGCCATGGACACGCGGCGCAACGTCTTGCTCAGCGGCGGCACGGGCACGGGCAAAAGCACCATGCTGGCGGCATTTGCCGGGCTCATCCCCGAGGGTGATCGCTTGATTGTCATCGAGGAGGTTGCCGAGCTGCGCGTGGACCTGCCCAACGTCGTGTTCCTGGAGGCCCGGAACACGACGATCCGGGATCTCGTGCGGGCGTCGCTGCGTCACAGGCCGGACCGGATCGTTGTGGGGGAGGTCCGAGGCGCCGAGGCGTCGGACCTGCTGGATGCGCTCTCCACGGGCCACGGCGGGTCGCTGAGCACGATTCATGCCAACGATTGCAAGGGGGCCCTAAACCGCCTTGCAACCGAGGTCCTGCGCGTCGACGGGCAGGGGCAGACCCTCGAAGCGGTGTGTCATCGCATCGCGGCGGCCATAGACCTGGTTGTGCAGGTCGCCCGGCGCGATGGGCGCCGCGGCGTCACCGAGGCAATCGAGGTCCTGGGCTTCGCGCCCAGGACCGGGGGCTGGAACATCAAGCGCTTCTGGCCGCCCGAGGGCGTTCCAGTCGGGGCTGTGGGCTGGAATGGCACCGGCCCGAACGACGGCCCGATGCGGCCGCTGCGCGACGAGCTGGCGCCGGGCGGGTCCTAGCTTCCGGGGCCGTCGGCCGCGGCCGGGCGCTCCTCCCGCCCCTGGTCCTGGGCGTCGGGGGCGCTCCCCAGGAGCGTGAGACCCCGAGCGGACGCCACCACCTCGGTGACGTATCGCGTCTCCCCGTCCTTCTCCCACGACCGCTCGCGGAGGGATCCATGCACATGAACTTTCGTCCCTTTCCGCAGGTAGCGCGTCACCTTCTCAGCGTTCCAAACCTTGACCGTGTGCCAGTTCACGCCGCGCTTATAGGAGCCGTCGGCCTGGCGCGACGAATGCTCCGTTGCCAAGCGGAACTCCGCGACCGTCGCACCGTTCACTTCCGCCGACGACGCATCGCTGCCGAGGTTCCCGAGCAGGAGGACCATGTTCACGGTCTTTGACATGCCTAGATGTTACACTGCCTGGCGTAACGGCTGGGGCGCCGCGGGCGTCTCACGTGTACGGAAGGAGGCGGCATGGCCCATATCAATTCCAATTTGCACCCGACAGTTGAGGAGGTCCTGGCCGAGGCGGCCAAGGGGCCGCCGCAGCCGATCATCGAGTGCTCCTCCGTCGAGGAGGCTATCGACGAGTGGGGCGCGGAGCCCAACGAGGAGATGGACGCGGCCGACATCGACGGCTGGGAAGGGGACGGCGAGCGGTCCGCGTCCGCGTAGCGACGGCGGGACAGACCGCACGAAGGCCCCGTTGCCGGCAACGCCGGCGCGGGGCCTTCTCTTTGCCCCGCGCATCCGGCCGGGCAGGCTGCGGCAGAATGCCGCGCCTTGGGGCGGCAACCGCCCATTCTCGCGTTCCTGGGCGATCCGCGGGGAATTCGCCAGATCCGGCCCAAACGGGCCAAGCGGGGGCCATAGAGGCCCGTAGACGGGTTTTGAAACCGGCGGCGGTGCAATTGCACGGCAACTCTCGTCTATGCGGCCGCTTTCCCTGGACGATTGCTCTGACGCGCGGATCCCCGTGTCAGAGCACTAGCGATCGCCGGCCGTCTCGAGGAGCTGCGCCGGTCCGCTCGGCCAGCGCCGCCGGTTCATCCCCGCGTGTGCGGGGAACGCGCGTGTCCCTCAGCGGCGCGGCCGGTCCGCCGCTCTATTGCAGGCAGTTTTCGAGCTCGGGATCGTCCTGCGCCGCGTAGTCGTCGCAGTCCTGCAGCGTGTCCTCGAACTCGTCCATCCGTTCGTCCGCGAACTCGTCCAGGGTGCCGTCATCAAGCACCGTCTGGGCCGCTTCCACTGAACTCCCGGCCGGGGCTGCGGCGGCGATGCGCTGCAGCTCGGATTCCGCCTGCGCGCGCCAGGAGTTGCGCACCTCAGCCGCCGTCACGCGGATGTAGTTCTCCGTCCTCGTCGTGACGACCGGCAGCCCTGTGACGGGATCCGTCGTCGTCGTCGTGACCGTGCGCGTGTCCCAGACGTCCTGCGCCGTCCAGGCGGCGGCGGCCGGAGGGTCCAGATTGTTCAGCGAGCTCGGCTCAACCTGGCGGAGGTATGCGACCAGCTTGGGCAGGTTGCCGGCCATGTGCACTTCCAGGGCGCCGCGGAAGTCCTTGATCTCGTCCGCGCTCTGGCCGGCGGCCCGGCGGGGCACGAGGAAAGCTGCGAGCAGCAGCGCTAGCAGGAGCGGCGCGCCGATCGCGGCCTGGGCGGCCTTGAAAAAGCGGCGGGGGGGCGGAGCTTCCGTCCCTCGTGCGTGCATGCTTGGCGTCATCATTCCACCTCTCGGGGGGGCAGGTCGAACATCGCCCGCTCCTCGTTCGATTCGACGTTCCCGTCGAGCCACGACCATATCTCGGCGCGGCGGGCGGGGTCCGTCGTCGCTATTCGCAGCATCACGCTGCCAGCCACTTGGTCCCGCTTCTCTTTCGCTTTGCAGTCCGCGGCCTTGACCTGGTCGCGTATGCGGCGTTTCTTTTTTGACAGCTGGTTCAGCTGCTGTCGTCTCGCTTCTCGCACGGCTTTCATTTCCTCTTCGATCTCTTCGATCTGTCGGTGTAGGTCCTGCCGCGTCACTCTTCATTAGTCTAGTACCCACGTCAGTGGAACTAGTCAATGGGCTCCGCGGACTCTAGGTAGATGATGATCAACCCGATGGGGTTGGTCCGGTAGATCTCCAGCGGAGCTCTGTCCAGAAAGACATACCTGAGCGTGGTGGTCATTCGCGTGCGGGCGAGCTCCGTCCCGGCGCTCGTTTCCACTCGGTCGTATACAGCCACGATCTCCCAGGGCGTCTCGGGGCGCGGCGTCACCCGGAGCTGGATGTTCTCAATGACGTGTTCGACTTCTTGCCGTCCGGAGGCCCAGGACGCCACGGACGCGGTGTCCCGCGTCTGGGCCGCGCCGGCCAGCTCGGCCGACAGGAACATCAGGCTGCGCGGCCAGCGCTCGGCCACCGTCTGGCGGCGGCGGCCGTAATGGTCCGCCAGAAACTGCCGGATGAAATACATCGTGCTGGGATCTAACGGGCCGACGGACAATTCCATCGCCTCGTACTCCACCGCTTCCGCGCGGCCGACGTCGTTCACTCTGACGATCAACGGCTTGAGTGTCCGGCCGGAGAGATTCCAGACCGCTACCCCCTCCGCGGCCGCTATGAGCAGCAGGATCCCGGTCGCGGCCTTGAGGAATGCGCTCGTCTTGATGTGCTCGGCCCAGACGCCCAGGTACTCCTCCGCCGCGGCGCGGCGGCGTTGCTCCGCTGTCGCTCCATCCGTCTCGCCCATCACTTCACCCTCCCAAGCCCGGCGGCGGCGCCGCGCAGGCTGGCGGCGCCGGACATCACTGAGCCGGCGACAGCCAGCCCGGCGGCCACGAGTTCGCCGGCGCCGCCGCCGGTGCCGGATCCGGACACGAGGCCGCTGGCCATCGTGGGGATGCGCAGAGCGGCGAGGATGCCCACCGCGCCGAACAGGATCGTGAACACAAGGCCGGCTCCGGACGCCATCACGGCGGTCCCGGGCTCCGCCGCCGTCAGACCGAAAGTGGCCGCCGCGTCCGGACGCAGCTCCACAGCCGTTACCGGCGTCACCAGCGGCTCCAGGAACGAGAGGACCGACAGGCCGAACACGCGCAGAACCGCGGCGGCGATCGGGGCGTACAGGGACATGATGATGAGCGATCGGAGCCAGCCCCAGAACAGGAACGCCAGCGGGGGGAACACCAGCCACGGAATGAACAGCGGGCCCATGACGGTCACGAGCGCCAGCCCGAAGCCGGCGAACATCACCTGTCCCCAGCAGAGCGCTGCGCATAGCAGGCCGATGAGCACCGCGGCCGTCAGCGGCAGCGCTGCGGTGACTGTGCTCGCGATCGCGGACGCGATCCGGCCGAGGCCCAGGATCATGTCCAGCACGCCCGCGTCAGATCCGAAAGACTCCTCGAGCAGCCGCATCCACGCGTTGGAGATCCCGGTTATCTTTCCCATCATCACGCTCACGCTGTCCTGCAGGATCATGTCCGACAGCCAGGCCCCCTGGGCGGCCACCATCTGCGGAAAATTGGTGGTCGTTCCGGGAAAGGGAGTGCCGTAGAAGAACAGCATCGTGCGGGGGATCATCAACACCACGATTTTCAGCACCACGTCGCCCATCTGGATCGGTCCGCCGAGCATCCAGCGCATGCCGGTCCACGCCAGCACGATGCCTGCCAGCGCCTCCCAGACGCCGCTGCCGGCGTCCAGGACGCCGCCGGCCATGTCGCCCATCAGATCGGTGGTCATGCCGTGGATGGCTGACGCCAACAGGCCGGGCTCGGTCCGGGCCAGCTGCTCTACGTTCGTGAGGTCGATCTGCACGGCGGTGCCCTACGGGGTGCCGATCGTCGCCGGGAGTGCCGGCGCCGGCGCGGCGCTGGAGGAGGGAACCGGCGCGGCGGTCCCGTCCAGCTCCCAGCCGCTCGCCGTGGAGGTGTAGACCGGCAGCCACGCATTCAGATTGCCGGCCGCATCGGCAGCCGGGCCGATACCGGCCACGTAGGTCACCCAATCCGCGCGCATGTTTTCGCGGGCTGCGCGCACGTGCGCCGCCGCCGTGACGCGCTCCGCGACGGCAGTTTGCAGCCGCTCCGTCGCGGCCGCGTCTACCCGCGTTGCCACGGCGCGCTCGCGCGCCACTGCGGCCAGCAGGTTGTTCTGCGTCACCTGGGCGGCCAGCAGCTTCTGTTCCGGCGAGACGGTATCTCCCGGAATGGCGGCCGAGGGCAGCAGGCCGAGCCCGCCTTGGTTCTGGTTGGCGGCGTTCTTGGTGACCGTCTCCGCCGAGGCCGCGGCCAGCTCGGCGGCGGCCTGCGTTTTCGCCGCGGCGCCGGCGGCCGCTTCCCCGCGGTGTCGCTCGGTGCGCGTCCGGCGCGTCTGGTAGCGGTTCACCGCCTCGGTGCCGTATCGGCTCACGTTGCTGAGCATCGACGTCAATACGCCGGCCGAAGTGTCCAGGGAGGCAATGTCGGTCCAGCGCTGCTGGATGCCGGCCACCGTCAGCGTTGCGGGATCCCCGAATCCCGGAATATTGGCCAGGTTCGTGGAACCGGCCACCGCCTGCAGCACCCCGTTGCCCAGGCCATCCAGGGATTGGAACGAGCCGATCAGGTTGCGCGTGTTGCCCCAGCTCGTAGGGGTGCCGCGCGCCAAGGCCAGCGCGTTGCCTTTGATGTCGGCGATCGTGGACTGGATCGCTGAGTTCGCGGTCTGAATGCCGGCCTGCACCGCCATATCCCGGAGCGACTGGGCCAGGTTGGGCAAGTCGATCACGGGGAATCCCGTCGTCGCCCGCTGCGGTGCGAGCACAAGTGCGCAGAATGCGAGAAGCGCGAATTTCGTTTTCATTGTGGAGTTCCTCCCTCTGGGTGTGGCACCAGAATGTCTGAGGCCAGCCAGATCCGGACCCGGTGCCCCGGTCGGATCGTGATGGTCGGGGGCCGGTTCAGGAACCTGTCCAGGAACCGGAATCCCATTTGAGCGGTGGCCTGGCCCAGGCCGCCGCTGATGCTGGCGTTCTGGCCGCCGCTGCCTTGCGGCTGGCGGGCCAGGGCCAGGCCCGATAGAACGCCGACAGCCGCGGTGGCGCCGAACAGCTGCAGGTAGTGCCGGTTCACCTGGTCGCGCAGCCCGGTCGAGCCCGTCGCGTTCAACCCTGTGAAGGGCATGCGGATCCAGCTGCCGTCGGGAAAGATGATGCGGTGGAACGACACCGCCAGCCGGCCGGCATAGACGTCCGCGCCTACGGCCGACGCAGAGCCCAGGGCCCTGCTGCCCTGCGGCACCAGCACGATCCGGCGGTCGACTCTGGAGTAATAATCCACGGCGACCATCGCGGCCACTGGGCCGGTCATCTCGCCGTCTATCTGCGTCTGCAGAACCGCCTCGAAAAACTCCCCTTCGTGGATCCTCTCCCAGCCGGCCGGATCGGTCGGCACGGTGGGCGCCGTCGCTTCGACCCCTGCCGCGGGCGGCGGCGCTGGGGCCGGCGGCGGCGCCGCCTCCGCCGTGCTGGAGGGAGGGTTCAGTGCTGCCAGCGTCGCCTCCATGACGCGGCGGTCGAGTTCTGCCAGCGGATCCGGCTGGGCCGGCTCTGGCGCGCTGCTGGCCTCTGTGGGGGGCGGCGGCGGCGGCGCGCGGAGGCTCGCGGCCACCGGGGCTGTCCGCAGGGAGCGGTATTCCCGCTCGATCTCGGCGACCCGCAGCGCCATGCGCGCTTCGAGAATCGCTTCGCTATCTTCCACCAGGAGCTCCCCGGCGAGGGCGTTCGCTTGCGCGGCCTGGGCCCGCAGCTTGTTCTGGCGCGCCTCGAGTTCGCGGCGGGCGGCCTCCATCTCCAGGCGGTCGCGGTCCGCTTCCGCCAGGACCTCAGCGGCCGCGGCGGGGGCGGTTTGCGGCGGGGGGGCGCCGTCCGCTGTCGCGGTCTCCGGCGGGGGGGCGGTGATGGCCGCCTCGTCGCTTCCGCACGCGCGCTGCATCGCGGCCATCACCAGGCCGATGCCCAGCAGGCCCAGCACCACGCCGCCGGCGAGCTTGGGCCCCAGGTTCTGGGGCAACGCGCCGGTCGGGCCGGACGGCTGCACGTCCTGGATGCCTGGCTCGTTCATGGGCGCGGGGCCTCCCGGCCCTCTGCAATCTGCAGCGCGAACGTATCCGGATCGTCTATGAACCACCGCCTCTGATCCTTGCCCAGCTGGAAGTAGCCCGGCCCGACGACGTGGCCGATCACATACAGCCCGTCGCGGAGCTCGTAGGACACCATTGACGGCTGCCCGGCGCGCTTCTCGTAGACGGCCGGGGCTTCCGGGGCGTTCGAGCGGATGAAGGTGTGGCGCCCGTCGTGCCACATCCCCTCGATGACGAACGGCCATTCGCGGGCCTTGGCCTCCAGGCGGTACGGAAACCGCATCGTCCTGGGATACTCCATGCGAAACTCCTCGATTCCCTCCTCTTGCGCGGCCAGGGCGGCCTGGGTCGCCTCGCGCAGCTGCTCTCGCGCCGCGCGGGCGTCCTCCTCGAATACCTCCAGCTCGGCGCGGGCCACGAACGCGGGCACGTGGATGGGGCTGCCGACCTTCGCTTCGGGCGCATCCGGATCCACGGCGCGCGACACAAACACCGCCAGGTGCGGGGGCACGTTCGAGCGCTCCCGCGCCGTGAACGAATACACTCTCCCCGAGCGCGTCACCAGGGCAAGGTTCGTCTCCACGCCGGCGCCGGCCGGCTTCAAATAGGCCAGGTTCGCTACCAGCTGAACGGCCCAATACTCCGAGTCTCCCAGGACCGCGTCCGCAATCCCCTCATCGGCGGGGAGCCGGATCACCGTCGTGTGGCGGGTGCGGCACACCAGCTCCACGACCGTCGTCTCATCCATCGTGACTTCCAGCACCTTCGTGTCCTGCGCTGGCAGGCAGGTTGCCGCGGTCAGGACCGCGGCGGCGGCGCGTTGCCAATTCTTCATCTCAGGATCTCCTTCCCTGCGCGAGGCGGCGGACCGCCTCGCTGATTCCCACTTCTCTCGCCAGCGCGGCGCGCTCGGCGGCCTCCCGCGCGGACGACGTGTAGAGCCAGTAGCTTTCCGCATCCACGTCGAGGCGCAGCTTCTCCGCCCTCGTCGGCCGACGGCAGTAGACTTCTTTCTTCGAGATCAGCGAGCGGATAATATCCGGTTCGTGGCTGCCGAGGCCGAAGGCGTCGGCGTGCTCCCGGTTGAACGCCGGATTGGACAGGAACAGCTTCGTGGGCATCGACTCAACCAGGCGGCGGACCGCCTCGCTCTCCACGATGTCCCCCGCCGACTGCGTGGCCAGCACTAGCGCCGCGTTACGCTTGCGCCAGGTCTTGGCGGCCTCCATCAGCCAGGAGGCGGTTTCCTCGTCCCTCAAGAACCGCCAGGCTTCGTCCACCATCAGGATCTTGAGACGTGCGGCGGCGTCCGCCCCGTCGACCGCCAGGCGCAACCGCTCCAGGAAGAACATCAGGGCGGCCTCCGTCAGGTCCTCGTGCTCGCTCGCACCTGCCAGGTCCACCACCTGCCAGTCCGCCACCTGCCAGTCGTCCGGCGGGTTGTCGAAAATCTGGCCCCAGCGGCCGTCGGCGGTCCAGCGCTCCAGGGGCGGCCAGAGTTCGGACGGCAAGCTCTTGACCAGCATTCCAATGCGGCGGTCGTGCGGTTCCATCTCCCACATGTCCTCGATGCGGCGGCCGATCTCGGTCGTCTCCTCTCCGGAGACCTGGTGGCCGCCGATCCGCAACAGGCGGATCACCCAGCCGGTCAAGAATTGCACCGAGCGGTCGCCCGGCGGGAGGCCGAACGGCGCGACTCGCGTAGCGCCGCTGTCGGCCGACAGGGCCAGGTAGTCCCCGCCCACCAGCTGCGTGAGCCCCTGGTACGAACCGCCGAGGTCCAGGATGCAGACGCGCGCGTTGTATCGCAGCGCGTTCAGTAACAGGAAGTTGGCCAGGAAGCTCTTGCCGCTGCCTGTCGCGCCGAGGATCGCGGTGTGGCCCACATCCGAGCCGCCGAACAGGTCGAAGTGGTGCGGCGTGTGGGCGGTCGTCTCGAACATGACCAGCGCGGGCGCGTCGAGATGCCGGCAGCGCTCATGCCCTTGCCAGGGCTGCATGATCGGTGCCAGCGCGGCGGCCACGCCGGCCGATGCCAGCACGGTGCGCTGCTGCCGGTTGCGGGGCTGGCCCGGCAGGCGGCCGAAATACGCGCTGGCCATGCCGAAAGACTCGCGGATGATCTTCGCGTCGCTGGTGGCGAAGATCCGATGGAGGTCCGACTGGCGCTGTTCGATGCTTGCCATGCTGCCGTGCAGCGTCACCGTCAGGGCCAGATCTCCATACGTCAGCCCCTCCGTCTCCAGCTCGACCAGCGCTTCCCCGAGACGATCCACCGCGGCGAGGGCCGAGGCGTCGCCCAGCGCCTGTCCGGACTCCGCGGAGCCCGTCGCGTGGCTCATCATGCCGAACGTCCGCGCGTGGTATTGCTTCTGCGTCGCCTGGATCGTCTTCTTCGCGGCGGCCGCTTCCCGCGGCCGCCATTCCAGGACCACTGTCGCGGTTCCGCGCAGGGCGCCGAGCGGCGCGATCAGCGTCGCATCGACATCGAGGGGCGGGGAGAGCAGGCTGTACACCGCGGCTGGTTCGGAGTCCAGGCGCATATGCTGGCGCTCCACCTCTATCGAGCTGCGCGCCAGCCACCAGGAGAGGTATGTCGATGAGGGCGGGCCGACCGGCTGGTAACCGGGTCGATTGACCAGCTCGCCCAGCACAGCCGACGCCTCCTCGGCTTCGAGAACACGCACGGGGGTGACATCGGCCACCATCGCCAGGAGCGCGTCCGCCTCCAGCCGGGTGCGCGAGAGTTCGGCGGCAAGCGACGCGCGGAGCCAGCTGCGCACGTCGTCCCCGCCGCCGGCCCTGAATTGCGCCGTCGCGGAGTTCCAGATCCGCTGCGCGTGATCCCGCCAGCCGGCCGCGCGGCCGTTTCCCCCGGCAGCGGCCGTTTCGATATGCGCTCGCGAGGACACGGCAACATACACTCGCACCGCCTCCACTCTGGAGGCCATATGCTCGATGCGCTTCGCTTGCGCGGCCTGGGCCACTTCGGGCCCGGCCAGTTCGGGCTCCAGCTGCGCCGGGCGCCGCAGGAGCAACACGCTGACTCGCGTTTCCGGAGGACAGGCCGAGAACATGCGCATCCAGCGCTCCGTCACTCGGTCCGTCTCCTCCGCGCTGGCGCCGGTCCCGGACCAGGTGGCCACTTCCCCCACCGTCACGAGCTCCCCGCCCAGCGTTACCACTGTCCGGGCATCCACCCAGCCCCACCACGGCAGCTCCGCGGCCAGGCTGGCGGTCGCGGCGGCGGCGCTCGCGGCGGCCACATGCACTCTCATCACGTGATCCGCCTCCAGGCGCGGGCGTGGCGGCCTGGGTCGTACCGCGGGCGGGCCGTCAGGTTCGCTCGCACCACTCGGATCATCGCCGGATCCGCCGCTGTCACCCAGCGGCCGGCCAGGTACAGGGCACCGAACAGAACCAGCGCCGTGACGGCATCAGACAGAATCGTGAACACCGCGTAGCTCACCGTCGCGATCAGGATGAACAGCGTCCGTTCAACCCCCGCGATAGCAAGCGGCTGCGAGAGCTGCGGGTGCGCCATGAAGCGCCTCAGTTTCGGCACGGTTTAGGTTCCGAGCCAGTTCACTAGATTGACCGCTCCCATCGCCATTCCAATGCCCATCACGAGTCCGGCAAGCAACTTTTTCGCGCCGGGCTCTCCGAACGCGAACATGAGCCCGCCGACCACCACGGCGATCGCCGACACAGCGCGCGCAATCGTGCCCGTGAACAAGTCCCGGATGCGGTTGATGGAGTCCTCCCAAGGATTCGACGCGGGGGTTACCACCGGAGGCGGGGTCGTCGCGTTCAATGCCGGGATCAGAACGAGTGCCAGGGCCAAGATTCCAAGGTCCCCGCAAATGCGGCGGACTCGCGGATCGGCCCAGCGGGCCCGCAGCTGGTTGGCCGCGCTACGGCGGCTTGCAGTAAAGCGTTGCATGCGGCCTTTATACCACGTCCAGAAAGTTCGACGTAACCTTTTGCACCCGTTAAGGGATGTCCCCGCTTTCGCACCTCTCCCGGCGCCGCAGGCGGCGCGCCTGTGCTCGGCGCTCTTCCGGCCTGTCTTCTGCCCTTGTGCGGCAGGCAGGGTCGCAGTGTGGGCGAGACGGGCTCAGGCTGTGCGGGACCCCCGGCTCTGCGGGCCGTTTTCCACGATTTCCGGGTTTTCCACAGGGTCTACTACTTTGATACCTCTTACCTGAATAGCTGCCTGTACTGTCGCGGCGTCTCGTACTCCAGGTCGGGCCACGCGAGCCGGAGCTTCTTGAGCTCCCGCAGGCACTTGCGCCGAAAGTCTCTGACCATCGGCCACGTCGCGTTTTCGGGCGACGCGCCGAACTGGAGGTAGATCTGGCGCCAGCCCAGGCGGAGGGGCGCTCTGAGGCTGAATGTCCGGTATGTGAGCCAGAAGTACCGGTCGAGCCCTAAACTGCTGCGCTTCATCGCCCTGAGCACGTTCGCGTCAATCGGCACGGGGTGCGCCAGCAGCTCCTCGTAGAATCGCTCCCCGAGCGTGATCGACGATTCCCAGAGCGTGGCCTGACCGGGGAGTTTCGGATCCCACCAAAACTCCCCCTTTTCCGCGATCATGGACGCCACGAATCGGTCGCGGCCTCCGTCCTGTTCCGAAAACGAGACGACCGCGTAAAACAGGCGGTTCATTTGATCCCGCAGTCGCGTCCGGACGCCCGTCGCGCCGCCGCTGTCGGACGACTCGATTCCCAGTCGCTCCATGAACTCGTGCATGGAGCTGCCGAGCGTCAGTTCGCGCGACTGTGTCCGGACCGCTTCGGTGCACACCCATGCGAGCAGCAGCCGGGGGATGTTCCCATACGGCAGGCCGAACTGGCCGGCGGCCGACATCACCAGCGTATGCGGGCCGTTCCGGCGGATGTACCGCGTTCGTTTCCCAGGATTCGTCCGGAGCAGCGAGCAGAGCAGCAGCAGCCGCATGACGAAGCTCATTGACGGTTCCATTTCTCGCGCGCGCACCAGGTCGTCAATTTGCTGGAACGTGGTGAAGTGACGGCGGGGCTTGGGCGGGGGCTGGGGCGCGGCGGCGGCGACGAGCTCCGCGAGCGGCGATAGGCGTTGCTTGGTCGTTTCGGCCCTCCTACTGGACCACAGGCACAGGGGGCTGCTGCTGGCAGCCGAGAGACGCTACGCAATGGGCGGGAGGCTGCGCGATGCGAACAGGTTGTTCAGCGCCTCTTTCAGGACGTCGTGCAGCGTCCGGTCCTCCGAGGCTGCCAGCATCCGCAGCTGGCGATGCGCCTCGGCGGCGAAGTGACCCGAGATTACGCGGGTGGCGCCCTCGGGCGGCCTCTCCGGCCGGGAAGGCCTCTGCGGGGCGGTCGTTTCTTTCAGGGCCGCGGCGAGGGATTGTCTCTTGGGCATTGCTTACCTCTCTCTTGTGGTTTTCTGCAGCTCGCGGCGGAGCCACTTGAACAGCGCTGTGATCTCCTGCGCCGCCTTGCCCCGCGGGTCGTGCTCGATCGCTCCGGCGCCGGCTGTGAGCGCATGCACGAATGCGATGCGCGAGCCGACGCGGCACGGGGCGAGCGCGATTCCCTGCCCCGCGATCGCCGCCGCGGCCTCCTCCGGCAGCTGCCCGCGCGGAGGCACCTGGTTCAGGACGACCCACGCGGCCACGGCCGCGAGCGTGCAGATGTCGATTGTCGTGCTCAGGGCGCGCAGGTCCAGGACTCCCGGCCGGAGCGGTATCAGTGCCAGGTCGGCAGCCTTGGCCGCTGCGAGCGAAGCCCGCTCCGAATGAGGGGCGGTGTCGATGATCGCCAGCTGCGCGCCATGCGCCGCCGCGGTGCGCAGGGCATCATCCAGGCGGGCCGGCGGCACGGCCGCGACGACCGGGCGTTCCACGGATCGCTGGTCCCCCCAGCTGGCGGCGCTGGCCTGCGGGTCGAGGTCCACTACGGCCGTGCGCCAGCCGGAGGCCTCCGCGGCGCTGGCCAGGTTAACGCTCAGCGTGGTCTTGCCTGTGCCGCCCTTCCGGGGGGTCGCTCACCCCAATTGATCCCTGCGGGAAGGCCGTTTGTCTCAGCGGCGCAGCCGCGCCCCTGTGCGCGCCGAGGACGAGCGTGTGGCCGACGTCGCCGTGAAAGAGGTCGTAGTGAAACGGCGTCTGCCATTGAGTTTCGAGGATGGCGAGCGCGCGCCGATCCCGCACCGTCCATGGACGGTGTCATTGTGCCGCCGGGCGGTGATCTTCGTCAATGGGTGCCTTCTTGCATTGGCATCCCGATCCGAAATGCCCACATCCGCCCCGGCCCTTGCCTCGCTAGGTCACTACCTCAACAACAGGTCCGTCATCGTCGATGGCTGAAAACGAATAGAACCTCGCCCCCGCACCTAGATGGTGGAACCTCTGACGTGCGAGCAACAACAACTTCTCATCGCAAGTAGAAATCACAAACTGCCGGTGATTCTCGTCGGACTCGATCAAGCCAAGGATCAGATCTAGAAACGCATATGTATTTAGGTCGTCAAAATGAGTGACGGGATCATCCAGGAACACGGTAGACAACGTGGACCACGTCTGGGAGATACAGGTCGTAAGAAATAAACCCAACAGCAAGGTCTGCTGTTGGGATTGACTGAAATAATCGATCGGTCGTAATTCCTCACCCCGTCGCCTCACCCTGACACGAATCGCCGACTCGCGGCTATGAATCTCAATGTCATCAAATCCGTAGATTGAGCGCAGGCGCCTTTGAATAACCGATGTCCGTGGACCATAGTCGTTTACGAAGTCCGACACCGCATTATCCTGCTGTGTCGTCAACCGCTTCCTCAACCGACCGAAGTACTCCAGCCACGGCGCGTGCTGGTCACTTCTCCGTTTCGCAAGCTTTAGCGCCCTCTGCTTGGCCGCTACCCCTTGACGGAGACTGGAGAATGCAGCTGCTGTCGTGGCAGCATCAACAGATACCTCAAGATTCGTCAGTCCCTGCACCAGTGTCTCGCACTTGGTTCGCATCTGCGACTCACGAGATAAGAGTGCAAGGAGAGCATCTTGATTGGTGTCCGTTGGCGTCCCAGCCTCCTCAAAGCGCGATCTAATGTCCGCGACCGCTGCCTCCAGATCCACAACCTGGCTCCGAATGCTTGCCAGTTCGGTCTCAAGAGCCCGCACCTCGCCGAGCACTGCATCACAGATAGCCTTCGCGTCTGCGACGGTGGCTCTTGCCACTGTGAGCCGTTCATCGAGCGCAGAGAATTCCTGAGTGCTGGTAGCGAGCAGACTGAGCACATCATCTGGGCTCGATGCCAGATCTGAACGGTAGGCGCGCGGATCCGCACTAATCGCCCCCAGCTGGCTCTGGATAGCTGCAAGACCTTTCAGTAGCGCATCGCGCTCGCGCATTCTTATCGCCACTGACTCGCGCGCCCGCTCCAGAGCCTCCTTTGCACTCTCACGTTTGTGGTTCGCTTGGTTGACCGCTTCACTTAGACGATCTATCTCGTTCCGTCGCTCGGTCCGCCGACGATTCAACTCCTCAAGAGTGGCACCGCCATCGCTAGTAACGACTATGCCCCGCCTCGCAACAGCCTCCTCAAAGCGCGCGGTTTCGCCTAACAGTTGCTCGCGTTCGCTCCTTAGTCTCTCCAATCGCAATTGCGTCTGCTTAGCCTCCTGGACCTTCTCGTTCAGCTTGTTCACGAGAGCCTGCACCGCGTTTCGAGCCTCAATCAATGCTGCGCGTACGCCTTCCGCAGGGTCCACGTCTGGACGATGCCGTAGTCGCGCCTGGAGGGCTTCAACCGAACCGTGATCATCTCCACAGACGGGACACACGCCACTCAGAATGTGCTCCTGCAGTTGCGAGACTAGTTGTCTGAGCGATGACCTGTTGTGATCTACGTCCGCTACCATTCTCGCCAACCGTGCCACTTCCGCATTCGCGGTTTCCAGACGCTCATCAAGCTCATGTGTTTCTAAATGCTGCTGGCTAAGAACGAGAGCTAGGTTCTTCTCTGCCTCGACGTTTTCCAGCAAGCGCCGCCGTGCAGCCATCCAGCCGTCCGCCCGCTTGCCAGCCTCGTCAAGCAAAACGAGCTCCTTCTGCACTGCCGCCGGCCTGGAGGCAGCAACAGTCTGCTCATTCTCACTAGACTCCACGAGCGCTCTAGCCGTCCGGTCAGATGCCTGAGCCGAAGTCAGTCCGGCGGCGACCGCCTCTGCTGCCTGCTGCGCAGCTGCTTCCTTCGCCAATAGCGCCACGTATGTCGGCAGGACTGTCTGCAGCCACACCAAGCGTTCAACTGCAGACTGGGATTCCTTTCGCGCCACGGTTAACTCGTCCACCTTCTTCTCAGCCGTGCGGAGACGCGCGCGCCATTCCGCGCGCTTCTTCAGAGCCGCCGCCACAGCAAGCTCGCCCTTCACGATTTGCTCCTGCGCCTGGCCCAGGTCTGCGACTTTCTTCGGAAGCGTCGCCGCCACCTTCGCCAGCGCCGTCAGCTGCTGGATCGTTGACTGCGCCCTAGCACGCCGCACCTCGACGTCTACGCGCCACTTGCGCATCGCTTGCAGGTCGGTTCCATCCCACGCACTATCCACTCCAAGCCCTTCGAGTTCCTGCGATATTGAGTGCAATGCTTCATCTAGCGCCTTGGCATCGACTGCATCATTTGATATACGTCCCAATCGCTCAAGGTCTTCAATCGCTGATTCGATCTCCCTTTTCACATCAGCACACTCACCTTCCGCCTGCCGAGCAATCGCGGACACAGTGTCGTGCACACGGTCGAGTTTTTTAAGTCCGTCCGCGTAATCCTCAAAGGCCAATAATCGCGAGACAATGTCCGTCGGAAGTTCGCAGTTGATTGGAAAATCCTTCGACAGCTCTTGATGCTCCTGGCTAAACAAGTGCGAGGCGCGAAACAGGCTGACCAAACTGTCAACCCGATCGGATGCCGGCTGCCCACCGCACGCAATCTCCGAAAGAAGAACCTTTCGATCCACCGGATGCCCATCGAGCAGCGCTTCATTTCGCCTGCTAACTCTGCGCTCCACCTTTCGCTCAAGCCCGTCGGACTCAAAGGTGAGCGAGACCTGGCTATCGTCAGGTGCGCAATCCAAATGAGCCGCCGCTCTAGGAAACATCGTGTTAGTTACCGACCTTAAGCGCCCGATGCCACCCGTGGCAGCGAAGTCCACCGCATCAAAGAACGACGTTTTGCCAAAACCATTCGGCCCGTAGAGGAACGTCACAGCCTGACCTAACTCGAAGTTCTGGGGCTTTCTATACGCGCGAAAGTTCTCGATTCTTACTCTTTTGAGCCGGACCGGTGCAACGATTGCATCCGCGCCAAATACAGACCCGCTCACAGTAGACGACAATTCTCCAGGCGCTCCAAACTCCCCAGATACACAGTCTTCGACAATCTTTTCTGGGCTTCGTCCTTTCACCACAAGATGCTTCGCCAAGGAGGCCGACACGCCGATACGCCGAAGATACGTTTGCGCCGAAGGCGGCCGCATCGACCGACCCTGGATTGGCGCCAGCGGTAGAAATGGCAGACACGCCAGGGCTTCTGCTAGTGGCTCTTCAAGGGGCACCACAAACTTTCTGCAAAAGTACACATCTGTTTCAATCTGAGAGCAGAAGCGTGCTAGGTGTGGCAGGTCTGGTTGAACACAGAACACAAATGCTAGGTCCAGATCATCCAATTCTTTTCGGTTGTGTGAGTAGTAGGTCTTGAAGCCTCGGTACAGCGACTCGTAACTCTTGCCAATATTGCCATTGGAGATTCCGAACCCCGCTATCATGTAACGTGCGCGCAACAGTACCAGCGGGGCATACCCGGGCGCTGTCTTAGCCTCTTCGACATTGGCCCTAGGCACAGTCTCTGCCAGATACGCCCTCAATCGAGGAAGCACTTCCTCAGGGCTACTGTGTGAGTGCGGCATAGAGATCTGACTCAAGTTGCACTGGAGTAGCGGCTGCCTTAAAAGCCTCGAGAATGTTTCTGTACCCTAGGTGACACATCCCGCCTTCAGGGTCGGTAATTTTCCTTTCCTCGCCAAGACGTGGCGCGCCTGTTCGGAGGAAACTACCGTCCCGCTGGTAACACTCGTTGTTGTCATAGTCTCGGGATACAAGAAGCGTTGCGTTTCGCCGCACGGGGAGGTGCGCTCTTGAGTGCTTGATGCAGTCGTCGTGAGAGAAGCCTGTTACAGCGCTTATCTCCACTGCTTCATCTCGAATCTGGACTCTCGCGTGCGCCTGATCCACATCGAGCTCTGGCATGCCTAGAGCTACCCCGAGTATTGCCAAGGTGTTCAGAAGATGCTCTAGACCCAGCGACTCTTCCTTTTGCCATTCGTCCTCGTTTTTGGCACCGGTCCGTTGTGTAGCCAACTCGATCGCTTTCTTGGCTCTGGATGCAGACAGACTGCGAAGAGCGCCAACGGCCTGATTGTGCAACGCATCTACATTCGCGCGCAGCGGGGCATCCTGGCAGTGAGCAGACACACTCGTAGCTTCGTCTAGCTCGTCATTGGTCCACTTCACAGCTGCCGCAACAGCCTCGCCTGGAGTTCTCGGATCACTCGCTCCAAGCACGGGGAACACATACGCGCGGTCGATCGGAAGCACCCGTTCAGGGCCCGTATTTATGGAACCGGGGTTGACCTGAGCGAACGAGTGGATGCACGCTCCGCTTTCTCGAAAATAGACATCTTTACAGTTACGTTTGAGCAACAGGTCGCTGCCGTTCCTAAATCTGGCTCCCCCATTGGAGACCGTTGGTGGACACGTTCCGGGTTTAAATTGGGATTGAGGAGAGAACACAACGCTTGTGCCTCCATAGTCACCTGCGCGACCAGGTGTTTCCCGTCCAGCGGTATTCGCGAATATCAGGCAGGCATTCGTTCGTATCGCATTTGGAGATTTCGTTTGATCAAAGAAGTCAATGATCCCTGTTAGGAAGGATTCATCAGATGGCCTCCGGTTGCGCTGAATCACAAACACCCAGGACAGCGGCTGTTGATGTCCATCGGCGCGACTGTGGATGTCAGCCAGAAGCGCTTGTACTGGCACTTGGCCTCCAATGGAGGCAATCCAGTCGTAGCAGATCAACGTGGCAAACTGAAAAGGTGTATTGTCTGTCTCCAGACGTCCGCTAAAGAGAAACACTGACCCACCACAAAACATCTGTTCAAGCCTGACGTTCCTTTCGTCCCACGCCGGGTGCAGTTTCGGCTGAATCCATCTCTCCAGTGAGTCGGCCGACTTGATCCAAGTCACCGCACAATTGACCCAATGATTCTTGGATACCGCACCCGCACGATTGCACGTCTCGTCCACATGGGTTGAGTCTTTCTCAAGGAGGTGTCGATACTCGTCGCGCGTGAGCGCGTCTGTTCCTCCGATTACAACGCTTCCAATTGGCCAGCGATCAGAACCGAGGACACGCTCGATCTCAGCGATACCGTCAGCGCCTGGAATGCTGTACTCAGGAAACACTGTGAAGTGGGTCTTCTGAAGACCATGTGGCCTCTGAAGAGCCACCTCTAGCGTGCGGGCAATAGCCAAGATCTGCCGCGGTTTAGCCTGATCGGTGAATCGATAAGGTTCAGTGCCCGTCAAATAGGTGTTCGGAAGGTACGGCTGGGCGAGGACGATCCCGACTCGGTTGTTGGGAAACCGAATCTTTCGCTGCCTCAGATCGACGGTTTCAATCCTAATCATGGGATCTACCTGAGGCCCGGAAGGACGCTCTCATAGGCCGAGCTGACGCTGGAGAGCGAATTCTGCCGATGAACCGTTCCACTATATCGGACCTCATAGGCGACTGTCGTGAGTTGGGGCCAATCATAATCGAACCGCCACTCCCGAAGCGCCGGCATCGCAACCGCCGATCGTCGGGCGAGCTCAGGCGCCTCGATCCGTGCGATTGCTCGCGCGTTGGATCTCGGTCGCAAGACGGTGCGGCGGTGCCTGCGGCAGACGGCGTGGACGCCGTACGAGCGGCCGGCGCGTTCGGGCACGCTGCTGGCCACGCACGCGGAGTACCTGCGGCGGCGGGCGGCCGAGGTCGGCTACTCCCCCCAAGTTCTGTTTCAGGAGCTGCGCTGCCGGCAGTATCAAGGCAGCTACGAGACGGTGAAGCGGTTCGTGCGGCCGTTGCGGGAGACGCGGCTGCACGCGGCGGTGACGCGTACGCGGTTCGAGACGCCGCCAGGGCTGCAGAGCCAGATTGATTGGGGCCAGGCGCGAGTCTGGCTGGGTTCGCAGCGCGAGGTGCGGCACATCTTCGTGCTGACGCTCGGCTTCTCGCGGCGGAGCGTCTACGTGCCGTGTCTGAGCGAAACGCTCGGCGAGCTGCTCGATGCGCACGAGCAGGCATTCACGCACTTGGGCGGCCACTCCCGGGAGCATCTCTACGACCGGCCGCGAACGGTCTGCGCGCCGCGTGGGACTGACGGCGTGCGGTGGAACACGACGTTCAAGGCGTTCGCCGACTTCTGGGGCTTCGAGCCGCCGCTGTGCCGGCCGTACCGGGCCCAGACGAAGGGCAAGGTCGAGTCGGGTGTGAAGTATTTTAAGCGAAATTTCCCGGCGGGCCGGCGGTTTCGCGACGACCTCGACTTCACCGAGCAGTTGCAGGAGTGGATGGCGACGGTCGCCGACGTGCGGGTGCACGGGACGACGCACGAGCGACCGATTGACCGCTTCGCGCGGGAGCGTGACGCGCTGGTTCCGGCGCCGGCGGGCCGGGCGTTCCGTCTTGAGGCGTCGCTGACGCGGGTGGTGGCAACCGACTACCTTGTCACCGTCGACACGAATCGCTACTCGGTGCCATTCACGTTGATCGGCCAGCCGGTCGAGGTGCTCCGCCGCGACGGATGCCTACAGATGCGTCACCGCGGCCAGGTCGTCGCCACGCACCCGGTGCTCGGGGGCCGGCACCAGCTCCGGATCCTGCCCGCGCACGGGCCGGGGCCGATCGCCCGCAATGCGCGCGTGCGCTACTCGACGGGCGGGTGCTCGACTGAGGCGATCCCGCTCGACGTCGAGATCCGCGCCCTCGCCTGCTATGAGCCGGCCTACGGCCTCCGGGGTGCGCAATGACGTCGCCGCAGATGGTCCGGCTCGACGAGCACCTGCAGCGGCTGCGCCTGAACGCAGTGCGCGAGCGGCTCGAAGCCATGCTCCAGGAGGGTATTGTCAGGTTGAGGCGGCGAGTGGCAGAGTAAGCCGATGAGGAGCCAGGCGGCCAGCTATCACGGATATCGATTCCCGCCCGACATCATCAGCCACGCGGTCTAGCTCTACCATCGGTTCTGCCTCAGCTTCCGCGATGCCGAAGATCTCCTCGCGCAGCGAGGCGTGACGGTCACCTACGAGACGATTCGGCAGTGGTGCCAGCGGGTCGGTCCGCTCTACGCGCGGCGGCTGCGGCGCCGCCGCGGTCGGATGGGAGGCACCTGGCATCTCGACGAGGTGTTCGTCACGATCCAGGGTCGCCAACAGTATCTGTGGCGCGCGGTCGACGAGGACGGTGACGTCCTGGACATCCTCGTGCAATCGCACCGGAATCGGCGAGCAGCCGTCCGATGCTTTCGGACGCTGCTGAACGCCCAGGGCCGTATCCCTCGACGCCTGATCACCGACCAGCTGCGCTCCTACGCCGCCGCGGGCCGCACCGTGATGCCGTCCGTGGTCCACGTCACTGATCAGTACGCGAACAATCTAGCCGAGGTCTCCCACTAACCGACGCGTCAGCGGGAGCGCCAGATGCGGCGTTTCACGTCGGCCGCTCAGCTCCAACGGTTCGCGTCGGTTCACGGTATCGTGCAGAATCTCTTCCGAGTCAGTCGACACCTCCTGCGGTCGGCTCACCACCGCCTGCTCCGCATCCGCGCGTTCGTTGAATGGGATGTGGTGACGTGCGCCTGCTGAAAACGATCGGGAGCGTCGATTTCACGGGGCAAGAGCGCGCTGCCTCACGGACAACGACGTCGTCGTCTACGATCGAGGCTACTACTCGTACGCCCTGCTCCATCACCACAGCCACACTGGAATCCATGCGATCTTTCGCCTCCAGGACACCAGCAATGCCGTGATCCAGGCATTCTCCACGAGCACGGACACTGACCGCGTCGTCACCATCTCCCCGTCCGCAAGCCTACAAACGCACATCCGAAAGACGCATCCCGATCTCACCATTGTCCCGTTGAAGATGAGGCTCCTGAAATACGAGGTCTCAGGCAGTAGGTTCTGTCTGGGAACAACGCTCGTCGATCGGCATCAGCGCTATCCCATCCACGATTTCATGGAGATCTACCATTCCCGCTGGGGTGTGGAAGAGCTCTACAAAGTCAGCAAGCGCGTGTTTGTCATCGAGGATTTTCACGCCAAGACAGAGCGCGGAGTCAAACAAGAGCTCTTCGCGCATTTCGTGCTGATCACCATGAACCGGCTCTTTGCCAATCGGGCGGATCTCGATCTCAATGGCGAGCATCCACAGACTCCACCTCGTGGGGCAACCAAGGTAGACCCATCCACCGAGGGCACACCGAGAATCCAAACCAACTTCAAGCACTGCATTCATGTCCTGCAGAGAAGCCTCGAGGAACTCCTCTTACTGGAACACACGATGCAGACGGCGGTCCAACGCGTCTTTGATGCGATCGTCCGGCAATACCGGGCAGTCCGTCCGGGCAGATCCTATCCGCGAACGTCCCGCAAGCCCGAGTCTCGGTGGCGACCCGCGAAGGAGAAGAGGAATCAACGGAAGAAGGAACTCGCACCTGCGGCCACTGTCTGATGCGCCAGCGCCTCTTCCAACTGATCTGCTAAACGAATGCACCAATTCCTAAAGCGAATGCCATTGGCCTCGGTGGGGTTCTGTACACTATGGGCGAGCGCGGCCTCGACCACCTCGCGGGGTGTGCTTGTCCGTTCCGCGGCCCAGTCCCGGAAGCTCGACCGGAACCCATGCGGCACGGCGGGGATGCCGAGTTCCTTGATCAATTTCGATAGCGTCATGTTGGAGAGTGGCTTCCCGCGCGGACTGCGGAACACCAGGTCGGTGCGATCGCTCAGTCTCTGTACGTCGTGCAGGATCGCGAGCGCCCGCCCCCGGGGGCGGGCCCGGACTCCGCTTCAGCCCACCCGCACAGCCACCTTCAAACACGCCACCGGGCGGCCGGATGGTCGAATTTTCCTCCGCCACTCTGGTCTAGTTTTGGTCCGCCCTTGACACGTGCCTGATCGATCTGCACAAGGGTTGGCTTCTGAATGTCATGGTGACGTTGCCGTACCGGTTCGTGGTCCCGTTACCGATTCGGCATGCAGAAGCGCTGGATTTCTCAGATCACCGGTTCGACGTACGCCTCCTTGCCCTTCTTCGTCGACAACATGAACGTGGACGCGAGCGGCACGTCCACATCGGCGAAGGCCGGGTTGGGACTCTTCACCGTCCGCGCCCACAGCCACGCGATCACCGTCAGCTTCCGGTTCTCGTACGGCTTCAGGTCGGGACGCTCGCGTACCAGCGCCGAGGTGACCTCGACCGGAGGATGCCGTCACCATCGCCGGCGGCGGCCACGTCCGCCCAGCGCAGCGCGGAGACTTCCGATCGCCGCAGCCCGCCCATGAAGAGCAGCCCGGCGATCACCGCGTCCACGTCCCGCGAGGCCGGGCGCGCCGCTGTCGGACGTTTCGTTGATCAAGGCGTTGAAGCGGGCGGGCGTCGATTGCGTGCCGCACGGGTTCCGCTCCTCGTTCCGCTCCTCGTTCCGCACATGGGCCAGCGAGCGGACGGACGCAACGCGCGATGTTGCGGAGATGGCGCTTGCGCACGTGTCCGTCAACGATATTCTGTAAGGTGTTTATATGGAATATGTTGCATCATGTCTTCCGCTAGCGATTCCCATGTTGCACCCCGCAATTTGAACGGAACTGCACTGCACCTCCAATGCCGGCCGGCGTCGTGGCCGGGTCCAGGCCCAAGGGCAATTATCGACTGACAGCAGGTTGTCGTAGACCCAGGCCCAGCCCCGCTGCTGCCGGCCACGGACCCTGCCGTCAGGCGCGAGGTATGCCGCGAGGTGGCCGGGATCGATCATCAGTGCGACCGGACGGGTTCCCTCTCGGTGCCGGTGCAGCCGGCCGAGCCGTTGGAGCAGCACGTCGGCCGGGCAGGCGTCGGTGATCATGAGGTCGGCATCGAGATGGAGCGACTGCTCGATGCACCGCTATAATCCAAGATCCTGGCCATGGAATTCGTACACCAACCCTCCCAGGCCAATCGACTCGGCGATTATCTTAAGGACAATTTATCCTCCAGATCGTGGACGCATTTTCGGGCTGCGGTCGCCTTTGTTAAGCGCTCTGGCACCCGGCATATCGCAATGGCGCTCGCGGCGTTTGTCCGAGTCGGCCACGCTCAGATCATCGTCGGCGTCGACCACCACGGCACCTCGTCCGAGGGACTTCGGGACCTGCTGGATGCGGTGTCTCCCAGCGGTCAGGTAGTCGTCTTCCACAATCGCTTACCGTTCACCTTCCACCCGAAAATCTACATGTTCAAGTCTCCAACTGCCGCCGATGTCATCATCGGCTCAGGCAATCTCACTGAGGGCGGGTTGTTCACCAACTACGAGGCCGCCCTTCGTCTCCCCCTGGATCTGGCCGATCCTGACCAGGCCGCCGTCCTTCGCTCCATCGAGCAGGTGCTCGACACCTGGGCCGACCCTTCAACTGGCACCTCCCTTGCTCTCGACGGCCCACTTCTCGCCAAGTTGACCGCGCTGAGCCTCACCCCGCTGGAAGCGCTCGCCGCCGCCGAGCCAAGGGATACGGATCGGGGCGGCGACGAGATCATCCCATTTGCCGCCCGCGGCGAGCCGAAAGCACCGCGTGTCCCGAGACGAGTTCGCGCCGTGGAGTCGTTGACGATAGACCGTCTCGCACCCGCGCCAGATCCGCCGCCCGCCGCCTTCGGCGTTACAGGTTTCGTTATGACCCTGCAACGCACGGACGTCGGTGTCGGCCAGACGACCGCAGGAACCTCGCAGCGTTCGCCGGAGATATTCATCCCACTCGCCGCTCGTGATGCCAATCCCAGTTTCTGGGGCTGGCCGGGTGATTTCGTGGCCGATACGGGAAGGCGCGGCAAACGCGATCGACAAGGCGTGCGCATGCGTCTTGGCGGCGGGACCGTCGACGTAAATATGATGTATTGGCCCGTCAAGCACGACTTACGACTGCGCAGCGAAGCGCTGCGAAGCGCCGGCAACATCGGCGACGTCCTCCGTATGGAGAAGGTCAGTCCAGCGGCTGGCTACGAATACTATGTTGAGATGATCCCGCAAGGAACGAGCCAGCATGCGGTATATCTCGCCCTGTGTCGCCAAGCCGTGAGCAATTCCAAGAAGAAGTATGGATACTATTGAGGTTTGTCGGCCCTCAAGATCCGTTCCGAAGGCACTGCGTTCTTTCTGAAAATGTCCCGCGACGGCAGCATGTCCATCGCCATATCGCCCGCCATTTTGAACCCGAGACTGGTCGCGATCTGTTTCAGATGGTGCGCTGTGCGGATTTCGACCGGTTGTCCCCCGGCCATTGTCCGGTTGTTGCCGACGACCAGGAACATCACGCCGCCAGGGCGCAGCATAGTGAACGTTTGTTGCATCACCTCGCGCATGTCGAAGAAATACTTCGACAGCAGCGCCGCCAGATTTCGTCGCCGGAAGCCTACCGTTCCCGCCTTATTGAGTCGGTCTATACGCTCGATCAAGGCGCGCGTGCTCCGAGGCAGCAGGGACCTGTTCGCCTCGTAGAACGCCCACTGCTCCGCACGGGCGCCTGTCGTCACCTCGCGATTGCCGATCATCAGCGTATCTCGTGTTCGGTGATCCTGGCGCGGCAACAGCCCGAGATAGATAAGGTTCAGCCGATCGGTGTCGATGTAGGGGAGCGCAGTGGCGTAGGGCGGCGAGGTGATCACCGCATCGATTTGGCCAGCCAATTCCGGCAGCACGTTTGTGGCCCGGCGGGCGTCGGTCTCGTACACCGCATGGCTCCCCGTTTCTGTTTGTCCGCGTTCGGCAAGAAAGGCCGCAACGGTCCTGGTCGAGCGCGCGGCTTCATTGAGAAACCGTGCGACAGTTTCACCTGCCGCGAGATCCGTTTCCTCCCTGCGGACCCGCAGGTCATCGTTCTTTTGCCAAGAGACGCCACGTAGGATGTTGCTCAGGCAAACTCGGTGGAAATTCTGAAGCGCCTCCGTCGGCAGCCGGCGGATTGCCGCTTCAATACGGTCCAGTTCCTCAAGCGTCTGGGGAGCGAACCACCGCTCGAGGTAGGCGCGATCTTTGTCCGCTAGGGAGGCAGAATGCCCCATCCCCCTGCGCCCAGCGGTCGGGGTGTCGAGTATCTTCCGCAGCCTGGCGTAAGCCGACATCAGCGTCGACGGTACGAATTCAAGCGCCTGGCACTTCACGTTGGTGAGGAACACCGAGAGAGGATTCATGTCGAGGCCGTAGCACCGCCGCCCCGACAGCCGCGCTTCCACCAACGTGGTGCCACTGCCGCACATCGGATCGAGAACGATGGCGTCCTCTGGTAACTGCGCGATGTTCATCAACGCGCGCACGAGTTGCGGAAAAAACTTGCCTCGGTATTCGTGCAGGCCGTGTGTTGCGTAGCGCAGGCACCGCTTGGTGGGCACCATCAAGGGCGCCAGCGCGTGCACGGTCTCAGACAGCTCACCGGCTGCCGCTCCGTTGCGTGCGATCCGTAAAGTTGCTTCGCCCAAGAGTTGCGCCGTCAATCCATCCTCATCGTCGCCGACCGAGCGCCAGTACGCCAGTGCCGCGCGCAACGCGTCGGCGTCGCTGTGCCGCGCGATTGAGAAGGTCGAGGCGGTCGTGTCGTTCCCGTCGACGGGAATCACGTGACCACCCGAAAGGGCGCGCAGTTCCTGCAGCGCGAGTCGGCGCTCGAAGGGCTGGATGTACTCCTTCATCCTGCAGATCAGGCCATCCATGTCTCTATACCTTCTGAAGGATCAGGATGTGCTCCGTCTTGATCCTTCCTATCTTTGGGTTGAAGGCTTTCCGGGTCGGCGCGATTGTCCGCTTAATCCGAGCGACTTCACGAAAATCGACGCTCGCACCCGCCTCTGCGATCAGCGATGCGTTGTCGATACGCTGGCGGTCGATCGTGGAATCCCCGATCACGAAGCAGGCGTACCGGCGGTGCCGAAGCCGTTCCCGTAACCACTGGAAGATTTTCTCACACTCTTTGCGGAAGGTTTCCGGCGTCGCTCGCCTGCGGCCCTTAGCGCTGTATTTACGGTGACTACCGATCTCAATCTTCTTGAACAGCTCTGGATCGTGCCCCAGCCAGATTAATCGGGTCCGATGATACAGGTGATAGCTGTAGGCATTCGGATAAGGAGGCGAGGTTACCACCAGGTCGAAGGGCTCTGTTTCTGGCGCCTCCATCAGGTCGGCGTCGAGTACCTGGCATGAAAACCGATCTTCCACCAAGTCGCTCATCTCATGTACCGCCGAGACTGCGGCGTCGAGCTGACTCAGATATCGGCGGCCCGCATCACCTGGCTTGATGGGTTTCTCGCGCCTGACATATCTGGTGTCGGAATCCTGTTTTGAGACCGGCACAATGATCGCGGCGAAGGCAACCGCACAGAGCCTCTGCGCCGCATCACTCGGCACGCGATCGATCAGGATACGCAGCTCTGCAAGCTCCTCGACCACGTGCGACGCAAACCAGAACTCGCAGACATCAGGCGCTGGCCGCCAGCCCGAGGACCGAAACGGCCTGTCGTCAGGGGGCAAATCACCGGTGCTCGACTGCACCTTTTCCAGCATCGACTCGCAGGCGCTCCGGTGCGCCGCTAGTTCCGCGAACGCGGAGTCTGTTAGCGGCGTCGTCTTGGCCCGGCTAATCAGAGCGGCGAGCGGATTGGCGTCGATCCCGATCGCGTGCCGCTTGAGTTGGAGCGCCTCAAGAAGCGTCGTTCCGCTGCCGCAGAAGATGTCGGCGATGGTCTCTCCGACCGACGACAACTCCTGGATCAGGGCGTTGGGAATTTGGGGGATGAATTTCGCGGGGTAGGGGTGAAGATTGTGCGTTAAGTATCCAGTCTTGGCGGCCGCAAAATCCCAGTCGATCGCTTCTAATCTGGCGAGTACGGCTTCGTCGTCGCGTGGGATCGACATTGCCGCGTCGCACTCGTGGCCCTTGGCGAATGCCACGATCGCCGCCGCTTCGCGGGTTGTGAAAACACGCCAGCCGCGACGGTCGCGGTCCGGCTCCGGCACGTTGCGGCCGCGCAGCCAGCGCAGGAGCGTGTCTCGGTGTACGCCAGCCATGGAGGCGACTTGGGCGGTGGTGAGCGTCTGTCGCACCTGTGCCTATATTTACATATAGTTAAGTCTCGACTGTCAAGCTGGGCGACCCGAAACACAGCGATGCTTTCGTCGCTGTGTTAGTGAGGTGTTAATGAACGAACGTGATTATCAGGGCATCCAGCAACTCAGGGAATTGGCCGCCTTTAGGGAACCCTTCGCCGCTGGCATCACGCCGGACGAGATGAAGGCAGCCCTCATCGCGCAGCTTGCGCCCTACTCACACAATCGTCAGGCGCTAGAGGCGTACGCCGTCGCGTGTATGGTTCCGGATGCCGTTTCACTTGGATTAATCGCCGACCATCGGTGTGCCATGGGCCTTTTTGCCGAGGCTCTCCGGATTCAGCGGGAAGCGATCAAGAATGATCGGGCGGCAAGCCTTCGGTGTCTTTCCAGTCATCAACAGAAAATCAACGACGCCCTCTCGATCTATTGGAGCCTGTACCATCTGAGACGAGATGTAGACCAGCTCGAGCTTCCGGAGTTCGTCCACGAGGCTCTTCGAGTCGTTGGAACCATTATCGAGGGGGTCGTGAAGCCTCTCCTGCAGTACTTGGTGCAGCAGGGACGAATTGCGCGTGGTTGGCATTCCACGGTCGGCGAAATCGCGGCGTTAACCTTGGGGAATCTTGTCGATGAGCTGATGCGACGCGCCGATGACGAGGTTCACTTCGCCATCCGTGGCCTCCGGCTAAATCAGTGGCGCAACATCGCACAACACTTCAGCGTGCGAGTAAATGGTCAGACAATCGTTTGTAAGTACAACGATGGTCAGGCGCAGATTGTGCTGTCTCGTTCCGAACTTCGAGAGGTACTGGTAGACATCCTGTCGGGGTACAGGGCCCTGAAGGTCGCATATTCTGTGGTGTTCTTAGACCATGTCGATGACATGCGTGTGGAGGGGATGCTTGCGAGGTCGGAGCTTCGGCCGGAGGCATCGCTCATCATGCTTGTCGGCGGCCTCGCATCGCAGGGCTTCGAAGTGGTGGAGATGCAATACACGCCGGAGCGGACCAGCTTGGTCGTACAGGACCTGTCAACGCTCGACCCACAACATCGGCGGATTCATTCAACGCAGTTCGTGATCCCGCTATTTTGTGAGCGGCCGGCGCAGCAGGTTGTCGTCGATTACTGGGAGCGCGATGGCACTCCTTCGTTGAGAACGACGGCGAGTAGAGCCCTCATCGAGCGGGCACAACGGGAAGGCGATTGGACCCTAGTCGCCCAGGAGGCACAGTTCACGAACCTCAAAAGGAGCCAGTGAACACCGAACGGCCGGAGACCATCCATTAATGTCCACGACGGCCGTGGACTTCTAACGGCCGGAGCGGAGGAGGCGCGCCGCGCCGCGACCCGGCCGTCTGTGCTGAGCTGATCGGCTTCGAAAGGCGAGACTCTGAAGTGAGCTCTTTCCGTGGAGGCGTCCGGGCTGTTTTTCTGGCGAGTGTCGGATCAGTGAGCAGAACTCTGTTGAGGCCGTTCTCGATGCCGTGCTGCAGGCTGGCAGTCGATGTCCAGCATCAGAGTGGTACCGGTGTCCAGCACGCCGTGTGGGCCAGGATGGGCCGACGGGAGACGCCCTCGTATATGAGCTATCTGGTCGAGCGATGGACCGGGCAGGTGGGCGTGAACTACTGAACCGTGAAGCGGGCACCGAGGCCATCCGTCCGTGCACTCCACCGGGCGCGTTGGGTGCACGGCACGGGTACACGCGCTCGACGTCTGCAAGACATAGAATCAGACACGGGATACGACACACGGCGGCGCGTGCCGGGAGGTGTTCTTGCCGGCGTGTCGCAAACGGCCGTTTGCGATACATGCGGATCGGCTCCGGTCGCGTCTCAAAGGCGAGACGGCTCCCAGTCGCTGGACCTGCAGCGCGCCGCCCTACGAGCCGAGGGGATCGACGAGGCGGCGACCTCTACCCTGACGTCGCGTCCGGCGTCCGCGACGACCGGCCCGGACTCGACAGCTGCGTGCGCGCCCTGAGGAAGGGCGACGTGCTCGTGGTCTGGAAACTCGACCGTCTCGGCCGGCCACGCTCACCTGGCGCGGGCGGCCGTCCAGATCGCGCGACCGCCCGGAAACGCCAGCAGCGCCGCCCTCACCCGAGCTCCGCGAGCGACAGCACCAACCGCACCAGGTCTGCCTGCCGCGAGATGGAGTGCTTCTGGTAGATCCGCTGCAGGTGCCAGTAGATGGCGGCTTCCGTATGCCCTCTCGCATCGGCCATGTCGCGCACGCTTTTGCCTTCTGCCAACCAGGCCGCCACCTGCGTCTCCGCCGCCGTCAGTTCCAGGGTCGTGGCCACCAGGTCGGGATTGATGCGCTGCTGGCGCCCCGGCTCGACAATCAGCACCAGCGCGGCCACGTGCCGCGCGCCGTGGTCCGGGTCAGGGACGCCCACCGGCTTGACGTGCACCACGAACGGCGGCACCACGGACGAGCGGCGGAGCACCATCGCCGCGGTGCCGGCGCTACCGGCGTTGCGGGACGACCTGCCCGTTCTCCCCATCCAGGTAGGCCGCCCAGTCGTTCATGAGCAACCGCCGACGCTCGAAGAGATCACTCCGCGCGTAGGCCGCCTCTGTCGGGTTGCGCACCGTATGGGCGAGCGCGGCCTCGACCACTTCGCGGGGTGTGTTTGTCTGCTCCGCCGCCCACTCCCGGAAGCTCGACCGGAACCCATGCGGCACGGCGGCGATGCCGAGTTCCTTGAGCAGCTTCGACAGCGTCATATCGGAGAGGGGCTTCCCTCGCGGACTCGGGAACACGAGGCCGGTGCCGGCGCTCAGTCTCCGCGCGTCGTGCAGGAGCGCGACCGCCTGCCCAGAGAGTGGCACCCGGTGCTCGCGCTTCGCTTTCATGCGTGCGCCGGGGACCATCCACACGGCCGCGTCGAGATCCATCTCGTCCCACGTTGCTAGGCGCCCCTCGCCGGATCGGGCCGCCGTCAACACTATGAACTCGAAGGCCAGTTTCGCGGGGGTCGAGGCCTTGGACGCTCGTACGGCCTGGATCGCGCCGGCCACCTCGCCGTGGGGCAACGCCCGCATGTGTCGCCTCACGACCGTCTGCCGTGGCAACGCCTGAGCCATGGCATCGCCAGCTGGATTGTCCGGTCGATAGCCCTTGGCGACGGCCCACTTCATCACCGCACCGATCCGCTGGCGCACACGGCGTGCAGTTTCGGGTTTGTCATGCCAGATCGCGGTGAGTACAGTCAACACGTCGGCCGTGGTCACCTCGGACACGGGGAGCCCGCCGAGGTGTGGATGCGCGTACGTCCGCAGCGTTGTCGCCCATTGCGTCGCGTGCTTGACGTTGCGCCAGCCGGGGCGGTGTAGCGCAAGGACCGTGGCGGTGGCCTCCTCGAACGTCGGTATGCCCCGAGCGTGGCGACGCTCGGCAAGTGGGTCACCGCCTGTCCGCGCGAGCTTGCGGTTGACCAACGCCACATCGCGCGCTTCGGCCAACGACACGACCGCGTAGCCGCCGAGCCCGAGCGTCCGGGGTGTGCCGCGTATCACGAGCCGTTGCACCCAACGCCGTGCGCCCGAGGGATCGACGTGCAGATACAGGCCGTTGCCATCGCAGTAGCGTCCGGCCTGAGCCACGGATCGGACGAACGCGGCCGAGAGCGCGTTATGAGGGTGCTTACCTCTGGACTTGGTTTTGCGCGGTTTCTCCCGGTGTGCCTCCATGAACAATTCTACCTACAATTTATTGTGGGAACCTAGCGAAAGTCATGGGCACTCTCTGAACGTCATGAGACGGAAACATATTTTTATTGGGATAAATATACGATGTCAAAGGTGGACGTCATGGGACCGCTTCGGAAAGCGAAAGGCGGCGGACTGCCAGCCGCTACCCGCGCCGGGAGACGGCGAAACGGGGGGCCGTGGCCAAGTACCTCGAGAAGCCCGCCTGACCCCGCCCTACCGAACAATCAGGTCGTTGGCAGCGCTTGCACAACGCTGCTCTCCCCCGTCACGGACCGATCGCCGCCGCTTCCGAGAATTAGGATTGCCACCCGGCCCCTCCACGAAAAAACAGGCCCGTAGAAGCTGCTCACGGGCCTCATAGACTATCCTCTACGCATGAATCGGCTGAGCGTGAGCCCAAGGGTCACTCTGGGGGCTGTCTTGGTAGTTCTGGGAGCTGCCCTTGTTTACGTGAACCAAGCCCTGACGGATCGAGATCGGCGGATAGCGGAGCTGGAATCCTGCGTAGAACTGCTGGAACGGCGCGCGTACGATCTGGAAACACGAATGATCCGAACTGTGACTGGGTTGGTAGAGCAGACGGGATGGCTGCCTGATTCAGCCGAGGCCAAGGAACGCAGGCGCAATTTGAGTGAGCGACTAGTGGTCGGCATAGCTACTGCAGCGGCATCCACGAAAGGCAGTGAACTTGGTTACTTGCTTAATGGCGATACGGAGCTTTCGCAGGAAGTGTTTGACCACTCGATGAACAAGTTGCGGCGGCGCGGGCTCCTAGATTCCGACCCCGGGGGAAGTCCGGCAGAGTAGTCCGCGACGAGGCGCAAGCGAGCCATCAGTCCGCTCCCCGCACCTCCGCCTCGGTCACCGCTGGAACCGGGCGAAACATGCCTGCGCCTTCCAGCCCGTCCCATGAGAATGCTCCTCTTGGACCGGAAACGGGCCATTCTTGCGTTCCTAGGCAGCGGGCTGGTAGAAGCGAAAAACTGACAGCGCCAGTGGATTAGCCATCAGGATTCCCCTCCGGGGCGTTCCCCGTTGTAGACACCGTCGGTCAGCTCCAGCCAATAGGCTCTTTTCGCGGCTGCGGCCAGCCACTCCGCCAATTCTGGCGAGTTGCTGCACTTGTCGTGGACTGCGAGCCATAGTGCGGCCTCACGCTGCCAGTCCTCATCCTTGAACGCGAACGCCTGCTTGTCGGGGGCCGAGATGGAGCCTACAAATTCGCCGATAAGCTTTTTGGTGGACTGCTCCACGAGTTCCTTCTGCTTCTCTCGACGAAGTGCCCTCTGCTTTGCTCGCTTCGCACGGACCACGTCCAGCAGGACCACCCCTGTACACATCGCTAGCAGCAGCCATATGAGTGAGTAATCCCGCCGCCACTCTCCGGTAGCCAGATCCATCACTTGCATGGAGGCGACTATTAGGGCCACAAGCGCGAGCAATCCCAATGCGCCTTTCGCTCCACTGCTACTAGCCATCAGGCGTTCTCGCTGGACAGCAGACCGAACAGCGCACGGTCGCGTTCCTTGGGGAGGAACCGGTCGAGGACCTTCCGAAGTCGTGCTCCGACCTCCGGGTCGGGTTTGGCCAAGTGCCCCATGTAGGATCCCATGAGGATCAAGCGGCGTGTCCCAGGCTTGTGCGTGGCTTCGCTTGTAGACGTTTCCGTCGATTTCGCCCCAAGCGAGGACGGCTGGAACTGCCGACTGATCCGCAAGTGCGAATTCACCAGCGGCAATTCCGGGCCGATAAGTGAGGGGGTTATGGGATACGTTTCCCTCCCGCAGGCCTCCCGCCCGCGCCTACCTGGGCCACTGGGCCGCCTTCGGGGCTTGGTGCGGCCGGAACGGCTACTCCCCTGCCCCGGCGGCCCCGCAGCGGAGCAGGCAGGCGGCCGCTCGAAGCGCAGTGGCGCAGTTTTATGAAAAGCGACGCCAGAGCGGCTGAAAGCGAGTCTTCAGGGGACAAGAAACGAATGCCCTCAAGCGATTCAATCAACTATCGCAATAACTGGAAGTATCGGTTAGAACAGCCGTATACTTACTGTTTCTCGGTCCCGCTGTCCGATGATGCTATTCACAAAAACTCAGATCCCGACTCTAGCTTCCTAAAGGTGAGCACTAAATCAATCTGTTTCAATAAGGGCTATTCTTGGGGCGGACCATCGGGACCCACAATTGACACTCCGAACGCCATGCGTGCAAGCCTAGTTCATGACGGCTTGTACCAAGCCTTGCGGGAGAACCGCCTGCTTCCCAAAGCACGCAAAGCCGCCGATCGTGAGTTTCGTCGGATCCTGAAGGAGGACGGTATGGCTTGGTGGCGTAGATGGGTCTGGCACCTAGCCGTGCGGTGGTTCGCAAGCGGCGCTTCGCGTTCTTCTAATCGATGATTGGTCCATAGCGATTAGAAGCCCAGCGATCCTAGTTTCCGTTGGCTTCCAAGGGTGTCTGCCGCAGTAAGCTCGGCACATCCCGCATCTGCGGCCGGGCCGACCTCAGCCCTCGCTTGTGGCACTATACTATTCCTAAATGGTTTACCATATAATATCTTCGAGAGTTAACCACTTGGGTCCAAACCACAAATGGACATAATTGCAGTCATCGCCCAAAAGGGCGGCACCGGAAAGACAACCCTGACCGTGTCTCTCGCGGTGGCTGCCGAGCTCTGCGGGCGCACTGTCGCTATTGTCGATTTGGACCCACAGGCGAGCGCGAGCCGCTGGGGAGACCGCCGCAAAGCGGAAACGCCCGTTGTCGTATCAGCCCAGCCCGCACGCTTGTCGCACATCCTGCAAGCTGCCGATGCGCAAGGTGCCGACCTTGTCCTGATCGATACGCCGCCTCGGTCCGAACAAGCCGCGATGGCGGCCGCGAAGGCCGGACAGCACGTCCTCATTCCGTGCCGGCCGGCTGTGTACGACCTCGAGACCGTTGCGACAACAATTGAATTGGTGGGCTTCTCTGGCGGGACGCCGGCCACCGTGGTGCTGAATGGCGTACCCGCTCGCGGTCGCAAGAGGGTCCAGGCTATGGAGGTTCTAGAAGGCATGGGAATTGCAGTATGTCCGGCAGCCTTAGGCCATCGCGCGGCGTTTGACCATGCGGTGGTGTCCGGTTTGAGCGCCCAGGAGTACGAACCCAAGGGCAAGGCCGCTCACGAGATCGACCATGTTTACCAGTTCATGTGTCAATTGGTAAACTCTTCAACCAGAAAAGGAGTGATCCATGGCTAAGCAAGCAACTGACTTACGACAAGCCATGCTGCAGGGTGCCCGAGCGCGGGCTCCCGGCAGTAGCGCTGTGGTGGAGGAATCACTACCGTCAGCTGCGGCACCTCCCAGCCGCCATTACCGGCCCGGCCGGGAATCGAAAACGAACGTAACCGCCTACTTTCCCTTGACCGTGAAAAAGCAGCTCCGCCTGCTCGCCGCCGAGGAGGAGACCACGATCCAGAATCTGCTTGCCGAAGCACTGAACGATCTGTTCGCCAAGCGCGGCAAGCCAGAAATCGCGCCACTGTCCGAGCGGGGATGACAGGCGTCCTAGGATGTGACTGAGCGATGCATCGTAAGCGCAGGATCGATAGCCCTGCAGGCCTGCAGGGTGTGACCAGCTCCCGGACGGAGGATACTGGCTGGGCGCGAATCCTAGAAGCGGTTGCAGTGACGGTTGCTCCGGTGGCGTACCGCAACTGGTTCGAGCCGCTGGAGTGTCGGTCTTTCGTCGACGGCCATCTTACCCTTGTCGCTCCGAACGTTGACGTCCAGGAGATGCTCGAGGGCGGCAAGCCCGTGTCCATTCAGGATGCCGCGGCCACAGCCTCCGTACGGCTGACGGCGCTTTCAATTGAGGTCAGACCAGAGGACAGTTCGGACAGTGTTGAGCCTCTGCGCCAGCACAAGACCCGGGTAGCCCCGAATGCGTGCATGGCCGAGGCATTGGATCTGGTCGACAGTGCCGACGACACCATCGCTTACCTGCACTCGTTCCTAGCGCAGATCGGACTGCCGCGTAGTCGGCAGCGGGTCCCCGACGGGAGCGATGCGATGGAATACGAGCGACGTTCCGGAAATTGCGCACTGCTGGTCCAAGCCGGCATGATCGACACCGGCCGTGGATTCAGTCGGCAACCGATACCCTACGGCCCTAAGGCACGGCTCATGCTGATGGATATCTGCACGAGGGCGGTGAAGTCACGCTCGCCCGAAGTAGACCTAGAGCCATCCGTGCGGCAATACCTCACGAAGCGGCTGGGCTTGGAGTGGGGTGGAGGGAAAAGAGGACAGTACACGCTATTCCGAAGGCAAGCCCTGGCGCTAGCGGCATGCAGCATGCGACTGGTTGTCGCGCGGGGCAATCGGGTCACGCAGTTCCAAGGGATGCCGATCTCTCGATTCGACGCCTGGGCCGTCAACGACGATGGGGTCCAGCTGCTCCTGTGGCCCGGGGAGCTGCGGCTTTCAACGGAGTTCTATGAAAGTCTGATCGAACACGGGTTGCCCATCGACATGCAGGCTTATTACGCCTTGAGCCATTCGGCCCTGGCGATGGATATCTACACGTTCTTGGCGCACCGGTTGCATCGTATCGCGAATCCGGTAGTGATCTCGTGGCGCACGCTACGCGATGCGATGGGGCCGGAGTACGTCGAGGTGCGGAATTTCAGGCAGAAGTTCCTAGCGGCCCTCGAGCAGGTGATGGGGGTGTACCCCGAAGCGCAGGGCCGGATTGAGGTGCTGTCGGGGCGAGTGCGCCTGCATCACACCGCGCCACCGATCATGCCGCGCCCGACAAGCACTTCCGGCGATTCGGTCATAGATGTCTAGATCGGGGCTCGAATACACATTTCGTGGGATGCATCGGGCGCGGATTTGGGATGCATCGGGCGCGGATTTGGGATGCATCGGGCGCGGATTTGGGATGCATCGGGCGTATTTCGTGGGATGCATCGGGCGTATTTCGTGGGATGCATCGGGCGTATTTCGTGGGATGCATCGGGCGTACATCCTATAGTTAACCTATAGTTCTCCTATAAAAAACACGCGTGTAGGCATGGGGAACGCTACGCAAGCTACTAGTACGTCGTGCGTCGCACTCCGTAAGCACGGGGCTCTGCCCCGCCCTCCCTACGGTCGGGCTCCCCGGAGTTTTCCTAGGCATAGGACGGCCCCGATGGAGATGCCTCAGGCACACCGATCGCCTCGGAATGGATCGACGCTGCCAGATGTCGCGTTCCTGAGCCCCAGGCGGGAATCTCCAGCTGCCCGCGGCAGTTCCTAGGAACACCGCCGCGGGCAGCTGCGTTGAGGAGAGGGCGCCCCTAAGGCAGCGGTGGTTAGTTGTTTCTCAACCACCGCTCTTGGTGCATGGCGGCCATGCCTCGCGGAGGCCTGCAAGGAGGGGCGGCCCCTCTCGAAGCCGCCCCTGGCAACCATCGGGCGCCGCGCGCATAGGGTAGCTCGCAGACCCATCACAAGCACAGGCTGCCCCAACCGGCCAGCAATTCTCAGGATGGCGGGTCTGGCTCGTGTGGGATGGAATTGGCGGGCGTTTGTGCGTGCCCTAGGGAGGCAGTTGCGGCAGGGCTAGGGCGGCTCGGAACGCGGGCCGGAGTGGCCGGGCTGCCCTGCACTGGCAGTGACGCGCGCGCGGGCCTGGCGAGGTGCACCCTCGCCGCTGGGTTCCGGAGGAGCCCGCCGCTGGCCGCAGGGCTTGCGCGTTGCGTTATGCTGGCGCGCTCGCAGCCGCCCGGGGAGCGGGCGGTGGCGGGCGCTGGCGTAGCAGGGTCTCGAACAGGGCAGTCCAGTTGCAGAAGCAGAACCACTCCGTGAGAAAGCTCAGGGTCGCGAAGAAGTTGCGCCGCGTGCCGGCCTGCGCCCGGCCTTGCCGCCACAGGTCGGAGACGCAGTCCTGGACCGCATGCAGCGCAAAGGCGAACAGGTTCAGCGTGGCGAGCAGGTTGGCCAGGCCTTGGCTGCCGTGCCCGAAGTTGCGCTGGATGTTGTCGCCGTGGCGGGCCAGGCAGTTGAACCCCTCATGCTCGATCTTCCAGCGGGCTCGTCCGGCCCGTGCGATGTCCGCCACGTTGTCAGCCGTGACCTCCAGGCTGGTGCAGAACGTGTTCGTGTAGGTGCGCTCGCCGTTGCGCTCGATCGCGAACTCGACCCAGGCCCCTTGCACGGCGTCGGCGCCGTCGCGGACCGGCAGCCCGTGCATCCAGCGGAAGCGCTGCAGCTCGACCCGCTGGTGCCGGTTGCGGGTCTTGATCCAGCCGCTGGAATGGATGAAATCGTCGTGCAGCAGTTCGTACAAACGCTTGTGGGAACTGGGCTGACAGACGAACAGGAAGTCCGCCCCGAGCTCGCGGACCAACTGGCACAGGGGCTGGCAGCAGTACAGGTCATCGCCGCGAAAGACTGGCCGGTAGGGGCGTAGCTCGGCGCTGTGGGCGGGCAGCCAGCGCTTGGCGGCGTTGCGCTCGCAGTCCTGTTGGCGTTGCTCCTCGGACAGTTCCGGCTGGTCTGCGGCCGGGTCCTGCTGGGGCTGCACGAACTCCGGCATCAGCGGCAGGACGCGGTTGTGGCCGTCGGCGACGACCGTCGCCGAGAGCATCGTATGGAAGTACTGCTCGGGCTTGTGGGCCCCGACATGGCGGACAGAGCACTGCGCGCAGCGGATCGCGTCCGAGCAGTGGATCTGGAGGCCGTCGAGCGCGACCAGCAGGCGGCCGCCGAGGCGCTCGAAGGCGGCTAGGGCGCCCTGCTCGCGGACGGTGCCGAGGCAAAGCGGGCACAGTTCGGCGAAGTGGGCGGGGTCCAGGCCGTCGAGCAGATCGCGGATCCGGTTGTCGCAGGGGATCTTCTGCACGCCGAAGAGCGTGTGGCAATTGGAGCGGGAGGTTGCCTGCTGCATGCGCCGCTGGAATTCGAGGAAGGAGGGGGCTTGCAAGAAGAACACCGCGAGGGCGCAGGAAGCAGCGTCGGCGGGGCGTAGCGCGTGTTGCGGCCCCGGCGGGAATCCGGCAGCGCAGCGCCGGCCCGGCGGAAGGCGTCCAGCAGACCGTCCAAAACATTGTCCATTCTTCATGTATTGAACAATGCGAGTCGCTGTGTTAACTGTGACCGCCCTAGAATCAGTTGCCCATCAATCTGGAGACCCAAAAATCGACCCCCGAATCCCTAAAATGAGAATTGCTGCCAACCGGCGGCCAGGTGAATCAGCCGACCGCGGTCGGCTGGAGTAGACTGCCCCGCTGAGAAATGCCCGCGGTGGGCCGGAAACGGGCCGGCCTCGCGTTGCTGTGCCCTCGGGCGGAGTTTCCCCTCACATCGGGGTAAAACGCGAGAATGGGCCGTTTTGGGCGGGATCTCGTGCCGACCGTCCGTGCCTTGGTGCCGCCCAAGCCGTCTACGGTCCGGGGAACTGGATCACGTTGGACCCCTCCCGCTTCGGAGCGCGGCACCGATCCGCCGAGTCGTGGCACCCGCGGCACAGCACGTTGTTGCTGCCGAACCACTGCGCGGCGTTGAAATCGACATCGGCGCGACAGTTGTAGCAGCTCGGCATCCGGCGCCCAGCATAAGGTTTCTCTGCGCAGCTGCGCTTGCCTGTGGTCCGAAGGTCGTAAATTGTCTTACCCGTTGGGGTTACGACAGAAACGGAGAGATCTAGAGGCTCGACCGCAGCATGATCGACCGACTCTCTCGGCGGCTCGAACGCCTTCCCGCAAGTGACCTGACCCCCTGAAACGAGACCAGGTGCAATGTTAGGATCGACCTGGTCTGAAGCTTTTCAGCGAGGAGGTGAGGATGGGAAGGAAGCGACACACTCCGGAGCAGATCATCACTGCACTGCGGGAGGCAGAGGTGGGTCTGGCCCACGGCAAATCCGTGAAGCTGATCAGCCGGGAGCTCGGCATCACCGAGCAGACGTACTACCGGTGGAGGCGGGAGTACGGCGGGATGAAGGTGAGCCAGGCACGGCGCCTGAAGGAGCTCGAGCGCGAGAACGGGCGCCTGAAGCGAGCAGTGGCGGACTTGACACTGGACAAGCTGATCCTGGAGGAAGCGGCCGAGGGAAACTTCTGAGCCCCGAGCGCCGACGACGTTGTGTGGTGCGTGTAGGTCAGCAGCTCGGGGCGTCGGAGAGGAGAGCGTGCCGGGTGCTCGGGCAGCCACGCACGACCCAGCGCCGGGCGAGGAAAGTGGCGAGTGACGAGGGGGCGCTCCGAGGTGATATCGTGCGACTCGCGAGCGCCACTCGGAACCGCACCTTGATCGCTCAGGCCCGCGTGAGCGAGGCCGAGCGGGTCGGCGAATTGCAGAAGCAAGTGCAGCGGCTCGCAGAAGCGGTCAAGGACTTGAAGCCGCAGCTCGGGCGGACCGAAGCGCTGGCCGAGGATGTGAAGCAGCAAGTCAAACGCTTGGCAGCGGACTACAAGGAGATCGCCGAAGTGTTGCGCGGGGTGTGAACGTGATCTGGAAGAGGCAGCAGCGGCGGGAACGGCAGCGCGGGCCGAAGCGGGACTTTGGGCCAAGCCGCTAGGTCTTTCTCAAAGGCTCACCCAGCTTGACGGCTGGATAAGATAATTTGTATAATAATCTTCATGATTATTTGGAGGTGTGTGTGATGGCGAGCAGACTAGTGAATGCCCTGACCCATGAGCAAATCGTCGCGACCGCAAAGGAATTTCGGTGGGACAAGAAGATGCCGAAGTGGACGGTAATTGTGGAGGGAAGAGAGATTCCAGTCCGGCCGCTTGTGCTAGCAGCGGCTGGAGTGCGACCGAACGACCCAACAACTTCCCACATGGCCGTTGCGAAACTAGAGTCTCTGGGTTTTAAGGTCCTCTACAACGATTCATGAACCCAAAAGGAGTACGTTCTGGGCGGATGAAGCAAGCTAAGTTCTTGGCAAGATCTGGGTGTGGGCGCTATCGCAGCTTGCCTCAAGAAGAACTGCACAAAGTAGGAGGTAGGTGTCATGCTCGCGCCAGCATTACGTAAGGATATTGATAGCCTGTGGGACCGGGTCTGGTCGGCAGGCGTCACGAATCCACTGGCCGTCGTTGACTATCTCACCGCGCTCTTGCTATTGCGAGCTGGACAGCGGCGCTTGATGGAGCTCCATTCAGCAGCACTGGCCGGTGACCGCAGAAGGTGTGCGGACATTGTTTCTGCTGTGATGACTGCTTGCGGTTTGAGTATTCCCGACGAGACGCTGTGGGCGGACACTGCCCTACTCGCTCAGGCGACGGAGGCTGTCGCAAGGCTTGACATTAGAGACCGCAACATCGACATCCTGGGCGATTGTTTCGAGCACATCCTTGGGCACCTGAGCACAGCTGGCGACTTCGGCCAGTTCCGAACTCCCCGGCACGTCGTTCAATTCCTGGTTGAGGCTGTCGCACCACAAGCAGGCGAGACGGTACTGGATCCCGCTTGCGGTACGGGGAGCTTCTTAATCGCCGCGCACGAGTACCGCGACGGCAGCCGTGGAGCCTACATCGGAGACGAGTCTGACTGGACAATGGCAAGAATTGCATCCGCCAACCTCGTCCTGCACGGCCTCCGCTACGCCACGATTCGCAAAAGAGACGCACTGTTGAACACCAGGGCCGAGGCCGACGTGATCCTTGCCAACCCTCCGTTTTCCGGAACCGTGGCGAACGGTCGCCAGGACACGCTCGATATCAAGACAAACAAAAGCGAACTACTGTTTTTAGCGCTGATGCTCCGGCGACTCCGGCCAACTGGCCGTGCGGGCGTTGTCGTTCCATTCAGCGTTGTCACGACGAAAGCCGGTCCGGCAGGGTACCTCCGTCAGCGATTGGTGGATCAACACAGCTTGCACGCCGTCGTCGAACTGCCTGCGGGCGTGTTTCGCCCGTATACCGATGTGCGGACCTGCCTGCTGCTGTGGGGGCGTCGAACCAAGGATCATGTGCTGATGCTCCGGGCGCGATCTGACGGCTATTCATTGGACGATCAGCGGCAGCCGGTCTCAGACAACGATCTGCCGCTTCTACTTCGAGCCGTGACGAACGTTCGCCTTCCACAGGGGATGAGCCCTAATATAGGTCGGCGGGTTCCACTCACGGAAATCCGAGGACAGAGCTATATCCTCAACCCATCACGGTTTTTGCCAGCGGACCAACCGCTACGACAACATAAGATCTCGTTTGCCGACGCACTTGGGGGCGTTGCCGAATCCATGTCACGGCTACAGGTAGTTCTGCAACAGATTAAGGAATTGGCGCGATGACTGCGATTGAGAAAGGCTGGACGACGCAACGACTTTCCGACCTGGTCGTACCTGTGCGTCAAACTGTACAGCCAGCGCAGCTCCCCCCCGAGACACGGTATGTTGGGCTGAAACACGTCGAGTCAAAGACTGGGCTGCACGAATCCGTTGCCCTGTCAGACGTCAATTTGCGCTCGGGCAAGTTCCGATTCGAGACCCGAGACATTCTCTTCGGTAAACTCCGCCCAAACCTGCGAAAGGTAGCCGTTGCGACCTATTCTGGAGTGTGCAGCATGGATCTCATTCCGCTGCGACCGCTGGACCCAGCCATGTCGTGGCTGTTGGCATACCAGTTGCGAAGCCGTGGATTCACCGCCGACGTGGTTCGGTTCGTAGCGGGCCAGAATCTCCCAAGGGTCGGTCTCAAGGATCTGCTGTCGCTTCGTATCCCAGTACCACCACTCGATGACCCCCGCTCACTGTACGAGTTGGCCGCACTGTTGGATGAGGCTCGGAACGCAGCGCGTGAACTCGATGAGCGAGTCCGGCAGCTTCATGACGCAGCAGCCATAATGTTGTATCCCTCGCTTGAGGACGATGATTCGGACTGCTCCGCCTCAACGGAAGAAATTCCGTTCGATGAACTCGATGTAGGATCGCCCGATAACGTTCTCTTGGGTCTGCGCCTCAAGCGTGGCCCGCGCCGCCGCTCCTCGGGTCTTCATCATGCGTACCAATCCGCCGAAGTTAGCAGCGTGCGACACCTTGGCAGACACTCGCCGTGACTCCGGGCCGGTCAAGCGTTCTCGTTTCCCGCTCGCGTTCAGTGGTTCTCCGTGGTGAGGACAGTTCTCTTCCGAGCACTTTTCTGGGCAGGCGGTTCGATCAACGAACGTCCCACCACGCGCGAGGTGGAGCGCGTCGCGGAACTGTGCGATGGGCAGTGCTCGGGCCACAAAAATCTCGCGCACCGCAGGCCAACTGCGGCCACTATTAAGCTCCCATCCCCACGCGATGACTACGAGTAGATCGTCTGGCCGAATGTTATAGGCAAGCTCGTCAAAGTGTGCCTTCGATTCATCCGCGCCCATGTTCATCGACTTCGCTTCTGCCCGAAAAAGTTCGCCGCCGCGGGTTAGCGGGTCCCATTCGGCATCCATATCGAGACATGCGAAATCGTTGTATTGGTGATCGACAAGCCATGCCATTTCTAGACTATCACCGGCCAAGCATTCCGTTGTGTAGTACCCCCACAGTCCTTCCAAGAGCAGGCCCATCCCACTTCCCAAGCGTCCGCCGCGAGTGCGGAAGACTCGGCGACTCAGATCGTTGATCCGTTCGAGCACGGTTGGCGCAACGGCCTGCGTCCGCTCTGAAGCCTGGGCCGGAGTCACCATGCGATAGTACGTTGAAACGGTGACTCGTCCCCCACGAAACTAGTTATAACAGACCGACTCGGAAACGACCTGTGGTGAACCCTAAGAGCATGCTCGCGCTCCCCTTTTTTTTACTCACTCTGTCTGGGGAGCATGGGAGAATAAGGCATGGAGCGCAAACGAGACGGCTTGGTTCCCGTTGCCGAAGTCATCGCCGATTTGCCCGGCCCGGTCCAGGCGTTCCGCGAAGCCGACCCCACAGCGCCTGCGGCGGCTTTCCCCCGGCCCCTGAGGCGATTAAGCCGTCGCCCTGGTTCCTGAGGATGCCCGTCCTTCACCTAGCGACCGGACAGACTTGACACAGAGCGGGGTTTCAGTGTAGAACAGGGGTAGTGCGGGTTGGTCTGCGTATGTTCAAGCCGGAGACGGTGCACTGGCTGCGCCGGGAGGTGCAGCGGGGCGAGCTGTCGCGGGCGGCCTTGGGGCGCGGGCTGTGCGAGCAGGACGGCTGGCGCAACCGGCAGGGCCAGCTGTGCGCGGCCTCGGCCCGCAAGGCCTTGCCGGCGCTGGTGGCCGAGCTGGGTTTGCAGCTGCCGGCGGCGCAGCCGGGCCCGCCGCGGGGGCGCGGGCCGGCCGCGGCGGGGGCCGCGGAGCCGCAGACTCAATTCGAGGGTTCGCTGACGGCGCTCGGCGCGGTGCGCCTGAGCCTGGCCCGGACGCCGCAGCAGCGCCAGCGCTGCGCCCGGTTGCTGCAGCAGGATCATCCGCTGGGGGCGGGCCGGGCGCCGGGCCGCCGCCTGGTGTATCTGGTGGAATCTGAGCGCGGGGCACTGGGCGTGCTCAGCTGCGTGGCAGCGCCGCTGCGGCTGGGGCCGCGCGACCAGCACCTGGGCTGGGACGAGCGCACGTGCGGAGCGGGCATCGAGCGGATTGTCTGCAACGACCGCTTCTTGCTCCGGCGGGGCGTGCAGGTGCCGAATCTGGCCTCGCACGTGCTGGGCCAGGCGGCCCGGCGGCTGGCGGACGACTGGGAGCGGTTGCACGGCGTGCGCCCAGTGCTGTTGGAGACGTGCGTCGACGGGTCGCGCCCGGGCACCAGTTACCAAGCAGCGGGCTGGCAGTGCGTGGGCCGCACGCAGGGGCGGCCGCCGGGCGCGCTGGGGGCGGAGGTGGCCCCGAAGGCGGTCTGGCTGCTGGGGCTGGCGGACGACTGGCGGGAGACGCTGCGGCAGCCGCCGGAGCGGAGCTTGGGGCGCTTCCCGGCCCTGGAATTGGGCGACGAGGCGCACTGGTCGCAGCGCGAGTTGCTGCGCTCGGACCTGCCGGACGGGCGCCTGCGGGAGCGCCTGCAGGGCATGGGGCAGGCCTGGGAACGGCATCCGGGCGCGCCGCTGTCGGCGATCTTCCCGCAGCCGAGCGAGCACCGCGCGGCGCGGCGCTTCTTGCACAATGACAAGGTGACCGCCGCGGACATCCTGCAACCGCATCGCGAGGCGCTGCTGGAGCGGCTGCGGGCAGACGCGAGCCAGACGCTGTTGTTGGTGCAGGACACGACGACGCTGAACTACACGAACCTGCGCCGCAGCGCGCGCGGGCTGGGGCCCTTGCAGGACCGTGCCAGCAGTTCGCGGGGACTGTTCGTGCATGCCAGTGTGGGGTTCACCGAGGGGGGGCGCCCGCTGGGGGTGAGCGGGCTGGAGCAGTGGGCGCGCCCGGAACAGGATCCGGGCCGGACGGGGGAGCACGAGAAGGAGAGCGCGCGCTGGTTCCGGGGGTTTGCGCAGGGCGCGGAGTTGGGCCGGCTGGCACCGGGCAAGCGGGTGGTGGTGGTGGGCGACCGCGAGAGCGACATTTTCGCACTGTTCGAGCGGCAGGCGGCGCAGGCGGCCGAGGCGGGGTTGTTGGTGCGGGCGCACGCGGGGCGGCAGCGCAAGGTGCAAGCGCAATGGTGCGGGGAGACGAGGCTGCGGGAGCTGGCGGCGCAGCCGGACTTCGAGAAGCCGGTGGTCAGCGGGCGGGAGATCGTGATCGATTCGCAGGGGGGCAAGCGGGCGCGGCCGAAGCGCACCGCGACGACGGAGCTGCGCATCGGGCAGGTGCAACTGCAACCGCCGAAAGAGCAGCCGGGGGCGGAGCCGCTGGCGGTGTGGCTGGTGCGGGTGCTGGAGACGGACCCGCCGGCGGGGGAGGATGAGCTGGAATGGCTGCTGGTGTCGAGCGAGGGGGGCCAGACGGCGGAGTGGGCCGAGCGGATCGTGGGCTGGTACGAGGCGCGCTGGAGCATCGAGGAGTATTTCCGGGTGCTCAAGAGCGGGGCGCACATCGAGGAGCGGCAGTTGCGCGATGCGGCGGCGCTGGGCAAGTGCCTGGTGTTCGACGCGATCACGGCCTGGCAGGTGTTCAGCCTGCAGCGCTACGCGCGGGAGGCACCGCAGACGCCGGCGGCGGCGGTGCTGAGCGCGGACGAGCGGGCGGTGGTCGAACGGGTGGTGGTGGCCGAGCGGCTGCGGCCGCCGCGCGAGCGGGGCCAGCCGTTCGGGCCGGACATCCGCACTTGGGTGGTGTTGCTGGCGCGCATGGCGGGCTGGCAGCCGAGCAAGCGCCATCCGCTGCCGGGCAACGAAGTGCTCTGGCGGGCGAACGTGCAACTGCAGATGATGGTGCGCTTCCGGCAAGCGGCGCGCGGGCCTTAGCCGCCGCCCGGGCGGGCGCGCAAGCCCCAGCTTCTGGCGCGGGCACAGTGCTTGGGCGCGGCAGCGCTGGAGTGGTACAGCGGGCGCATCCGGGACGTGTTGCCGAACGCCTGCACGGCTGCGGCTGATGCCGGCAGCAGGGCGGGGTTTTGCTCCGGCAGGAGCGTACCAGAGTGAGCAATCCCGCCGCCCGGCCGCCAAAACAATTCGGGATGCTCACATCCACAGACACCGGGTGCCAAGCAACGACCCTTAGCAGCGCCGGTTGTGCCCCGCAAGTGGGCGGGCGGGGACTGGCTGCGGAGCGGGACTGGCGGTTGACAGGGGCCGTGCTGGTTTTCGGTTCAGCTGGACCGGAATTGGCCATGCTTGCTCGCATCAGACTGCGCCGAAGCAGGTTGGGCATCACTCTGATCCGCGCACAGCTGCTTCGTGGTAAGTCTCGTAAGTCCCTTGCCTATAGGCGATTTCAGGCAGCCTTGCGCCCAGCTCTCTTGCGGCAGGAGCGGAGCAAAGTGAAAACACCTGCCTGCCGCCGGACGAATTCAAGCCTTGGACGGCAGCATAGTCCGCGCCCCTACAGGCCGCATGCGGCCAACGCTCTAGCGGCGATCATCGCCCGCCACTCGCTTCCGGGCAGCGAATCGCAGTCAGACAGCCAACGTCCCTGCCACTGGCATCCCTCAGGCAATTCCTGATCCAATCAGTCGTCCTCTAGCCGTCCGAATACTCCGTATCAGCGCAATCAAGCGACGATCCTGAGTCAATCAGGTCCGGTCGCTAGGTCCTTCACGGCCCTCCACAGGTGCTGGGACTAACATAGGATGTGGTACCGCTCTTGGGGGCAGGTCATCTCCCCACAGGCAACCACAGAAGAGACGGATCGCAACCTGGAATTGATTGCCGAGAGTCTCTGGCTCCTTGTCTAGCAAGACGAGCTTAGGATTCGTCCTGGGGGCTATCTGGTCAAACGCGGGTGCGGGCAAATTGTCGTCGAGCCAGCGAGAAAGACCTGGACACCGGGAGCCCTCGAGCTTCCACTGGTGGAGCTTGGTCCGGCTCTGGCACTTGGTGGGACCTCCTGGGACAACTTCTCCTTTTCCGTTGTTGACACCGCATAAGGCGGGCTCCTCAATGTACGGGTATGGAGATTTTGACGGCCCAGGGCTCCACGCGTTGGTGGACGAAATGGTTTAGCGCACGGGAGCCAGCGGCCTACGCCGCCTTCCGTCTTCGTGGCGGCACGATGTCTGCCGGCACTCCGTAGCGGCGCGCCGCCTCTGTCATCGAAAGCCCCAGTAGCAGCGGGTCGCCGAGCGGGATCTCTTCGGTAGGTCGACGCGGGACGGGCTCCAGAACCGCGGCGATCTCGCTCGCCACGGCTCGCCCCAGCAGCGGGGGCACGGAATTGCCGACCTGGCGGAATCCGTGCCACTTAGTAACGTGGAAGCGGAACCAATCCGGGTACGAGTGGAGGCGCGCCGCCTCCCGGTTCGTAATCACCCGCGGCCGGCTCGGATGGATCGGCCGTGGCGAAGTGAACGCTCCGTGGTCGCTGGCCGAGCCCGCCCGCAGCGTGTTGCAGAGGGCCGCGGGGGTCCAGCTTGCGGAAGCGGCTGACCGGCTCGGTGCGGCCGCACTCGGTCGCTAGAAAGCGCCGCCGCGAGACCTCGGTGTGGACGGTACGCAGGCTGGCCGTCAGCAGGGATCGGTCGAAGCGCCGACGGTACCCGAAGTCGTCCGGGTCCTCCGCGATGCCGCGCAGCTGCGCGGCATAGGCCGACGGGATCCCGAACTCCGCCGCCGCGCAGTCGTTGTTGAGGAGTTCCTCAAACTCGTCGGCGTCGGGCAGGTCTCCGATCGCCTCGGCGACGGTCACGCGTTCCACGCTCGGCTCCGGGTAGCTTGGCAGGCACCGCCCCGCCCGAGCGCCGAGCAGGAACAGACGTCGACGGTCCTGAGGCCCGCCGTAGTCGGCGGCGTTGAGCACGCGGTAAGGCAGAACAACCTCGTAGTCCGGGACGAGGGCCGTGATCATTTCGTCTAGGAAGCGCCGGTGTGCCCCAATTGTCAGCCCGCGCACGTTCTCGAACACGAAGTAAGCTGGCCGCAGCTCCCGCACCCTGCCGTTGCCCCACAAGTCACGATTCGGGCTCATCCTGAGAGGCGCTGGCGGGCGGCTCGAAGTAGTCTTTCAGCTCATAGGCTTCGCTCATGATGGTCAAGCGGGTCCAGCCCTCCCAGATCTTTTGATGGCCCGGCGGCGGAGCGTGCGCACGGTACAGGTAGCCGCCCAAGATCGCCATGGTCCGCACCGCCAGTCCCAGATTGCCCGGCGCGGCCAGCCCGCGCTTGGACGCGAAGTGGCGCAGCACCCGCAGCTGGATCTGCGTGAAGAACACCTCGCTCGGTAATTCGGGGGTCTCCCGTCCCAGCAGGGTCATCGCGGCCAGCCGCCAGGCGATCACCGCCTTGATCGTCACCGCCCGCTCGATCCGCTGCCCCGTGCGGTGCCCCAGGTACTCCACCTTGCAGCCGGACTTGAGAATCCGGTGCCAGTCCTCGATGCGCCAGCGCAGCCGGTACCACTCCAGCACCTGCTCCGCATCCGCCAGCGACGCCACCGGCAACGTCGTCAGCAGGAACCACTCCAACGCTTCCACCCCCTCCGGCGCCGCCCGCTCCCACACGTGCACCAGCTGCATCCGCAGCGCTGCCTCGCCGCGCGCCGGGGCCGGCAACTCGACCGTCTGCCAGCGCAACTCGGCCTGCGCCGTGCGCGCCGCGCGCAGCGCGCTGGCGGACTGCCGGCGCGTGCCCCGCCGCGCCGAACTCCGCTGCACCTTGATCTCCAACTGGCCCCCCACCGCCTGTGCCCGCATGTGCTCGAACAGCTTCGGCACGTCCTTGCCCAGCGAGCGGTTGTGCTTGGCCCGCACCAGCAACTCGACTCCCTCCAGCCGCCGCTGCTCGGCGAACAGCGCCTGCACGTCGGCCTCGCGGTCCATCACCGCCACCAGGCGCGGGCCCGCCAACTGGCCCGCTACCTCCGCGCAGTCGCGCAACCCGCGGATCCAGCGGAAGGTCTTGCGCTGCTCCAGCGGCCGCCCGCGCTGCGCCTGCCCGTCCGGCGCGTCGTACTGGATTTGCAGCAGCCCCAGCGGGATGCCCTCCGGGCTGACCGCCAGCGTCGAGTGCATGTGCAGCCCCAGCGTGCCCTCCGAGCGCTTGTTCTTGCCGATGTAGCCCAGCCCCGCACAGCCGGGATGCTCGGCAAAGTTGAGCTCGGTGCCGTCCTGCACGCACAGCACCGTGCGCTCGGCCTGCAGGCGCCGCAGCGTGCGCTGGCGGTGCGGCGCCAGGATGTTCTGCGGGGTCACCGCCGAGTCGTCCGGCTGGTCGATCAGGCGGTAGTGGCCCTTGACGGCGGCCCGCAGGCCCTGCGCGGCGGCTGGGATCGAGGCCATGGGAGCGGCGGCCTGCATCTGCGCGGTCTGCACCAGCCGCTTCGACAAGCGTAGATCACCCAGCGGCGCCTGGCCCAGTTCGTTGGCCGCGAACTCGTCCAGGGCCAGCCCGTCGGCCGGCCCCAGCGGCTGGCCGGGCGGCGCTGCGGCGGCCCCGAGCAGGCGCCGCCAGTCGCGCTGCAGGGGGTAGACGAAGATGGCCTTGACCGGCACGCGCTGGCCGGGCCGGGCGAAGCGCCCGCGCCCGCCGGTCTGGCCGACGCAGGTCCAGTTAGCGGCGCGGAAACACGTGCCGGCGTGCTGCTGCGGATCGCAATAGGTTTCCAGCAGGGCGGGCCGGTAGCCATAGCGCTGGAGGAAGTCCTCCGGCAGCCGCCGCCGGACCATGCCGAGCACCTTGGAAGCGAGCAGGTGACAGCGCACGCTGGGACGGATCAGGAAGCGGCTCAGGCCCAGCACGCGGTGCAGCCGCTTGCGGCGCAGTTGCGCATCCCAGCCAATCCACTCGTCGCGGGCCGCCACCGCCAAGGCCGCGGCGGCGAAGCCGAGCGCCCCCAGCAGGCCGTGCTCGGACTCAATCAGGTAGCGCAGCTGGGCACCGACGTGCAGCACGGCTCCCTGCGGGTGCTCGCTGGCGACCAGCTCGTTCCAGGTCCGCCGCTGTTGCGGACTCGTCACCAGGGTCAACTTGAGCCCGGCGACCGCCCCCGCCGCAGGCGGAACTGCTTGCGGTGGCGGGACCGGCTGGCCGAGCCGACGCGGACGGCAGTCACCGGCGCGGCCGCCATGGCGCGGGGCCGGCAAATCGATGCGTCCCGCGCTGTGCAGACTGCGCAAGGCCTTCTGGCAGCTCGCCACCTGCGGCTGGCCGCGACTGTTCACGAAACCGAACTCCCGGCACACCTGCCGGGCGAACGCGCTCCGGCTGGTGTCGCCAGCCTGCGTCCGCAGCACCCGCAGGGTCTCCACGGCCTCTGAGTGCGAGAGGGTCTCCGCAATGCAATGTTGGTCGAGCATGCTTTAGACATGCCACAACCACCCTACAGTTGTCAAGTGCGGGATCTGGGGCATGGGCAGCCCGCGCCTGGTGGCGGTGATGGACCGCGAGGCCGACGTGCAGGCGCTGTTCGCCGAGCAGCGGCGGCTGGAGGGAGTCGAGTTGCTGGTGCGGGCCAAGCACAACCGCGTCCTGGGCGCGCCCCGGCCGAAGCTGTTCGAGCACATGCGGGCACAGCCGGTGGGGGGCCAGTTGGAGATCAAGGTGCAGCGGAGTTCGGCGCGGCGGGGCACGCGCCGGCAGTCCGCCAGCGCGCTGCGCGCGGCGCGCACGGCGCAGGCCGAGTTGCGCTGGCAGACGGTCGAGTTGCCGGCCCCGGCGCGCGGCGAGGCAGCGCTGCGGATGCAGCTGGTGCACGTGTGGGAGCGGGCGGCGCCGGAGGGGGTGGAAGCGTTGGAGTGGTTCCTGCTGACGACGTTGCCGGTGGCGTCGCTGGCGGATGCGGAGCAGGTGCTGGAGTGGTACCGGCTGCGCTGGCGCATCGAGGACTGGCACCGGATTCTCAAGTCCGGCTGCAAGGTGGAGTACCTGGGGCACCGCACGGGGGAGCGGATCGAGCGGGCGGTGACGATCAAGGCGGTGATCGCCTGGCGGCTGGCCGCGATGACACTGCTGGGACGGGAGACCCCCGAATTACCGAGCGAGGTGTTCTTCACGCAGATCCAGCTGCGCGTGCTGCGCCACTTCGCGTCCAAGCGCGGGCTGGCCGCGCCGGGCAATCTGGGGCTGGCGGTGCGGACCATGGCGATCTTGGGCGGCTACCTGTACCGTGCGCACGCTCCGCCGCCGGGCCATCAAAAGATCTGGGAGGGCTGGACCCGCTTGACCATCATGAGCGAAGCCTATGAGCTGAAAGACTACTTCGAGCCGCCCGCCAGCGTCTCTCAGGCTGAGCCCGAATCGTGACTTGTGGGGCAACGGCAGCCCGCACCAGGCGCACGAAGTGGCGCACCAGATCGTTGCGTGGATCGTCCAGCGCCCGCTTGCCAATCATCGAAAAGCCTTGGCAGGGTGCTCCGCCGAAGACGACGGCGACCTCCCGCCCTCTGATCCCCGCTAGCGCCCGGAGTTCGCCGGCTTCCAGGTCCGCAACACTGCGGCAAAGCGTGGCGCAACGCGGGAAGTTGTACTCGTGGACGGCGCAGTGGACGGGGTCGATATCTATGGCCGTAGCCACGTCGAAGCCGGCTTGCTCGAAGCCCAGGCTCAGGCCCCCGGCCCCGGCGAACAAATCGATTCCGATCAGACGCCGATCTCGCACCACACCACATCCTAACAACCCGCGAGTGCGGAAGTGCCGCAACAACGGACCGCGAGCGGCACCCGAATGGATGGGAGAAGCCAGCCCTTCTCTCCCCACAATGCTGGACCGACACCCTTCGCTAGCCTCTCTCTTCGATGTCCGATAATTGCCATTATCATTCATATAAAAGAAACGCCCCCGTGACCCAACACGCCCGACCATCCCCAAGCTACCTAGGGCTTCTCCGGTTCGTCTTCGTCCTGCTCCTTGACGTACTCAATCATCTCCTGGAGAGCTTCATCCGCTGTGACTTGGGTTCGGAACGTGAAGCTCAAGCTGATCGCACGGTTCACCGCAGCTTCCATAGTGGGCACCCAAGAGCCCCAACCGTTCGGTAGGCGGACGTTGAAGTTCCCTGAGCTTGGTGTGATCGTGACCACCACATCGGTCTTGTCGGTGACCGTCGCCTTCTTCTCATCCTTCAGTACTCGGACCACAAACTCTTCACCCTGCCGCTTGATGATGCGGCTGGGCGGTTCGCCCTCTTCCTGAGCGGCGACAGCCGACGACACCGCCATCATCAACACCAGAACTACAAATCGCATGTCGGTAACCTCCGTTCAGTTGCCTGGCGTACAGAACCGGAGTGCAATGTAGGGCGGCATCCTGTCCTTCGGGTCCGTGCCTAGGATCACGACTGCCGGAGGACCGTCGGACGCCGTGGCGAGTACCAGCACCTCGGCTTCCTGGCTACCGGCTCTCTCACTGAGCGGAACTCTCGTCTCGCCAGCGGGGGGATCGCTCGCGACTCCAATAATGAACCGTCCGGCAGATTTGGCATGCAGTCGCCAGCCCTTCGGGCATTTCTTTGCCTCGAATGCAAGCACGGCGTCTGCCGGAAAGTTCACGACGCATCGCTTGGCAAAGATGGCCCCGTCTGCACAAACCAATGCATCCCCGCGGTACATCTGGCACGCAGTGAAGCACGCAGCGATCAAGATCACACCCGCAGCCAGAACGAACAGACCTGGCCGAAGCCACGGAGGAGCGACATCAATTGGCATCTGTCAGCAGGCCGCAGATCGCTAAGCCCAAGCTTCACCATTCTATCTCTTTTCAGCGAGTTATCCACAGGATCGTCGCTCCTACTACTTGTGGTTTTAACTACTTGTTTGGGGCGAAGCCGAAAGCTAGCTTTCGGCCATACCAGACGCCTTGAGCCGCAGCCGAGGGGCGCTGTCACCCGCAGGGCCGTAGCGCAGCGTAGGAGCCGCGCCAGCGGCTTGACTCGCCTCTCGGCGGAGGCTATCCGGAGCGGTCCTCTCCGGTGGGCTTGTTCGGGTGGGTGTGAGAAAATGGGCAGCCTCAGACTTCGTTACACCGTTTCATTTGGTTTGGATAGTTTGGATGCAGGGAGCGGCGGCTTGGGGTTGGCCGGGGTGGGCTGGGAGGAGGCTGAGCAGGGCAGGTCGTCCGACAGCATGCGGTAGACCAAACGGAGGTGGGTGCCGGGGAAGACGGTGCGCGTGCGGTTGAGCTCGTCGAGCAAGGGGGCCAGGGCGCGATCCTGGGCGCGGGTCGGCTGGTGCAGCAGGCGCACGGTGAGGGTCCCGGCTGACTCGTCAGGGTGCAGGCTGGCGTCAGCCTGCAACAGCGACTTGAGCAGGCTGCGGGCGGTGTCGGGATTGTCGAGCGCGGGCGCAACCGCGGTCGTCATCGCTGTTTCGGCGCGGTAGGCCAGCAGGCGCAGGGTGTCTAGCAGTAGGCGCAGCGGTTGGGGCAGGGCCTGCAGCCGTGCCTCCGGCGAGAGCTCGCCGGCCAAGATGTGCTGGTCGGTCACCTTGCGTGCCAGCAGCAGGCCTTGGATGGTCTGGTCGCAAGTCTGGATGCGCGCTTCCAGCGCGCGCGCTGGGGCGGATCCGGCGTCGGCTTGCAGGGCCAGCTTGCGGCGCAGGTTGCCGACCGAGTTGCGGGCTTGCTTGAGCGCCTTGCCGATGGTGCGGCAGGCCGGGTTGACGACCCAGGCGTCGGCCTCGACCTCCACCAGGGCATGCTCGGGCAGGGTGTCGAGGCCGAACTCGGCGCGCAGATACTGGAAGAAGTTCTCCTGCGTCCAGCGCGCGCGCAGCAGGCCCGCCGCTTGCTCGGCCGTGAGGTCGGGATGCGTGGTCAGCAGCGCGGGCTGGCGCTGGTCCGGCCCCGGCCGACCCGCCAGCTCGAGCGGCTTGCGCGGCTGGCCGCGCTGGCCCGTGCCGCGCACACGGCGGTCGATCCAGAAGCGGATCTCGCGCGCCTGGCAGCCCGCGCCCAGAGCGTACGGTCGCTCGGCCAGCTGGCCCTCCAGGCGGGCCGACCCGCCCGGGGCGCGCACTGGGATGACGGCCTCCCGGAAGTCGCTATCCGGCCAGCGCTGCGCCTGCGAGCCCTTGATCCAAGTCACCACCGCGATGCCCAGCGCGCGCAGCTCGCGGAACAGGCGCGCGCGGCGCTGGACAATGGCGACCTGGAGCGGGCCGCCGACCTGGCGCGCATCCCCCAGCCGCGGCGCGGGGAGGGGGATCACATCCAGAGCCGCAACGGGCGCTGGAGGCGCTCCAGCCGCCGCACTCTATCCTCGTCGCTGCGCGCCGGTGTAGCGACTGGGGTCGCCTCGGGGAAACCAGCGATACAGCGTTGTCGTGCTCACGCCGAACCGGCGCGCGACCTCTCGCTTCGTGATGTTCGGGTCGGCGAGCAGCGCCTTCGCGGCGCGCACGTTCTCTCTGTCGTGGAACGGGGATGGGCGGCCCCATCGGCGGCCGGCGGCCTTTGCGGCGCGATACGCCTCCGCAGTCCGTTCCCTGATCAGGTCTACCTCGAATTCGGCCAGGGCTCCGAACACTGCAAAGACCAGCCGGCCGCCTGGGGTCGTCGTGTCAATCCCCTCGGTGATCGACACGAGCTGGCAGCCGCGGCGGTCGAGATCCGCAGCCACCGTCAGGAGGTGTGCCACCGACCGGGCCAGCCGGTCGAACTTCCACACCACGAGGGAATCCCCGCTGCGCATGAAGTCCACCGCGGCGAGCAGCTGGGGGCGGCTCTCGTCGCGCGCACTGGCGCGTTCCTCGAAAATCCGCTTGCAGCCTCGTCCTTCGAGCGCCGCCAGCTGGTACGACGGGTCCTGTGTGGTGGTCGAGACGCGCGCGTAGCCTACTAGCATCGCCAAATCCTCCTCCGAGCCAGTATGGCATCACTTGGCTTTCGGGATGCCTTTGTTGTCGTTCCCGGACGGGATCCGTGCCGCGGATGGGGCAGGGGAGGCGGCGTCACCAAAAGGATCGATTTGGATACGGTACCCACAAGGGGGCGCTGACGCGGCGGAGAGAGGGTGGCGCCCGGGACCGTGTGGCGCCCGGCAGCAACGGGGAGCGCTGAAGTGGCTATGGAATAGTGGACGGTTGAGAGTGCAGCACGTGCGGCTGTTCCGAAGAGGGCGGCACCATGATGGCGGAGGAGGTCGGAGAAGTCAGGGCGGTGGAGCAAGCCGAGCTGCTGCAGGCGGTATTCGGACGCGCCTCACCGCGGACTGCGAAAGTCGGTCTGCGGGGGGTGCCAGAAAGAGCGCTACCGCACCCATACCAGTCCACTATTCCGTAGCCACTCCAGCTCCGCCCGGGCCACCGTCTGGCTGACCCTCGTTATCCGCCCGGCCCTCGAAAACCCGGCCGCCGCGTCGGCCAGGGCCTGCCTCTGGTTCGCGATTTCCGGGAAGGTCCAGGCGTCCAAACGGATCAGAAGCCTCTCGCGAGACCTTGCGGGCTTGCCTGTAACTTGCGACGGTGGAGTCTAAGGGCTCGCAGCCGTAATCTGCGGGTTGCTGCCGACTCCAGGTTGGCCAAGATCCGTTGGACGCACGGGCAGATGACGACAGAACCCGACTTCGTGACCGCACTTGAAGCCAAGGTTGCGGAGCAGTTGCGGGCGCAGCGAGTGGGCTATTTGCTCGGGGCTGGTTCATCATATCTGGACGGCACCGGATACCCGCTCACCTTCGAGCTGTGGGATCTCATCAAGGACGGGATCACCAACACGCAGATGAGGGCCGACATCGAAGCTAAGCTCGACGCCGGGGCGATGGGGATCGAACGTGCTCTGGACCTGCTCGATGACGGTGGTGCGATGGATACGCCTTACCGCCATCTGGTGACTACTGCCATCGCGGATCACTTTCTGCCCAAGAGACCAGATCTCGACCTACACATTGATTTTGTGCGTTAGTTATCCTACCGGGCCAACCCATCCGTGAAAGTGTTCAATCTCAACTACGACCCGCTTGTCGAACGGGCCGCAGAGGCCGCCTCCGTGCGGCTGTTGGACGGTTTCCTTGGCGTGGAGCAGGCCTATTTTTGTCCGGCAGTGTTCGAGGAACGTATTGGTCGGATTCGCGGCAACTATAAGGGCCGCCAATTCGAGGAGACGGTGAAGCCGATACATCTACTGAAGCTCCACGGATCACTGGGCTGGTATGAATGCGCTCAACAGGGCATACGGCGCTGCACGTACGGAACATCACCACCGACAAACACCAAGCGGCTCATGGTACCCCCGCAGCGCAGGAAGGCGAATGACACCATGCTTCAGCCGTACGCAGCACTGTGGTCTGCCTTCCGCGGGTGCCTAGGGCATGACCCGAGTCCGATCAACCGTTTGGCTTGCTTCGGTTACGGCTTCACCGACGAACATGTGAACACGGTCATCGAGGCCGCATTGGCTCGACCGGATTTCACCCTGCTGATCTTCACCAAGGAAATGTCGGATCCGGCGTGGAACCGCTGGAGTGTCATGCCGAATACAGTCGTTGTGACGGCAACACGTTGCTCCCTCAAGGGAAGGGTCGGCCCCGGCCACAAGGACCTTTGGCGTTTCGAGCGGCTGTGCAGGGAGATTTGACCGATGCCCGATCCCGCCAACACTGTAATCGGCCATATCGTAGATGTCCAAGGAGATCTTCTGATGGCGACTCTGGTCGAGGACGAACAGGGGCGCGTGCCTACTGTGACCATCGGTGATGAGGACGTGTTAGTCGGACAGCTCGGCTCATACGTTGCGGTCAAGCAGTACGATGTCCACCTCATTGCGATCGTCACCCGCATGACAGAACAGGAGGCCCTTGCTGCGCCAACCATTGAAACGCCCGGTGATGACGCAGCGAGACTGCCATTCGCCAAGCGAATCGTTCGACTTACGCCTGTCGGATCGATTATTGGGGACGGCCAATTCGAGCGTGGCGTGGCGCAATATCCAACGACGGGTGCGGAGGTCCACGCGATCGGGTCCGGAGACACGGCAAGGATGTTCGACCGCTTTCAGTCCAAGGGCCTCGCGGTGGGAAGCCTCGCCTCGCACCCTTCGCTCAAGGTTTATCTGGATCCAACGAACCTGTACGGTCGGCACTCTGCCATCTTGGGGCAGACAGGTTCGGGCAAGTCTTGGGCAGTTGCATCGCTCGTCCAAAAGACCGTCGATGTGATGTCCAAGGCCCACATCATCATCCTAGACATGCACGGGGAGTACTGCTGGAAGCGGGAGGACGGAAGCCGACACTATGCGTTTGCCGACTCCATCGTCCGTCACGTAGATGCCCGAGAGCTTGAGATTCCCTATTGGTTGATGACTTATGCCGAGTTGTGCGATTTGCTTATCGACCGGACCGAGCAAGCGGCCCACAACCAGACGGCGTTTTTCCGTGACACGTTGCGTCAACTTCGTGATAAGGAAAGGGCACCGCTGGGACTCGAGCGGGTGACCGTGGATACGCCAGTCTACTTCTCTCTTGATGAACTTGTCGAAGCGGTCGAAAACAAGAACCGTGAAATGGTTCCTAGTGCTACTAGCAAGCCCAAGCAAGGCAACATGTTTGGGGCTTTTGATCGGTTCCTCGTTCGACTGGAAAGCAGGATGAACGATGTACGCTACGACTTCTTGCTGAAGCCTAGCGTCCGCAACTCATCCGCCTCGCTGAGCGCCCTGTTGCGGGACTTCGTAGGCTTGGGTACGCCGAAGGCCGCAGTCACCGTGATTGATCTCTCTTCTGTGCCGTTCGATGTCCGGCCAACAGTTGCGGCCCAGATCGGGCGTCTCGCGTTCGAATTCAACTACTGGAATCCAAAGTACCGGGAGTTTCCCATCCTACTCATGTGCGAGGAGGCACACGCCTATATTCCGCGCGACAGCGAGAGTCAGTTCGCGGGCTCTCGGAAGTCGATGGAGCGGATCGCAAAGGAAGGTCGCAAGTACGGAGTTGGCCTAGCCGTCGTCAGCCAGCGGCCACACGAAGTATCCGAGACGGTGCTTGCACAGTGCGGCACCTTCATCTGCCTGCGCATAACGAACCCGAACGATCAGAGCTACGTCCGGAACTTGGTGCCCGAGAGCGAAGGCGATTTGATCAGTGTTCTGGCGGCGTTGGGACGGGGTGAGGCGCTCGTGTTGGGTGAAGCGGTTCCCCTTCCCACGCGCTTGCAGTTTGAGAAGCCGGCTCCCACGCCAAACAGCGACGACGTGGATTTCTACGAAATGTGGACTGCTGGCCCGGACGACTTGGATGTGGATGCAATTGTGAAGCGGTGGCGCAGCCAAGAGCGGTGAATGGGTTTCGACTCTACAACGATTCGAAGGCTGTCACGGATCGAACGAGCTAATTGATCTTGCGGCCTGTGAGTTTCGCTTAACAACAGCATAGATTGAACGACGCTACGCTACGCCGCTAACGCCGGGTCGCTACGTTAGGCGAAATGAGAGCGGCGAGTGGATTTCAGTGCGGCCTGGGTGTTGATGCCGAAACCGGCAGCATTTTGAGGGTACTGCCAAGCTAACCTCGTCCGGGCACGACCGAGAGCCGTCGAATCACGTTCAGCAACGAGTGCCCCTTGACGAATCGCAGTCCGTAGCGGCTCCTTTCCGATCTCTCCCTTCATCTGGCCAGCCCTGCTCGAACCGGCCTTAGGGGTCCACCAAGGAGAGGCTACTCCACCTCTTCTCAAGGCAAGGCGCCGCACATAGCAATGGGACCTAAAAGCGGAGCTTTTGGCGCTCCGTTGTGCATGCTAAAGGGTCAAGGATGAGCGACGGGAAGCCATCCTCGCTTACTCCGAGTTCTCCGTTGACAATTCCGCCTGTCGCAAGACGAGCTGCGTCGCGTCTTCGGCCAGATCCGGAGGGTAGCCGTACTTTGCCAGCAGCCGGCGAACATTGCGCCGCAGGCGCGCCCGTACCGACTCGCGCTGGGTCCAGTCAAGCTTGGGCATGTTCTTAACCATTTCGGTCAGTTCCCGGGCCATGAGCCGCAAGGTATCGCTCAGCATCGCTTCTCTGGCTGAACTGTTCTCTGCCAGGGCGTCGTAGAAGGCAGTTTCCTCGCGGCTCAGGCCGAGTTCTTCGCCGTGCCGCTGCGCGTCGCGCAGGCTCTTCGCCAAGTCGATCAGCTGCGAGATCATCTCAGCGGTGGTGATCGCCTTGTTCGTATAACGCAGCATCGCATCTTCGAGTGCCTCGCGGAACTTGCGGCTCTGGACAATGTTCGTGCGCTCGGTGATGCGAATCTGGTCATTGAGCAGCTTGCGCAGCGTCTCCAAGGCCAGGTTCTTCTGCTCCAGCGCCGCTACCCGACCGAGGAACTCGTCGCTAAGGATGTCGTAGACGTCCGCGTATTCGCCGAAGACGTGGATCGTGTTTCTGTCGTCGCGCTCCAGCGGCGTGCCGGTGAAACCGACGAAAGTGGCGTTCGGCAGCGCCTCGCGCATCCAGCGCGCGCCGCCCTCGACAAAGCCGTACTGGCTGCGGTGGGCCTCGTCGGCCATAACGACCACGTTCGAGCGCTCCGAGACCACGCCGTGCGCCTCGGCGAACTTCTGGATCGTCGTGAACACCACCCCGCCCGCCCCCAAGCCGCGCCGCCCCGATGGCATCGTGGACCCCGCGCAGCTGGCCCAGGCCGCCCGCATGCTGCGGTCCGGGCTCAGCCTGTACCGCGTGGCCCAGCAACTGGGCGTCTCGCAATCGACGCTGTGGCGCTACACCCAACAGGGCTTGCTACCGGCCAGCCAGTGCCTGCCACGGCGCCGCGCCGGCGCGCCCGCCGAGCGTGACAGTGACGCTCAGGGAGCGGGCCCGCAGCCCGGCGGCGCGGCGCCCAGTGCGCCGCCGCCGGCGGCCCCCGGCAAGGAAGACCGCAACCGGCGTGACGCCGCCGCCCCGCGCTTCGCCGCCGCCGCGGCCGTCAGCGGGGGCGGCGTGCTGACCGCCCTGCCGAGCCTGCTGTGGGCCTTCCTGCTGCTGGGCCGGGTGCGTGTTGCGCCGAGCGGCTGCGCTACCAGCAGCCCGGCGAGTGGGGCGCCCTGTTGGGCCTGGACCGCTGCCCCTGCCCGCGCACCCTGCGCCGCCGCACGCGCCAGCTGGCCGCTGCCAAGGGGCTGCCGGCCTGGGTCGGCTGCCTGACCCAGGACTGGTGTGCAGACGATCCGGAGGCCGTCGCCACGCTGTTCGTCGATGGCCACGTGCAGGTCTACAGCGGTCAGGGCCGGCTGCCGAAACATTTCGTGACCCGCCAGAAGCTGGCCCGGCCGGCCTCGGTCGGCTACTGGGTGCACGCGCTGGGCGGGGCGCCGCTGCTGTGCTTGCACCGCCAGATAGACGACGGCATGGTGTCTGAGATCTGGAACGGGATGGTGCCGCAGTTGCGCCAGCTGGGCCTGCTGGCAGGCGCTGGCGCGACCGCCGCACCACGCCTAACGCTGGTCTTCGACCGCGAGGGCTGGAGCCCGCGCCTGTTCCGCGAGCTGCGCGCGCTGGGCATCGCGGTGGTGACTTGGATCAAGGGCCCGCAGGCGCAGCGCTGGCCGGATAGCGACTTCCGGGAGGCCGTCATCCCAGTGCGCGCCCCGGGCGGGTCGGCCCGCCTGGAGGGCCAGCTGGCCGAGCGACCGTACGCTCTGGGCGCGGGCTGCCAGGCGCGCGAGATCCGCTTCTGGATCGACCGCCGTGTGCGCGGCACGGGCCAGCGCGGCCAGCCGCGCAAGCCGCTCGAGCTGGCGGGTCGGCCGGGGCCGGAGCAGCGCCAGCCCGCGCTGCTGACCACGCATCCCGACCTCACGGCCGAGCAAGCGGCGGGCCTGCTGCGCGCGCGGCGGACGCAGGAGAACTTCTTCCAGTATCTGCGCGCCGAGTTCGGCCTCGACACCCTGCCCGCGCATGCCCTGGTGGAGGTCGAGGCCGACGCCTGGGTCGTCAACCCGGCCTGCCGCACCATCGGCAAGGCGCTCAAGCAAGCCCGCAACTCGGTCGGCAACCTGCGCCGCAAGCTGGCCCTGCAAACCGACGCCGGATCCGCCCCAGCGCGCGCGCTGGAAGCGCGCATCCAGACTTGCGACCAGACCATCCAAGGCCTGCTGCTGGCACGCAAGGTGACCGACCAGCACATCTTGGCCGGCGAGCTCTCGCCGGAGGCACGGCTGCAGGCCCTGCCCCAACCGCTGCGCCTACTGCTAGACACCCTGCGCCTGCTGGCCTACCGCGCCGAAACAGCGATGACGACCGCGGTTGCGCCCGCGCTCGACAATCCCGACACCGCCCGCAGCCTGCTCAAGTCGCTGTTGCAGGCTGACGCCAGCCTGCACCCTGACGAGTCAGCCGGGACCCTCACCGTGCGCCTGCTGCACCAGCCGACCCGCGCCCAGGATCGCGCCCTGGCCCCCTTGCTCGACGAGCTCAACCGCACGCGCACCGTCTTCCCCGGCACCCACCTCCGTTTGGTCTACCGCATGCTGTCGGACGACCTGCCCTGCTCAGCCTCCTCCCAGCCCACCCCGGCCAACCCCAAGCCGCCGCTCCCTGCATCCAAACTATCCAACCCAAATGAAACGGTGTAACGAAGTCTGAGAATATGCCCTGCGGCATCACGGACTTGACCTCGGTCCACCCTTCGCCAGGAGCCGGTGGCCCTTAAGATAGAGCCCCGTTCGCGCCAATGCTTCGTTCCATCCTGCCTCAAACCCGATACTGCTTGTGTCTCGGTAGAGCCCCTTACCTTCCTCGATCCGAGTCAATCGAGCGAACTTCCCGTATGCGGGATAGTCCGGGGAAACGAACAGCTCCTTTCGGTGGAGAATGGGGCGGTTCCTGCTGGAGGTGTAGTCCCTCCACCGTACGCGAAATGTCTGCAGGTGGACAGTCAGAGCCGATGCGAGTGGCGGATGAGGGTTGGTATCGAACTCTGGATAGCTGAGGTAGGAAACCCTCGGCTCGCCTAGGTGCAGCTTGATGAGGTTCGCTCCTTCGACGCGGCCGATATATCCCCGGGCACATCCCTCATAGAGCCGCAAGAGCGGCGAGCTCTCGGGGAGCGCGCTGTCATGGAGATAGAGCGCGCTTGGCGTGAGCTTGCCGATGGGGGACTGCCTGCAAGCTGTGTCGACAACGTCAGGATTGCCAAGAGAGAAGAGTAAATCATCCGCCCTCGCACAGGCGTGCTTGTAGGCCCCGAAGAACGCCTTGACGTCGCGCTGTAGCGACAGCGGCAATCGGCCAAATGGCGTGCGGCCGTCGAACTGCGAGAGCGCCAGGTAGACCAATAGATCCTGACTGCGCTCCTGCCTGATTTCGTCCCATCGTTTGCCTTCGGTAACCGTTAGGACTGTCCTGAAGGCCCTCCGGAGGGAACCGAACACTCCGATGATTGTTCTGCCATTCGCAAGCTCGTCCTCGAGCGGAAGGCGCCCTCGCTCACTGACAAACTGGATGAGCGGCTCTAGGTGGTGCCGATGAGCGGTGAATAACTCTTCGGACTTGGTGAGGCGAGGCGTGGCTCCCCTCCGGCGGTAGCGAGCGGCAATGAAGTCGGAACGGGCCTGCTCGTCTCTGAAGATGTAGAAGATGCCCGGCGCGGCCGGAACCGCATTGACTTGGAGGATCTGCTCGATCCAGTGACGCAGTTCTTGCTGCTCGAAGAGCTTCTGAAACGTCCCGCGGCTGGTAAGGCGTCCGTCTGCGAATGCCCGGGTGCCCTGCAGTGCCCGTCCGTCCAGGCTGAGGCGGGCACTCACGATCAAGAGGTCTTCCGCAAGTGCCCACGCCTGCTGCAGTGCCTCACACCGTTCGTTGACGTCCTCAATTACATTGACCACGTAGCCAAGGTTGACTACCGATGATCGTCTGCCTTTGCCGTCTGGTCGGTGGACTGGATCCCAGCCACTCGCCTTGTAGCCCATCGCGGCAAGGCGTCCGAGGTCATCGCCCCGTCCACAGCCATAGTCGAAGATGCGGGCCCCGGTGCCAACCAGGCCGTCAGCAATGGCACACTTGAGGGGTCGCGAAAGATCGATCCGGCTGATCGCTGTGCGGGCGCGGTTGGTCTGGAGGCGAGGATCAGCCCGAAACATCAGTCAGATTGCTCCGATCGAATGGCGTTCAGTTAGTAGTGGGCGGGATTCGGTCTGCGCGTTAGCTTGGGTGAACGAACGGTGCCGCCCGCGAGAATGGCAGCTTCCGGTAGGAGGAGCTAGCTTCGAACGAGCCATAGGCGAGTTCCAGGGTTTCGGCCGACAAGTCAGTATAGGAGCGCTTGGAACTCGGAAGTGAATCTATCGACAGTGCTCGATGAGCTGATCCCTCCCCAGGCTCTCGGCACTTGCGCCTTGTAGTCGGCCTCGCGGCGAATCATGGTGCTACAAGCCGCTCGATTTCATCAGCCACGAGCTTGGCGCGTCGCTTGATGAAGTTCCTGTAGCGATACTTCGGAGTGCCCCGAGACATCAGCGCGTCGTAGGGAACCAAGTGCGACTCGACCCTGCGCCTAAGCTCTTCCTCGGTAAGGCCTTCGGACTGCTCAAGAATCTTCTTCAGGTATACGTCGGGAGCCTTGCTCCCTAGAGCTAGATTCCCTTCCTTGCTGAGCAGCACGCCGTTCATTCCGTGGTTGATTTCTTCCGGTGTAGCGTGATTGTTAAGGAAGCCCTTTGGAAAAACGTGGTGGCGATCCAGTCTTCGCCTGTCTTCCAAATCCCTCACGGTGTGCTCGTCGAGCTTGCTACCGGTTACCCAGTCGAAGGGCGTCTTCTGCATTGCAACTGCAGCAATAGCAGGCCCTAGGCGCCCACGGTTGATCCACTGCAGGGGTTTCCCAAGTTCGCTGGCAGTCGGTGGAGGATAATCTTTGTCGTCGAAAATCGGAGGCAGCTTCGTATAGCTTCCCGAATTTCCAATCTCCGCAAGGCATTCCCCAAGTCTCACGAAGTCATCGAACAGCCGATTGTTGGCCTGCGCTTCGTAGCGACTTGTCAGGAACGACCGCCACAAGTAGGCGGAGATCAGTTTGTTGGCCGTCCCTCGCCACGCCGGCTTTTGAATTGCATTCAGGTCGTCCTGCAGCGCAGCGATTACGTGTACCGGCGGCCATGCAGGCAATGTCCGCTCGGTCGTTCCTCCGTGCTGGGCTGCGAAGATCAGCGCCGCCGCTAGGTTCCTCTGTAACTCATCCAGCCTTTCCATTCCCTTCTCTGGGCCGTCATTGAACAGGCTGTCGAGGGCTTCCTCGAAGTGCTGCTCCTTTGGAGGCAGTCCCTTCTTGAACTTCTCGGTCCTGACCTTAAGGCACGCCACCTTCAAGAGCCATTCGCCAATTTCAGGGATCAACTTCTCCTCCTCGCGACTGAAGTAGTGCGCCATCACGGGGGTCCCATTCTGGAACTCAAGAATTCGGTTCCGCAGATCTTCACCGTGCAGGCCTTGCGCAAGGGCGACGACGATGTCGAACCGCTTGATAGTTGCGGAGGACTTGTTCGTCTCCACGAAGATGTCGATCGCGACCTTGGGCTCCGTTTCAGCTGCGAGAACGCAATAGTGGAGGTCACGCTCGATGAGCAACTTTTGTTGGAGCCTCCATTTTATGGCGTTCTCAAGTTTCCTTATGGCGCCGTCCCCGTCAGGGCAGGCTTCCTTGCACCAGTGCCAGATCATTCCCGGCTCGTCAGGGTCCTGTCCTGTACCATTGCCTTCGATGCCGGATCCGTCCAAGAGGATGTCGATGGGAACGAGATTGTTTTGGTACGCGGTCGCAGGGATGTTCATGGCTTTCCCTGTCGCTGAGTTCTCCGAGTAGAAGTCCACCCCCTCCACAGTCATACTGCGGTTCTTCAGGTCTTCCACTCGAACGAAAAACCGATTGGCCGCCTCGCCCTTGAGCGCGCTCCATAGAGACGTGAGACGCTGCTGCCCGTCGAGCACAAGCTCCTGTGCGTTCGCGGGATTCGCCGTGACACCCTTCAATGTTCGGGAGTCAAAGCTCAATTGGCCCTGGACCTGTAGAATCAGGAAGATTCCGGTGGGCCTGTCCTCAAACAAGGCCACTAGGTAGTCGGCGATCCGCTGGTTCTGCCAGACATAGCTGCGCTGGAAGTTTGGAAGGGCGATGGCTCCAGTGTCGGCCATCACCAGCCAGTCGCGGATATTTCGGGCTTCGTACTTTGCCGGCTTTTTGATGGGCATCAATTACCTCCTGGTAAGTGTGATCGTTACGGTTATTCGTCCAATATCAGGACAGGTGTGCTGGCCGCTCGCTTGCTGGTGCGGCGAGTTCGATGCAAAATCTGCGTCGACGGGCATGCTAATAGCGGGGCTCTCGATGGCAGTTCATCGTGCGTCTCGTTGTCGAGATATGCTTCGCCGCAGCCCTCGTCAAAACTCTGTATTGGCCGCCGGCCTTGCGGATTGACCGCCCCGCGGGACTAAGAGCCCGGAAACGTCCTAAAGGCGGATCTCTCCTTCGCAACCGACAAGGCAGTGGGGCCTGCCTCGGAACGAAGACCGCAGCGCGAAATCGGCCGAGCGCACTCGTGGGCTCGGAGTGCTTCCGAGTTCGATCCAGCGTCCGGCGAGCGTCAGACATCGGCCCCCCCGGCTTCTCCGTGCTCGTGATGCAATCGAACTACATCGTCCATGAGAGCGCGTAGTTCTCCCTCTTCCAGAACACTCAGCTCCCTCGACGCTTGGATGGTGCCAACCATTCGGCAGGCGGCGCGGAGATTCTTAGCCTTGCGCAACGGAGTGCCATCCTCCCTCTTGAGTAAGTCGGCCAAGCTGAGAATGAATCTGTCCCGCACCTCATGGGAGCCTAGGACAGAGTTGCGAGATACCACAAGCACGACGAGTTCCTCCCAGTAGGTCTGGTTTACTCGGGTAACTTCTCGGACATCTTCGACCCGATCTGGATAGCGGTTGGAAACTTCGTTGACCAGGCGTTCACGCCACCACGCCCTCGCAAACGGACAGTCCACGTAAACGCTCTTGTTCCCGCGGGCTTCCGGCAGGCCGCCTAGCCGGCGAAGCACGGTTCGTACGCAGTCGTCGATTGGCTTCGCTGCGCTTTCGCCCTCGCCTTGCAGCACGCGGTCGATTCGCTCCGCTCCCGTGGCCCCGGAAATGCCGTTTGCAGCTAGGTATGCCGCTCGGATGCGCCCGTTCTCGATGTGAAGACAGGTGAGGTTCGCCCAGAACGTCGAGCGACACGCAACCCTCGGCGTCAGGCTCGACCAGGCTCGGTGCAGGTCAGCCTCTGTGCTTGCGGGCGGTTGCTTGAACTCGCTTTCGGTTAGCACGTCAGGGCAGAGAGAAGGCTCACGCGAGCCGTCCGTGCCAACGCTATTTCGGACAACTTGAAGGAATTCCTCGTCGTCACGGACCACTTGAAGAAAACCTCGTTGCTCGGGACCTCCTTTCGTCCGGAGCAACTTGCGCCGGAAGCGTGTAAAGGCGGCATCGTCGAATTCCCGGTAATCTTTGCCGGTCACGATTCCTCTTCCTCCGGCATTTTCGGGAGTGCGTGGGGGTACAGCTTCGTGGCGACCCGTTCCGGCTGGAATCCGGAGTCGCTCCAATGGGGCAGATTTCTGCTCTTGAGGAAGTCGGCGAAAGCACAGAGATTTCGATACGATCTCCACCCCCCTTCATCCTCGCTGTCCGCGTGAAAATCTCTCTGGAGCAGCGCTAGGCACGCAGTGACGATGTGCGTCATGATGTGCCCACGAATACCGTCCTTGCCAGCGAACTGCAGGAACGCATGGAGGCCGGGATTGAGATTCACGCGGAATTGGAACCCCTGCTGGGTCTCGGCATCAACATAGAACTCACCGTCCCCGAGATCCTGGCTGGAGTGCAGCGACAACAGCTGGAGGATGGAGGATCGGAGCTGAACCACGTGCCCTAGCGCTAGCCGGCTCCCTGTCGTGATGTTCACGAATTGCTGATCCCAGATCCCGTGAACGCCGTCCTGTTGCTCGCTGAGCAGGAGGCTGCAGGATTCGACGCTGACGATCATCGGAGTGAACAGCGGCGGCTCACCGAGGTCCTGCTCGTCCCACCCAATCCGTTGCGACGCTGTTCTCGAAACATGAGTGCGGCGATACGACGAGATTGGGGACGAAACAGCACAGACGTAGCGCGCCTTGCCCTCGTCGAGCAGGCGCGAGATCAGGGAGGCGCCCTCGATCCGATGCCTGAGGACGAACGACGTTTGGTCGCTGCCCGGTTCGAACTCAAGAGTGTACCGGCCGTTGGGAAACGAAAGGTTGCCGGCTTCCAATACAGGGAAACTGTGCGAGCGGATGGCGTTCGAAGACGCCCGCGCAAGGGTGACGATTTCGCTCATGTCACTTCCCCCGGTCGTCCGTCGGTGTCCCTCTGAAAACCTCGACCCTCAGGGCCGGTTCCTTGCCCGGGAGAACGAGGAGGCCACTGGGAAGCTCGTAACGCACGTCAATGTCGAGCGACGCGTTGGCTGCGATATCCCCCAAGCGAACTCCAATTACGCGTCCGTTCAGCCGGACGAGATCTTTGCCCTTGAGTCGCTGGCCGCCGACTTTCACTCGCCTGAGAGCGACGGTCTCGATTTCATCCCGTCTCAGGCTATCGCAGGTCGCGTCTACGTTTTCGTCAACGCACAGCCGGAGCTCGGCCTTCTTGCAGCCCTCCTGGCACTCCAGGCGGATTCGCCGGTGGTTGAGTCCGAGCGGTATCGATGCCGCTTGGAAGAACGGTCGCAGGACCGGGCGAGGCCGCCGGTTCTTGGACGGAATCCGCTGTCCAGCCGTCGTATTGCTACCGGTCCCTGTCCCCGAGCCCCCCGGGACCCGATCGTCGTATGGAAAGCTAGGCTCTCGTCGGGTGACCGGTACGGGGCTTCCCCAGAAAGAGCGCCTCGCCTTGCCCCCTGCGCGATTTTGGCCGAAATCGAGCGCGAGAAAATCATCCGGGCTGTATGACTCGCTTCCGATCTCTGGAACGGTGGACCGCAGCCACTCGCGAACCTCGCCGAACGCGTCGCGCAGATCCCGCTCCTCCGGTTTGGAGAGCCGCTGCCTGGCATCCAGCTTGTCGTGCAGCGGGCCTTCGGCGTTTCGTACCAGTTCATGCAGGCGCCCTCCCGACTGGGAGTCAAGCAACAGGAGTGCATGGAAGGGCTGGCGATCCTGAAACTGATAGTAGAAGCCCGGAATGTTCTTGTCGTCAGTGATCCACATGCCGTTTCTGCACAGATCGACGCGCGGCGTGCCCGAGGGCCGCTCGCGAATCCGAACCCGTATCTTGCCCTGCTTGGTTTCAACGACATGAGGCTTTCCGAATTGGAACGCGTCATGGGCGTCGAAAGCCCTTTGCCCGCTGAGGAACGCTTGGGAGCGCTTCTGGTGCCGGTTCGCTTCAAGAACAGCCCTGAGAGTTGAGCGGGTGAGCGAGTGGGGCGCGCTCGACTGCCCCGGGCGGCAATCCTCGACCTGAACGACGAGTTGGCCTTCCTCGATTGCTTGGAAGAAATTGGATGCCGCCGCCTTGGAGACCATGTCCCACAGCGAAGAACTCTCTCGGAAGTTGTTGAATCCCGCGATGATAACGGCCGTTCCATGCCCGGAGTGGCGTTGGATGTCGTCTAGGTTCTCCGCGATCGGATTGGGTAGCGAAGCCCCTTTGGCGTATAAGTACGATCCTCTCTTGAACCCCTTGACCAGAAAGCCATCGCCAGATATCTGGTATTGCCGGTTGTATTGGACTGACGAGGCGAGAACCGCATGGCCCGCGCCAATCCGTTCTCCGTTCGCAGTGATGCCACCGTAGAGGACGTAGCGCAACTCGGATGCCGGGATGGCTACGGAATGGCCGTTACCAAAGGTGCCCGTTGCCGCCCCGCCCTTGGCGCTGACACCGTCGCTGAGCAGGGCGGTCAGCTTGGATTGGTCAAGACCGATGCCGTTGTCAAGTACGGCCAGAATGTCCTGTTCATCATTGTTCACGGCATCGTCCATGACTTGGACAACTCTCTCCGCCTGGCTCGGAAGTGTCCCGCCGCCCATTTCTTCGTGGGTCCTGATGGCGGCGTAGAACGCCTTGCGATAGGCCTTCATACCGGGAATATCCAGCGTCCTGGATCGGGTGAGCCGGAACCGAACGGTTGCCGTGGCGACTCCGGCTTCAACCGCTGCGTCAAGGGAGTTCTGAATCAGTTCCCGCACGACCGCGGCCGGCCGCAAGTCACTGAAACTGGCAATACCGGACGGAGTGAAGCCACTAGGGGATCCCGGTCCGAATCGTAATTCTAGACTGTCGTCGTTCATTGCATCAAGTCCTGCTGGCGATGGCAGCCACCTTCGACAAGGCGTCGACCGCTGCGTCAATTTCCCTATCTCTTGTGAAGCGGCCCAGGCTGATCCGGATGCCTGTAGCGGCGGTTTCTGGATCCAAGCCCAGGGCGAGAAGGACCTTGGACGGCTCGGCCGTTCCGGACGAACAGGCAGAACCGGTAGAAATCGCGATGCGGTCCGAAACTATTTCGATGACCTCGTCGGCCGAGACTCCGGGAAAGCCCATGCTCAGACTCCCGGGCAGGCGCCGCTGAAGGTGGCCGAAGAACCGGACACCCGGGCAGGCTCGCTGTATGCCGTCTCTGAGACGCAGGGTTAGTTGCGACATCCGATCCGCATCTTCCTTCCAGTGCTCGGATGCGACCTGGCAGGCCATGCCGAAACCCACCGCTAGCGGAGCCGGAACCGTGCCTGGCCTCAAACCGTGTTCCTGCCCGCCTCCGGTCACGACCGGCTGGACCGGCACGCCATTCCGCACGAACAGAGCACCGATCCCCTTCGGTCCGTAGACCTTGTGAGCCGAGAGGCTGAGCAAGTCTACGCCCCATGCGTCGACATCGATGCCAATCCGTCCCGCCGCCTGTGTCGCGTCCGTATGAAACAGGGCGCCGCTGGCGTGGCACAGGCGGGCGATCTCCGCTAGCGGCTGGACGACGCCAATCTCGTTGTTCGCCGCCATGACTGAGATCAGAACGGTGCGACCATCAAGTACCCGCTCTACGTCCGCAAGGTCGAGCAGGCCATCCGGGCCGACAGGGAGAACGGTCACCTCATGCCCCGCACAGCCGAGATCCCGAACTGTTTCGAGGACTGCAGGATGTTCCGTCGCAACCGTGATGACCTTGTTCCTGCTGCTGTTAGATGCCTTGGCGGCGCCGCGTAGCGCTAGATTGCAGGACTCGGTGGCACCGGATGTGAACACGATCTCGTCGTCATCGGCCCCGACGAACTCTGCCACTTGGCCGCGCGCGACCCGCACTGCATCGGCTGCTTGCCATCCGTACGCGTGATTGATCGAGTGCGGGTTTCCGAACCGATCCCCGAGATACGGCAGCATCGCGTCTCGCACGCGGGGATCTACGGGAGTGGTTGCCTGGTAGTCCAGATAAGCCTGTCGCGAGTTCATGCGTCGGATCATTCCGTGCAGTCGCACGGAAGAAGGGCTGCCGAGTAGCAAGCGAAATCGGACTCACCGGCTTGGCCTAGGAGTTCATAGGAGAAGTCGGTCTTGGTGCCGAAGAAGCCAATCACGGTGTTCGCCGGATTGCCGGTAATTTTTCTCCCTTCGGCCTTCAGATCCCGCCCGTACAGCTGCTCAATGCGCGTCCACCATGCAACATCCGAAGGCGTATCGAGGAGCGATCCGAAACCGGGCTCTTCGAAGTGCTTCTCCTTCTCCATCCTGTCGCGGACGCTCCTGAGGTTCGCTGCACCCTTTAGGAAGCAGTACACACAGTTCGAAAGACTCCCTTCCTTCGGCAGGGACAGGTCCCAGGGTTGCTGGTCCCAAAACGCATTCACGTCGTCCCTCGTTATCCCCATGTCCGCGAGAGGCATGTAGACGTGCTCGCCCGTGTAGCCGGACGAGCCCGGTCCGGCATTTCGGGCTGCGACGCGCAGGACGCGGACCTGCTCGTCTCCGCGAAGACCCACGAACGCAACGTATTCGACCCCATCCTTTCCGAATGAGGCTTGCTTCCCGAAAACCCGACCCTCGAGAGCCGGGTTTTGGAAAGGCCTCCAAACCGATGAGAAGTCACTGTACGCTTGCTCGGGGCGAATGTAAGGGCGAGACAGCGCATAGGCCTTCTTCCGAGAGAAGATATCCACGGGAACCTCACCTTGGCTACGGCGGTGCCGGCGGTACATCGAATTCAAGTCCATCCGGGACTCGCTTCCGTAGTGACCTAGTCGCGGAATGGTCTCGCTGCACGCCAGCCAGTCCTTCAAGAACATGCGTGTCGCCTCGAGCTTCATGTTCGTGGTGCAAATCCGACTGAACTGGTTTGGAACGTACCCAGACCATGAAAGAAGCTCTTCAAAGACCTCACCACGCCAATGGAAACCGTCCGGGTTGGCTTTCGATCTTGGCTGATCATTGACGAGACGGTACGACGGAAGGCGTGTCCACTCGCCGCTTCGGGAATCTTCGTAAGTTTGGAACTCGACCCAGAAAAACGGCACGCCGTAGCGGCTGGACGCTGCCTTGCAATCCCGTGCGAACCGATAGGTCCCGGGGTGTTCGGCGGCCGTGTTGTTGAAGACGATGACATCTCCCCGATCCGGGTCCAGCAGCCGGTTCTCAAGCAGGGCGAAGAGGAGCATGCCGCTCGAGCGTCCCCCCGAGAACTTCATAACGTGCGGAAGCTCGCGGTGGCTCTTGGCACGATAGCGAAGACTGTAAGGTGCCGTTGGACCTTCCTGCTCCGGCTGTTGGTGGCGGTTCGCAATTGCCACCTTCGGAACCGTTTGCACGCGCCTCTTGGGTGTTGGGCCTTTAACTGGAGTCCCATCCGTTGCGACAGTGATGTCACCTGTCACTTTGGGGCGCTTCGAGTGCGCGCTGGTCGATCCAGTTCGTCCAACGCGATCGCTTAGGGACGGACTCTTGATAATCGGCAATTGTATCTCAGAGTCGATGCCCAAGCGCACTCCATTACTAGGTGTAGCACTAAGGCGCCTGGAACGGCAGAATTCGTGTTGCGTGAAGCCGAGGGAATGACATCCCTGTAGCGCCGGATACAGTTACACCGCCCTTCGAGCGTGATTGCGGCCTCAACGTGGCGATCAGCGACGTCGGTCCTGTTGAAACTTCAAGGTACGGCCACGAGCGGGCGCGGCGCATCGGCTGTGCGAGGTGCTTGGAGCGGAACTGAGCGTGCACTAAGCTGGGAGCGATGCCATCCCGCGACGGCGATGACCCGCTCGTCGAGGAGATGCTCGGCACGGCCGGGCCCGAGCTTCCCAACCTGCCGGTCATGCTCGGGGACTTAACCGAGGAGGAGACCCGCGGCATGGGCGCGTGGGTCCACCCCCGGGCCGGGCCCGGAATGCTGGATCGACGCCCGCGACCTCCGTGACCACCACGGCCCGCGGTGTGCCTGCGAGGAGCGGTGGGGAGCGTCCGCGTACCTGGCCCACAGGGACTAGCCCCCCCTCCGCCGCCGCTTATAAATGGTCACTTTCCGGGAGACGTCCTCTCAGACGGTTTCCGGCGCCCCGGAGCGCCGCCGGAGGTGCCAAAACCCGTCAATAAGCTTCCCAGTGCGCGGGTCCCGACGGGAAACGCCCGATTTGGATCCAGATTTCGCTTCTGGGCGCGTTGGGGCCTCCGACGGCCCCCGAGACCGGAGCTCCCCCAAGGACTCCAGGCCTGTTCCCGGGCCGCTTACAAGAATCCACTCGAACGGCCGGAATGGCGGTCACTATCCCGAGCCCCGAGCTCGGGGCTGACAGGATCAGCGTGCGGAAGCCATGCTGGCAGATCTGGACTCGGGGGAACAATAGACGTCAAACGACATCGACGCTCTCGCCTAGATTCTTGTTCTCGCTCACTGCAGCGTCCGCCCGGTCGGTCCGGTGACTGACCGCCGGGCAGGTTTCGCCTACGAAGGCGGCGATCTACCCCGGACTTTTTCCGCTCCCCTATCTGACGCTCGCACGCTCTGCATGGAATACCGCAAGACCATGGCCGATTTCCTCAATAGGGCGCTTGCACTCCTGCTTGATCTCGGTCCATTCTCATTGTGGGTAACGGCCAGAACTACCGTGAACGCCATCCGGAGAGAGCCGCACATTGGTCACCTCGGGAGCCGCCGGAACCTCGTCATCAATTGGAAGGCGGCCCCGAGCCGTAACAAACTGCATTAGTGGCTCTAAGAGCTGTCGATGAGCACCGAACACCTCCGCAGATTCGGTAGGGTGCGGTGTGGCACTCCTTCGGCCGTACCGATTGGCAATGAAGTTGGAGCGGGCCAGCTCTTCCCTGAAGACGTAAGAGCCTCCAGGCGCGGCCGGAACGGTGTTCACCTGTAGGGTCTGTTCTATCCAATGACGAAGTTCTTGCTGTTTGAAGAATTTCCGAAAAGTGCGGCGGCAAGTGAGACACGTGTCCGAAAATGCGTGGCTGTCCCGGATCGCTCAACCATCAAGACGCAGGCGTGCGCTCCCTCTCATACAGCCCGCGCTAGCGCACACGCGTTGCGCAACGCTTCGCCCCGCTCCTTGAAGTCCTCGACAACATTGACCACCCAACCGAGGTTGACCACCGGAGAGCGGACAAGCGGGCCGGTGGACAGGATCCCAACCGTTCGCGTAGCATCCCAGTGCCCGAAGGAACTCGAATTCCGTCCTAGGCTCTCACGAAATTCGGGACCACCTCACCCCAAGATTCCAAACCGATCCTCCGGGGCAGGCGTTCTCAATGTCCAGGGTGCTAGGCCGATGTACGCCCAGATCCATGTTCTTGAGGACGGACTCGCCTCGACGCACCGGTGCTCTCGTTTTTGCAATCTCTAAGACCAATTTCGACGACGCAGTGATTGCCTCTTGGTTTGAGGATTGGCTCTATAAGCAAATCGTTGCGGAGGAGGAAGAAGAGGCACTACGGATACCGGAGATTAAGGCGTTGGAGGACGTGTATGGGCCGCTGTGGGACTGAAGCACCGGTAGAGTTCCACACCAAAATCCGAGACCGCCTAGACTTGGTGATATATACGGACTAAGCACGTGCGAAATAGCCGCTCTTGGCCTAAACCTGCGGCCGTCTGACACCGACACTTGAGGTATTCTCCACCCATCCCGGACCGCGCGGGCCATCGGCTGCCTGGAGTTCGAGCGCGACGGGCTGGCACGGGAGCTGGGCAAGAGCCGTTCGACGCTGGGACGCTGCCTGCGGGAACTGGCGGCCAAGGGGGTGTGCGAGTTGGAGGCGGCACCCAACCAGCACCGCCGCTCGCGGCTGCGGCTGCGAGCGGAGTACTGGCCGTACGAAGTCCGGGAGGAGCCGGCTGGCCAGAATTCGGAGCCGGAGAGCCCGGGCACACAGGGCACCGCGTATCTGGCGGAAGTCCGTCGGATGTTCGGTGAACCGGCGTGTGTGCAGGGCCGGTTCGGGTCGGCCGACGAACGCTTGGCGGCGGACTGGCACCGTAGGGGGGGCGCTGGAAACGGTGCGACGGGCGATCCTGCTGGGCAGCGTGCGCAAGTCGATGAGCTTGCTCGATCGCCCGGGTGGCGAACCGGTCCGCAGCCTGCGCTACTTCGCCAGCTTGCTGGAGGAAGTGCGGATGGAGTCGTTCCCGGACTCCTACTGGCAGCACCTCGAATTCAACCTCCGCCGTTGCGAGCGGCTGTGGCAGGAAGGGCCTGCTGAAGCGGTCGGAAGTGCCCGTCCAGATTTGGAACAGGCAGATCCGTCCCGAGGGGCTCGGAGGCCGTCCTCCGCAGCGGAGGCAGAAAGGGAGGAGAGGGGATGATGATGATCTGGTGTTGAGGTACAATTACCTCGGTCGGTAGTTCAGAGTAGTAGCGGAGTCCACCTTAAATTCGCCGACCAGCTGTCTAAACAACCCGGACCACCTCACAAAGCGGTACGATACAGCGCCAATCACCGACCAAGTCCCTCCAGGATGAGACGACGGTAGTCTAATTGTGATGAATGTCGATTAACGCTAAAGCAGATCAATGCTGGGAAAGATGCTCAGAAAACCTTCCCAACGCTTTGACGACCGCCTTCAGCTCACCATCTTTCCTGATGCGAAAATGACTACTATGCTTCCATGTCCCTGCTCTATTGTTCCAGCGATATAAGGAAATAAATGGCTGATTAGTTTTGGGATCAGATATAACAAGAATCGCCGTCCACCAGCTTCCACTCCGAGACAATGTCACGGCGTCAATGATGTGTTTGCGGTAATACTCTGAAATAGGGAAATTCGTTCCAAGCATTCTTCACTCCTGTTGAAAAGACCCGAAATTGACTAGCATGATGAAATCGCCGATCACATCTGTGGCTCCAACTATACCACCCGTGTTCCGGTGGTTCCATAGCCCAGAACCGCAACACGCCCCCCAAACTATTCACCCCATCCATGTCTGACCGAATTTGTGGAGGGACGTGCCTCCACCCCCAACCTTTGCTTGATCTCAAGGGCCAACTCATATCCGTTACCGCCCCGAGTATTGTCCGTAACGACGTACCTTGCCCCAGTACTTCGAATATATTCGAGTGTACCGTGAAAATCTGCATGCGTTGAGAGTGCCACACCGTAAGCCCGATCCGAATATTGCATGACGGGTGTATCTGGCCGAGTAAAATACGCACTTAGCTTTATGACAGATGCTTCGAACGGATCCACTGGTCGTTGATCCCTATAGCCGAAACAGCGAACGAGCCGAGGTTCTTGAAGTGCGGTGATCCCTTCAGTAGAGTCCTGTGAGACGACCTCGCCTATTACATAGCCAAACTTCCGGTAGACATCGATCTCCCGACAAAGATGCCGCCCACAAATTACCGGACAGCTGAGCTCCCCGGAAAGCAATTGGAGCGCACGTTGCATCGACCCGCGATGAGCATATATATATACAGAATGGCATACCAGCAATTTCTTCACCAAGGAAATAAACTGTGCCTCACAATCGCCCTGTGTATAATTGCGAATATTTCTTGGCGAGCCATAGGTAGAGTCCACAACCAAGGTATCCACTTCAATTACTTCATCAACAGGCCAAGTAAAATCACCTGAGTAGCCCCATCGTTCACCTTCTTCTGACTCCACCAGAACCTGAACTGATCCAAGCATGTGTCCGCTTGAGACGATCGAAACTCGAGACCTATTGACTTCACGAGATTCTCCTGATCTCAGCGTCCTAATGTTTGACCGGTACGGAAGGTCGGCGTTGTAATCTAGAATCAATAACTGTCGCGTAGGCTCACTGAGAAATATCTCTTGACAGCCCTTGCTTGACTCAAACCCATCCATGTGATCGGAGTGAATGTGAGTCTGTACTCGAGCTCTTGAGTTGTGGAGAAAACCATCACAGACGATATCTGGCCCAAGCGACACAGCTCCAGATAGCGAAATATCAACAAGGCGTCTCATGCAATTCCTACCATTCACCGCACTTGGAAAAGACTCTCGTTAATCATTCTTTCCAGATCATCCGGATCTAAACGAAGCGCTACCGGAAGATCTTGGGATGCCACGATTGTGAAATAGCTAACGCCCAGCCGTCCACTTGCAGACAACTTACGGTCAAAGACCGCATCCAGCGCTCGCTCGAATACCTTGTCCTTTTCAGTCTGACTGATTTTCCCGAGACGTTCTCGGACTGCACCTGAACTTATCGAGCCTATAAATAAGTGTCGAACTTCGATTTGTGGTCGAAGCCGAAGCACTTCCTGAACACAACGCGCTAGAGAACTGCTAGAGCGCTCCCGTTTCTGTACTATCTGAACTACTTCGTTAGACGTTAGGCCATATCGGAGTACATCATTGGCTAGTGCAATCTGATCAGTTCCATACCTTAAACGCGTCAGTTGCACCGCCGCCGAAAATGCGATCGTTACATCACTTGATCGACCCCAGGCAACTAAATGACGAATCTCCGGAGCGAGATCACTCAGCTTGATAAACGTTGAGACCAACGTTTGACCGAGGTGCAGGTCAGTTGCACACTCCCGTCTGGTAGCGCCTGCGTCCATTGATTTTCGGATTAGTGATGCGACCTCCAGAGGTGACAGTGGACGAAGGGGTCGGTGAGTGCCAACGGACCGAATAAGATCTCTGTGCTCGTCTGATGTAAGTCCCTTCACTGTGATTGCTCTTCGAGATAACCCTTTTCCGCCAAGCCGTCATGGATGAGGATTCTCGCCGCATCATCCATGTTTGTGCCCTCAGAAGTTGCGTATTGCCGCAGGGAGGTATGCATGTGTGAAGTGAGCTTCACATTGATCTGAATGATTTTGGCCCCATGCTTAGCTTCTTCGATGACTCTGTCCGAAGGGATGGTCGGGTCGTGCTGCCGTAACTCAAGAATCTTAGTCTGCTGAACACCAGACATTGGAGCCATCTCTTTCGCAAATTCCACAGCTTCGTCGGGGTTCGTTTCCCCGGAAGTACTTGCTGCCTTCTGAGCACGGAGTGCTGTCGGAACGGATACGGCTCCTGTGTCTACGAGGTGTCTCAGTTGAGGTATAAGCTGGTCGTACTTTACATACTGTGATACCTTATTGTATGGAAGCCCAGTCTCTTCAGCGACAGCTCTAATCGTACCGTAGCGTTTGTACAAATACGTGCAAGCGTCAATCAGATCCTTTGAGTCTAGGTCGCGACGTATGAGGTTTTCCGTGACAGAAAGAATTTTGGCAGTCGGCTCGTCCACTCTTTCGTCTAGAATTACCGCCAAGATGGTCGGCTTCGCTAGCTCTTGGTGTGCTAAAAAGCGCCGCTGTCCTGTAATAATATCGTACCTTCTAGGAGTTTCAGATTCACAAACGACTATCGGTTCAAGTAGGCCAACAACTCGGATGCTGTCTGCGAGTTCATCGATCTCCTTTCCGACATGTCGCAGCCTTACCTGACTGGTACTGATGTCCAAACTGTTGAGGGGAAGTTCTCTAACTTCTCGAATCTTGGCCATAATTATCTCCTGTTCTGCTCGGTGTGAAACATGTCAAGGACAGGATCTTACACCTGAAGAACCTGTCTCAGGTCGCCTTCCAAGAAAGCTTCGATTGATGCGTTGGGGGCACCTTCGATATACGATTCAAACAGCTGGCGCTTCTGGGAAAGGATAGATTGTATGTTGCTTTCTATTGAGTTCGCAATCGTAAGTCGGATTACTTGTAGGGAGTGTGTCTTTCCGAAGCGATGAGCACGGTTGATGGCTTGATTTTCGACCGCTGGATTCCACCATTGGTCAAATAAGATCACTAGTGAAGCTTCTTGGAGGTTCAAGCCAACTCCACCAGCCTTGAATGACACTAGGAGCGCTCGAGGTCCAAGGCTCTGCCGAAAAGCAGTAATGAGTGAGTCTCGATGGCCTTGTGTCAATCCTCCATGAAATATACTATTCGGTATGTCTATTCGCTTGCTGATCCACACTAGAGTTTCAACGAATTGTGAGAATACAAGAACTTTTTGATTTGCATATGTCACTTCGTCCAGTATCATCCTTAAGGCTTCTAGTTTTGCAGATTCTCCACTTACTGGATCGAAGTTGCAGATTTGTTTGAGCCTCGTAATAACCGCTAGCATAGTCACGGTCGATGGTTTTCCAGTTGTATAGGCTAGGTTGCTGAACCGGGAGTTCCATGCTTCCTCATATGCATCTCGCTGGGGGGGGCGTAGCTCCAGATCTAAGCGCTGATGAATAATGGGTGGCAGTTCAGGCAGAACCTCTTTTTTGGTCCTCCGGAGGAAATGAGTGGTGATACGTCGATGCATTTCTCCTTGCGTCATTCCGAGATGCAAGAGCCCCGGCTTGAGGAAGCGGAAAATTGAGACAAAGTCGCTTGGTCGGTTTTCCAGCGGAGTTCCCGACAGCGCCCAAGCCCGTTTTCGGGGTATGAGGCGACACGCAAGGGCCGTTGTTGATGAAGCATTCTTGATTCGTTGTGCCTCATCAAGAATAGTAAGATCGAATGTTTGAAGAGTAGCAATCTTATGGAAGTCGGAACGAATCTGTTCGTAGTGCGCTATGAGGATTCGGACGGGGAGGCGATAGGCTGCGGCCCTGTCCGTGGTATCGCCTGATACTCGGCGTACTGAGAGGCCAGGTGCCCATATCTCGAGTTCCCGCTGCCAGTTGAGGCAGATGGAAGCAGGTGCAATCAAGAGTGTCCGACGAATAGTCGCTCGGTTGAGCAAGAGTGCAACAGCAGCTTGTACGGTCTTGCCTAGCCCCATCTCATCTGCTAGCAACGCAGCATCCCGTGAAGACAGAAAGCGAACTCCGTCCAATTGGTAGGGGCGCAAGTTGCTTACGGGCTGCGATTCAGTTGTCATGGCACACCATGAGGGCCGCAGGACTTGACCATTGTATCTTGGTTCTTGGGGTTGCGTGGGATCTTCGGCAGTCGCCTTGTCATGCCTGGTGTGAACCGCACCTTAGGGTTGAGTCGCACTTGGTTCCGTACGACGCCTTGATGTTCGAAGGGAGCCCATGTGTCCGCTACCGGAATCTCATCAAGCAACGAGTGAACCTTCTGGCTGACGCGATCGCGCGGCTCGTTCAGCCATGACCCGCTGCGAGTCCGCCACTGAGTCGACGGGGAGGGAAGCGGATCGAAGAACCGCCAAGTGATCGTTGCCCAAGAATCCATCTTCGTACGTTTTACGATCCCGGATGAGTCGAAAGTTAGGCCACCAACGCAAGTCATGCGAGCGGCGCTTCTGCGTTCCCGAACATGGCCCCTATCCTGGATCCCTTGAGAAAACCGCACGGCACCCTTCGGCTCCAAGTTGCCCAGTAAGAGAGGTTTGGCCAGATGATCGACGCTAATCGTCGCCGTGAAGCTAACCGAGCGCGCACGGCGATCAGCCGGACAGACCTTTCCCGGCCCCTCAAGTGCGCCATCGCCGACGGCCTCATCGCCACCGACACCCAGATCTGTGATTACGGATGCGGGCGCGGGGACGACCTTAGAAGACTTGGGGCGATGGGTTACCAGGCAACCGGCTGGGACCCAGTTCACCGGCCAAATACCCCACCCGTCCGATCAGCAGTCGTCAATC
>CBDHFB010000005.1:0-37833 GCA_965262385.1 Dehalococcoidia bacterium | reverse complement strand
GCAGGGGCTGGCGGGGGGCTGTGCCCCCTCTGACCCCCCCAACGGCAACGGCATCATGGGCGCTGGACGCGACATGTGGGTGAAGATCCGAGCCACCTCGGCGGAGCGTGCCGAGTGGAAGGCCAAGGCCGGTGCCGCGGGGCTCACGCTGTCGGATCTAATGCGCCGGTCGCTTGGCCGGGTGCACACCTGGACCGTGACACACGCCGAGGTCGAGCGCGAGCGCACCCGCGAGCTCGCGCGGATCGGGGCGAACCTGAACCAGATCGCCCGCTGGGCCAACACCTTCAAGGCGAACGCCGAGGCACTGGAGGTGGTCGCCCACCTGGTCGCCATCGAGCGGGTGCTGGACACGCTGGCCGTCGAGAGCGAGGGGGACCGCGAGCGATGATGGTCAAGTTCCTCGCGCATGGTACCGGGTCGGCGGCCGCGGTCGCGGCCTACCTTCTCCGTGAGGGCCACCACGCGAAGGACCCCGACCCGGACCAGGCTCCGGAAGAGATCACGGTCCTGCGGGGCAATCTCGGCCAGGTGACCGCCGTGGCCGACGCACTGGCGTTCGAGCACAGGTACACGTCAGGCCTCTTCGCGTGGGCACCGGAGGACGCCCCGAGCGACAAGCAGATCGGCCGCGTGCTGGACGAGTTCGAGAAAACCGCCTGGGCAGGGCTCGAGCCGGACCGCTACGCCTGGGCAGCGGTCCAGCACCGCAACGCGGACCGGGGCGTGCACGTGCATATCCTCGTGGCTCGCTGCGAGCTCGCGACCGGCAAGAGCCTGAATATCGCGCCGCCCGGATGGGAGAAGACGTTCGGGGCGCTGCGGGACTGGCAGAACCTCGAGAACGGCTGGAGCCGTCCGGACGATCCGGAGAGGGCGCGGGACCTGCAGCCCGGCTACAGGGCCTACATCGACGCCGCCCAGCTCCGGGCGGGGCTGGCGACAGAGCCGGATCCCCGGAGGCTACTCACCGACTACGTGCGCCAGGGCATCGAAGCCGGGGTCATCGAGGATCGGGCCACAATGGTAGCCGCCCTACAACGGGCGGGCCTCGAGGTCCCTCGCCAGGGCAAGAACTATCTCACAGCAGCGGACCCCGCCAGCGGCGGCCGGTGGCGGCTGAAAGGAGCGATCTATGACCGAGACTTCTCACGTGAGCGCCTTGGAAGCCCGGCTCAAGCAGCAGGCCAAGCAGGACGCGCAGATGCACGAGCGGGTGACCCGGAGCGCGTTCGCGACAGTCTTCGACAGCTTGAAGAGCTTCGCCGATCACGAGGCGCGTATCACCGAGAGACGTATGGCGAGGGCGCTATTCAGGGCGTGGTCGCGGCCGGTCACGGCCGGCCTGTTGATCTCTCTCGGCATCTTCGCCGGGAGCTGGGGCCTGACGCGCTACCTCGCGGTTCGGGTCCAGACCCTCATCGAGACGCAGGACGCGGTGATGGCGACGATCGAGCGGGAGCAGGCACGGCGCCCGGAGCTTCTGGACCAGACGTGGGGCGTGTGGCTCCACGAGGCGGAGGACGGGGAGAGGTACGTAGTGCTGCCCCCCGGGACGCTGTTCGACAGCATCGCCTGGCCCGACAGAGTGCAGGGGCAGCCTGCCGTGCTGCTATCGAGAGAGTGAGGGCAGCCTATGACCGAGTTAGAGCAGCAGTTGATGAACGCCTTGACCGCGCTCTCGCAGCAGTACGAAGAGGCGATGAAAGCTCACGCCGATCGGATCGACGACTTGCAGAGGCAGATGCTGCAGCTCGAAGAGGCCGTGACGCCCTTGCAGGCGCAGGCGGAGCAAACCGGCGAGCAGGCCGAGGCCTTGCAGCGGCAAGTGGCGCTCTTGCGGGAGGACTATCGGCAGATCGCCGACGTGTTGAGCAGGGTCTGAACGTGATCTGGCAGTGGGCGAGGACACGGCAGCGCAGGATGGAGCGGGACTCTGGCCCCAGCCGCTGAAGAGCGCCAGATCAATCGAACATTCCGCCTCTGGAGGCCCCTCGTGCCTCCAGGAGCCACGAGAGCCCAAGGGCAAAGCCCGCGCGGGAGCCTGCCGCAGGCAGGTGAGGAGGTGGCGATGAGGGTGGATCGCCGAAGAGCCTGGCCCGGAAAAATTCCGCCGAGCTCGAAGGCCTGCCCCCCATGATGAGCCGGTGGTCATGTGCTGGCGTGCACGTCACGGTGGCCGAGGCGACCGGTCTCGTGGGCTCGAAAACTCCCGTACACCCACCACCTCCTCGATCCAATGCCCTGAGGGTATTGACCTGAAGGCGGTGTGTGCTGGTATGATTGCGGTATGAAGACAGCAATCTCACTACCGGACGAACTGTTCCTATCGGCTGATGAGTTGGCGTCACGGCAAGGAGTGTCGAGGAGCACATTGTACGCCACAGCGGTTTCTGAATACCTGGCGAAACACTGTGACGAGGATGTGACGTCCAAGCTGAACGAGGTTTACGCCGATGAATCGAGCGGCCTTGATCCGGCGTTGAGGGCCGCCCAGGCTCGAAGCGTCAGCTCTGGCAAATGGTAATTGCGCGCCGCGAGGTGTGGTGGGCGGATCTGGATGTTCCACGAGGCTCGGAACCTGGTTTCCGCCACCCGATTCTCATCGTCCAGGCCGATGCTTTCAATCGAAGCAGGTTGAGAACAATTCTTGGTGTTATCCTCACGTCGAACATGCGGTTACTCGACGCTCCCGGTAATACCCTGCTTTCAGCGGCAAGCACCGGGCTCCCGAAGGACTCCGTCGCCAACGTCACTCAGATCGTGACCCTCGACGAATCCTATCTCTCCGCCCGGGTTGGACAAGTTTCCCGAAAACTCATGGCTCACGTTGATTCCGGACTCAGACGGGTCCTGGATTTGTAGCCGGAGGCGCTCAGAAGGCAGGGGGGGGAGCACCCCCCCCTCTAGCTAGCCGCCCAGAAGGCGTCCCTCAGAGCCTCTCAGCGCCGCGATCGTGGCCGAGGACGTCGACCAGGCCGGCCAGCCTGGCCTCCTCGAGCCCCAAAAACCGCTGTACCGATCGTCTCGGCCGAAACCGGTCCCCCCAGAGCTCCAGAACGGCATGATCTCCGGAGCGGATGGGCTCAGGGCCACCCGAAACCGGGGCAGATCCGGGTGCAGCGGCCGCGGAGCTCGAGGCCTGCAGCTGCAGGTCGTTCCGGCAGGAATGGAGAGTTGGGCCCGACTCCCGCTATCCGAACATCCGCCAGGTCATGGCGACGACGAACGCGAGGACGAAGCCGACCATCCACTTGATCACGAGCAGGCTCACCTTGATCTCGGCGATGTCACCGTCGTACTGGGCGATGGATTTCGCCGCCTCGCGGGCTTTGGTTTCAGTGGCGCCGGCGTCGATGAGGGCGTCGCAGACTTCGCTGTTCATCGTGCTCATGGGGCCGACTCCCCTCCGCAGCGATTCCGCTCCGAGTGTGGTCAGGACAAATGCCGGCCGCCGTGGAGCTCGAGACCTGCAGCTGCGGGCCGTTTCGGCCGGAATGAAGAGTCTGGGCCCGCGTCGTGCATTGTGGACGCCCTCTCCGGCTCATGCGGTCGATGGGAATGGTGGCCGGGCATCAAGGGGGATTGCCATCGGCCGGCGGTCTGCATCTCGACGATCGAGGCCCCGGCAGCGGCCAGGGACTGCGCCCCTCCGACCCGTAGCGAGTGGCCGGACACGCGTCCCTCGGTCCCGGCCTCGGCGGCGCGTCGCTGGACGATGGCCCGAACGGACACGGTGCTGAGCCGGCCGCGTGGCCGGCCGGCCTTGTCGAGGCGCTGGAACATCCCAGCGCCGCATCAAGGGCCTCGAGGAGAGGGCCGAGAGAGCCGCACAGACGCGAGGTTGGGGCAGTGGGGTGCAATACGACCCTCCCATCGATCTTGGTCGTCTTCGGGTCCTGGCGGACGCGGCGCGGCTGGAACAGGTCCGCGAGGTCGAAGGGGAGGAGGCGTACCGGGAGAGGGTCCGGCGGATCGAGAAGCTGAGGCAGCTGGACGAGCGGGTGCCCCCGACGAGGCCCACGCCCCAGCGGTCTCCCCGAGGTCCGGAACGTGGAGGAGGGATCGAGCGGTGAGGACCTAGCCCACTGGACGTCCGGGGAGCTTCATCGCGGGTGACGCAGTGATCGAGGAGGCGGCCCCTAGGACGCCCCAGGAGCGTCGAGAGGACCTCAGGAGGCGCGCGGCTTTCCCCGGCGTCAGCCCTTGGCTATCTAGTGGGCCACGTTGTGGACAACGGTCCCGGGCCCTCCGGGCTGGATACCGCTCTAGGAGGCCCCCCTGCGCCTGCTCATAATCGTTCTTACGCTCGTCGCTCTCGGTTGCGAGGGGCCGGTAGGACCCGATGGTGCCACTGGCCCCCAAGGGCCGCAGGGCATCGCTGGACAGGACGGCTCCGATGGTGCCACTGGCCCCCAAGGGCCAACGGGGCCCGCTGGGCAGGACGGAGAAACCGGCCCACAGGGCCCACAGGGACCGGAAGGCTCAGAAGGCCCACAGGGCGAGCCCTTGGTGTGGGCAGACGTACTCGAAGAACACAGGGTCGAAGAGGCCACCTACGTGCTCGGATTCTCATACACGAGCCCCCGTGACGGGAACAGGTATTTCCAGAACTTCTGTAGCGGGTTCGCAGCCTATTACACAAGTACGATTTGGACGAATGCTCACTGCGTAGATGGCATCGGTGAGATCATTGAACTGTTGTCGGATACGCCAAGCGCCGCCCTGCGGTTCTACGTCATCCAAGCTGGCACTTCCCGCAACGGAGACCAGCGATACGAGATCGATATAGACCGGACCTGGAAGCACCCGGATTACGATGGCATGACTAGGTCAGAGGACATTGGGCTCGTGGCCATCGACGGCACCGTGCCGGTTCTGATGAACTTCCTCCCCCGAGAGTACGCTGACGCGATCAGCGTAGGTCAGCCGATCGGCACAATGGGGTTCCCTGGGGAGCTGGGGTCCATCGGTGGGGCGACAGATCAGCGGATCACCGCAACCTTCAAAGATGGAACCGTCAGTGCCCTGAGGATGATCGATGCGGGTGACAGCCCGCATGTGGAGGTACAACACAACTTTGATACGACAGGCGGCACGAGCGGCAGCGCCATCATCGACCATAACGGCTGGATCGTCGCCTTCAATCACGCAACTGCGGTCACGAAAGTGCCCGGATTCGCCGCAGGCGACACAATCAGTATCGGCGTTGGCAGCCTAAGTTTCGGTATCCGAGTCGACGCAGCTTGGGGGTTCCTCGACATTCTCGACGCCGGTCGTGCCGGGATGCCGCCTCCGCTCACGGCCATCGCGCCGCGAGCCTACCCGCACGAGACCTACCAGCCGTTCCCCGAGAACTGGAATGGAGAGACGGTGGTGCCGTAGGTCATGAGGATGAAAGCGATCTGATGAAGTCGGCCAACGCCGTGATTCCGAGCCATGTGGTGCAGCCGGGGCTGGAAATGGTGATCGAGGTCGACCCGGCTGGGACGCTCGACCCGGCGCTCGGTGTGGCCAAGCGGATGCCCGAGACTGGCCGATGGCGATGGCAGTTCGTCCTTCGCATTTGTGCTTCCCGTGCAGCCCGGGTGGGAAGGCAACACGCGGCGGACCAGGGCGGGACTCTGGCCCCAGCCGTTGAGTGGCTCTGGGTACGCCCAGATCCGGGTTATTCCGGGCGGAAAAGGGTTGAGTAACGGTTTTCAGATTTCAGAGAACGCTGGATCACATCAGATGACTCGTCACCGAACCCTCATCCGCCTGTCCGCAGCGCTGGCGGGTGTCGCCTTGGTGTGGGCGTGCGGCGGCGACAGTCCAACCGCGCCACCGCCGCCAGAACCCGCCCGTCCGACGACGGTCACGGTCAGCCCGGGCACGGCCGATCTGACCGCGTTGGGCGCGACCGTTCAGCTGACCGCGGAGGTGCGTGACCAGAACGCAAGGGTGATGGCCGGCGCGACCGTGACGTGGAGCAGTGGCGACACGTCGGCAGCGACGGTCGATGCGTCGGGCCTCGTTACAGCGGTGGGCAATGGGGCGGCAACGATCACGGCGAGCGCGGGGTCGGCGTCAGGCTCGGCCGTGGTAACGGTGATGCAGCCGGTAGCAACGGTGGAGGTGTCGCCGTCTGCGGAGACGATTGCTTTGGGCAGTACGCTGCAGTTGACGGCGGAGGGGTTCGACGAGAGCGGGGATGCGGTGGAAAGCGTCCAGTTCTCGTGGGAATCCAGCGACGTCGCGATAGCGACGGTCGATGCGTCGGGCCTGGTGACAGGAGTCGCCGTGGGAGTGGCGACAATCACCGCGAGTGCCGGCAGCGGACAGGGGACGGCCGAGATCACCGTCATGGACCTGGAGCGGGCAGCGCTAGTGACGCTTTACGAAGCGACGGATGGGCCAAGCTGGGTTGACGCCGAGAACTGGCTGACCGACGCACCGCTCGGGGAGTGGTACGGGGTGGACACGGATGCGGAGGGCCGGGTCGTCCGGCTCGATCTCGCAGGCAATACGGACAATTGGCCAGAGGTGATACCTCATGGCCTCTCCGGCCCGATCCCGCCCGAGCTGGGCAGCCTGATCCACCTGACCGGGCTGTACCTACAGGTCAACCAGCTCTCCGGCCCGATCCCGCCCGAGCTCGGTGATCTGGCGAACCTGAGGATCTTGCGGCTCTGGTCCAACGACCTTTCGGGCCCGATCCCGCCCGAGCTCGGTAACCTCGGCAGCGTGGAGGACCTGGATGTCTTCAATAACGACCTTTCGGGTCCAATCCCGCCCGAGCTCGGTGAACTTGCCAGCCTGACCCGGTTGCAGCTCGGCGCAAACAGCTTGACGGGTCTGATCCCGCGGAGCCTTCTGGATCTCACCAGGCTCACGCGTTTCTACTTCGAGCGAAACGAGGGTCTCTGCGCGCCGGGCATTGCTGGCTTTGCCGACTGGCTGGGAGCGATGGAGGATACCTCCGGACCCTACTGCAACGAGTCGGACGTGGGGGCACTCAACCTGCTGTACGAGACCGCCGGGGGTCCGGACTGGACGAATTCCAGTCGTTGGCTCGAGACGCCCGCACTCGATGAATGGTACGGCGTGACGGCGGACGCCCTCGGCCGGGTCGTGACGCTCGACCTGAGCCGCAACGGGCTTGCCGGAGAGATGCCGAACTGGCCCCCGGGGGCAATGGCCCAGATGACCGAACTGAGGATCGCGGATAACCCGGACCTGTCCGGCCGCCTCCCATTGTCGCTGGCCGGCCTCTCTCTCCGGGCGCTTCACTACGGCGGGACGGAACTGTGTGCCCCGGCCTACGCGTCGTTTCGCGAATGGCTGCGCGCGATCCCGTCCCACGAGGGTACGGACGCCGAATGCGCTCCGCTGTCGGATCGCGAGATCCTTGAAATCTTCTACGAAGCGACCGGCGGGCCGAACTGGGACCGCAACGACAACTGGCTTACGGATGCGCCGCTCGGAGATTGGTACGGCGTCGAAGTCGACGGGCAGGGTAGGGTCACCGAACTGGAAATCCAATTGAATCGCTTGACGGGCCAGCTCCCGCCCGAACTCGGCAGCCTGGCCAATCTGCGGTCGCTCTTCATCTGGCTGGACGGAACAACCGGTCCCATCCCGCCGGAACTCGGCAACCTCGCCAACCTGCGGTCCCTGCGCCTCATGAGCTTCGCCGACACCCCCCACCTGACCGGCCCCATCCCGCCGGAACTCGGCAACCTCGCCAACCTGCAAGTCCTGGAACTCTGGAACAACGACCTGACGGGTCCCATCCCGCCGGAACTCGGCGACCTGGCCCGCCTGAGGCACCTGGGCCTCGACCAGAACCGCCTGACCGGCCCGATCCCGCCTGAGCTCGCCCGTCTCGCCAACCTGACTTCCCTGCATCTCTCTAAAAACGACCTGACGGGCCTCATCCTGCCAGAGATCGGCGATCTCGCCGATCTGCGGTCGCTGAACCTGGCTTCGAATCGCCTTTCGGGCCCCATTCCGCCCGAGCTGGGCGGCCCCGCCAACCTGGAGTCGCTGTACCTTGGCGATAACGAGTTGACGGGTCCGATGCCGCCAGCGTTGGGCGGCCTGATACACATGCGCCACCTCGCCCTGCAGGCGAACGCCGGCATGTCCGGAGCCCTTCCGGCCAGCCTGACGAATCTCCCGTCCCTCGAGACGTTCCAGACCGCGGGCACGGGCCTCTGCGCGCCCTCCGACGCCGGGTTCCTCGACTGGTTGGAGCGCGTCGCGAACCGACAGGTGGCTCTCTGCGGATATGAACCCGCGACGGCATATCTCGTCCAGGCCGTCCAGTCGCGTGAATTCCCGGTTCCGCTCATTGCCGGCAAGGAGGCGTTGCTGCGCGTCTTCGTCACCGCCGGCCGTGACAACGACGAGCGGCTTCCCCCGGTGCGGGCCTCGTTTTACCTGAACGGCGCCCTCGTGCACGTTGCCGAGATCGCGAGCGGGCCGGGCCCGATCCCCACCCAGGTCGACGAGGGATCTCTGGCGACTTCGGCCAACGCCGTGGTTCCGGCGGAGGTAGTGCGGCCCGGGCTGGAGATGGTGGTCGAAGTCGACCCGGATGGGACACTCGATTCCGGGCTGGGGGTGGCGAGACAGATCCCGGAGACGGGCCGAGCGGCCGTCGACGTGCGGACCGTGCCGCTTCTCGATCTCACGCTGGTGCCGTTCCTGTGGGCGGCGGATCCGGACTCGGCGATTCTGGAGTCGGTCCGCGGGATGGCCGCCGACCCCGAGGGCCACGAACTGCTCGGGCTCTTGCGCATGCTGCTTCCGGTGGGCGACTTGGACGTGAAGGCCCACGAGCCCGTGCTGAGCTTGAGCAACAACGGATGGGACCTGATCGACCAGACCGGGGCGATCCGGACGATGGAGGGCGGGACCGGGTACTGGATGGGCACAATGTCTGGTAGCACTACCGGCCCCGCCGTCGGCAGAGGCGTGTGGAGCTACTCGATTCCCAGCGCCCGCGTCATTGCGCATGAGTTCGGCCACAACTTCACCCTTGGACACGCGCCGTCGTGTGGGGCGGGTACCCCGGACTCGGCGTATCCGAAGCCAGACGGATCGATAGGGGTATGGGGATACGACTTCCGCGACGGCAGTCTGGTACCGCCAAGCTGGACCGACGTGATGGGCTACTGTGGGGGTGACCCCGAATGGATCAGCGACTACCACTTTTCCAAAGCGCTTCACTTCCGCCTCTTCGACGATCACCGGGCGAGCGTGACCGCTCAAGAAGCAGAGTCCCTCCTCCTGTGGGGCGGTGCAGACGCCGACGGCGAACTCTACCTGCATCCCGCCTTCGTGGTCGACGCCCCGCCCGTGCTCCCCGATGCCGCCGGTGAACACCGGATCGCCGGACGGACGGCCAACGGTGACGAACTCTTCTTCCTCGACTTCACCCTGCCCGAGACGGGCGACGGCGACGGGCGAGGTTCTTTCGTCTTTGCCCTGCCCGCCGACCCCGCGTGGGCCGGGAACCTGGCGAGCATCACACTCTCAGGGCCCGGTGGCTCGGCGACACTGGACGGCGATACGGATCTCCCCATGACGGTTCTGCTCGATCCGGCCACCGGACAGGTGAGGGCTATCCTGCGTGACCTGCCGCAAGCAGACGCAGCAGCGGCCCTCGCCCCTCAAGCGGGTCTCGACGCGCTCTTCAGCCGTGGCATTCCCGATGCCGCGGCCTGGAGCCGGTAAAGACTCGGCGGCCAGAGCGACCTGAGGAAATCTCCTCACCGGGGTTTCTACGTCCCGTAACCCGAACCTACGGATCAAACAGACATACCCAAGAATGAAACAGACAGGCCCATCCGCACTGGCGATAGGCGCGCTCTGGGTCTCTTCCTCGTTACTATTGATAAAATACATTATCGGTAGCAGGATCGGGCATGGACACGCCTGAGCTGCACCCTGGAGCCCCGGGGCCGGCGTCGACCGGGCTGACGGTCCGGGGCGACGTCGGCCGCCGGCTGATCTCGGCGGCCGAGTTCCAGCAGCTGGCCGACGTGCCGGCGGCGGCCGAGTGGCTCGCCAACGTGGACAACCCGAACACCCGGCGCGCGTACGGGAGCGACGTCGGGGAGTTCATGTCGATGCTCGGGGTCCGCCGCTTCGGCGAGCTCCGGCTCGTCCGCCGGGCCCACGTCATCGCCTGGCGGAAGATGCTCGAGGAGCGCGGTCTCGGCCCGTCGACCCGGCGGCGGAAGCTCTCGGCCGTCTCCTCGCTGTTCCGCTACCTCTGCAACGAGAACGCCGTCCATGAGAATCCCGTCTCGGGCGTCAGGCGGCCCAGGATGGAGAACGCGAACGAAGGCCGGACACCGGCGCTCTCCGATGCCCAGGCACGGCGGCTCCTGAGCGCTCCGGAGGGGGAGAGCCTCCTGGCCCGGCGCGACCGGGCGCTCCTGGCCGTCCTCCTCTACCACGGGCTCCGCCGCGACGAGGTCGCCCGCCTCACGGTCGGATCGCTCCACGAGCACCGGGGCGTGCCACACCTCAGGGTCCGTGGCAAGGGCTCCAAGACCCGGCCCGTCCCGGTCCACCCGGCCGCGCTCTCGGCCCTCGGCGACTACCTCGAGCTCGCCGGCCACCACCGCGACCGGAACGCACCCCTGTTCCAGCCGACCCAGGCCCGCTGGACCGGCCGGCCGCTCACCGGCGACGGCATCTACAAGCTCGTCCGGAAGTACGCCTCGGCCGCCGCCATCCCCATGGAGCGCATCGTCCACGCGCTCCGGGCCACCGCCGCCACCAACGCCCTCGAGCACGAGGCCGACATCGCCCGCGTCCAGGACTGGCTCGGCCACGCCAACGTCAGCACAACCCGGCTCTATGACCGGCGCGACCGCCGGCCCGAGGACAGCCCCACGTTCCGGGTCAGCTACTGAGATGGGGAGTCGCAGTCGATGAGGGGGTTCGACGCGAGGCGATATAAGCACTGGGCAGGTGTGTGCGGGGCCGCGATTGTAGCGCTGGCGAGCATGAGGCCTCTACTCAGCGAAAGGATCTCGACGCCCGCGCGCGGCTGCCCCGTCGCGTCCCGCGCCCCGAGGAGGTAGTCGGCCTGCGCCGAGCCGGTGCCGCGAGCCAGGAACTTAATGTGCATCGGGGTCGGGGTTCCCGACGGGGGCCAGCGCCGCGAGCATCCGCTCGATGGCCTTCCTGCAAGGATATTTCGAGGGGAGCGACCCTGCCGGGGAGGGTGGCATGTGTGCACATGCCAACCCTCCCCGATGCCGATCTTCGTCGGTTAGAATAATAGACCATTGAGCATTTTTGCTCAATCTCCTATCATTCACCCATGACCGACCTCCCAATCTACCGCCGCCCCCTCGTACCCCGCCTGATCGACCTCCTCACCGAGGACGGCCCCATGCGTCTTGTCGCCGTCACCGGTCCCCGGCAGACGGGGAAGACGACGATGGTCCTCCAAGCCCGCGAGGAGCTCAAGCGGAGTGGTCTTCCATGCTGGTACGTCGCCGTCGACGATCCCGCGCCGGACAAGCTGCCCTTCGACACTGCGCCCCCTGAAGCGGCGACCCAGCTTCCCGGGCGTGCCCCCGGACCGGAATGGCTCGTTTCGACCTGGACCCGGGCTCGCGCGGCCGCGGACCGTTCCCCCCGGGGTCTGGTATTGGCGCTTGACGAGGTCCAGCGCATTCGGAACTGGTCCAGCATCGTCAAGGGCCTTTGGGACGGCGACCGCCGGACAGGCTGCCCGCTGCGCGTGGTCATCCTGGGGTCCGCCCCGTGGGCAATGCTGACCGGAATCCATGAGAGTCTGGCCGGCCGGTTCGATCCCTTCCCCGTGATGCACTGGTCGCTTGAGGAGATGCAACGCGCATTCGGGGTGACGCTGGACGAATACATCTTTTTCGGGGGGTATCCGGGAGCCGCCATCCACATTCGGGATGCCACCCGGTGGAGGGGGCATATCAGGTACGCCATCATGAACCCGGTGATCGACCGCGACATCCTTTCCCTGACCCGGGTCGAAAAACCGTCGCTGATGCGCGCGCTGATGGACCTGGCGCCCGACTACTCGGGACGGGTCGTCTCCTACCGGAAGTTGCAGGGTCAACTGGACGATGCGGGCAACACCACGACGCTGGCCCGCTACCTGGACCTGCTCGCGGACGCGGGCCTGATCACCGGGCTGCAGAAGTACAGCGCCAAGCCGTACCTGTCGAAGCGGTCGACCCCGAAGCTGAACGTCCTGAACACCGCCGTCATGACCGCCGGATACGCCTATCCCTTCAAGCGCGTCAGGGACGACGGCGCTTTCTGGGGGCGGCTGTGCGAGAGCGCGGTGGGAGCCCATCTGCACAACACCCTCCGGCCGGACAGGATTGTCCAGCTCCGCTACTGGCGGGACGGAGACCGGGAGGTCGATTTCGTGCTCGCATCGGGTCGGCAACTGCTCGCGATCGAGGTGAAGAGCGGTCGCCGGCGGGGTCACATTGCCGGCCCGGAGGCCTTTTTAGACCGCTTTCCGGGTGCGAAGCGGCTCGTAGTGGGGACGGGAGGAGTGCCGTTCAACGAGTTCCTGTCTGAACCCGCCGACTTCTGGCTGAAGGAGGCCCACCGTGCTCGTTGAGCGGACGGTCTCGCGATGGCGGGAGGGAAGGTGGGTGTCGCAGGGCGAAAAACTGTCCGACTTCCGGTCGGCAAGCGGCTACGTGCTCCTGGGTGAGCCAGGGTGCGGGAAATCCAAGGCGTTCGAGCTGGAAGAAGGGCTCGACGAGAACGGACTGGGGGTCCCCGCCCGACACTTCATCGGCCGGAGCCTCAGCGCTCATCCGGAATGGCGACACGGGACCCTCCTCATAGACGGTCTCGATCAGGTTCGTGCCCAGGGTGGCGATCCCCACGAGCCCCTGGATGCGCTCGTGCGCCGACTCGAACAGCTGGGCAAGCCAACCTTCAGGCTTTCCTGTCGCGACGAGTCCTGGTTGGGACGAAATGACTTCGGCGAACTATCCTCGGTTGTCGCTGGCGACGACCTGCACCTTCTGCGGCTTGATCCCCTTACCAGGCAGGACGCCCGCCGGATTTTGGCCGCCGCCGAAATCCCGGATCCCGAGGGCTTCATGTGGAAGGCCCTGGATAGCGGACTGGAGGTCTTCCTGCAAAACCCCCTTCTGCTTGACATCCTGGTCGAGGCCGAGAACTCCGGGTCCTGGCCGGATGGCCAACTCGCCGCATTCGAGCGCGCCTGCGAGGAACTGGCGAAGGAAACGAGCCGGAAGCACCTGGATGCTCGGGATGGCAACCCGTTCGCGAGCGATGAAGTGGTCCTCGCTGCAGGTCGATTGTGCGCAATCCAGCTGCTGACCGGCACGTTCGGCTGGTCGCGGCGTGGTCTGGGGGACGACGACTGTCCCGCACTGAGCGAAGCGGGCGAGGATCAGCCCCTGCTGAAATTCGCCCTGGACACCAAGCTGTTCGTGGGAAGTGCTGAGACCGGCAGGCGGCCACGCCACCGCGGGACCGCCGAGTTTCTCGCTGCGAAGTACCTGGACCACGCGATTCGGGAACGTCAGGTGCCCGCAACGAGAGTCCTCGCCTGGATGCAGGGGATCGACGGAATCGTGATGCCCGACCTGCGCGGCACTTCCGTGTGGCTGGCCGCAAGGAACCCCGACAGCCGACGCCCCCTTATCGAGTCCGATCCGGTAGGCGTGGCCTTCCAGGGAGACGCGAGGCGCTTCAACCGCGAGGACACGGCACTCCTGCTGAGCGGCCTGGAGAGGCAGTTGAAGCATCAGTGGGAGTGGGCATCATCCGCCTCACTCGGTGCCCTCATGGCTGGTCCGGCGCGCGACATGTTGTGGGACATGCTCCGGGCCCCCGACCGATCCGATGCCCGGCAGAGTCTGGTTGAACTGCTCCTTCGGGGGTTGGCGGCGACACCGCTGAGCGGCTCGCGATTGCGAGGTGTCGGCTTGTCGCGCACAGTGCCCAAGGCGCGAGAGATCCTCCCCGCGGTCGTCCGAGATATCAGCTGGCGGTCGACCGTCAGGCACTGGGCGTTGGTCGCGCTCATCCATCTGGTGGGGGAAGAAGCGGACGGCCCCTCGATTCTGCTCGGTCTGCTACGCGAAATCGACGAGGGCCGGTTGCAGGAGGACGACCGTGGCGAGTTGCGCGGCGAGCTGCTGACCTGCCTGTATCCGCGGCACATCGCCGCCGAGCAGGTGTGGGATTGTGCGGTGCGGATGTGGCGCGTGGACGGGCGCACGCGGGACGACCCGCCAGTGAGCCCCATCCCGAGGGACAAGGCGAAGGCGTTCTGGACAGAGCACCTTGTGGACGAGTCGGCACCCGAGGACGTACGAACGCTCCTTCACACCCTGGTTGCGAGGGCTGAAGAGCTGATCCCCCTCCTCGCGCAAAACGATGTCGAGTTGGTCGTGCTGCGCCTGCTGGCCCGGGGCCTTGAGCTTTTCGGCGAGGAGATGAAGGTCGCCGAACTGTATGAGTGGTTCGAACTGGTGGAAGCCCACCATGAGCGGATCGCCCTGGTCCCGGCTCACTGCGGGAGCGTCGTCCTGAGATCCCGCCATGCGCGGGAACAGCGCAAGATCTACGGCTGGCTCCGCGATCATCGAGATATTCAACGCGAGCTGGTGCTGGAGGGACTGAAGCGCCAGGCATCGATTCCGCACAAGAGATTCCTCGACCGCCGGATTGGGGTGAAGTTCCTGGGTAACGAAGCACCGGCCGGTTTTCGCAGGTGGTGCTTGGCCCGGGGCGTCGACTTGGCGGCAACGGCCCCCGCGTCCGCGAGGCTACTGGCGATCTGGGCGGTCAAGGAACGAGAAGAGTGGGGACCTCCGCTGGAAGACGACGAGGTCGCCGCCGCTGTACGGGGCACTCCGTTGTTGCAGGAGTGGCATGAGAAGCGCGTCGACTTGGGGGCGGAGGATGCCGCGATAGGCGAGCAACGGCGCGAGTCTCCGCGATGCCGGGAAGTCCGCGAACAACGCAAAGCGTATCTCGCGTCCATTTGGAATGAGCTGGATGCCATCGAGGCGGACCAAGTAGGGTCAACACTGCTTCACGAACTGGGACGTGTCTATCTGGACGGCCTCGGGCAGGGCGGTCCCGATCAGGCTCGCGAGGAGCTGAAGCGCCAACTGGCCTCCGGCCGCACCTCCGACCAGGGTCTCCTCGAAGCCGTGATCCGCGGACTCCGCCGCCTCGTGGGCCGCACGGACCTTCCGGTTCTGGACCAGATCGTTCGGCTTCACGAACAGGGCCTGACGTCGCTTTCCGCCCTCCCTTTCCTGGCCGGCTTGGCCGAAGACGAGCTTTCGGGTGCGGACCCGCTTCAGCGTTTCGACGAAGAAGCCCTCCGACGGGCCCTGGGCTTCTATCTGCTCTCTAGGCTGCCCACCAGGCGCCATCCGATTCCCAGGCTCTTCAGCTATTCGGAGGATGGTCGGCCGCGCTGGTTCCTCCAGGCACTCGAAACCCACCCGCAAACCGTCGCCGACGCCTTCGCCGCCGTGCACAGCGCGCGCGTGCGCGCGAAGGATCTCCCCGATCAGCACCTGTACGACATGCCGACAAAGGCAGAATACGAGCTCGTGGCACCGCTCGCAGTGCCGAGGATGTTCAGTCCGTTCCCCAGCAGCTGCACGGAGCCCCAGGTAGAGGCGCTTCGGCAGGTCCTGTGGGCTGCCCTCAAGTACATGTCCCGGGACGAGTTGGGCCGACTGGTCCGGGGCAGGTTACGACGCAGGGGGATGGATGTGGCACAGCAGGCGCACTGGCTCGGAGCAGGTCTGTTTGTGGAGCCCGAAGTGTGCTTTCCGAGACTCTTCGACTTCGTGTCCGAAGGCCGGAAGACACGACGGATCCGTCATCTTGTCGATTTACTGGTTCAGGACAGAGAGCCCCTGCCCGACCAGGATTGGCCGACCGCCGACCTTCTTGCACTCATCAAGGTCGTGGGACGAGAGCTGCGTTCGCCATGGGATGACCGGCATGACTCATCCGCCCAATTCATGGCCAGCAGAAGTTCTGCCACCGATCTGAAGGTGGACCCTCTCATGAACACCTGGGTCCAGACCCTGGCGGGCCGGGTGGACGAGGAGGCTATCGCCGCCCTTTCCGACATCGCGGACGACCCCACTCTGAAGTATTGGCGCGGGATGCTCCGTCGGGCTCGTGACAAGCAGGCCGCAAAGCTCCGGACTTCGGCCTACGAGGCCCCCACCGTGCGTCAGATAAGGATTGCACTCCGGGGCGGCCCGCCGGTCAGCGCGGCCGACCTATGCGCCCTGGTCTCGGACAAGCTGGCGAGTCTAGCCAAGAGAATCCGCGACGGGAACACCGATGCATGGCAACAGTATTGGCACACGGACCCGGATGATCCCAAGGGCAGGCTAGTCATCAAGCCCAAGTCAGAGGATCCTTGCCGGGACGCCCTGCTCTCGGATCTCCAACTCCTGCTGGAGCCGCGCGAGGTCGACGCCCAGCCGGAAGGACACCATGCGGAAGACAATCGGTCAGACATCATCGCGGTCCACGGCGTCCACGCCGTTGTCGTGGAGGTCAAGAAGACGGACAGCGAGGAACTCTGGAGCGCCGTCGAAGAGCAGCTGATCACCAAGTACGCGCGTGACCCGAGATCGGGCGGCTACGGGATCTATCTAGTCCTCTGGTTCGACGCTGACCATTTGAAAAGAGCACCCCCCGGCGGCACCCGCCCGGAGTCACCGGATGAGCTTCGCGACAGGTTGATCGGGCTCCTGCCACGAGAACACCGTCGCACCATCACAGTTCTCGTTATCGATGTCAGCGCGCCGGCGGGGCGTAGCGCTCGGGACGCCATGTCGTGATACCAAGAGCAGCCAATCACTTCGAGAACCATGCACTTTGAGAAACCATGGAGAGTAGCCGATGGAAACCAGCCAATTGTCTCTTCCATTGCGGCCCAAAGAGGGACACACGACAGGCGATGCGGATCTCATAGAACCAAGTTAAGGCCATGGCATCACTTTGTAAAGTATATAATCGCGTATTCTTCTTTTGGTCTTCGCAGGTGCCCCGGCCGGGCCTTGGATTGCCGCTGCTCTAGGTGCCGACGCCGGATAGGCTCAACCCAAACTGCCGATCATAGCTGTTAGGCTCAAGGGATTTGAGCCGGGAGTCCTCTATCGTGCGGCTCCCGCACCGAAACCGTCTCACGCATAAGGAGGGGATCAAGCCCCGTGACTGCTAATGTGGAACAACATCTCACAACAATAGAATCTGTCTCCATTAAGGGCTTTCGCTCGTTGGCCAATGTAGAACTTGCCGGCTTAACTCAGGCAGTCGTTCTAATAGGAACCAACGGGTCGGGAAAGTCAAACTTGATTCGTTTCTTCGAAATGCTGAGCTGGATGCTAAGGTCTCAACGACTCGGCGAGTTCGTTGAACGGCAGGGCGGGGCGGACGATCAGCTCTTTGGTGGACGAAAAACAACGCAGGTCATTGAGGCTGCTATTCGTCTGCGCACTGGCCAGGGCCGGAATGACTATCGGTTCTGGCTTAGCTGGGCACATCCAGACCGATTCTTTTTTTCCGAGGAGTCGTTCCGTTTCAGCAGAGAAGGATTTCATGGAGAGGCACCGTGGCAGCATCTAGGAAGTGGCCATCGGGAAGCGGCGATCGTCGATGCGGTACAGGCTCCGCGGGCCCCTGACGTCAACCCGAAAACCGCTGGCGTCATCGTTAGCCTACTTCGCAATTGTGCCGTCTATCAGTTTCATGACACATCTGACGCTTCCGCCTTCAAGAAAAAGTGGGATATCGATAGCAACAGCCGCGACCTCCGGAGCCACGGTGGCAATCTGGCTGCCGTGCTGTACCGTTTAGAGCACGAGGACTCGAAGCGATATGAGTACATTTGCCGTCAGATCAGACGAGTGCTACCAAACTTCGACCGCTTTGCTATCGACGAGCGATACGGTCAGGGGTTTCTCAGGTGGAAGGCGAAGGAGCCAGATAGACTATTCGGCGCCCACCTCACCTCCGACGGATCGTTGAGGTTTTTTGCCTTGGTAACGCTGCTCAACCTACCATCGGAAATGTTGCCCCATGTGCTGTTGCTGGACGAACCAGAGTTGGGCCTGCACCCGGCGGCCGTTTCCTTGGTTGGCGACATGATAAGGTCTCTCTCCGTGGACCGACAAGTCATCGTGGCGACGCAATCACCATTGTTGGTGGACGCCTTTGATCTCAGTGAAATCATCACTCTGGACTTGAGGGAAGGCCAGACGGAATGCCGCAAGGTAGATCCAAAAGAATACCGCCAATGGCTAGAAGATTTCACAACAGGTGAACTCTGGCAAAAGAATTTACTCGGAGGGAGGCCGTGATCCGGCTCGCCGTGTCAGTTGAAGGGCAAACCGAAGAGGAATTCGTCAATAGAATTCTCGCGAGCCATCTGGAAGAGGAGGATATTGCCGTGACACCTGTCCTCCTTGGCCGAGGTCGTGGCTCAGGAGGCGGAAACGTTAGTGTCGAAGGTATGGTACACGATATGTCCCGCCTTTCCTGGCATTTCACTGCCGTGACATCACTAGTAGACTATTACGGTTTCCGTGGCAAAGGTATACAGACAGTTGACGAGTTGGAGGAACAGTTAACTGAACAGATTCGGCAAAGGGTGTCTCCAAATCGCGATCCGCGGAAGATCATACCGTACGTCCAGAGGCACGAATTTGAAGGTCTCCTATTCTCGGATGTCAGCGCGTTTGCGAAATTGGCAGATGCACCACCAGGCTTGCCGAATGCATTACAGGAAGTCCGTGCGCAGTTTCAGACTCCAGAAGATATCAACGACAACACAAATACGGCGCCGAGCAAACGTATTTTGCAACTGATGCCCAAATATAGGAAGCGCGTTGCCGCTTCGCTTCTAGTCGGGGAAATGGGCCTTGAAGTGATCCGCACAGAATGTCATCGGTTCGATCGGTGGATTACGCAATTGGAATCGTTAAGATCAACCGTTTGATACCGCGACCGATGTCGGGTCGGAGGAGGCGCCCCGCAGGGCTGACCTCCGTCCGCCGCCCAAACGGCTCGTACGGTTTTCCCGTAAGCCGCTTTCACAGAAGTGTCGCTACGAGAGTCCACGGAAGGAACCGGCGAGCGGAGGCAAACCCGCTCGTTGCGCCAGTGAATGGACCTTCCGTTTCCCCTGCCGGGTTGATCCCGGCAACGAGTATCCTCCGTCCACGATGTCTGGGTCTTTCACATAGGGAACTGTCCGCATCGCAGTCTTTACTCACTCATCCCCGTTCTCTCCCCATCTCACCTCTGCCAACCGACTTCCCCGGCCCATTCGGCCGCCGCTCGCGCGGTCACCCGGCTTTCACCGGGCTTGAAGTACTATCCGGCTGTCCGATTGCTCGCCGCGCATTCATTCCCACTTCGCCTCCCGGCTTATAGGGTCCGTTATCCCGGCGCCACCCGGGAACACGACGAGCCCTCCTTGTTACCGGCCATGCAAAATTGCACAGAAGTGGCCGTCGAAAATGTCACACTCCAGGTGCGTGACGCAGCGATGGCTGGGTCGCTTGCGCCGGGGTGTGGGGGTTCTGGGCGCGTTCGCTACCATGGCGTCTCCACCGAGCGGAGGAGGCGCAATGATCGGGAGAGAGACGCGGGTGCTACTACGGCACTACCTGGAACAGGGGATGAGCAAGGCCGCGATCGCACGGCAGGCTGGTGTCAGCCGGAGGACGGTGCACCGCTGGATCGCGACAGGGCAGCTGGACCGGGAGTTGGACGAGGAGTTGGTCAGGTACGGGCCGAGGCGACCGCGGTCCTCGAAGCTCGATCCCTACAAGGAGATCATAGAGGTGCGGCTGGCGGAGTATCCGGAGCTCAGCGCCGTGCGGCTGTTCGAGGAAGTCCGGGCTGCGGGCTATGCGGGTGGCTACGGACAGGTGAAGCGCTACGTGCGCGAGATCCGCCCGCGGCCCCCGGACGAGCCAGTGCAGCGGTTCGAGACCGAGCCGGGGCACCAGGGCCAGATGGATTTCGCTGAGTTTCGCACGCCGTGGGGCAAGCGGCATGCCCTGATTGTGGTGCTGGGCTACTCGCGGCTGCTGTGGCTGCAGTACTACGAACGGCAGACGATGTCGGTGGTGATGCAGGGTCTGGAGTCGGCGTTCCGCTACTTCCGCGGCGTGCCCTCGGAGGTCCTGTTCGACCAGATGAAGGCGGTCATCATCGAGGATGGCCGCAAGTGCGGCGGGCGTCTGGTCGAGAACCCGGAGTTCCTGCGCTTCAGCGTCCACTGGGGCTTTCGGATCCGGGCCTGCCGCCCGTACCGGGCCCAGACGAAGGGCAAGGTGGAAAGGCCGGTCAGCTACATCCGCAAGAATTTCTTCTACGGCCGAACCTTCGCGTCGGACGCTGACCTGAACGCGCAGGTCCTCGGGTGGCTCGACACGGTGGCCAACGTCCGCCTCCACGGGACGTTGAAGGAACGTCCGGCCGACCGGTTCGAGACGGAGAGGACCCATCTAATGCCTTTGGCACGTTGGCCTTACCGTCCCCCCCGGCCCTCGGCGTCGGCACCGGCCGCAGAGGCGGTGCTCCCGCCGCTCGTCGAGGTCGAGCGGCGTCCGGTGGCCGAGTACGCCCGCTTCGCGGAGTGTGCCTCATGAGGCCGCTGTCGCGCAGGGAGCGGATCGCCGCCCAGATCGCCGCCCTCAAGATGCCCGGAGCGCTGGAGGCGCTGGACGGCGTGCTCGCCGGGGTCGATGGCGGAGGGACGACGGCAGCCGAGGCGATCGAGCAGCTCCTGGCCGCCCAGATTGCGCTTCGTAACAGCCGGCGCCTCGAGGCGGCCATGCGTTCGAGCCACCTGCCTTGCGTCCGGACGCTGACGGACTTCGACTTCAGCTTCCAGCCCACGGTCAAGCGCGAGCAGATCGACTCACTGCATGAACTCGGCTTCCTCGAGCACAAGGAGAACGTAGTTTTTCTCGGTCCGCCTGGCGTCGGCAAGACGCATCTGGCGATCAGTCTGGCGATCACGGCCGCCGAGAGCGGGCGCAAGATCTACTTCGGAACCCTCACCGACCTGGTCGACTCCCTGGAGGAGGCCAGGGCCGCCGGCCGGCTCGACCGCCGCCTCAAGACTCTGACCTATCCGGCGCTATTGGTCGTGGATGAGATCGGCTACCTGCCGGTGACCCAGAGCGGCGCCATCCTGTTCTTCCAGCTCATCAACCGGCGTTACGGGCGCGCTTCGACGGTTCTTACCTCGAACAAGGGCTTCGAGGAGTGGGGCCGGATCCTCGGCGACGAGGTCATGGCCGCCGCGCTCCTGGACCGGCTGCTACATCGCTGCCACCTCGTCAATATCCGCGGCAACAGCTACCGGATGCGCCGCCACGTCGAACTCTCTAAGGCCATCCATCCGGCTGGGAACCGAATCGATGCCGAATCCTCGGCATCCGGAGAGCCGGGGGCATGAGGGTTCCTCGGCTCCCTACGGGATGCCCCGCTCCGGTCGCTCCGCTCCCTCCGCGGGGCATCCCGCAAAGTGGGACATTTTCAATGGCCAGAAGTGGGACATTTTCAATGGCCATTGACAGGCGTACCTGAGCCGTCTTCAGGCAGCTGCTCTGGGCACCGGCGGCCGCGGGAATATGGAGGGGAGCGAGACGGTCGAGGAGCTGTTCGCTCTACTGCGCAAGACGTCGCGCGGCCGCCTGGTCTCGGAGGCGTTCCGGCGCAAGCATGGCGATGGGAATTTCGGGTTCGATCGTCGCACCGAGGTTCGCCCGGTGCGTCTCGCGTCTCCGGACGCTTACCGCTAGGAGTCGGGATCCGGAGCGGCGCGGGTGCGTCGCTTCGCCTCGCGGTCCCGGCGGCGGCAGTCTTCGAGGTTCGCCGCTCGGCGGCGGCGCACGTGGGCCCGGTACTTCTCGGGGTTGCGCTCCCTGCATTCAGCGACGCGCCGCCGAGGCCTCGATACTGCCCAGTGAGGCAGCATCCCTAGCGAAGCGATGACAAGCTTTCTAGGTGTTCGATCGAGGGCCCTTCATGGGGCCCTTTGTCTTTCCCCCCAAATATCTCTCGTACCAGCTCGACGACCAGGAGCGGCATCGAGCCCCCACCTCAAAGGGACACGGCGGGTGAGAGCGAGAGAGCCAGCCGAAGACAGGTTGCGCCCGGTCATCCCAATACCCTCGGGGTTATTCGAATTCTTCCGGCGAACTTCGATGGTTCGAGTGGTCATGTCGCATAGCGTCTGCATCCGGGAAGGACCGAAGGCACCGTTACGCCAGCATCAGACGCTCACCCTTGGGTTCCGGTATTGGATCGCCGAACTCTCTCGCTGTATCAATCCAGAGTCCCATCGCTTGATTGACGTTCCTGAGAGCGGACATTGGCATCCGCTCGACCCCCGAGAATCCTCTGCAGAAGCTGCTTGTGTCGGCTCATGTGTGCGCTCCGCCCCCGATGGAACACTGTCAAGTCCGTGCACCGGCTTGCTAGCCGGTGCATTATGTTATACTGATATACAGTACCTATCGATAGTATGTTTAACAATGTAGACTGGCTAGCCAGTGTTCACAGTCGCACTTATTAGCCGGAAGGGCGGAGCAGGGAAGACAACGCTTGCGTGCGGCCTTGCCGGCGCCGGCGAGCGAGAGGGGCTCGCCACCGCGCTGGTGGACCTCGACCCACAGGGTTCGGCCTCGGCGTGGGCGAGTCTCCGCGTCGCTGATACTCCCGCCGTCATCTCGGGCCACGCGGGTCAACTCTCCACCCTGCTGACGGCAGCACGTGATGCCGGGGCCGACCTCGCCATCATCGACACCGCCCCACACTCCACGGATGCGGCGCTGGCAGCCGCCCGAGCCGCCGACCTCGTCCTCATTCCCTGTCGCGCATCAGTCGCCGACCTGCACGCGATCGGAGCCAGTATCGAAATCACCCGCCAGGCCCGAACCGCCGCGGCTGTGATCCTCAACGCCGCCCCGGTGCAAGGCCCCCTCGTGGCCCAAGCTCGGACCGCGATCGCGGGCTACGAGGTGGAGATAGTCCCCGTCGTGCTGCACCACCGGATTGCCCACGTGCACGCTTTTACCGATGGACTCACTGCACCCGAACTCACACGGGCCAACAAGGCCGGAACCGAACTTATCGCCGTATTTCGCTGGGTGCGGAACAAGGAGCGATCACTCAATGGCCAGATCTGATCTTGAAACCGCGCTCGAACGCGCCAGACGCTCCTCCCCTCCCGTTGCTGCGCGGCCCTCGCGGGTCGGCAAGAAGGGCATGCTGATCCATATCGATCCGGCGCTGTCCCGTCGCTTGAAGCACCTTGCGATTGACGAAGACAAGACCCTTCAGCAACTCGGGGTTGAAGCCCTTGAGATGCTGATCGCGTCCCGCTCCAGCCGCTGACTCATCCGCGACTTTGAGGAACCGCTGGATGTCTGGATGTGGGGGAAGACGTCCGGGGCCGATCCGTCCAGGAGGCCACTGTGAACGAGCCGCATGAACCGAAGCTGACGGAATACCTGACCGAGGAGGGGCGTCAGAGCCTCCTCGAGGAGCGCGAACTCGTGGAGGCAGAGACCCAGCGGGAGCGGCTGGAGGCCCTCCAGATCCAGACGCGACCTCTGGACGCTCCGGAGGTTGGGGAGGAAGCCCAGACGCCTCCGGAGGTGCGCCCCGAATCACGCCTAGACCCCATCATCCCGGTCGTGAAGATCCGCGAGCATCCCGCCCGCGAGGCCGGCTGGCTGGCCTTCGGCGGGATCCTGGACCCCGACCGCGAGATGCCGGACGCCCAGCTGCCCCTATTCGCCACGGGTGGCCAAGGGCCACGCGTGGCCCTCCTCGAGCTCCAGGACTGGCGGGGGGTTCCGACGATGAGCCAGGGACGGGGTGCGCCGCTGGACCTGCGGCTAGCCGTGGGTGCCTGCATCCTGACGCCCTACGCGGCGCGGGCCGCCAGAGGCCGTCTCGTCGTGACCGTGCGCGATCTCCGGGACTTCCTATTCCCGAATGGGTGGAGGCGTCTCCGAGACTGGCCGCGCATCCGCGAGGCCCTGCGGCGAGCACGAGACTACGTGATCCCAGACGAACAGGGCGGTTACTGGTACCCGTTCGCTCTGCGTTACGACCCTGGCGCGGACGCCGGGCTGGACGACGCCGTGCGGATCGACGTGGAGCTCCCGCCCGGTAGCGCCGCCGGGCCGCCCATCGATCGCCGCGAGCTTGCGCAGCGCGGGGTCGGGTCGGGGCCGGGGTTCCGGGCCTACATCGCTGCTCACGCCGCTACTTGGCTACCGGGGAAAACGCGGGTCGTGATCCCCGGGTCCAAGTACCGTACGTGGGCTCGCGACCTAGCCGCCTACCCGGTGCTCACGCGGAAGGATCGGCGGCGCCTGGCCTTCGGGACGAAGGACAAGAAGCCGCGCACCATCGCCCAGATGGACGGTCCCTGGGAGGACTTGCCGGGCATCGAGATCGTAGACCGCGAGGCGGTGGATCGCGACGGTCGCCTGGGCTGGCGGTTCGTTCCAACGGCCGCCGAGGTGGTCTGGCGACAGCGGGAGGGCCGAGCGACCTAACCGGTAAGTGAGAGCGACCTAACCGGTAAGTGAGAGCGACCTAACCGGTAAGTGAGAGCGACCTAACCGGTAAAAAAAAACCGCGTAAGTCATGACAGGGTACTAAAAGTGCCTTGTCCGACCCCGACCCCGACTCCGACAGGGGGAGGGAGGGGGGGAGATGCCGGGCGGCGCCGCTCCCCAAGGGTCGCGAGCACGCCGTCGGCACTCCCTCTGTTGATTGTTTTTCGCCGCACGCAGAACCAAAGGAGAACAGAGAGACGTGATACTCACGATGATCGACGGCGAGCCGGTGGTCGTGTGCTGGCAGCCGAGGGACTTCGAGGTGGTGCTAGCGGCCGCAGCCGACATGGGACTGCCGGTTGCGGTATCCTCGAAGCGGCCGGGCTACTATCCGGGCGTCCAGGAGCTCCGAGAAGGCTGCTGCAGGCCTGTGGATCCCGGGATACCCATCCTGCACGGCGGATAGCGAACGGCTGGGCTTCCGGCCTGACTTGCACACCCCGGCACAGCTGACCTGCAGCTACGCCAGTGGACACCATGCCGGCGGCATGGTACCGTTCAGTATATTAGCCAGCATACCCTTTGTGGCCACGCTTCGCGTGTCCCCTGCAGGGGCTGGCGGGGGGCTGTGCCCCCTCTGACCCCCCCAACGGCAACGGCATCATGGGCGCTGGACGCGACATGTGGGTGAAGATCCGAGCCACCTCGGCGGAGCGTGCCGAGTGGAAGGCCAAGGCCGGTGCCGCGGGGCTCACGCTGTCGGATCTAATGCGCCGGTCGCTTGGCCGGGTGCACACCTGGACCGTGACACACGCCGAGGTCGAGCGCGAGCGCACCCGCGAGCTCGCGCGGATCGGGGCGAACCTGAACCAGATCGCCCGCTGGGCCAACACCTTCAAGGCGAACGCCGAGGCACTGGAGGTGGTCGCCCACCTGGTCGCCATCGAGCGGGTGCTGGACACGCTGGCCGTCGAGAGCGAGGGGGACCGCGAGCGATGATGGTCAAGTTCCTCGCGCATGGTACCGGGTCGGCGGCCGCGGTCGCGGCCTACCTTCTCCGTGAGGGCCACCACGCGAAGGACCCCGACCCGGACCAGGCTCCGGAAGAGATCACGGTCCTGCGGGGCAATCTCGGCCAGGTGACCGCCGTGGCCGACGCACTGGCGTTCGAGCACAGGTACACGTCAGGCCTCTTCGCGTGGGCACCGGAGGACGCCCCGAGCGACAAGCAGATCGGCCGCGTGCTGGACGAGTTCGAGAAAACCGCCTGGGCAGGGCTCGAGCCGGACCGCTACGCCTGGGCAGCGGTCCAGCACCGCAACGCGGACCGGGGCGTGCACGTGCATATCCTCGTGGCTCGCTGCGAGCTCGCGACCGGCAAGAGCCTGAATATCGCGCCGCCCGGATGGGAGAAGACGTTCGGGGCGCTGCGGGACTGGCAGAACCTCGAGAACGGCTGGAGCCGTCCGGACGATCCGGAGAGGGCGCGGGACCTGCAGCCCGGCTACAGGGCCTACATCGACGCCGCCCAGCTCCGGGCGGGGCTGGCGACAGAGCCGGATCCCCGGAGGCTACTCACCGACTACGTGCGCCAGGGCATCGAAGCCGGGGTCATCGAGGATCGGGCCACAATGGTAGCCGCCCTACAACGGGCGGGCCTCGAGGTCCCTCGCCAGGGCAAGAACTATCTCACAGCAGCGGACCCCGCCAGCGGCGGCCGGTGGCGGCTGAAAGGAGCGATCTATGACCGAGACTTCTCACGTGAGCGCCTTGGAAGCCCGGCTCAAGCAGCAGGCCAAGCAGGACGCGCAGATGCACGAGCGGGTGACCCGGAGCGCGTTCGCGACAGTCTTCGACAGCTTGAAGAGCTTCGCCGATCACGAGGCGCGTATCACCGAGAGACGTATGGCGAGGGCGCTATTCAGGGCGTGGTCGCGGCCGGTCACGGCCGGCCTGTTGATCTCTCTCGGCATCTTCGCCGGGAGCTGGGGCCTGACGCGCTACCTCGCGGTTCGGGTCCAGACCCTCATCGAGACGCAGGACGCGGTGATGGCGACGATCGAGCGGGAGCAGGCACGGCGCCCGGAGCTTCTGGACCAGACGTGGGGCGTGTGGCTCCACGAGGCGGAGGACGGGGAGAGGTACGTAGTGCTGCCCCCCGGGACGCTGTTCGACAGCATCGCCTGGCCCGACAGAGTGCAGGGGCAGCCTGCCGTGCTGCTATCGAGAGAGTGAGGGCAGCCTATGACCGAGTTAGAGCAGCAGTTGATGAACGCCTTGACCGCGCTCTCGCAGCAGTACGAAGAGGCGATGAAAGCTCACGCCGATCGGATCGACGACTTGCAGAGGCAGATGCTGCAGCTCGAAGAGGCCGTGACGCCCTTGCAGGCGCAGGCGGAGCAAACCGGCGAGCAGGCCGAGGCCTTGCAGCGGCAAGTGGCGCTCTTGCGGGAGGACTATCGGCAGATCGCCGACGTGTTGAGCAGGGTCTGAACGTGATCTGGCAGTGGGCGAGGACACGGCAGCGCAGGATGGAGCGGGACTCTGGCCCCAGCCGCTGAAGAGCGCCAGATCAATCGAACATTCCGCCTCTGGAGGCCCCTCGTGCCTCCAGGAGCCACGAGAGCCCAAGGGCAAAGCCCGCGCGGGAGCCTGCCGCAGGCAGGTGAGGAGGTGGCGATGAGGGTGGATCGCCGAAGAGCCTGGCCCGGAAAAATTCCGCCGAGCTCGAAGGCCTGCCCCCCATGATGAGCCGGTGGTCATGTGCTGGCGTGCACGTCACGGTGGCCGAGGCGACCGGTCTCGTGGGCTCGAAAACTCCCGTACACCCACCACCTCCTCGATCCAATGCCCTGAGGGTATTGACCTGAAGGCGGTGTGTGCTGGTATGATTGCGGTATGAAGACAGCAATCTCACTACCGGACGAACTGTTCCTATCGGCTGATGAGTTGGCGTCACGGCAAGGAGTGTCGAGGAGCACATTGTACGCCACAGCGGTTTCTGAATACCTGGCGAAACACTGTGACGAGGATGTGACGTCCAAGCTGAACGAGGTTTACGCCGATGAATCGAGCGGCCTTGATCCGGCGTTGAGGGCCGCCCAGGCTCGAAGCGTCAGCTCTGGCAAATGGTAATTGCGCGCCGCGAGGTGTGGTGGGCGGATCTGGATGTTCCACGAGGCTCGGAACCTGGTTTCCGCCACCCGATTCTCATCGTCCAGGCCGATGCTTTCAATCGAAGCAGGTTGAGAACAATTCTTGGTGTTATCCTCACGTCGAACATGCGGTTACTCGACGCTCCCGGTAATACCCTGCTTTCAGCGGCAAGCACCGGGCTCCCGAAGGACTCCGTCGCCAACGTCACTCAGATCGTGACCCTCGACGAATCCTATCTCTCCGCCCGGGTTGGACAAGTTTCCCGAAAACTCATGGCTCACGTTGATTCCGGACTCAGACGGGTCCTGGATTTGTAGCCGGAGGCGCTCAGAAGGCAGGGGGGGGAGCACCCCCCCCTCTAGCTAGCCGCCCAGAAGGCGTCCCTCAGAGCCTCTCAGCGCCGCGATCGTGGCCGAGGACGTCGACCAGGCCGGCCAGCCTGGCCTCCTCGAGCCCCAAAAACCGCTGTACCGATCGTCTCGGCCGAAACCGGTCCCCCCAGAGCTCCAGAACGGCATGATCTCCGGAGCGGATGGGCTCAGGGCCACCCGAAACCGGGGCAGATCCGGGTGCAGCGGCCGCGGAGCTCGAGGCCTGCAGCTGCAGGTCGTTCCGGCAGGAATGGAGAGTTGGGCCCGACTCCCGCTATCCGAACATCCGCCAGGTCATGGCGACGACGAACGCGAGGACGAAGCCGACCATCCACTTGATCACGAGCAGGCTCACCTTGATCTCGGCGATGTCACCGTCGTACTGGGCGATGGATTTCGCCGCCTCGCGGGCTTTGGTTTCAGTGGCGCCGGCGTCGATGAGGGCGTCGCAGACTTCGCTGTTCATCGTGCTCATGGGGCCGACTCCCCTCCGCAGCGATTCCGCTCCGAGTGTGGTCAGGACAAATGCCGGCCGCCGTGGAGCTCGAGACCTGCAGCTGCGGGCCGTTTCGGCCGGAATGAAGAGTCTGGGCCCGCGTCGTGCATTGTGGACGCCCTCTCCGGCTCATGCGGTCGATGGGAATGGTGGCCGGGCATCAAGGGGGATTGCCATCGGCCGGCGGTCTGCATCTCGACGATCGAGGCCCCGGCAGCGGCCAGGGACTGCGCCCCTCCGACCCGTAGCGAGTGGCCGGACACGCGTCCCTCGGTCCCGGCCTCGGCGGCGCGTCGCTGGACGATGGCCCGAACGGACACGGTGCTGAGCCGGCCGCGTGGCCGGCCGGCCTTGTCGAGGCGCTGGAACATCCCAGCGCCGCATCAAGGGCCTCGAGGAGAGGGCCGAGAGAGCCGCACAGACGCGAGGTTGGGGCAGTGGGGTGCAATACGACCCTCCCATCGATCTTGGTCGTCTTCGGGTCCTGGCGGACGCGGCGCGGCTGGAACAGGTCCGCGAGGTCGAAGGGGAGGAGGCGTACCGGGAGAGGGTCCGGCGGATCGAGAAGCTGAGGCAGCTGGACGAGCGGGTGCCCCCGACGAGGCCCACGCCCCAGCGGTCTCCCCGAGGTCCGGAACGTGGAGGAGGGATCGAGCGGTGAGGACCTAGCCCACTGGACGTCCGGGGAGCTTCATCGCGGGTGACGCAGTGATCGAGGAGGCGGCCCCTAGGACGCCCCAGGAGCGTCGAGAGGACCTCAGGAGGCGCGCGGCTTTCCCCGGCGTCAGCCCTTGGCTATCTAGTGGGCCACGTTGTGGACAACGGTCCCGGGCCCTCCGGGCTGGATACCGCTCTAGGAGGCCCCCCTGCGCCTGCTCATAATCGTTCTTACGCTCGTCGCTCTCGGTTGCGAGGGGCCGGTAGGACCCGATGGTGCCACTGGCCCCCAAGGGCCGCAGGGCATCGCTGGACAGGACGGCTCCGATGGTGCCACTGGCCCCCAAGGGCCAACGGGGCCCGCTGGGCAGGACGGAGAAACCGGCCCACAGGGCCCACAGGGACCGGAAGGCTCAGAAGGCCCACAGGGCGAGCCCTTGGTGTGGGCAGACGTACTCGAAGAACACAGGGTCGAAGAGGCCACCTACGTGCTCGGATTCTCATACACGAGCCCCCGTGACGGGAACAGGTATTTCCAGAACTTCTGTAGCGGGTTCGCAGCCTATTACACAAGTACGATTTGGACGAATGCTCACTGCGTAGATGGCATCGGTGAGATCATTGAACTGTTGTCGGATACGCCAAGCGCCGCCCTGCGGTTCTACGTCATCCAAGCTGGCACTTCCCGCAACGGAGACCAGCGATACGAGATCGATATAGACCGGACCTGGAAGCACCCGGATTACGATGGCATGACTAGGTCAGAGGACATTGGGCTCGTGGCCATCGACGGCACCGTGCCGGTTCTGATGAACTTCCTCCCCCGAGAGTACGCTGACGCGATCAGCGTAGGTCAGCCGATCGGCACAATGGGGTTCCCTGGGGAGCTGGGGTCCATCGGTGGGGCGACAGATCAGCGGATCACCGCAACCTTCAAAGATGGAACCGTCAGTGCCCTGAGGATGATCGATGCGGGTGACAGCCCGCATGTGGAGGTACAACACAACTTTGATACGACAGGCGGCACGAGCGGCAGCGCCATCATCGACCATAACGGCTGGATCGTCGCCTTCAATCACGCAACTGCGGTCACGAAAGTGCCCGGATTCGCCGCAGGCGACACAATCAGTATCGGCGTTGGCAGCCTAAGTTTCGGTATCCGAGTCGACGCAGCTTGGGGGTTCCTCGACATTCTCGACGCCGGTCGTGCCGGGATGCCGCCTCCGCTCACGGCCATCGCGCCGCGAGCCTACCCGCACGAGACCTACCAGCCGTTCCCCGAGAACTGGAATGGAGAGACGGTGGTGCCGTAGGTCATGAGGATGAAAGCGATCTGATGAAGTCGGCCAACGCCGTGATTCCGAGCCATGTGGTGCAGCCGGGGCTGGAAATGGTGATCGAGGTCGACCCGGCTGGGACGCTCGACCCGGCGCTCGGTGTGGCCAAGCGGATGCCCGAGACTGGCCGATGGCGATGGCAGTTCGTCCTTCGCATTTGTGCTTCCCGTGCAGCCCGGGTGGGAAGGCAACACGCGGCGGACCAGGGCGGGACTCTGGCCCCAGCCGTTGAGTGGCTCTGGGTACGCCCAGATCCGGGTTATTCCGGGCGGAAAAGGGTTGAGTAACGGTTTTCAGATTTCAGAGAACGCTGGATCACATCAGATGACTCGTCACCGAACCCTCATCCGCCTGTCCGCAGCGCTGGCGGGTGTCGCCTTGGTGTGGGCGTGCGGCGGCGACAGTCCAACCGCGCCACCGCCGCCAGAACCCGCCCGTCCGACGACGGTCACGGTCAGCCCGGGCACGGCCGATCTGACCGCGTTGGGCGCGACCGTTCAGCTGACCGCGGAGGTGCGTGACCAGAACGCAAGGGTGATGGCCGGCGCGACCGTGACGTGGAGCAGTGGCGACACGTCGGCAGCGACGGTCGATGCGTCGGGCCTCGTTACAGCGGTGGGCAATGGGGCGGCAACGATCACGGCGAGCGCGGGGTCGGCGTCAGGCTCGGCCGTGGTAACGGTGATGCAGCCGGTAGCAACGGTGGAGGTGTCGCCGTCTGCGGAGACGATTGCTTTGGGCAGTACGCTGCAGTTGACGGCGGAGGGGTTCGACGAGAGCGGGGATGCGGTGGAAAGCGTCCAGTTCTCGTGGGAATCCAGCGACGTCGCGATAGCGACGGTCGATGCGTCGGGCCTGGTGACAGGAGTCGCCGTGGGAGTGGCGACAATCACCGCGAGTGCCGGCAGCGGACAGGGGACGGCCGAGATCACCGTCATGGACCTGGAGCGGGCAGCGCTAGTGACGCTTTACGAAGCGACGGATGGGCCAAGCTGGGTTGACGCCGAGAACTGGCTGACCGACGCACCGCTCGGGGAGTGGTACGGGGTGGACACGGATGCGGAGGGCCGGGTCGTCCGGCTCGATCTCGCAGGCAATACGGACAATTGGCCAGAGGTGATACCTCATGGCCTCTCCGGCCCGATCCCGCCCGAGCTGGGCAGCCTGATCCACCTGACCGGGCTGTACCTACAGGTCAACCAGCTCTCCGGCCCGATCCCGCCCGAGCTCGGTGATCTGGCGAACCTGAGGATCTTGCGGCTCTGGTCCAACGACCTTTCGGGCCCGATCCCGCCCGAGCTCGGTAACCTCGGCAGCGTGGAGGACCTGGATGTCTTCAATAACGACCTTTCGGGTCCAATCCCGCCCGAGCTCGGTGAACTTGCCAGCCTGACCCGGTTGCAGCTCGGCGCAAACAGCTTGACGGGTCTGATCCCGCGGAGCCTTCTGGATCTCACCAGGCTCACGCGTTTCTACTTCGAGCGAAACGAGGGTCTCTGCGCGCCGGGCATTGCTGGCTTTGCCGACTGGCTGGGAGCGATGGAGGATACCTCCGGACCCTACTGCAACGAGTCGGACGTGGGGGCACTCAACCTGCTGTACGAGACCGCCGGGGGTCCGGACTGGACGAATTCCAGTCGTTGGCTCGAGACGCCCGCACTCGATGAATGGTACGGCGTGACGGCGGACGCCCTCGGCCGGGTCGTGACGCTCGACCTGAGCCGCAACGGGCTTGCCGGAGAGATGCCGAACTGGCCCCCGGGGGCAATGGCCCAGATGACCGAACTGAGGATCGCGGATAACCCGGACCTGTCCGGCCGCCTCCCATTGTCGCTGGCCGGCCTCTCTCTCCGGGCGCTTCACTACGGCGGGACGGAACTGTGTGCCCCGGCCTACGCGTCGTTTCGCGAATGGCTGCGCGCGATCCCGTCCCACGAGGGTACGGACGCCGAATGCGCTCCGCTGTCGGATCGCGAGATCCTTGAAATCTTCTACGAAGCGACCGGCGGGCCGAACTGGGACCGCAACGACAACTGGCTTACGGATGCGCCGCTCGGAGATTGGTACGGCGTCGAAGTCGACGGGCAGGGTAGGGTCACCGAACTGGAAATCCAATTGAATCGCTTGACGGGCCAGCTCCCGCCCGAACTCGGCAGCCTGGCCAATCTGCGGTCGCTCTTCATCTGGCTGGACGGAACAACCGGTCCCATCCCGCCGGAACTCGGCAACCTCGCCAACCTGCGGTCCCTGCGCCTCATGAGCTTCGCCGACACCCCCCACCTGACCGGCCCCATCCCGCCGGAACTCGGCAACCTCGCCAACCTGCAAGTCCTGGAACTCTGGAACAACGACCTGACGGGTCCCATCCCGCCGGAACTCGGCGACCTGGCCCGCCTGAGGCACCTGGGCCTCGACCAGAACCGCCTGACCGGCCCGATCCCGCCTGAGCTCGCCCGTCTCGCCAACCTGACTTCCCTGCATCTCTCTAAAAACGACCTGACGGGCCTCATCCTGCCAGAGATCGGCGATCTCGCCGATCTGCGGTCGCTGAACCTGGCTTCGAATCGCCTTTCGGGCCCCATTCCGCCCGAGCTGGGCGGCCCCGCCAACCTGGAGTCGCTGTACCTTGGCGATAACGAGTTGACGGGTCCGATGCCGCCAGCGTTGGGCGGCCTGATACACATGCGCCACCTCGCCCTGCAGGCGAACGCCGGCATGTCCGGAGCCCTTCCGGCCAGCCTGACGAATCTCCCGTCCCTCGAGACGTTCCAGACCGCGGGCACGGGCCTCTGCGCGCCCTCCGACGCCGGGTTCCTCGACTGGTTGGAGCGCGTCGCGAACCGACAGGTGGCTCTCTGCGGATATGAACCCGCGACGGCATATCTCGTCCAGGCCGTCCAGTCGCGTGAATTCCCGGTTCCGCTCATTGCCGGCAAGGAGGCGTTGCTGCGCGTCTTCGTCACCGCCGGCCGTGACAACGACGAGCGGCTTCCCCCGGTGCGGGCCTCGTTTTACCTGAACGGCGCCCTCGTGCACGTTGCCGAGATCGCGAGCGGGCCGGGCCCGATCCCCACCCAGGTCGACGAGGGATCTCTGGCGACTTCGGCCAACGCCGTGGTTCCGGCGGAGGTAGTGCGGCCCGGGCTGGAGATGGTGGTCGAAGTCGACCCGGATGGGACACTCGATTCCGGGCTGGGGGTGGCGAGACAGATCCCGGAGACGGGCCGAGCGGCCGTCGACGTGCGGACCGTGCCGCTTCTCGATCTCACGCTGGTGCCGTTCCTGTGGGCGGCGGATCCGGACTCGGCGATTCTGGAGTCGGTCCGCGGGATGGCCGCCGACCCCGAGGGCCACGAACTGCTCGGGCTCTTGCGCATGCTGCTTCCGGTGGGCGACTTGGACGTGAAGGCCCACGAGCCCGTGCTGAGCTTGAGCAACAACGGATGGGACCTGATCGACCAGACCGGGGCGATCCGGACGATGGAGGGCGGGACCGGGTACTGGATGGGCACAATGTCTGGTAGCACTACCGGCCCCGCCGTCGGCAGAGGCGTGTGGAGCTACTCGATTCCCAGCGCCCGCGTCATTGCGCATGAGTTCGGCCACAACTTCACCCTTGGACACGCGCCGTCGTGTGGGGCGGGTACCCCGGACTCGGCGTATCCGAAGCCAGACGGATCGATAGGGGTATGGGGATACGACTTCCGCGACGGCAGTCTGGTACCGCCAAGCTGGACCGACGTGATGGGCTACTGTGGGGGTGACCCCGAATGGATCAGCGACTACCACTTTTCCAAAGCGCTTCACTTCCGCCTCTTCGACGATCACCGGGCGAGCGTGACCGCTCAAGAAGCAGAGTCCCTCCTCCTGTGGGGCGGTGCAGACGCCGACGGCGAACTCTACCTGCATCCCGCCTTCGTGGTCGACGCCCCGCCCGTGCTCCCCGATGCCGCCGGTGAACACCGGATCGCCGGACGGACGGCCAACGGTGACGAACTCTTCTTCCTCGACTTCACCCTGCCCGAGACGGGCGACGGCGACGGGCGAGGTTCTTTCGTCTTTGCCCTGCCCGCCGACCCCGCGTGGGCCGGGAACCTGGCGAGCATCACACTCTCAGGGCCCGGTGGCTCGGCGACACTGGACGGCGATACGGATCTCCCCATGACGGTTCTGCTCGATCCGGCCACCGGACAGGTGAGGGCTATCCTGCGTGACCTGCCGCAAGCAGACGCAGCAGCGGCCCTCGCCCCTCAAGCGGGTCTCGACGCGCTCTTCAGCCGTGGCATTCCCGATGCCGCGGCCTGGAGCCGGTAAAGACTCGGCGGCCAGAGCGACCTGAGGAAATCTCCTCACCGGGGTTTCTACGTCCCGTAACCCGAACCTACGGATCAAACAGACATACCCAAGAATGAAACAGACAGGCCCATCCGCACTGGCGATAGGCGCGCTCTGGGTCTCTTCCTCGTTACTATTGATAAAATACATTATCGGTAGCAGGATCGGGCATGGACACGCCTGAGCTGCACCCTGGAGCCCCGGGGCCGGCGTCGACCGGGCTGACGGTCCGGGGCGACGTCGGCCGCCGGCTGATCTCGGCGGCCGAGTTCCAGCAGCTGGCCGACGTGCCGGCGGCGGCCGAGTGGCTCGCCAACGTGGACAACCCGAACACCCGGCGCGCGTACGGGAGCGACGTCGGGGAGTTCATGTCGATGCTCGGGGTCCGCCGCTTCGGCGAGCTCCGGCTCGTCCGCCGGGCCCACGTCATCGCCTGGCGGAAGATGCTCGAGGAGCGCGGTCTCGGCCCGTCGACCCGGCGGCGGAAGCTCTCGGCCGTCTCCTCGCTGTTCCGCTACCTCTGCAACGAGAACGCCGTCCATGAGAATCCCGTCTCGGGCGTCAGGCGGCCCAGGATGGAGAACGCGAACGAAGGCCGGACACCGGCGCTCTCCGATGCCCAGGCACGGCGGCTCCTGAGCGCTCCGGAGGGGGAGAGCCTCCTGGCCCGGCGCGACCGGGCGCTCCTGGCCGTCCTCCTCTACCACGGGCTCCGCCGCGACGAGGTCGCCCGCCTCACGGTCGGATCGCTCCACGAGCACCGGGGCGTGCCACACCTCAGGGTCCGTGGCAAGGGCTCCAAGACCCGGCCCGTCCCGGTCCACCCGGCCGCGCTCTCGGCCCTCGGCGACTACCTCGAGCTCGCCGGCCACCACCGCGACCGGAACGCACCCCTGTTCCAGCCGACCCAGGCCCGCTGGACCGGCCGGCCGCTCACCGGCGACGGCATCTACAAGCTCGTCCGGAAGTACGCCTCGGCCGCCGCCATCCCCATGGAGCGCATCGTCCACGCGCTCCGGGCCACCGCCGCCACCAACGCCCTCGAGCACGAGGCCGACATCGCCCGCGTCCAGGACTGGCTCGGCCACGCCAACGTCAGCACAACCCGGCTCTATGACCGGCGCGACCGCCGGCCCGAGGACAGCCCCACGTTCCGGGTCAGCTACTGAGATGGGGAGTCGCAGTCGATGAGGGGGTTCGACGCGAGGCGATATAAGCACTGGGCAGGTGTGTGCGGGGCCGCGATTGTAGCGCTGGCGAGCATGAGGCCTCTACTCAGCGAAAGGATCTCGACGCCCGCGCGCGGCTGCCCCGTCGCGTCCCGCGCCCCGAGGAGGTAGTCGGCCTGCGCCGAGCCGGTGCCGCGAGCCAGGAACTTAATGTGCATCGGGGTCGGGGTTCCCGACGGGGGCCAGCGCCGCGAGCATCCGCTCGATGGCCTTCCTGCAAGGATATTTCGAGGGGAGCGACCCTGCCGGGGAGGGTGGCATGTGTGCACATGCCAACCCTCCCCGATGCCGATCTTCGTCGGTTAGAATAATAGACCATTGAGCATTTTTGCTCAATCTCCTATCATTCACCCATGACCGACCTCCCAATCTACCGCCGCCCCCTCGTACCCCGCCTGATCGACCTCCTCACCGAGGACGGCCCCATGCGTCTTGTCGCCGTCACCGGTCCCCGGCAGACGGGGAAGACGACGATGGTCCTCCAAGCCCGCGAGGAGCTCAAGCGGAGTGGTCTTCCATGCTGGTACGTCGCCGTCGACGATCCCGCGCCGGACAAGCTGCCCTTCGACACTGCGCCCCCTGAAGCGGCGACCCAGCTTCCCGGGCGTGCCCCCGGACCGGAATGGCTCGTTTCGACCTGGACCCGGGCTCGCGCGGCCGCGGACCGTTCCCCCCGGGGTCTGGTATTGGCGCTTGACGAGGTCCAGCGCATTCGGAACTGGTCCAGCATCGTCAAGGGCCTTTGGGACGGCGACCGCCGGACAGGCTGCCCGCTGCGCGTGGTCATCCTGGGGTCCGCCCCGTGGGCAATGCTGACCGGAATCCATGAGAGTCTGGCCGGCCGGTTCGATCCCTTCCCCGTGATGCACTGGTCGCTTGAGGAGATGCAACGCGCATTCGGGGTGACGCTGGACGAATACATCTTTTTCGGGGGGTATCCGGGAGCCGCCATCCACATTCGGGATGCCACCCGGTGGAGGGGGCATATCAGGTACGCCATCATGAACCCGGTGATCGACCGCGACATCCTTTCCCTGACCCGGGTCGAAAAACCGTCGCTGATGCGCGCGCTGATGGACCTGGCGCCCGACTACTCGGGACGGGTCGTCTCCTACCGGAAGTTGCAGGGTCAACTGGACGATGCGGGCAACACCACGACGCTGGCCCGCTACCTGGACCTGCTCGCGGACGCGGGCCTGATCACCGGGCTGCAGAAGTACAGCGCCAAGCCGTACCTGTCGAAGCGGTCGACCCCGAAGCTGAACGTCCTGAACACCGCCGTCATGACCGCCGGATACGCCTATCCCTTCAAGCGCGTCAGGGACGACGGCGCTTTCTGGGGGCGGCTGTGCGAGAGCGCGGTGGGAGCCCATCTGCACAACACCCTCCGGCCGGACAGGATTGTCCAGCTCCGCTACTGGCGGGACGGAGACCGGGAGGTCGATTTCGTGCTCGCATCGGGTCGGCAACTGCTCGCGATCGAGGTGAAGAGCGGTCGCCGGCGGGGTCACATTGCCGGCCCGGAGGCCTTTTTAGACCGCTTTCCGGGTGCGAAGCGGCTCGTAGTGGGGACGGGAGGAGTGCCGTTCAACGAGTTCCTGTCTGAACCCGCCGACTTCT
>CBDHFB010000004.1:0-31368 GCA_965262385.1 Dehalococcoidia bacterium | reverse complement strand
CGAGGCGGTTGGGCATAGGCCGGGTGGCGCTGTCGCGGGTGTTGAACGGCCACGCCGGCGTATCGGCGGCGTTGGCGCTGGCGCTGGAGCGGATCGGCTGGAGCGACGCAGAACACTGGATGCGGATGCAGGCCATCTACGACCTTGCTCAAGAGCGCCGCAAGCAGGCGGGCGCAGCCGCCTGATTGCCATGCGAGACTCTAAGTCTAAGCCGCCGCCGATCGACTGGGCTGCTCTGTTGCCTAAGGTGGCGCGTCTCCTGTTCGACGAACCACGAACGGGAGGAAGGTGGCGACATATGGCGCTACGGGTCGGTGACCACAAGGCTGGCGGCGGCGGTAACACGCTGGACCTGGTGAAGCACGTGCTGCTGCACGACGAGGCGAATGCGATACGGTGGCTGAAAGACCAGGGCCTGATCGGTCGCCGCCAGCATAACCAGGAGACTGGGTGACCACTCACCGAGCAGCGTGGCGGGGACGGCCGGCTGCGCAGCCGGCGCATGGTAGACAGTTGCCCAGTTACCGGACGTGGCGCTGTCGGCGGGCAGTGGTGGCGCGGCGAGGGCCTCGGGTGCTGGCGCGTGGCCTTGCCCCCCCTTGCCCCCCGTCCAGGGTTGACGAGTACCCGCCGTGGCAGGCAATCATCAGCACCAGCAGATCAGTCTCACCGCCGGGCGGTCAGGATTAGCCGACTCCCCTCGACGGGGGCCAACTAACGGACACCGGGCCGCCTGGCGGTGGCTGATCGGCGTCCACTCGTGTACCTGCGTGTACACGCCGGGATACAGTATCGCTCATGAGGCATCACCACCTTGGGGCGCCGTGGATTGTGAGAGGTCACCGGCGCTCTTTTCATTGATCCATCTGGCGCACTCGATGTCAACGTCTGAGCGGGTTGTGGGGCAGTTTGGAGAAGGCAGGTGCGCGTAAAAGCAGGGCGGGACGCTACGCTCTCCACCGCCCCGGCAGTCATGTGCCGAGGGAGATCACAGGAGGGAGTCCTATTCTCACTCTCGTGAGGATGCCGCTCGACACGTCCCGGACATTGACGAGGCGTTTGATCGCTATCCCGACTTCATAGCGGTACTCCCCGTCTCTCTCGTCGTCGGTCATCGAGTCCAAATAGTCGATCATCAGCCTAATCGCTTCCCTACGCACGGTGCGGGCGTCGGCTTCAGGTCCAAGCATCCGGACGGCCGCTTCCACGGCCCCCAGCGCGGTGGAGCCCACATCCCACCATTCCAGGGCGCTCGCCTTCAATACCGGCCCGCCAACCTGTTCATGGTGAGCCTCCCATGCCAGACGGGCCACAGCTCTGTGTAGTTGCGCTTGCGCACGTCCTTTGGCATCAAGATCGGGCAGGACATCCATCAGAGCCTTTTGCAGAAACTCAGGAGCGTTGATGAGGAATTGGGGCGTGAAAACAAGAGGACTGATTTGTCGCTGCGGTACTTCGTCGGATACGCCGTCAGGGCGTCAGTGGCGCCTCACTCGACCAGAATTCGCAGCTGATGCGGCGTCGGTGACAGCGCGCGAACAGAACTGTCCCGTATCACCTGCCGGCGAACAGCTTGGGGACCGGTGGTATGTGGCCGCAACGAAGTCGGGTTTTCAGTTCACCAAGCGCAGCAACTGGTCCACGGTCAACGCCAGGACCCCGAACATCAGGTGGCACAGCACCTTGCTGTGGCCGCGCACACGTACCTGCCGGGCGCCGAACTCGTCCTTCAGCCGACCGTTGACGCGCTCCACCGTCGACCGCTCCCGGTAGCGTACATCCTTGGCGTACGGTTGGCCGAGAGTGCGCTTCGCTTTCGCCTCCTGCTTCAGTTCCTGCTTGAATGTGGCACTGTTGTTGCGCGGATTGACATCGATGATCGGCACATGTCCGAGTGACTCGCTGTGCGCTCTGATCTCAGCGGCATCATAGGCCGCGTCCATCAGGTCGTACAGGTTGGTGACCCGCGCCGCTGTCATGGTAGCCAACGGAATCGCGACTTGGCTGTCGTTTACCGAGGCCGAGGTCAAGATACAACTGAGCGGAATCCCACCGTCGGCCGCGTCGATATGCAGCTTGTAGCCGATCCAGGATTCCTGATAGCCCTTGGCGTTGCGCTTGGTGCCGACAGCACAGCTCTGCGGCAGGTCGGCGAGCATCTCCGGCAGCGTCATCTCCTGCTGGCGCTCAAGACGGCTCGGCTCCTTGGGCCGTTCCTCGCCCTTGCGTGGGCGTCCACGCTTGCGCTTGGGCTTGGGCTTGGCTGGCTGCTGCGGCTTCGGGGTCGCTTTCTCACGCCCCTCGATCGCCGTCGCGTCGCGTGACACGTGACCGACCAACTGATCCTGCATGGTGTCCGTGATCAGCGCCTCGTGTAGGCGGCTCGGCAAGGCGCCCTCAGCGAACTCGGCAAAGGCCCCGCGAGAAGGTCGCTTCGCTGGGCAGCGCGCGGATACTCTCCCAGCCGCACAGACGGCGTAGCGCCCGGTCGTTGGCCAAGCGCTCGCGCAGCGCCCTGGTAGTGTCGATCTGGAACACCGCCTTGGCGATGAAGGCGCGCGCCAACGCCGCCCGATCCTGTTGCGGGCGACCGCGCAGGCTACGACAACAGGGCAGATGTTGTTCCACCCGGACCAATTCGAGCACGGTGATGAAGGACTGGTAGCGTTCTCCCAGGGGACCGAGGTCTTCCTCGATGGTGGAGAACAGAGAACAGGTGCTCTTGAAAGGCGCACCAGTAAGTCGGTAGTCTTGCACGTAGGGACATGGTCGCTCCTCGCTCCCATCATGTCGTTTTGGTGAACCCATGATATTACGGAGCGAGCCGGCCTGTCCTTGTTGAATCAGCCTCTGCCAGCCTGCCCGGTCTCTAATTCGCGTTGTCTTGGGAATTTTGCAAAAGGCTCAGGGAATTCAGGATTTAGAACAGCCGACGACGCTGACAGCGCAGAAAACTGACCCCTAACCCTACAAGCGACGAGGAACCATGATAACTGAGTGGGTAGATATAGAGAGCGGAGAGCAGATCATCTGCCCAGCCTGCAACGGCAGCGGCGGCGACTGCTGGCCGGTGGGCGTCCGAGTGTTTTCCGTTGACCTCGTGTGGACGGACGAAAGCAGGATGCGCTTTGTTGAGGACCGCGAGGAAGCCCAGGAGATCATCGGGTTTGTCAAGCAGGGTCCGGGATATACAGGAGCTGAGACGGATCGCGATGGCCTGGCCGTCCGTTTCCTCTGCAACTCCGGGTGCGTGTTCGATATAGCCTTCGGCCACGCCAGCGCCCCCTGCTCCATACATGGCCCCGTGGTAGTGCACACCGGCACCGGCCGATAGCCATGGGGATGCGTTACGACCCACCCTTCAGCCGTGGATGGTCACGGTGCTGCTGATCCTAACGGCGAGTGATGCTGGAAGTAGCGCTGCCCGCGCGCCCGGCCCTTCGCCCTTTCAATAGCCCCTGGGGCTATGTGGGTTGTTCCGCGTGCTGCATGGCAGGCAGTTATTGATGCGCGTTGGTGACTGAGGAAGCAAAAGGGGCCGCCCAGCAGTAGTCGGGTGCGCGGCCCCGGCCTATCTTCAGCAGCGCTCCAGAGTTTCTGCAAGAGGCTCTAATAGTAACCAAAAGGCTCCTTCGGGCTACTCGGACTGCTTTCGGTCCGTCTTCCGGGGTGGCCTCTCGATACCAAGAGCATACCCGGATAGCCAAGTGGCGGCGGAGAAAATATCCGGATGGACCACGGTTTCCATATCGTCACGACTGAAGATGAACTGCGCTCTATTCTCGAAAGCATGCACCTCGATAGTGAGCTTCCATCCCATGGACTCCGAGAGATCTATCAGATCAATCGTCATGCTTGCCGCTTCTTTCGTCGACTGCCCTTCGGGGCGGCTGCAGCACCGCTCGGGCTAGCTGGACCGGATCCACGTTCAGCGGCTCATACACCGTCTGATCCTTAGTGGGGGGCCGGCCGCGCCGCTTGGGCTTCTGGTCTTCTGGCATGCCGGGGAGCGTATCAGCGAATCTGCAATATGTCACGGTTGATAGGGTCAACTGGGGTTGACAGGATCTGGCTACCTATGCCGGCATTGGATCATCATAGGAGCCGCGAAAGCGGATAGAGGGCCGGGGGCTGCAGGAACAGCCCCCATACGGCAGCCTCAGGGAGGATCCGTAGCAGGATGAGCCCACGGTATTGCGTTGCCCCAAACGTGTCAAGCGATGTCAGAAGCTACCAACGACTTCTCCACCGATCTCGGAAGGATCATTCGCGGACTGGAAACAGCCTCAGGACGATTCATGAACAAGGTGGCAGCAGGCTACCGGCATCAGGCCGTCCTGGAGTACCAGGGAGCCGAGCCGAGCCAACCGATCGATAGCTCGTCTGCGTCCGATTGTGACGAAGACTGGTTCGCCTACAAGCCGGTCACGGGATTTCAGGCTCGGCCGCCCGAGAAGAAGACGCCGCTCCGAGACCGTCCGATGTAGCAGGCTTGACTGATGGCAATAGGAACCGGACACGCGTTCACAATAGCGTTCGACGATTCGCTCGCGGCTCCAGGCCCACGTTCGTGGTGACGATCCGACCAATACCCGCGCATCAACAGCCACTCGCCGGTGGCGTTCGCGTTTCAGACGGAACAAGAGATGCGGTCCGGGACCGTAGCAGATAGAGAGGCCATGTTCATCAGAGACTACAAGCACGAAAGGCTGGCTGGGTGTAACGAGCGGATTCGATAAAGCATGGGAAACTGCTCACCAGATGGTGCAGCTAACCAGATAAGGACCTGAACATAGGAGGGTAATGATGAGTGAACATAGCCGAATCGATTGGCAGGCATCCCAACCCGTTCGTATCGAGGAAATCGTTGTCTCGCAGCCACCGCAGGGCTTGTAGAAGGAGCGAAGCCGTTTCGCCGATGAGATGCTTATTCCAGTCGTCCTTACCCGGCACGTTATCGCGACTCGGGGTTGTCCGGTACGGGCCTTGAACAAGGAATCCAAGATGCGTCTCAAGTACCGTCGGAAAGAATACGACGAGTGGGGACCGCTTGAGGCGTCTAATCCGCTCTTGCTAGGATTGGTCGTCCTTAACCAAGGAGAACGCAAGCTCGACCTGCCCGGTGGCCTGCTCACCATTCGCAGTCACGGCCCGCGAGAAGATTAGACACTTTTCATCAAGCTCCGGCTGCTTGTCTTCCTTACCCATCACGGTCACGGCGCGAACGCCGGGCGCGACCTCCTTTGAATCCCGGAGGTAGAGTCCCGACCGACCGTCCTCCACGCTCCAGTGGATCTCCTCAATCTCGCGTAGGAATAGTAGTGTCGAGGCGCCAAGGCTGCCGAGTCCGTTAGCGATCTCGTCATGAGCCAACTCCTCCGTCACCCTGAGGGGCATTATGATGGCTGTCTCGTCTGGGTGGCGGTCGATGCGGGGGGCGGCCGTGGGTCGAACGAAGTCCTCTATGGCGAAGTCCTCCGGCCCGGAATGAATCGTCGGACGATCCGTGAACGCGTAGACCGACTTGAAGCCAATGCCGAACTTCCCGATGTCAGTGAACTCCTTTTCTGTTTCTCCGACACTGCAAATGTTCTCCACATCACGATTATTGAAGGGTTCGCCGTAATGGCTGACCCGGAGGGATTGTGAGCAAAGCTGGAACTTCACCGTGTGTGGCCCACTCCAAGCGGCGGGGCGCCGACGGAGTGCGTCCTCAGCGTTCTGCAACAACTCAAACATAAAGTGTGCTCGATCAGCGTAGAGACGGGCGAGCGTACGGATGCTGTTTGCAGCTATTCTTTGGAGCCGAGCTTGATCGTTTGCGACTGCGGCGTAGTCAACAGCCATCAGGTGAACGCCTCTCTGGAGATGATCCCCTCAGGGTGGCAGAGCAATCTGTTCTCGACCGTCTCCAGCAGACGGACCAACCGCGCACTCAACTTCACCGTCAGGGCCTTGATCTCGGCTTCGACGGCAACCACAGTCTCAACCGTCCAGCCCATTACCGAACTATATAGCGTGCCCGCTATACTATTCAATCGAGGCCGCCCCCTTCGGCTCGGACAGCGCGCGTTATCCTGCTTCAAGTATGCCCTCCAGACCCGTCTCGTTGATCCCTACCAGCTCACCGTTACCGTCTGTCACTATCCCAGCGGCGCCTCCAAGTGGAACCCCATCGACCATCGCTTGTTCAGCGAGATCAGCAAGAACTGGGCCGGCCACCCGCTGCGCTGCTACCGGACGATCCTCAACCACATTCGCACCACCGACACCGGGTTGTGCGTGACCGTACAACTGGTCGACCAGGAATACCCGAACGGCGTCAAAATATCCGACGTTCAGTTCGCTTCCATCGCACTTGAACCTCACCAGATCCAACCGCTACGCAACTACACGATCCGTCCTCGGTCCTGAAACGCAGCCCTGAAATGGGTATTTATTCTTGCGCCGTCCCTTAGCCCGGCGGTGTCTCGGAGCCGTACTTCGCGCCGTAGTTGAGGCCCTGCACGAAAGCGAGCAAGCGGCCGACGCTATCGAACATCAACGGATTCGGTAGCTCCGGGCCGCTGCTGGGATCGCTGCGGGTGAGGATGTAGACCGTCCCCGACGGTGTGTCCGGGTGAATCGTCGGCACTAGATCCCACCCGTTGTATGCCAAGTACTGCCGGCAGTCTTCGAGCAGGTCCTCACGTTCGTCGCCGCGCGGCACACGTCCTCGCTCGAAGCCCGCCACCTCTGCCGCGGCGATGTCCTGCACGCTCTTGACGAGGCGCAGCATCATAGTTTCGCAGGCTTCGCACAGATGGTTGCCGTCTTTTGCCGGACGCAGTTCTTCCGGGGGGAATTGGCCTCCGCAATTGCCACAGTAGCCCGGACGAGGAACAATGGGATCGAGCCAGCGCACCCCGAGCCCCCCTCCGTCGATAGAGCGCAAGTGGGCGGTCCTACCAGTCTCCAGGACTTCAGCCGCCGTCTTCGCCAGTACATGGCAGGTATGGCACACCATGGCGCCACCAAGCGCCTGGATCAGCTCATAGGGCGAGTTCTGGCCACAATTCGTGCAGGCTGCTGTCACAGCTTCTCCACGAGATCGCGCAGGGACTCGGGGCCGGTCGTATCTCTTCTACCACCTCCCGCGGCATGCGGTTGGCTCGCTTCAACTCGACCACGGCCACGTAGGTCAATGGAGCGCCGAGGTCGGTTGGGACCTGACGCCCGATGATCAGAACCCGGCCGTCTTCGAGAATCCCCGTCCGGGTTGGCCTCCAGCCACCCCTCAAGTTCGGATTCCACGAGATCGGCTTCGAACGGCAACCGTTCGTATTCGGTGAACCTGCCATCAGGTCCAACGCTGAAGACTCTCATGTATGGCCGGCAATCATACCATAATACGGCACCGGGGCAACGTCCGATAACGCCCAGCGCCCAGGAGGTCGACCTGGCAGGCCGCGCCGCGTCCGTGGCTGGTAAGCGTCGGTCTGTGGTACCCCCCGCACTACGCCGCTCGCGTGGCAACCGTCAGGCGCTGGCCCAGTGCCTGTAGCGCCGTCTCGACCTGGCCGATGTGCGATCGGTGGTCGAGGTCGATCAGCCGCCGCACCGCGCCTTCGCTAAGCCCGAGCCGCTCCGCTAGCGCGGTATTGCCGACGCCTTGCTCGTGCATCGCGCCGTAGAGCGCAATCTTGGCGGCAACCAGCACCGGCAGCGCGACTGACGTCCGCCCGCGAACCGGGGACGGCGCGGGAATGGGGTGCCGGCCCTCCACGTACCCGCCAAGGGCGGCTATCACGCAGTCCTGCGCCTCCGCCAGCGCTTCGGCTTCCGTCGCCCCTTCGGTCAACGCCTCCGGGATGTCCGGGAACGAGACGAGGATCGATCCGTCCTCCTGCCGTTGCAGGTCCGCCGGCCAGACCAGTCTCTGCGTCATCCTGCCCTCCACTGCGCTCAGAGATCGTCGCGGCTCAGCCCGAGCTGCCGGAGCATCGCCGCCAAGAGTCCCGCTCCGATCTCCTTCCGCCGGTTCTTGATCGTCGTGAAGCGTCCCCCGTAGTACAGCCGCCCGTGGCTTCCCTTGCCTGCACGAGGGTCGAACCGTACCGCAACCCCACGCTCTCGGCCCAATCGCCGCACACGGCGCACAAACTCCTCACCGGTCATAATATCCGTACAGATTTGTACGAAGCAATACTACGTTACGGCGCATAGCCTGTCTTCCGGTTAGAGTGCTTCTGTCGCCCTCGGGATCGCCGGCGCGGGAGACTCCGGATTTGACGCCGGTCCGCGCCGCCTCGGTGGTACTTTTGGGGGGGGGAGGGGGGGACCCCCGGAGGCCGCCGCGCGCCGTGAAGCGCCGACCTGGGCCGAGGCCGTTCCTGGTAGACTGCGCTCCGATGATGAGTGCTCGGACCCTGGGCGCGTTCCTGGAGCGGACCGCCGCGTTACTGTCCCTTGCCGCGGGTGCCGCGCTGGTCGGCTGCGCAACGACCGAGGGAGGTAACCCGCGGCTTTTCGGTGGTCTCATTGGCCCCTCCGGGTGCTTGGTACGGACACGACCGACGATTTTACCGATGCTGTCTCACACTCGTTGAGTTGCGGCAGCCGCGGGTACCGCGGCTGCGCGGGCGACATTAGAGTAGCTTGCACGGCGGAGCAACTGGTGGCCGCGGTGAAGGCGCCCGCCGGTGCCGGCGCGGTGGAGGTTACCTATCGCTTCGACGACCAACCGGCGGTGCGCGAGCAGTGGGGGCATAATGCCGAGGGAGTAGCGGTGAGTATCGGAGCTGCTGACCCGATACTGGACGGGCTCGCGACGGCTGGCCGGCTGGTGTTCCGCGTTGGCCGTGACCAGACAGAGATTGTCGGATTGACCGACTTCGGCGCTGATGCCGTGGCTGCCTTTCTGCGCCGCTGCGAACCCCCGCCGGCCTGACCCACGCCCCCCCACGCCCGGCTTCGAATCCAAGGCGGCTCCGGTCTACGAAGCGCGCCACCACCAGTTACGGCCAGTGGTGGCGCTGCAACGAGCGGTACGGGTGGCCCGTTCCTCCCCGGCGGCATGGTAGAGTAGGGGTGTGAGTAAGAGCGAGCCGACGCTACGGGACGTGCTCGGTGCGGTGAACGAGCTCCGCGGCGAGGTGGGAGAGGTACGGATCGTCCTGGGCGACGTGCGCGGGCGCCTGGACCGTGTTGACAGCCGGCTGGATCGAGTTGACGGCCGGCTGGAGGCGCTCACCGGCGAAGTGACGGACCAAGGCCGCCGGCTGGACGCGCTCACCGGCGAAGTAGAGACGCTGGGCCGCGAGACGCGGGAACTGCGCACCGAGTTGCCGGCGCAAGTCGTGGCGGGGGTACTGGTGGGGTTCGAGCGCTCCGCCTACGCCACCGATCTGCGCACGCTGCAGGCGGAGGTAGCTGAGTTGAAAGCCGATATGGCCGAGCTGAAGCGCGCTTCCGGTGAGTAGCCCTGGGGCGGCCGGCTAGGCGATCTCTCCCCCGAGGTCACCGCCGTCCAGGGACCACCCGGCGCGGGCGGGTGGCTGTAGGCGATGGCTGATCCCGGCGTTCAGCGAGGTTGGTGGGCTGACTGCCGGTAAGGCGGTTTCTGTCGCTCCGCGCCATCACTGGCGCTGGCGCAGCCTCATCCGATCCACTATCTTCTGTACTACAGGGAGTCGAGAGCATGCATCGTCTTCGCGGACGCACGTTTAGCCTCGCCGTGTTGCTCTGCACTGCGGCGCTGCCGCTGGCAGCCCAGAATTGCAGTGAGTGGAACACGCTGAGCTTTTTTATGCAGGCGCAGCCGTCGGGGATCCAGGGTTGTCTGCGCACTGGCGCCGACGTGTCGGCGCGTGACGAGAACGCTTGGACCCCCCTGCACTTCGCGGCACTCAATGACAACGCTGCCATCGTCGACATGCTGGCGGCACACGGCGCCGACGTGTCGGCGCGCGACGAGAACGCTTGGACCCCCCTGCACTTCGCGGCACTCAATGACAACGCTGCCATCGTCGACATGCTGGCGGCACACGGCGCCGACGTGTCGGCGCGCGACGATGAAGGCTGGACACCTCTGCATTTGGCAGCGTACCACGGAAAGATTCCGGATACTATTACAGCTCTGACAAGGGCTGGATCTGCAATAGAGGCGCGGAATCTGTATGGCTGGACTCCCCTTCACTTGGCAGCTCATCACAATGATCCCGAGATCATCCGCACGCTGACCGCCGCCGGGGCCGATGTGTCGGCGCGCGACCTAAACCTCTGGACGCCACTACATTGGGCGGCATACGGCAACTCTGACACTGCAGTCGTCGAGTTGCTTCACTCGCTGAATGCAGACGTTGGGGCACGTGACGCAAATGACTTCACACCACTGCACTGGGCTGTTCTGAATAATCGGGAGCCGGATATCATCAATGCGCTACAGATGGCAGGAGCCGATATGAAAGCGCAAGATTCTGCCAAAGGTTGGACACCTCTCCATCTGGCAGCCATCCAAAAAAATACCGCGATATTCCATGCGTTGCAGGCCGCCGGGGCCGACGCCAACATGCTAGACGTATACCGAAAGTCCGCTTGGGACTACATCGACTCGCAGGACAGGCAGGACTATCAGTTGCCTACGAACGAGGGGAACCCACAATGAGCAAGAACGAAAACGCGAATCCTGCGGGTCCTGTGAAGCCGGATCGAGGGACGTCCGGCGGCGGCTCGGCGGCACGAATCGAAACCCCGCCGCCTGCCGACCAGACCCCCGAACAACGTGTCCCAGTAACGACGAAGAGACCGTGGAGTAGCGAAGTGATCGCCGTTGTTAGTACGGGAGTGGCATTGTTCGGTGTGATTGTGGCGTTGCTCGTTGTGACGATGACTGGGTTTCATTCGCTCTCCAAGAGTATGTTCGACCAGCAAATGTATCGTGAAAATAGACTCGAAGACGTCCGGACTAAACTCAACACTAGTATCGAGACGATCCGTCAGACGGTCGACGGAAATCTGGATGCTCAGAATTCGCGTATACGTGCTATCGAGCTGGGCCAAGCGAGACTGGAAGGAACCGTGGAGGGCAGTAGCGTCCGATAACGGCCGTTCTGTCGCCTCTGGGGATGAGGCAGGCCCGCTCCGGCGGGGCGGCCCCCCGCTGCGCACGGGGACCCTCGGCCGCGCGTGCGGCCGTCAACTGTCCAGATGGGATCCACCAGAAGTCGAATGTCCACCGGTTCCGATGTAAAGTTCAGCCTATGAGACTACTCAGCGGGCAACGTCTTCACCAAGTAGCCGCCGCGGTTACCCTTATCGTCCTCCTGACCGGCAGCGCCACCCTACTGTCCGGGTGCCGGGGCGCCGTGGTGGCACCGGAGCCAGAGTCGGTACCGCTGTCAGGACTACAAGGTACCTGGCGGACCACCGAGCAGTGGCAAACCGAGGACGGAGCCCTAACGACCGAGGTGCGGCTGCTTACTTTCACGGCTGGCGGCCGCGCTATCGACGCTGTAACCGAGTACGACGCGACATCCGGCGAGCGCCTGGACGAGTGGGCGACAGCGTCCGGCTGGAAGGCGACCGATGACACCGTTACTCACCACTGGGTCGACGACTTCGAGGATCCACCAGAGCTTGGAGCGGTCGACAAGTCCTACTATTGGGGGGACGAGCAGCACAACATCTTGTTCATGCATACGTGGTGGGACCGGGAGAGTTCCCCGCCGGAAGACCTGTTCACACGCTACGAGCGGGTGCCTGACGCTCTGCCTGACCTGGTCGGCCGCTGGACCAGCACCCCCGATCCCGATGGCAGGATCAGTTCTTTGACTGTCGAGGCGGATGGTTCGGTGGTATGGGAGCAGCCGATTCAGGTGCGCGAGGACGATGATGACATCTGGGTCGATGGAACTAGCCGTCTGACGGGCACCGGATCGCTCGATCCGGATACCTACTTCCTGAACCTCACAGGGGCGACCCAGACGATTCGCACGGACGGTTCGGTTGTCTCGGAGATAGCCTTGGGGGAGGACCACGTGGCGCGCATTCCCGTGGCGCCTACCGTCTACGGGATCGTGGCGTCGGACCCGGCTATTGAGTCGTACGGTTTGGACGACCATGCCCCGTTCGGTGCCTACGGGATTCACCTGGAGCGCGCCGAATAGCACTCTTCCCGCCTGGGGGCGGGCCGCCATGAGCAAACAGTATCGGAGCAGTTCACGCCAGAGGGGTACTCAACTCGCTGGCGCCCGCACCCAAACCCGCCACCGCCGAGTGACCTGCCACTGCCGGGACACACGATGAGTTCGTATTGCTTGGCGGTCGAGCCAAACACTCGCAGTGGTCGCCGGCGCGCCGCCAGGTCAAAGAACACCACCAGCAGCGTTACCGCAACCACGATTCCTACCAACAACAACATGGTGACCTACTCGCCCACAATCCGGTTGAGGCGGCGCCGCTTTGGCGATCACTGCGATCATGAGGCCGATGCCGAGGATGACTGCGGTGCCGTACATGGGGTTCTTCTCCCACCAGAACCACATCCGATCAACCTCCAACGATTGATTTCGGGCGGCAGTAACTGCCCGTTACTCATCAATGCATTGGTCGCCTCCGACCGTCAACTCTCCTACTCCCGATCAGCCGGTGCGTGTAGTACCGCTTCCCCTTCAAACGGGGGCGCTGACCTCCGGTAATCGCTCCTTCTGTCGCCCGCGGTCCCCGCGCCCGGATCGCCCCCGGTGGCGCGGGGTCACCGTCGTCGTCGCCAGCTCCGGCAGCTCGGCAACCGGCCCCGTGGGACGCTCAGCATGTATTCGAGCGCCTGTGGTGCTACGAAGCGGCCGCCTCGGCCGTTCGCCAGGTGTCGGCATCGAGGCGTTCGACGATCGAGTCGTCCGGGAACTGCCACCACCAGCGGCTGCCGGCGGTGGTGCGTGCGGTCAGGGCGTCGAGGGCGGCCACGCGGGCGGCGTCGGTCATCAGCGGGTTGTCCTCGGCTTCGACCAGCCACTGGCGAGCGTCGGTCATGCTCCGGCGCAAATCCATCATTGGGGCGAGCATACCATGGCCACCACCAGCATGAGCTTCAATGAGGCCCGCCCCGGTCGGGCGGGATCACGGACCGCTTACAGGATACGGCCCGGCAAGCACCTGGACTACCAGTTGCGAGCGCTGCCTGGCGGAGCGTTGAACGGAGGCAGTAGACGCCCAGCTAGGGCGCCGTTCCCGGCGTCCGCGCCGGGCCTCATTGAAGCGAGTTTGAGAAGTACAAGGAGGACTCGCCGTGGGATGGCGGCCGTTCCCGGCGTCCGCGCCGGGCCTCATTGAAGCGCATCAGGTAATCGAGTGTTGGAGGCGGGCGTACCGGCGCCGTTCCCGGCGTTTGCGCCGGGCCTCATTTGTAGGACTTCGTGCGTGCCTCTACCATGGGCACAGGGGGATATACCACATTGCGCTGCAGCAAATGGTTCAAGTTCAAGACCGTCCTGGGAGCGATTGTTTTGATAGCGCTGCTCGGGGCCTGCACTCGGGGGCCGGGAGGACCGCCTATCGAGCCTGGCCAGTTTCTGAATTGGGCTGATGTGGTAGAGGACGCTAACCTGGCCGACTCCATCTACGCCATCGGATTGATTCTACCAATAGACACCCTTTGCTCAGAGGTGGAGGCCTACTGCCCAGAAGATCTCCCAGAGCAATTTTTCTCCATGATCGGCACCGGGTTCGCCGCTCACTACGCGAATACGATCTGGACCAACGCTCATGTCGCGTTGACGATACCTTACATCTTGGAATGGATTTCCGACGAAACCCCTGCGGTCAAGCCTGTTATAGTCGCTGTGAGGGCAGGTACTGCAGTCGGCGGTGCTCACACGTACCGGCTGAACATGGATACTGTCCGGGTCCACCCGAAGTACGTTGACCCATTCATAGATTCACCAGACTCGTTCTCACCAGACTTATCTCCCGACCTTGCCGTGTTCCTCATTGAGGATGCGTCTTTTCAGAATGTGCCATCATTCCTGCCCCGCAGCTTGGCTACCCAACTGCGTGTCGGGCAACCGGTCGGCACGTTGGGGTTCCCTGGTGAGCTGGCGCATCCTTTCGAAGTGGGACCGATTGCCACCTTCAAGGACGGCACCATCAGTGCGTTGCGCCCGTACTCCATCCTGGAGACCCAAGTAACGCCCGAGAACAGCAAGCTGGTACAGTTCAACCTGAGCCAGACAGGCGGCGCCAGCGGCAGCCCCGTCTTTGACCACGAGGGGTTCATCGTAGCGGTATCCTTCGCTGGCGTCGAAACCATCGTGGTCGATGAATATGGCTATACCGTGGGGATCCCTGTTGGCGACCTCAACATCGGTATCCGGGTGGATGAGGTGTGGGACTTGATCGACCTGATCGCGGCCGACGCGGAGCCGGCTAGAGCAGGCTCCCGGGGCTATCCGCACGCCACCTACCGCGCGTACCCGGAGGACTGAATTGCGGATGATCCGGCGGGCTGGTTGAGTGGCTGCGGCAGGGCCTTCCTGCCGCACTGCTCGTACGCCGCCGGCCGCATGGCGATCCGCTCAAGCCGAGTCACTCGACCGGGGGGCCGGGATCCCTGGAGGGATAAATCTCGTTCAGGCAGCGAGTGCGGCGGCGGAATACTCGGCGAGTTCGATTGAGGGGGGGGGCGCCTTTCCCCACCCCGCCCGCACGATGCGGGACGGGGGGTTGAGGGGATCGGCAGCGGTACGCTACGATGACCGGTAGCCGACGGACGGTGCTTCAAACACCTCCGCGGCGGACACCACGTATGAACGCGATACGGAGCATCCTTCCGGCTCACCAGGAGCCTACAGCAATTCGCCACGGCGATCAAGCCGTAGCGGACGCACAACGTATCGAAAACACGCAAAAACAGTCAACCCCATACGCTGGTATCTGTCGCACCGTCGGCCCCGTGTGTACGGGGTTCAGGGTTGCGGTACGCACGGGCCGAACGCTTAGCGGGCGCGCCGTAGGCGATGCTGCCGGTCGGACTGAGGTTGGTCCCGGTGGCGGTCCCCCCAGGGGGCTAGAGGCGGGCGAGGAGCAGCCGCACCGGCTCCTGTAATCCGACTACCGGCGACGTGGCCACGGATCGTCGATAAGCCACGTGTCGGCCAGCGAAAACCCGGCTCCATACTGCGGTGCCTTTGCCGGGGGGATCCTGAACGGTCAAGCCCAAACGGGCGGGACGGGCGGGACTCTCCCCGTTCCCTCACCACCTACGGTCGGCTTTCAGGACAATCAGTGTAGCATCCGGACTCCGGGTCTGAGACCTACAGATCCGGTGGCGGTATCCGGTATCCGGACGAGGGGGCGGGGGTGCCGGGGGAGGGGGAGACTAATAACCTGTGAACAACGCTGTGGAATACTCTCTCGGACACCCCTTGCGTGTACACGCAAGGCGTCAGCCCTGGTCACCGGCGCTTGCGCCAGCCCGTCAGCCGACCTGGCCCAGGGCGGGATCCCCGCCGTGTGGCAGCGAGCGCTCCAGCCCGCCGGCGCGATCGTTCAGCAGCCTCCGTTGGCCGCCGCCGGCAAGTGTAGAGGGAGCGCGCGCAAACGGGTGCGCAAATGCTCCCGATGTGGCACCTTACACGGGGTCTGCGCCGTTCCCGGCGTCCGCGCCGGGCCTCATTGAAGCATGAACATGCACCGCACGCTGCCCCTGCAGACAGTTGCGGATCCCGGCCGGTGTGACTCTGATCCCGGCGTTCAACGGCGCCGGGCCTCATTTTTAAGTGGGAAGGAAGGTCATGTACTTCCCGAACGAGCTGCGGCGAGCTCGCCGGCGTTCGACGATACCAAGCTCGCGGCGGGTTGCGAGATCGGCCAGTCGCGGATGCCCGAGCAGGGTACGGATCGCCGGCAAGCTGATCGGGTCGCGCCATATCGGCCAGGTGAAGGCGAAGGTCCCATCGGGTTCCCGGTCGCCGCCGAGCACACCGAGGCGAACCTCGCCGGCCCGGCGCTGCGGGACCACCGTCAGCGCGGCCAGGCCGACGGCCGCGAGGCGGTTGGCGCCATGCTGAGTGGTCGCCTTCGTCTTGGCGTCAGTGGGATCGGTGGCGCGATGCGCGTAGCGCACGTCCTCGTGCGAATCCCAGCGGAAGGAGTGCGTGGCGTCAGGCCGCGTCCAGGGTGAGAACAAGGCTTCGCTCAGGCAATCGGTCTCCGAGATGGTGGGCTGGTTGCGCTTCGGTCCGCGGTCAGGTTGGCGCTGCCGCGGCACCGTCTGCAGCCGCTCTAGGAAGTGCTGGTGTCCCTGGCCGAATATCAGGCACAACGGGGTCGGCTCCGCCTCCGTGGCCTTGTTGCGTTCGCGGACCGCGGCGTCACTGACCAGGGCGGCCCACAGATCGGCCGTGTAGCTGTCGCTGGCGGCGGCCGCGCGGAGTCTCTCGGCAGCGATCTCCGGAGGCAGCTTCAGGTTCTTGTACGGCGCAAAGTCATGCCGGGCCGCCAACCGTTGGACGCCGGCGGCCGTGGCGGTCAAGATCGCGTCCCTGCCCACCGCCTTCGACAGATACAAGACCGGCCGAACCGGCGGCTCATCGACGCTCCAGGCGACCCGTGGCTGCGGCCATGCGGAGGTTGCTTCCTCGAGGGCGCGCAGCAGGCCGAGCAGAGCCAGAAAGGCGAGCAGGTTGCCCGGCTCCAGCCCGACGAGCCGATGCGAGTGCGGGTCGGTGCTCATGGCGCTGGCCGCTCGGCTTCCGAGGCGCGATGGTCGGCGAGGCGCAGGATCATCTCCAGCCGCGCCAGGCCCCATACGCCGTAACGGCGTTGGAGCAGATCGAACAGGGACGCCCAGTCGAGGCCCTTGAAGTCGTAGGCCAGCGACTGCGGCCCCTGGTTCCGGTCCTGCGGATCCTCGAAACCGAAGAACGGCCGCCCGAGCCCATGGTGCGTCCCGATCAGCCACAGCACCAGGTGGGGGTCGTGCGCATCAGCAAAGCGCGGGTCGGCTGTTGCCAGGCGCACCGACAGCGCCTCGTGGCGCCACCCCTTGGGCAACCCGGCCCGCTCCCAGGCCCCCTGCTGTGAAGGGTGGCCGCTCTTGGCCAGGACCGGACCATCAGGCCGGTTCCACCAGTCAGCGCCGGCGAGCAGGAGCTGGAACCGGTCATCCGCCTTGCCGACGTCGTGCAGGAGCGCGGCCAGGCGCAGGTCCGCGGCGACGTGCGCGGCCAGCTTGAGCGTCGCCGTGAAGCGCTCGACCCAGGTCACGACCCCGCAGGTGTGTTCGTCCAGGGTGACCTGGCGCCCAGCCGAATGGGACAGCGTGTCGTCCTCGGTGACGGGTTGGTCATGCGCCGGCTCGCCCTCGATGCCGTACCATGCTACCACGATAGCACCGGCGTCCGGCGGGCCGTAGGGGAAGCGGAAGTCTACCTTGCCCTTGGCGCGGCGAAGAGCGGCGAGCTGCTCGCGCACGTTGCGCCGGGTGCCGTCCTTGCCGTCCTCTCCCGTGGTGGCGTCGCCGGCCTCGTCCGGGAGCGCCGCCAGCAGCTCGTCGAGGGCCGGAGAGTCGGTGCCCGTCAGCACTGCCGCCAGGCGCTGCCAGTGTTCCACTTCCGGAGTCACCCGCACTGCCAGCCGGCGCCCGCGGTAGGGCCACGCCGCAGCGTCGGCCACGTCGACCACGGGATCACGCGCCTCCGGCGCCCACCCATACCCGTCGCAGCCGCCATAGTCCGCGGGCACCACCAGCACGTCTCCGGGCCGCAACTTCTTGGCGGTGACCAGATCGGTGCGCGGATCGTCGGCGCCAGCCCAGCGGAACGCCATGCGGTTCGTCTCGCTGAGCTCCACTTCGAGGTCGTCCTCGCGTTCCGGCACGTCGGCGACACCGGCAGCGCGCGCGGTGTGCCAGCGCCTCAGCCACGCTGCGGCTGCCCAGATCGGCACCGTGACCATCTCCGCACTGCGCGGGGGCAGCAGCCCAAGGATCATCTTGAGCTTGTCGGTCCCGGCGGCGGTTTTCAGATCGGCGCTGGTGATGTCGCTGCGCCACGCCAGAGACACTTCCGCCGGCGCGCGGTCCACCCCGTGCAGGAACAGCCCGACTTCCGGATCCGCGGCCGGCGGCGGCGAGGTCTGCGCCCACAGGTCGAGGTAGGCGGGCATCAGGACCGGCGCCCGGGCGCGCGGTGCGGCGAGCTCGGCCACGTCGATCTTGGCTCGCCGCAGGCGCCGATCGAGCGCATCCACGCCGAAGTCCACGCGGTCGTTCCTGGCGATCCCGGTGAGCGCGTCCCAGGTCTTGCGGATGCGGTCGCCGTAGACCGGATCGTCCGCTCTTTTCCCCAGGCTCTCGGTCGTGACCAGGATCGCGCCGGCGGCCTGGATGCTGCGACCGCCGCGGTTGACGCGCCCGAAGCGCTGGCGCAGCGCATCGAGCGGCGCCGCCTGCGTCACCAGTCCGTCGAGGTCGAGGTCAACGCCCACCTCCAGACACTGGGTGGCGACCAGCAGCAGCGGTGCGGCAGTCTCGCGGTCCGCGGCCCCGGTACGGAAGGGGGCCAGCTTACCCTCGATCCCCCTCCGGTCGACGTCGCGCGCGCGCCCGATCAGCAGCTCGACCGTACCGCCCTCCACGCTGTCGCGCAGCCGCTCGAAGACGGCGCGGGCCAGGTCGACCCGGTTGACCACCACGCCGACCGCCGGTGCAGCCACCCCGCCGCGGTGCAGCCGCTCCGCCAGGTCGCGGGCCGCACGGGCGAACGCGCCTGCCGGCTCGGTGTTCGGTATTGGTTTCATCAGCCGGGCCGGCTTGGGAGCCGCGACCCGCTGCTGCAGGACCTGGTGCTCGCGATCCGCCGGTCCGAGCTCGAAGCGACGCTCGTAGTCGCCGCCTGGTGTGGCCGTGAGGACCACCGCACACGTATCCGGATCAGCGTTCACACGTATCCGGATCGGGGCGGTCACGTGCGCGCTGCCGAGCGTGCGCACCGCCTGCAGCGTCTGCCGGAACGGCTCGGACAGGTGCGCCTCGTCGAGCAGGATCAGAGTGTCCTCGCCCAGCAGCCCGGCGTGTACTGGCGCCATGCGGTTCGAGACGCCGTAGCCGCGGAACAGGAGCCGCGAGCCCACCTGGTCGACCGTGGAGCAGAGGATGGTCGGCTGCGTCGGGGTGCGCACCCAGTCGTGCTCCAGCGGGGCGCCGCCGCGCAACCGCACCGCGACCAGCGGTGGCTCGCCGGCGCCGGCGAGGCGCTGTAGCCTGCGGGCGACCTCGCCGACCACGGCGCGGCCGGTCTTGACCCGGGACGGGTCGGCCAGGGCGCAGGCGATCGTCTCGGCGCGCCGGTGGGCGTCGTCGACCACCAGGCGCCGGTCCACAACCAGGGCGATGCGGAGCGCAGCGCGCCGCGGCGTGACGTTCTGCTGCAGGGCCAGGTGGAACACGGCAGCATCCAGCGCCGCCGTCTTGCCGGTGCCGGTCGGCAGGTCCAACACATCCGGCCACCGGTTCTCGCCCGCGAGCTGCTCGACGAGCCGCTGTTGCCAGGGGAACGGCGGATCGCCGTGAATGGCGGTGAAGAACTTGGTGAAGTCCGCCGGTGTCAGCGCCGCCATTTCAGCGGTCTCCGAGGGGGCGGCACAGCCCGAGCCCGGTGAAGCGCCCGGCACCGAGCAGCACCGGGCCGGCAACTTCGCGGCCGAAGTCGATCACCGCATGGGTCAGCGAGCGGCTGGCCAGGGGCGGCGGGACGCGCCAGGCGGTCCAGGGCGGCGCGCCCGGGCGCGGCCACGCCGGCGGCGTTCCTTCCACTCCGGAGTGCTTGCCGACCTGGATGGTTGCCGGATCGGGCCGCGGCAGCCCGACGTTCGCGCAGGCGTCAGCAAGCAGCTCGCGGATCTTGCCCTCGTCGTCGTAGCGCTTGAGGTGGCGGTCGAGCACGATGGGCGTCACGCTGGCCCAGCACCGGGCGCGCCGCAGGTACGGCCGGGGATCGAGCGAGCGTTTGCTCGCCGCGCCGGCGGGCGAGAGGTAGAGCCCGCTGCGCAGCGGCCCGCCCCTGAGCTCGAGCACGCGCCGCTGGTGGCCGCGATCATACAGCGCGACCTTCTCGAACGCGGCGGGCAGCCCCGGAACGTCACGGAGAGGCAGGTCCGTGGCGGGTATCAGCGCAAAGCCGAACACGCGCCCATCGGCATGCGGGTGGCCGACGAACGCTAGCGGAGCGATCGCCAGGTGCGGCTCGCGCGTGGGGCTGCCATCCGGCGCGTGTCCGGACACGACCTCGGGGATCTCATTCGCCATGCCGATGTTGTGGTACCCGCTCATCAAGGTCCGGCGCAGCATGCGGCAGACCAGCGCTGCAGCACGCAGGTCGGGAACGCCACCGCCGATCACCTCCAGGACCAGCCAGTCGGGATCACGTGGCGCTGGCGCCGGCGCTGCGGGCAGGACGGTGGCCCCCGGCAAGATGACCGGCCGCGCCGGGTTCAGGCGATACGCCCGCCGCAGCTCCTGCAGGCGACCGGGGTAGATGCGGCGCCGGGCCGGAGTGGAGGGATGCGCCGAGGCGGGCGCACTGCGCGCCAGGAACCGGCACCGCACCAGGCTGGCCGAATGGCCGATGTAGCCCACGTCGCGCGCCAGCTCGCCCAGCGCTTCCAGCAGCTCCGCGGGGGGCGCCACGGACCACACCAGCTCCATGAGCGGATCATCGAGACTGGCTACCGGAAAGCGGCGCGGCTGGCGCGGGCGCATCATGGGCATGACCTTGAGGTAGGTCGGCGCGGCCGTGGACGAGCGCTGATCGTTCGGCGGCACGAACACGGCCGGTGCCAGCCGCGGCGTGTACCCTCCGGCATGGATCGCCGGCGGGCTCTGGCCTTCCAGCCACTCCAGCGCCTGGCGCTCGATGCTGCACTCACCCCGTGCCGCCCAGGCGGAAACCAACCCTGAAAACACCCGGTCCGGCTGCGGCGGCCAATCAGGGGCGTCGCTCGCGGGGCTCTGCGCAGCGCGGCAGACGCCGGTAAGGAACTCGATTTCGAGGACGAGACTCACTCGTCCCTGTCGTCGTCGCGTCCCTCGCCTTCCAACGCCAGCTCGCGGCTGCGCCGGACGATCTCGGTCAGCTTCGGTTGCGGCTTCAACGTGATCGAGGTGAACTTGAACCCGGCCTGCTCGGCACCGGCATACGCTTCTCGGTACACCTCCTGCGCTGCCTGCCGGTCGACTTCGACCGGCTCCGTCGAACCATCGGCGTGCACCAACTCCAGCGCCGCCGCGCCGTCGCACACCAGGTCGCAGCGCGAGCGCAACGCATATCCTCTCGCGTCCTGCTCGGTGAGCGCCACCAGCCCGAGCGCGGCCAGCAGCGCGCGCCCGGCGGCGTTCCGTTCGCCGCCTCCGAAGCGCAGCCGCCTGAGCCCGGCCAAGGTCAGCACGGCGCGGTGTTCGGCATAGCTGCAGGTCACGCCAAGGGGGGTGACGGACGGCGTGATGTTGCCGTGGTTGATCTCCGAAGGGCGCACCTTCTTGGCTCCCTTGCCCGCTTCCTCCTGATCGGTGCTCCAGGCGGTCGGGCTCTTGAACACCTCCACCTTGCGCAGCACGCCCAGGGGGTCGATGCGGCTGCCCGTGCGCCGGCCGGCCGTCTGCTGTTCCGTCCTGCCGGTGCGCCGATCTCTCACCACTTCCTCGACTGGCGTGTCGATCCCCATGATTTCCGACACCAGCGCCCGCGGGAACTTGGCTCCCAGGCCGCCGCCTTCGCCCTGGCTGTGCCACGCTCCGAACAGCAGCGCCGCGGGGGAGATTTCCAGCAGCGCGGTGGCCTCCGCCGGCGTCGCCGCGGCGAGGCGCTGGCCCGGCGCGCTGCTCATGAACGGCTCCGCATTCAGCAGGCTGTCCCGAATGATGGCATCGTATACGCGGTGCGGAGCATCCAGGGACGTAATCTGCTCCAGCGGCTGCAGTCCCGCGTCTCGAAAGTCGACTACCACGAAGGGCAGTGGGAGCGCTGTTTCCGACGCGGCCGCCAGCAGCGCTTCCTCCATCCGGTTCGCCTGGCTCTGTACGCTGTCGATCAGCACGCACCACACCTCGCCACCGTTGAGGCGGCGGCGCTCGAACACGTGCCGCGGCGGCCCCTCCCGCTCGGCGGGATAGGTGGGCGGAAACAGCTTGTCCCCTGCCCCACCGGCGGGCTGCAAGCGACGAATCCGACGGATGGCTGCATGTTCGGCTATGGCTGCTCCGAGTGCGGAAAGAGAGATCATCTACTCCCGATGATCGGCAGTGCCACGGGTGCAGATAAACGCCGGGGCACCTGCCTCAAGGCTGCGAGTGCTCCAGTGCCGACATCAGATAGGTGTGGTTCTGTGGACACCGTTGGGCCGTTGGCGGGCGAGCACGGGCGAGCGCTCGCGAAGTGGTGCGCAACTGCTTCTGGTATGGCATCATGTATCCGGTGCCTGTTCCCGGCGATCAGCGCCGGGCCTCATTGAAGCGACAGATACTTGACGAGATAGGACCCCGCGCACTCCGCTGTTCCCGGCGATCAGCGCCGGGCCTCATTGAAGCAAACGCAGATCGGTAAGATAGTCGCCCAAACGGGCCGACTGTTCCCGGCGATCAGCGCCGGGCCTCATTGAAGCCCCTCAAACTCACCTGCTACAAAAGCTGCTTCACGCCTGCTGTTCCCGGCGATCAGCGCCGGGCCTCATTGAAGCCACCAGAAAAGTGCGTGGACGTGGTGGTGCAGGCGCGACCTGTTCCCGGCGATCAGCGCCGGGCCTCATTGAAGCCCGCCTACCCCGCGCGCGCCGCGCAGGTACAGCGAGTCCCTGTTCCCGGCGATCAGCGCCGGGCCTCATTGAAGCATCAGCCGGTAGGCGGGTCCGCTGGGGTCTTCCGGGTTCTGTTCCCGGCGATCAGCGCCGGGCCTCATTGAAGCCACGCGGAGAGAACCTGCATCGGCGACTGCCCGCGGCCTGTTCCCGGCGATCAGCGCCGGGCCTCATTGAAGCCGCGGTCTTACGCGCGAGGCCGTTAGGCACGCTGCAAGCTGTTCCCGGCGATCAGCGCCGGGCCTCATTGAAGCAAGGTTGTTGACGGCGACTACAAAGGTGAAACCGGCTTCTGTTCCCGGCGATCAGCGCCGGGCCTCATTGAAGCGGCGGGAATGCCATCTCCAGGATGAACACGATCTGCCATCCTGTTCCCGGCGATCAGCGCCGGGCCTCATTGAAGCATGGCCGTGCGCCGGCCACTTCCGATAACCGCCAGGATGTCGCCATCGGGATCACCGGCCGGCGCCGGGTTGTCAGTCAGGCAGCCACGAGAGGCGACCGATAAAGGATAGACGGCGGATTGGCCCGGTGCTCACCACCGGGCCTCATTGCAGCGGAGGCAACGACTGAACACCCTCATCAGGAACAGTCCAACACTCCCGGCGGATCGCGCCGGTCCTCATTGAAGCACGGTACGGGCAGCACCCGCCAACCGAAGCGCCCCGAGTCTTCCCGACGATTCGCGCCGGGCCTCATTGAAGCCTGACTCCGTAACTCGGCAAACATCTTCAAGCTGTTCTGCGCCGGGCCTCATTGAAGCATGAACATGCAGCGCGCCCTGGAGTTACGGTCGCCGTCCGCCCCCCCCCCGGCGAATCGCGCCGGGCCTCATTGAAGCCTGCCAGGCGGCGACCACAAGCGGGGGATGGCGACTGATCCCGGCGTTCGGTGCCGGGCCACATTGAAGCACGGTAACGCTCAGTCGCAGGGGAATCGAGCCGTGTCTTTCCTGGCGGGTCGGGCCTGGCGCAGGATGGATGTTTTGTCGAGTTACGATTCGAGCGCGGCGTCTTTCCCCGGCGATTTGCGCTGGGGCCTCATTGAAAAAAGGAAGACGAGGCAGCATCTGCCACGGTCGTGAACGACCACACGTCCCCGCTGGTAATGGCACCGCCCTCGTTCTTGGTGTCGACCCGCCAGTAGTAGGTGGTGTTATGCGCCAACATCGCATCGAACTCGATGTCCTTCTGCTCCTCGTTTCGCTGGGCGGCACCAAGCGGACGGTCGGTGCCTAAGTACACGACGTAATGCGTCGCGCCGGGTGCCTCATCCCACGAAAGGTCATCACGTGTGTCCACGTCCGTGGCGCCGTCCCTCGGTTGTGGATGGGTCCCCTTCGCCGCCGGCTTCGCCTCTGTGGTGAACGACCACACGTCCCCGTTGGTGATGCCTCCAGCGTTCTTTGAGTCAACCCGCCAGTAGTAGGTGGTGTCGTACTGCAACGCTTTATCAGGTTTGAACGTGGTGCCGGTCTGCTCAAGCAGTTGCTTGTTGCGGTCAGGCGATGCAGCAGTACCTAAGTACACGAAGTAGCTCGTCGCGCCATCGGCGTCGTTCCATTCGAGGGTTATATCGCGGCTTATATCGGTGGCCTCGTGAGCCGGGTAGAGAGTGGTCGCCTTCTCCGGCTTGGGGGTCGGGGTGGGTTCGGTTCTGAACCACCACACGGCGCCCGTAATCGTTCCGATTTTGTTCTTGGAGTCGACCCGCCAGTAGTAGATCGTGTCGTGCTCCAGCTTCCCCGGATCGAATGTGGTCTCCACCGGGTTGCCTTTCAGCTCGTCAGGCGTCGTGTCCATGCCGAAGTACACCTGGTAGCTGGTCGCGCCGGATGCCGCAGACCATTCGAGCTTCGTATTGAGCTCGACGCCAGTTGCACGGTGAGCCGGTTTCGGGTCGGTCGGCTTGGTCTTCGGTGGTCGCGGCGTGTCGTCTGGAGCTTCTGGAGCCGGCGCTGGGCCGTTCCCATTCAATGGCTTTTCCACCGCTTCCTCGCAGCCCGCCAGCAGTAGCGCCGCCGCCAGGAGCAGTCCCGCGGCCGTCGTGCCGCAACGTTTCGTCATTTTCATGGGTCATTGCCTACCACTCATCTTCGGCAGACTGCCAGAGCACCCGTACCCCGCCTACTGTAACCGGGGACGCCCGTGCTTCTGGCGATTCTCGTCGAGCCTCATTGAAGGCCGATAATAGTCTTATCCGATAGGGAGCGTTCCCGGCGTCCGCGCCGGGCCTCATTGAAGCTGGAGGAAGCATGAATCCGTCACCGAGGACGCCACGCTACCGTTCCCGGCGTCGCGCCGGGCCTCATTGAAGCGCCCCCGCCGGCTTCTTCAGGGAGCGTAATATGGAGCCGTTCCCGGCGTCCGCGCCGGGCCTCATTGAAGCGTGATCGCGGCGTGTGAGGGCCGATGGGTCCCCCCATCTGTTCCCGGCGATCAGGGCGATCAGCGCCGGGCCTCATTGAAGCGGGTTTTTTGTGGGAGACTGTAAAAGAGGGGCGCCGGCCTGTTCCCGGCGATCAGCGCCGGGCCTCATTGAAGCAGGTATCCGGGGGAGGAGTGCGCAGACAGTGACCGTCTGTTCCCGGCGCTCAGTCGCCGGGCCTCATTGAAGCATGGCCAAGAATCGACTGAGGAGCGAATAGCAGGCTGTTCCCGGCGCTCAGCGCCGGGGCCTCATTGCAGCGGAGGCAACGAATGAACCAGGGGCCGCTCGCCGGTTCTGAACATCCCGGCGCTCTGCGCCGGGCCTCATTGAAGCCACGTATGACGACAATGGTGTGGTAAGGGTTAACTCACCTGTTCCCGGCGATCAGCGCCGGGCCTCATTGAAGCTCTGTGCCGGCAGACTGCCAGAGCACCCGCACCCCGTCTACTGTAACCGGGGACGCCCGTGCTTCTGGAACAGATCTGCGAGCGCCTCACGCAGCATATCCTCTGCTGGGCGCCGATGTTCCAGCGCCATCATTCGGAGCTGCTGATGGACAGCGGGATCCACCCACACCGTGAGGGCTTTCAGGCCGCGGCGGCTGGGTGGACGATGTGTTTGGGCCACGGGCTGTGGTGTCGGCGCGGTGGGCTGGGCCGGCGAGGTGAACGCATCCTGGAGTGAGCGCTTGGCCAAGGTCAGACTCCGTTCAGCGCAGCCGCCGGGCTGGCGTGGCTGCAGGTCCACTCGTAGAGACTCGTAATCTCGCGCGTGGCCTTCCCGCGTGGCTCGTACTCTTGGACACCTTGCCCGATCGTGACGGCGTGAACGAAGGCAGCGCGGTGACCGATGCGCACTGGCGCGACCGGCAGACCGTGCGCCTCCAGGGTAGCTTGCGCCTCGTCGGCAAGCGAGCCGCGGGCAGGGATCCCGCAAAGCACCGCCGATGCGGGAGTGCCGGCGAGCTGGGCGATCGCCTGGGAAGCCGTGACCGCGCGCAGATCGAGAATCGACGCGCGGCATGGCACAAGCACCAGGTCGGCCGCCCGTGCGGCAGTAAGCGCTGGGGATTCAGCGTGCGGGGCAGTGTCGATGAGGCACAAGGCGGCATCGTGGTCCCGTGCGGTCGTGAGGACCTCCGCCAGCCGCGCGGCTTGAGCGGAAACGACGACTGGAGTTTCTGCCTCGCGCGAGTCGGCCCAGGCGGCGGCGCTGGCCTGGGGGTCAAGGTCCACAATGAGCGCCGCGTGCCCGGCGAGCTCGGCGGCCACGGCCAGGTTGAGCGCCAGGGACGTTTTCCCCACGCCGCCCTTCTGTGAGACGATGGCTATGGTCAGCATGCAGGCATGGTGACGTGCTGACATGCTTTGTGCAACCGCCATTACGGGGCAAATAGGTACTGACATCACTATCTGCTGCGCGGTGCTGCAAGTTTTTTGCGAAAATAACTTGAACTTGTGCCGACAATGATGATATAGGTCACTCACCTCCAGATTCCGGGTGGCCCGCTTTGAGTCATCTCGGGTTCCGGTGCCGGCGGGGGTCGTTCGCCCTCGCCGGCTTTCTTCAGGGCGGGGGAGGAGCGTATATGGATGATTTGCATCGAGTACACATAACGCCAGACCACTTCCACATGGCCCGGATGTTCATGGTCCGAAACCGTCTGAGGAGCACCCGAATAGCAGTACAGAAGATGATCGAGATAGTCACCGAACATGAGGAAGTAATGACGGAGAAGGGGGCGGGGACGGAGAAGGGTGTCGAGATTGCCAGAAAATGATTCCGGGGCGCAGGAATGGACGCCTGTAGCCATCGCAGGTGCGGGTTGCTGCACCACGACCAAAATACACGCCCGAGAAAGGGCGAATGTGAATATCTGGGGGAAGCATGAATAGTGCTGTAGGGCGCTGGTTCAAGGCCGGCGCACTTTTGTTTATCGCAATGTTGATTGTGGCCGGGTGCGAGGGGCCGGCCGGTGTTGCGGGTGCCAAGGGCGACCAGGGCGACCAGGGCGACACCGGCGACACCGGCGACGCAGGGCCGGCTGGAGAGACCGGGCCGACTGGGCCGGATGGGACACCCGGCGAGGCTGGGCCGGATGGGCCGGCAGGACCGCAGGGGCCGCCCGGAGAGGCGCCAGGCGAGGCGTACTTCGCGCCATTCAAGAAGATGGTAACGATTCCTGCGATCGTGATCAGCGACAAGTCCGGCATGGCCGACATGGAGCCCAGGACTCGTGACCTCGCCATGTACTTTGGTGGCCATGGCCTCACCTACGGAGCAAAATCAAATTCTGCCATGGTGACCGCGACTGCCACCGATGCCATGTTGAGCGTAAGCCTCGACAAGATGATTCTCCATACAGCAACCCCTATGGTGACTATTACGGCGACGGACAGTAGAGGAACTATGATCGAGAATACTGTAGCAGTTCGCCGCAATCGAGCGCCTGTTGCTGGCATGAAGGGGAGCACTGCGGTTACGGCTACGGATATGGCTACGGCTGCGCCCCTATGGGTGGGGACCCAAATGGGCAAGAATGCCGGCGATGTGATGCTCGCTATCGGGATGCATGGTTGTGAAAAGATAGCGGCTGTCGAAGACGGAGACATGGGCTGCCACTTTGGTGACGACGAAGACTTGACATTCGAGGTCGCTGTTACTGGCAACGATTCAACCTTCGTATCGGGTATGCACAAGGACAAGAACACCGTTACCGTCACGGGCCTCAAATCGACTTATGATGGCGATGGGGTAGCCGCGGACGATTTTACGCAGCTGACGCTTGACGTGAGAGCTAAGGATTCCGACGGCTTGTTCTCTGAGTATAAAGTCGGGCTTGTCAATGTGAGGGTTAATGGAGCCCCGATGCCGATGAAGGATAAATACCTGTCGGCATTGGCCCTTGACTTTGGGGAAAGTAGTAAGGATGCGATCCTACCGGATGCCATGTTGTCTGTATATTTTGAGGACAAAGATGGCGCCTTAAGCGCCACAACTGCGAGCGGCTCAGCTGATAGTGACTACAAAGTAACGTGGAAATCCAATGATCCGAGAGTAGCGGTACCGATGCTGGCGACGGGTGAAGACGTCAGCGGCGGCGCTATGATCAAAGCCGTAGGTCCAGGCACAGCTACCATTACGGTTACCCTTCGGGAGCCTGCGGGGAATATGGGCGAAACGCCCGCTCCACAAACCGGCTTGGGCCAGACTGCGACGCAGACGTTCACGGTGGTCGTGAGGGATAGGTAGAGGTCCCTATACCCCAATTTATGCCCGATTGAACGGGTTTGTGAGAAAGGCAGTCGGCCGGCGCGGTGTTTGGTCGGCTGCCTTTTGATTGTACGACCATCGTCAAAGCCCCCAACAGCACTGCTGGGGGCCGTGTAAAGACCCCAGTAAAGGGAGCAGCAACGCTAATGCTCACCAGCAGCCACCCCCAACATGCCGAAGACAGGATCGCATCTCTCGCTACAGACCGTCGACGCCGGAGAATGTCGGGGGGCGCGGTCGTGCTCCTGGCTGCTGCGCTGCTGCTCGCTGTTCCTGCCACTGGCTGGGCGCAACGGGTCTTGGTGATCGATCTGGTAGACATCAAGGTCTGCGAGACAACGGGCTGCGCTATCAACAGTAATAATACTGATAACTACAATGTGAATCTGGGCACCGTTCCTACGGGCACCGTCACCGTAACCCTGGCTGTGGAAAGCGACCACCCGAAGCCTCCCTCTGTTAGCAAGGAACTGCTGACGTTCACGCCGGATAACTGGTCGTCTTCTCAGGCGGTCACCGTTACCGGCACAGATGATGATGTAGACAACCCCGGTGGGTTCCGTTTGGCGACCATCAAGCACACGGCTAACGGTGGAGGGTTCAGTACAAACAAGACCGTACACGTAGCGGTAGAGAACGACGATGATGCCGCGGGAATCACGCTGAGCGACGATGCCGGAACAGTTACGGTGACGGAGGGCGGGCCACCTGGCCCCTTGGCCACCTATACGGTAGTGCTCGATAGCGAACCAACGGGTACCGTGACTGTGAGCTTGAAGGTGGGGGGTACCCACCCAGACGCCGCAACCGTTAAGCCAGCGTCACTGACGTTTACTCCTGACGATTGGGACGGCGCGCAGACGGTCACTGTTACCGGCGTCCCCGACGATACAGCCGGAGAGCGATCGGCGGAGGTAACCTACACTCCTACCGGTGGAAGTTACGAGAATGTCAGTATTGATCCCACCACTGTGACAGTAAGTGATGTGGGACGTACAGAGCAGGACGCGGCAGGAGTCATGTTTGATCCGTCACCTTTGATGATCGATGAAGGTGGCACAGGCGCCTACACTATCAGGCTGACATCATCACCTGGAACGAGTAATGCTGGGGTAACACTATCCATCCCACCAGATAGGGATGTCATAGAGAAAACCTCTTTAGGGCAAGGGAAGCTTATATTCACGGCCGCCAATTGGAATGTGCCTCAGCGGGTAGAGGTTACTGTCAAAGACGACCCCGTGAGTGTCGTCCAGATGGCCGATATTACGCATACGTTCACTAATTACTCCGTCCCGGACGGCACTAACACACTGTCGGTGACGGCACGAGACACGGATAAGAAGGGGCTGTCCATATCAATATCAAGCAGAGCGCTGACCTTTGGTGAAAACGCCTTTCGTCGATACAGTGTGAAATTGACCAGTAAGCCAACTGCTGCTGTCACCGTCACCATTTCCGGCGCAAAGACGACAGTGGCTGCCGTGACTTATAAAGATAGGATGCCCCTTACCGAGTTGACCTTCACGGATGCCAATTGGAATGAGACGCAGAATGTATTCGTCCGTGGTTTCGATGATGCTGTGAAGCACCCCGGTGGCCGATCTATGACCATCACACACACCGCTGACGGGGGGGGGTACAGTAGTACAGATCCTGTGCCTGTGCCTGTGAAGGTCAAGATAACCGACGTCGGCGATGATCCAGAGATAACGATCAGCGATTTCCCACCAGAGAGGAGCATTCCGGATGGTGACACGCCGCGGTCATATATGGTGGGGCTGAGCACGTCCCCCTCTACAGACGTGACAGTTACACTGGATATGGAGAGCGTTAAGGGTAGCGATGGATTGTCCACCACTGATTGTGCGTCCGCTAGTAAGAGTATCCCTCTGAGGTTCACTGCCGCCTCTACTGCCACTACCCTCCCTGAGGCCCAGACCGTACGCATCTGCGTAGAGGACGACGAGGATAGCCCGGGCTCAAGCCGTCGGGTGACTATTACGCATACAGCGTCCGGAGGCGAATACAGCGACGTTCCGGCAGTGATAAAGCGGTTGACGGTAACTGATGACGAAGATAGCAAAGATACTATAACCAAGAAACTTCGCATTTCCAAAGTAGGAGGCTTTAGCGTCGGGGAGGCTAACGGCGTCAAGGAGACTGATACCGATAACGACGGCACGGTAGACGTAGACAAATACGGCACCCCCGTAAGCTATACGGTGAGGTTGGATAGCAAGGATGCTGCTGCCACCTCTGTGTCCGTAACGCTGGACGACGGCGACTTTATCAAGATAACGGACGACAAGGAAGCGCTGTCGGACCCGGAAACTATTACAAACATCTCGAGCCTGACGTTTGGTACAGGCGACGTGACACATACGGTATACGTGATTGGAATAAATGATGATGTTGTTGGCAGTCGATCCACAAGCATTGTTCATACAGTAAGCGGCGATACTTCATACAATCCCATCGAAGTGCCGGTAACAATTAGCGACCATGGCGACACCGTCGGACTGCTGATAACTAAAACAGAAACTGGCGCTGAGCTTCCGCGGCCGGTAATTAATGAAAACGCCGGTGAGTCTACTTACTATGTGCGGCTGAGAAGCTCACCTCCGCCCGGTGAAGAAGTTGTGGTCCATGTAGTAAGTAGAGAGCCGAGTAGCGCAGATGTGACATTACCGTCGTCTAAGAAGCTGACCTTCACACCTGGAGGGGGGAGTTCTTGGAACGCCGTTCAGACGGTCACCGTTACCGCTAGAGATGATATGGTGGACAACCCCGGTGGCGGTCGCTCCGTGGAGATCATTCATACTCCAGAGGGGCCAG
>CBDHFB010000003.1:0-18399 GCA_965262385.1 Dehalococcoidia bacterium | reverse complement strand
GCGAAGAGTACTTGAGCGCGGTTTGTCACAAAAACACGGAAAGGACGGGATAGTATGGATTACTGGCGAGTCAATCGGACACAATGCATATGTACAGTTGGGTATCCATCGGGCCGGCCCTGTAGAACTCTCTGCTGTCGATAATGCACTCGATTGGACGGTGCCGCTAGCCATCAACAGCGGCCGGGTAGATTGGAGCGTGAGATTTGCCTTCTTTACAGTTCGACACCATGAGGACTTCGGAGGGGCCTTCAGAATTATTGCTAGAACCCACATTTTATTCAATGAAGACTGGTCCATTGACTCTTCCACCTCGCTTCGCTATGAATATACGGACCGACCCTGGATTACCCTACATGTAGGACCCTTTAAGACGACAATTAGTGTGGGCACCGCGGCCGGCAGGCTTATCGATAGTAAGCTTAGAGAACTAGGTGAAGAGATCGATGCACATATAGAGTCCACATTCTCAAGTGCGATCAGGGATGCTCTCCAGAACATGTGGAACAAATCGCACCAGACATTATTGATTTCTCATAAGCCCACGATGTGGGTCAAAACGTGTCCTGTTGGTTTACACTTCCGCGGCTTCACTGGAAGTCACAACAGTATTGTTACTGCCGACGTAGCGCTCAGCCTCTATACGGAGCTGTTTGTTGACACCCAACCGACCTCTCAGCCAACTCGGCCGTTGCCAAAAAACCTTCGTAATCCTCAGCACGATTATGGACGTCTCCAAGTTATAGTATACATATCCATAGCCGAGGCGACCCGCCATATCCGTGAAGCGCTTGTCGGAAAGAGTCTAGTAGGAGGTACTAACATTACGGTTCGTGATGTCATAGTCAGTACTAGACCTCCAGATCAGCTTAGGGCCGAAGTTGTCTTAGGTGTGCTCCACGACGCTCTCGAAGTGCGTACGACACTGATTGGTGAACCGATGTTAACTATGGCCGATATGGAGCTATCAATTACCAATATTGAGCTAGAACACCATAGTGTGTTGGTTCAATTGTTGCCGGATAGATTCTTGAAATCGATTCCTAAAGAAGTAACATTCGATTTATCTGACAGCTACAGGAATATAGTCAATATGCTCGCCGAGCATATTGTGGACATCGACATGCGGAATATGATGTTGTCCATTTCGGTAGTGGGGCACCCGTCCTTTGATATTTACATTCAGGAAAGTGGAATCATGGGACATGTTCATACACCACCCGAAGCAGTCAGCTTGCATATGACATCCCCTCTATTATTCGACGACATTGATTAAAATGAATGAGCGAACCGGATTTGACAGCAGAACAGAGATTTATTACAACAGCGTGGAGTGTCATTGGAACCGCATCGTTATCGCTGTCCGTCAATATAGCGTTGCACATGCATGGGGCAGAACTGCCTTTACCAGGACTTCTGATTCGCGCAGATACAAATTACTACGTCGCATCATTTTATGGGCTGTTTTTCACCCTTCCACCGATATTTGCGAGTCATTATCTTGTTCGGAGATACTCAAAGAATTTTGGTAGAGGAGTATGGCACGAAAATTTTCCAGCTGCGTTCAATGCATCGGTATATGGTAGATTTGCTATCCACTATAAGCTCTTGTTTATGGTGCTTTTTATAATCCTCCCGAGTCTTCTCCATGTTGATTTTGTGCTGAAATTTGTTCACGGGGGAGTCTTTGCTTGTACTTCGGAGGCGAAGGCCTGCGTATCGGCGAACGAGTGGCGGGTGCACCGTAGTGGAGCAGTGATAGTGGGCTGGAAGAGTCACGTGTGGACAGGATGGACGCTCATAAAGTGTAGCATACACGGCTTTCGATATGCCGTGTGCGGTAGTGGGGGCATGGACTATTTCCCGGTGGTGGTGCCGTTGATGATGTGGATGTTTATTCCACTTCATATAGTATCGCTGGTGTCGACGATGCTTCACCTGCGACCTTTTAGGGCGAATGCACGGGAGTCTAGAGGCTCGCAGGGGTCGTCGGCGGGACCGGACGCAGGCCGGCAGTCGCCGTAGCGCGGGCGCTGACAGTCGGTAACATCGGAATGCGGCCGGCGCGGCTGGCGGCGGTGAGTTGACGGAGGGTAGGCTGCTCCAGCCCTTGAACTCGCTCTGCAGCGGGTACAGCATGGCGGCACCGGAGATCATGAACGCCGCGGTGACGATGAACAGCACCACCGCGCCCATGGCGACGTCCCAGCGCAACGGCGCGACGGTCCTGCGCATAGTATCCTGAGAAGCGCTGGCCGTCTGCCAACCGCACTGTTGTTCATTGCCTGAGATCCCTCCGATTGACAAGAGTATCGGCGCTTGGTGTGCTGCTCCGATCCATTCCGCGTCCTCCTGACAGCAGAACCGCTTTCCGTCACAATCGCTCAGGCGCGGTGGAGAGTGTCAGGGGTCACTCAAGAGTGTCCCCACTTAGGGCTTACTCTCTCCCCTTTTCTACGAGCGGATGTGTATCCCGTGCTTGTGGAGGTACTCCCGCCGGCGGCCACGACCAACGAAGAAAGAAATCGAGGGAGTGTGAATCGGCAGGCAAAGTGACCCCAGATCGGCGTTCAAAAGGACCCCCCTTCCCGGCTGGTCGGTTGGGTTGTAAACCGATGCGAGCGTTGAGTCAACCGTGCCATCTGATGGGAGCCGAGAGACAGCGCTTGAAGCGACGCCAACCGGCTTGCGGCGTGTGCGCGGTGACATCGAACGGCGGCGTGGCTCGTGCTGGCCGGCCGGGCAGGCGGTGCGAGTGCCGGGAGACGCCGGCCGGTTGCCTCAGTCACGCCCGAATCCGCGCGGCGGTTCGACGCTGTCGAGTGCGGAAAGATCAAGCGTACATATCTCCTCCAGCTTGCGTGCGGTCGCAGACTCCCCGAGACTGTCGGGGAGGTTGTCGAGCCATGCCTGGAGGTGAAACAGAGTGCATACCGCATCCTGCCAGCGCTGACACCGGCAGACATGGAGTCATTCTACACGAAGTGGGAGATGAAGTGGAACGCCGAATGCGGCAAGGGGTGCGACCCCAGATTGTGGCGGCCACAAGAAGAGACCTCCCAGTCGATGGCACAATGGCTACGACTGGGAGGTCAAACATGGATAAGGAATTGGTGGCTCATTTCGTTGACCACGTCAAGCTGGCCGGCGGCGCCGAGTGCGCTGCCAGCAGCGCCGCTGGGATGCTGAGGTTGGAACTGGGGGTGCACGAGCGTCTGATTCAGCTGGGCCGGGAGGCAGTCCAGAACTTGGCCGCGGAGGTAGGCAGCGGCTACCAGGGGCCGCGGGTGAAGCGTGGCAAGGTCGTGTTTCGGTTCAAGGGGAAGCGCCCGAAGACGGTGCACGGGCTGTATGGACCGGTCACCCTGACACGAGCCTACTACGCCAGCGGTAATGGCGAGACCTGGGTGCCGCTGGATGAGCAGTTGGGGATCGGGGACGGGCAGACCCCCGCCTGCGAGTACCATCTGGGGCAGTTCGCGGGCCTGGCGCCGTATCAAAGGAGCCTCCGTCATTTTCATACGATCTTTCGTCCCGCTGGATTGGATAAGATCTCGCTCCACAAGAGCGAGCGGATGGTGGACGCGCTCGGTGCGCGGCTGGAGGCGCAGCGTCAGCACGAGATCAAGGATCTATTCGAGCATGACGGCAGCGTCGAGGTCGCTGCTGAAATCACTGGCACTATGGTGGTATGTATCGACGCGGGGAAAGTACCGATCAAGGGCAACCAGCGCGTAGATGACGCCAAGCGAAACAGATACGACCGTGAGTTCCGAGACGTCAAGGTGGCCAGTATCTCTGCCCTGGAGTGGGACGAGGTACACCAGGAGGCACGTTGCAGCGACACCTCCTAGGTGCTTGGCAGCGAGCATGCCGATGACTTCTTCCCGCGTATCTGGGTGGAGATGAACCGGCGCAGCCACGACCTGACGCAGCTCCGACTGGTGTTCATCGGTGATGGCGCGGAGTGGATTTGGCGCCGCGTGGCAGAGGTCGAGAACGCCGCCAGTGTGCACATCCTGGATTTCTGCCACGCCGTCGATCACCTCGCGGATCTGTGCAAGCTCCTCTACGGGCAGGGTACCGAGCAGTTCGTTACGCAGTTGCAGCTGTGGCGCCTCAGACTGCGCCAGGGCGGGGCAGCGGTGATCGATGAACTACGGCAGCTACGCGACGCTCATCGCGCTCACGGCGACGCTATTCAAGGCGCGCTCAACTACTTCGAAGCCAACCGCGAGCGTATGAACTATCGGCGCTACCGAAATGATCACTTGCCGATCGGCAGCGGGACCGTGGAAAGCGCCTGCAAGCACGTGGTCGCCGCACGGATGAAGGGCAGCGGCATGACCTGGACTCTGGCAGGGGCGCAGCACATGCTGCAACTCCGCGCGTCGATCATGAGTTCACGCTATGCCCGCGACCACCTACATCCGCTTTCTGACCCTCCGCAACCTGCCGAAATGCTGGCCGCGGCATGATTGTGCCACAGAACGGGGTCGCACCCTGCGGCAAGGGCGGCAAGGACATCAACAACCCGAAGATACCCCTGTCTCGCGTAGTAGAGGCCGGAACCCTACTCTGGGGCGATACGCCGCCAAACGACACGCTGCGCAGACGACAAGCGACGGGCGCGCAACTCGTAGATCGACCAGCGTGCGCCCACGGTGGGTGGCGATCCCGTAAGCGCCGCCGCGTGGAGGCAGTAAAGCCGAGAGGCCGGCAGCGTCCGGTAACGGGCACTCTGTCGCTTTCAGGACCGGTCAAGCGCGTTGCTCACGACGCGAAAGGAAGTGCCCCGGCCGTCCATCGCCACCATCCTCGCCCAGTGCCCTGACCACAGCTTCAGGGTCACGATCGATGACGGTCAGCAGCACCCTGGCTGCGCGATCGGGAACGCGCCGGCCCTGTTCCCATTCCTGAAGAGCTCTCACATCGAGACCGAAGCGATCGGCAAACTTCTGTCGGCTCAGCCGCAACCGCTTGCGCGGCGGGATCGTCGACGATCCGACACGACAGACCCGTCTCGCCGCGAACATGGGCGAGAACCTCATCCAGAGCCGTTTCGATCTCACATCCGATGTCGGTGCGTTCCATCGTCACTTCCCTGAAGCCAGACGCGTCAGCGCCTTGGTGTCCGCCGGGGTCAGATCATCGCGATCTGCCTTCGCATAAGCCGTCAGCAAATAGATGGCGTCGGGGCCAGCCTGATAGAAGACGACGCGAATACCCCCTCGCTTCCCACGACCGGAAACCGGCCCATCGCAGCTTACGGATGCCGCCGGTGCCCCGGATGACCGGTGCCGCATCGGGGGCAGCCACGATCGAGTCCTCCATTTCCCTGCAGGCCTCTTCCCCGAGCAGCTTGCGAATGGCACGCTCGTAGGTGCTCGTGGAGAAGACCGCTACGCACCAGGAACGGTCCGCGGCAACAGGGCGGCGGCGGGGCTCTCACCGCGGCCACGTCTCCCAGTTCTCCGGACTCACGTGGTAGTCATTCGACCCCGTGCAGTAACTTCTCCCGTCATCCGCGTCGGAACCACGTGCGTCAACGTGCGCGCACCAAGCTATAAGTGGCAAGGGTGGGGCGTCCTCCCTTTCGTCTAAAAAAGGTGACCCCCAACTCGACCGTCTGTAAACTCGCTCGCCGGGGTGGTACCACCTGCCGCCACTGTTAAACATCAACGGCATTGAATCGGGATCGCGCAGTTTTAACCAGATTTGGACGTAAACATCGCAAACGTTCACGAATTCCCAACTCCAAGTGTGCGAATAAACCTTTCCAAATGAGGAATTCGCTGTAGGCCCCACAAAGTTCTCCACAGAAACGCATTGAGTCGTCACCACCACATTACCTGTTCCGTCACCATCGCTGTCGGGGTCGCAGGCATCGCCCTGACCGTCGCCGTCGGTATCGCTTTGATCCGGGTTGCTCACCGCCGGGCAGTTGTCAGCGTTATCCGCTATGCCGTCGCTATCGCTGTCCGGCGGATCATCAGACGGTAGATCGTCTAGGTCAGTATTGCGGTAGCACCCACTCGAATCACACGGCGAAAATTCATCAGCAAGAACGTCCGTCCTCTTGGCTGGCCCTTCATAGTCGCTGAATATGTTTTCCAAGGGATCCGGCAAGTCGTCAATCGCCGGCTCATTGCTTTGTATCACCCAGCCGGTAAGCGCCCCAAGCGCTAGCGCACAACCTATACCTCCCGAACCTACGCATACCGCACCAACAGCCACGCCACCAGCTACAACCGCCTGCCAACTTGGATCAGAAATCTGACCAACAACGTCATCCACCTTTTTTCGGACGATATCAAGTTTGCGTTGCAGCCATGATTTTGCTTCTTCACTATATTGCTCTAACGGATCATCGAACGCACTGGATTCCGCTATTCCACTTACCTGGAAATTCACCGGAGGCAGGATTCCGAAAGCAGCATCATATATTGGTCCGGTAATCTTCAAGAGCCTCCGAAACGAATGGTTTGCAAGAATTTCTGACATTTCCCCGTCAATACGAAACGTTTTCAGATCGGCTATAAAGGCATCCATTTCTGCGCTCGGTATAGCGTCCTCTACGGCCTTCACGGCAAGTTCCGTAAACGGATCGATAGTGCCGCCCTGTAGGTAAGCAAGAAGTGCCTCACCGCTTGCCAGTTCATTCCGAATCGATAACGCGCAGTCGTTCGTATCGGTGCCGACGGGACAGAAACGTGGTTCGTCGCACTCGCCGTCGTTGGCGTACTGGCATGAATTGGGGTCAGCAACAGGTTCGCAGGCATCGCCTTGACCGTCGCCGTCGGTATCGCTTTGATCCGGGTTGCTCACCGTAGGGCAGTTGTCAACGCTGTCTGCTATGCCGTCACCATCGCTGTCGGGCAGCGGGTTGTCTTCCCTCGTGCAATCGGCCGTATCGGTGCCGACGGGGCAGAGGTGCGGGCTGTCGCACTCGCCGTCGTTGGCGTACTGGCACGAATTGGGGCCAGCAGCGGAGCCGTTGGCGTCTCCGTTGCCCGTGGCCGCTGCCGAGCAACCAGCCAAGGTCAACGCGATGAGGACAGCGCCGACGATGGCCGCTGCTTGCATCGCTTGTTTCAGCATACCGCCGGAGTCTACCACCGCTCCGGCGCCCGCAACCTCGCAACCTCAGTCAGACGGATGCGGCGCACAGCGATCGAGCGGCGAGTTGGCCGCGCGGGAGAGGACGGAAGCTCTTGCGGCAGACGTACGCACGACTGTGGTGCTGAGTATGGGGTGGTAGCGAGGCGTTGGGACCAGCAGACGGATCAACCGCGCGCTCAACTTCGCCGGCAGGGCCTTGATCTCGGCTTCGACGGCAGCAACAGTCTCAACCGTCCAGCCCATACCGAACTATATAGCGTGTCCGCTATGCTTTCAAGCAAAGCGTCAATGACCGGTGCGCAGTCTGGCGCCCTTGCGCTGCGGTAGCAGGTCGCCGGCATCGAGCGTTGTCTCGCGGGGAGTACTACCCTACCACCCACCTCTATCAAGTGCGCTTTGAATTGCCCCGCTTACCTTTGACCACGACGGCCACGCCCAAGCCGCCGATCACCGCACCCGCGGCGGCGAACGGTAGGGTCGCGGCGGTCGCTCCGAAGGCGCCGGCCAAGCCGATACCCGCCCAGCCAGGTAAAGCTTGCGCGGCGCCAGTGTCCGGTAACGGGCAATCTGACGACCAGCCCAGTTGTCGACTCCGCGCGGCGAAGAAAACGAACATCTCCTCATCTCTGTCGAATCGCCTCAGCGTGTACCGGCATCCGCGTCTTGACCCAGAGACGACCCCTTCTCAGCCGGATCGTATGATGTCGAAATAGCCGTCCCTTTCCAGCCACTCCCGTTGGCATCTTGAAACCCTGGCCTGGAACTCTATCACGCTGATCCCCTCTTCCTTGAGGAATTCCCGAAATTCCGGATCAGAAACGATCCCATTCCAGTACTGCTGAATATCACTGCTGAGCGCTAAGGTTCTGTCCGATAAGCCCACCTTCAGCCCGAACCCTTCACCAATTTTTGCATAGTACTGCGAAGTGCAATAAAGGAGCGAGGTGGCCATCATGTCGCGCCGGATTGCCATGAATGACCCCATGCAGCCGCCCAGGATGGTCATCGCAACCGCCCCTGCGACGATCGTCCTCCCCAGAGTTCTTACCATAGGGTTTCTCATCCTCTCGTCAACGACTCGGCGTGTACGTAGCCGTCTGCCTGTCGTGCAGTCGACGCTCAAGCTCTTCTGCCCGCTGCTCATCGGTCAGTGTTGCCAGAATACGACATTACGGTTCCGTCTTCGACTGCGGGTTGGGGACCGGTGTCGGCGTACCGTTCGATGGTGGTCGCCAAGGGCCGGACAGCGCGCCCTCAATGCGTGCCACGCGGTCACTCAGTACGTGGAGGACGCGCCGCACTTCGCCCACGTCGGTGCGGAGCGTGTCGATCTCACGGCGCAGGCTCGCCCCTTGCCCCTCGATCTCACGGCGCAGGCCCGCACCTTGGGCACGGATCAGCGGCACCAGTACGGCGGGGGCGGGTGCCGGGGGTCCCTGAGCCGGTCGGCGCGGGCCGGAGACGAGGCGATGGCGGGCTGACCACGGGCCGAACGGTCGGCGACCTGGGCTGCGCCGGACCTGGTGGCGGACCGTCGGGGCTGATCGGAGCGCCGCAGGCCCGTTGATGGCAGCCTGAGAGCCGCCGATAGCCGTCGAGCGGCGCTGAGACGGCCATGTGGGCGGCTGCGCACCCGTCGACCCCGTCGACCGGGCATGAGGGGCGTGTCGAGGCTGGTCGAGAGCCGGTCGAGGACGCCGAACCGGGTCAGGACCGGGCCGGAGCCGAGCCGGTGCGGCAGCGCCTCGGTGGCGGTTGCGGCTCGGGGGTCTTATCTCTGAAATTTCAGACTGCACGCGCGCGGCAATAGGGAGCCCCCGGCTGCCGCCGGGGGCGGGAACTGAGCGGGGGGGGCCGGGGGGCCGGCCGGGGGTCCCTGGGCAGATCGGCGGCGCGGACCGGGCGGCCGGCGGGCCGGCCGGTCCGCGCCGCAGGCGGCTCGGGACGCCATGACAGCGGGACCGGCATCGCGGGCAGGTCGAGCTGGCGGCCGGTGCTAATGGCGGCGGCGCCGGGCGGGAGTGCTGCGCCGGGCACGCCGCCGACGCCGACGTGCGCCTCGCTGGCGGCGAGGCTGAGGCGGGGGCGAGCCGAACGAACACCTACCCGGCAGCCGCGCCACGTCGACCTGCGCCGCCGGCGGGATCCCGGCGGCGGCGCGTTAACGATCGGTTGACGTGTGCGCGTCAACGGGAGCCGTCCCCCCAGCGGCAGCAGGAGCGAGGGCGCATGAGAGGCCCGGCGGCAGCGGCGGGAGGCGGGCGCAGGGCGAAAAGGATCAGATAGAACCAGAAAGGGTGGCCGAGGTAGCTACATCGGGGAATCCGACCGCTCATTCAAAAAGTGTCTCAGAGCCCTTGACTCTCTCCCTTTTATTGATGACAATGTATATTGTAGACACTGAAGGTGTCGGGGAGGTTTCCACGGGTCGGCAGCGCAAGGGCTGACCCACCACACAGCGCACGGCGGCGACGTGACCTCACTTTGACCCGCGCGAGGCGACTCCGGACGGCCAGCGGCGCACCACGTGCCGACCGGTAGAGCGCGACACCGGAAGGGGTGACGGGGTGCAACCAACACAGACCAACAGGGCGGCGCGCGCGCAGGTGCTCGCACTCAGCGACGTGGTTCAACTCCACGGCGTGCCGCATACCCCCCGCACAGCAGCGAGGGGGCAGGAGGAATCGCATGGACGGACGGACCGTATGGGTACAACCGGGCGACGTCGAGGGTCGCATCGAGGCCGGCAACGTGGTGACCGCCACGCGGGAACTCAGCGCGTGGTGCCTGCGCGGCGACGACGGCAGTGCGCCGGTGCCGGCAGGCACCGCCCTTGAGATCGTCGAGGACCGCGCATGGGGCGCTTCCATGGCGCTGGAGCTGCCGGCGCTGAGCGAGGAACGGGACGCGGAGAGCAGCGAGGCAGACGCCGACGCATGGTTCAAGGCGGCGCGGGCGCTTGAGGCACTCGGGCTGTACGAGGTGGTGTCGTGACGCGGATTGCGGTCACACAGCAGTGCATCGACGACGGCGGACGCGCAGCGTCCTGCCGTCTGTCTTTGGAGTGCAACTGCCCCATCTCGATTGCGGCTGCGGAAGCCGGGTTCAGCAACCCTCGGGTGCGGTTCAACACGTTCACGGCGGGGCAGGCGTGGTCGACGGTCGGGTCTCGCTCTGAGCGTCGCCGGTACCGGCTGCCGCCGGAAGCGACGGCGTTCATCGCGCAGTTTGACGACAGCAGGCACGTTGAGCCGTTCGAGTTCGAAGTGGATGAGGACGACTACACCGAGGTCCTGTACGAAGAGGCGCCGGCGTGAGCGGGGTTGAGCGCACCACGGTCACGCCCGACGGCGAGCGGATCGTTGAGAGGAGGCGGGAGACGGTTCCCGCCTCCTGCACGGTCCTGGACCGTGATGCGGAGATCGTGACGGTCGAGGGGCCGAGGGTGACGCGGTACAAGGTGCGCTGCCGGGAGCGAGTAACGACGATCCTGGGCAGCACGCTGATGGACACGCGGCACGTGGCGTGGTTCCCGGCCTACCTCAAGGCCTACGACGCTGCTGAGGCATGGGCCTACCGCGGTGAGCAACCACAGGGCGACGCGGTATGAGCATCGACTATCTGGACACCGCAACAGGATTGCGGATCAAGGACGAGCCCCACGCGAACGGCGTGCGGGCTCGTGCCGTGTACCGGGGCGATGAGCGGATCTGGCATGGGGCGCCGGTTGGAGTGGGGCACTTCCTGAAGGGCTACGCGGCGGCGCAGGCCGAGCCGGTCGAGGATCTGGTGCACGACCCGCGGGTGACGGACATCACGGTGCTGGCGGCGGCGCGTGAGCTGCTGGAGGAACGGGGCCAGGACACTGAGAACCTGCAATCGGCGCTCTGGTCGCTCAAGGAAGCGGCGAACGTGGTGGTGGTGTCGTGAAGGGCGCACCGCTCAACGAGCAGGCGGCTGCGCTGCTGCGCGCCGCCGCTGGGTACGTGAGGAAGGGTCACGTGCGGCACGCGAACGCGCGTAAGGCGAACGGGGCGCTGTGTGACCCGGAGTCGCCGCAGGCGGTGTGCTGGTGCGCCCAGGGCGCGCTGCTGGCGGGCCTGCCGGACATCGGGCTGCGCCATCCGTACCTGGACCCGACCAGAACCTACAGCGAGCTCGCGGCCGACCAGATCATCGAGACGCGCCATGAGCTGCTCCGTGCCGCGGCGAAGGCGTTGCGCGAGGTTGCCGACATCGCCTTGGCCCTGGAGGGGCACAAGAGCGGGATCCCGCTGTGGAACGACGAGATCGTCGAGGACGGCGCGGAAGTGGCGGGCTCGATGATGGCTGCCGCCGAGAAGCTGGAGGCGGCAGCGTGACGCTGCGGATGAATCGGTACGCGCCGGAGTGGGCGCGTGGGATCTGCGACGACCTGGACGCCGGCATACCGGGGCGTGCGGCGGTTGCGAACGCAACGGCTGCCTTGCGGCACTCGGCCGACGTGGCCGAGCAACGGGCGATCCTGGCGGACCAGCACGCGGAGGAATGGAACGCGCTGTGCGGGAAGATGATCTGCGCGGACACGTTCGCGCGGCAGAACCGGGAGCTGGGGCAGCGGATGCGGCTGGAGGCTGCGGACCTGCGGCGCACGGCGGGCAGCGTAGCGACGCTGAAAGGCGAAGTGATCGCCTTCGGGATCCTGCGCTGACGCGCGCTACCACCCGTGGCGACGGGGTGCGCCTGCAACTCACCCACGAAGCCGAGCGTTTTCACACCGCCGCGCCGCGCCGCGTGCTGAGCTACCGCCGGGGCGAGCGGCGCGCCGTGGTATGGCGCAGCGACCAGACCCTGATGGGCCGGCGCGGGCGCCCGTACAGCGTGATGCTGCTGCGCAGCGACCGCGGCACCTGCCGCTCCGAGTGCCAGCCCACGGTCGCCGCGGCGCTGGACAGCGCACGCGGCTGGGTCACCAAGAGCATCGTCGAATAGGCGAAACGCGGGCCACACGGCCCGCTTCGTGCTGGGACTGGCCGCCCGGCGCCTGAATGAGCCATGGCCACGGAGGGTTTTTCTACATGAACAACCTCAATTCGATTCTGTTGGAGGGCAATCTCGCCAGAGATCCCGAGCTTCGCTACTCGCCTACGGGCACGCCGGTGTGCACGCTGGTCGTCGCCTCGAACCGCACCTACAAGGTGGCCGGCGAGCGCGAAGAGGAAGTCTCGTTCATCGAGACCACCACCTGGGGGAAGCTCGCCGCGGTGTGCGACGAGCACCTGAAAAAGGGCCGCGGCTTGCGCGTGGTCGGTCGCCTCAAGCAAGAGCGCTGGGAAGATCCCGATGGCAACCCGCAGGCGAAGGTCGTGATCGTCGCCGAGCACGTCGAGTTTAAGCCAGAGCGGCGCCAGTCCCGCCCAGAGACAGAACTGGCAACCGCTTCCAGCTAACGATCCCTCAACCCCCGTCCCGCATCAGCGGCGCAACCATCTCAGGCATTGCCGCTGATTGGAGGAACCGTAATGCAGAACCATCGAGATTCGCAACAGCGGCGCCGGGAGCGCCGTGACAACAAGCGGGTCGAGCGCACGCTGTTGACCGACCATGGCGAACCTGCCCACCGACGAGTGGGAACGCCACGTGTGGGGGCTGGACGATGAGTAGCGCCCTGCGAGAGGCCATCCAGGCGCTGCGCCAGGTCCTGGACGATGAGGATGCCGGCAACGACCGGGTACTGGACTGCGCCATCGAGGTCGTCGCGGCATACGACCAGCTTCCCCACGACTGCGCAGTGACCATCACGGCCAAGGCCGATTTCCGCTATGCGTTCGTCCAGGGGATCGAGGCCGCCCGCGAGCAGGGCATCGAGTACTCCAACCGCGACCGGCGCCTGATCGGCGAAGTACTCGCCGCCTACGGGCGCGCCTCCGGTGCCTTAGAAAAACCGGGCTTCGGCCGCTGCGAGCTGTCCCATACGTTCGCCGAGGTCTGCCGCTTCACCTTCCAGCCCAAGCCGGCCGAACCGAGCTGAAGCCGCGCCGGCCGCCCGCCGGCACCTCCTCACACCGCAACGACACAGGGCGCCCTCGACACCACCGGGGGCGCCCTGCCTGCATCCGGACGCCGGGTTGGTCGCGGGGGGTCCGACTCCCCCCGCCGTCCGTAGCCGCTACTGCGGCAGTAAGGAGCTCCACATGCACGTGGGAGTACCGTCCGTGATCGCCCTGTTGTGGGTGATCCTCGTCAGTGGTTGTGCCGGCAACGAGATCGCACCGGCACAAGAAGCGGCCGCGCCAGCGCCAGGGGATAGCAGCCCGGTAACAGCGCTGTACGCGGCCCCGACCGACGTCGCTTTCATCACCGTCAGCGACATCCGCGCCGACATCGTTGGGCCCGACGGCATGTCGGTTGCCACCTTCTACGGCCCTGGCAACGCTACCGAGTTGGCACCGCTCGAAGAGGTTCCAGGGCGCGCTGCCGCGCCGGTGCTCGCCGGGCCGAAAACGATGGCGCCGCCGGCCAACGATGTCGGCTGGGACATTTTAATAACTCCGCCACCCGACGCCAAGTAGCGCCGGTGGCGGAGTTGTTCCTGGGAGCGGTAGCCCTCACGGCTGCCGCTCTCGTGGTGTGGACGGCCGTGCGCTCCCTGGTACGGCTGCTCACTCGCCCGCAAGGCGACCGGTCATGACCCGCTCCACAGCACCACGGGCGCCCGCTACGGCACCCGTGGTGCGCTACGGCGTGGAGTGGTTCGCCGGTGGCGCCTGGAGCGCATCCGCGTGCACCTGGGAGACGCGCCGCGAGGCGGCCGTGGAAGCGGCCGCGTGGTGCGTGCGTTCGGCCGAGGCGCGCGTCGTGCTGCTGGCCACCGTGCCCATGGCGCCCGCGCCGGGCCCTAGGAGGCTGACCGATGCTGATTGATCTGATCAACTCGACACACCCGGCGGTGCTGGTGGCCGGCACGGCCGCCTATGTGGCTGCCCTGATGTGGCTGATGGCCTATGACGTCGAGCGCCTGCGCTGGCGCCGCGAGTTCAGCGGCTGGCAGGCGATCCTCCGGGACCGCTTGGCCAAGGGCGCGCCGCCGGCGCCGCCGATCCTGGGCTCCGGCTGCTTGGCGCGCCGGCGCTGGCACCGCGCCTACGGCTGCGGCTGGCGTAGCGTCCAGCGCCACCGTATCGCCCGCCGGCGCTGCGCGACTCGGTAGGAGGCGAGCGCTCGATCCCCCTTTGGCGAGAGTCTTTTGGAAGAGGCTGGGGAGTGTTGAAGAAACCCTGCGGCAGGTTCGAACCCTGCTCTCTCGCCCTACGGTGCGCCCCAGCCCAGGGGCGCGCCGAAACAGACTACAGGAGGAGTGCCCATGAGCACCAAGAAACGACCCCAGGTCACCTACACCGAGCGGGTGCCCTGGCAACCGACCCAACTCAAGCTGACCGCCGGCATGTGCCGCACCACCGACAAGCTCTCCGTGTACCACGACCAGGACGCGGGGGTGAGCTGGTGGACCAACGGCTGCGTGCTGTTCCGCGGCAGCGCGCCCTGCGCCCTGCGCCAAGCCTTCGTGCACGCGGGGCGGCCAGTTGGCGTTATCATAACGACGCTGCCGATGGTACTCGCCTTCGTCCGCACGGCACCCACCGGAACGGTGCTCGACCTGCCGTCCGACAGCTACCAGGTCAAGCGGGCGACCCAACACCGGCCGGTTCCCATCGACGTGTTCCCAGCCGACAACGATCGGCCTGAGCTCCACGTCGATGCGCGCTACGTGGCCCACGCGCTAAGCTGCTACCAGGGTTGCACCTTCTGGCGCGTGAACGACGACACGGTGGCGGTGCGCGAGCCGGACGCCCGGAAGCTCGTCGGCGTCATCCGGCATCAGGGGCCGCCGTCGCGGCTCGCGCGGGCGCGGCGTGCGCGGCGCGCCTCGTGACGCCGCCTGCGCTACCGCCGCCGGCCGACCACGTGCCTGTCGCGGTGATGGATGATCCCAACCCCGCCGTGCCCGTCGCTCAGGGACCGCCGGATCTTCGCCTCCCCGACGTGCCGGCCGTCGTGCCCGTCGCCGCCGCGCCGGGACCGCCGGATCGCAACCCCGCTGCCGTCTATCTCGCTGGCAAGCCGTCTGCGGTCGGCCGCCGCGGGCTGCTGCGTTCCCTGGAACGCGCCGCGGAGGTCCTGACCGGCGGACTCACCACGGATGCGTTCGCGGTGCACTGGGCCGAGGTACGCTACCAGCACGTGATGGCGCTGCGCTCGCTCCTGATCGAGGGCGATGCCAAGCCGGCCACCATCAACCACCTGCTGGCGGCCGTCCGTGGCGTGATCAGAGAAGCGTGGCGCCTCGGCCTGATCGACGCCGAGACCAAGGAGCGCATCGTCGACATCAAGAGCGTGTCGGCCAGTACGCTGCCGGCCGGCCGCCACGTCGGCGTGGGCGAGATCCGCCGCCTGTTCGAAATCTGTGGTGCTACCCTCGTCGGTGCTCGTGACGCGGCGATGCTGGCCCTGCTGTACGGCTGTGGGCTGCGCCGCAGCGAGGCCGTGGCTCTGTTGGTCGACGACTACCGCGAGGGATCGGTCACCGTGCGCACTGGAAAAGGCCGCAAAGAGCGCATCGTCTACTCTGCCAACGGTGGCCGCGCCGCCATCGACGCCTGGATCGCGGTACGCGGCGCGTGGGACGGCGCGTTGCTCGCCCCCGTTGCCAAGGGCGGCAAGATCCAGCAGCGGGGCATCTCCGCCCAGGCGGTCATGCTGCGCCTGCGGTTCCTCGGTAAGCGCGCCGGCATTGAAAACCTCTCGCCGCACGACCTGCGCCGCTCGTTCGTCGGCGAGCTGCTCGACGCCGGCGCCGACATTTCCAGTGTGCAGCAGCTTGCGGGTCACTCCAGCGTCACCACCACGGCTCGCTACGACCGTCGTGGCGAGCGCGCCAAGCAGCGCACCGCCGAGCTGCTGCACGTCCCGTATACCTCACCGCTGCCGCTGCTGGCAGACGCGCCCGCTGAGCCGGGGGATTCTCCCCCGCCGGCAGCGGAGTCGCCGGCAGCCGCCGATCCGCCTGCTGCAGGTGAACCCGGTTGAGATCGGGTATACTGGTAACAGGCACCACGGCTTGATCGGGTTCCCCTCTCCAAGCCGAACGTGCCGTCTTCCTTCACTTTAGCCGCTGCCGACTCTGCCACCCGGCAGCGGCTTTGCGCCGAATCCCACGCAGATCCCCGCCCGTTGCCCCTTCTGGTCGGCCCGTCACGGCCTATGCTACACTTCTTGTGCTGAACCCCTTGTGCTGGAGTTGCGGGGGGGCCCGCTCCCTGTTTTACTTTACGCACTGGCCGCTGCCGGGGACTCGATTCCCCCCGGCAGCGGCTTTTTTTGTGCCCTCAGGGCGCCCCAGCGTGCATCACTTATTGCACCGCATCCCAAGCGCTGGGGTAGCATGGTAGGCATGTCGTCTCGTCTCTTCGATTCCCGCCGTTACCACCGGCGGCTCTCGGTCTCGATGCCCGACCAGACCGCGGAAGAGCTGCTCAGACTCGCGGCCAGCGCCGGGGTTTCGGTCGCCGCGGTGATCCGGGAAGCCCTGCGCCGGTCGCTGCCGGCGATCCGCCGCGAGATCAAGCGCAACGCCGCCGCCGGCGGCCCGCTGCCGGCGGCGCCCCCGGAGACCAGCGAGTGACGACCCAGGTCGTGTCCGTGGCGGCCGAGGCCGCGCCCGGCATGACGGTGACCGTGAACGGATACGCCTACCTGGTGCTGCATCTGCTGCCGCAGCTCGCCGGTCGACCGCCCGCGGCGCGCGTGACCCGGGACCCGCCCTGCCGGCTGTGCGACGCGGCCCTGGCCTGGCATCCCGGCGGCTGGACCTGCTCCGGCTGCCGCGACACCCCGAACCCCGAGTTGCTGGCCGCGTGGGCAGCCGAGCACGTCGCCGATGGCGCCCACTCCGGCAAGGCGCGCCGCGAAACGGACCGCCGCCACCGCCGCGCCGACCGCTGGCGCGACGAGCTCGGGATCCCGCCCGGCGTGCTACCCACCGACCAGGACTTCCACGCCGCCGCCAACGTCGGCAACTGGCAGCGCGCCGAGCTGGTTGCCCGCCTCGTCCTGCACGACGGGCACCGCCTCAGTGCCGCCGTTCGCGCCACCTGGCGCGAACGCCGCGATGCCGCACGCCGCGGAGCTGCGCGCCGTGAGTGACGCGCAACTGGAGCTGCTGTTCGACGCTACCGGGGAATCACGCGAAAACGGCGCTGAGAGCGCTCCGCAGGGGCAAAGTGGTCCAACCCCACCGCCGGGGGCTGCCGGACGCGCTGAGCCGGTTTGCTACCGGGGCGACTGCAGGTGGTATCAGGGCGCCGGCGGTGCCCACCCGGAGGCCACCGCCAAGCCGCAGCGCCGGCGCCGCGCGAAGCAGTGACGGAGGCCACACTGACCAGGCCATGCGGGTTGCACAATCTGCGCATGAACGGCCGCCGCAGGCTGGCGGGCCGGCGCCGGACAGCGCCCTGGGTGGTGGTGGTGGCGACGCTGATGTTCCTCGCCAGCATCGGGCTCACCCTCGTGGTCGCCATCGCCCTCGAGAACCGCATCGCCGCGGTCGAGACTTTCCTGGGCATCGGCCAGGAGTAGCAACGAGACCGCGCGCCTCCTCCTGAGAAAGTTGTTGACGAGTGGTGACAAGTGTGGACTCGCCGCCGCCACGGGGTTCCACACATGGTAAGAGGATCGTCTGCCCACCCGTCGCCGGGGGTTTACCCCTGAGCCCGCCGCCGTGCCGATCGGGGTTGTCCCCAAGATTCGAGAGGCTGCCGGTCGCCCAGCGTGGAGTAGGCGTGGAGTTTTCGGGTCGCGATAGCGCCCTGGGGGAAAGCCAACCCAGGGCGCCCGGCAGCCTCGCACTGGCTCTGGCGGCGCTACCTCTCACACTGCGCGCGTATGTGAGCGCGCGTCCCCGAGGCAGGGATTGGGGGCGTATCGGCCGTAGTTTCTGTTGACACTAGGTGAAACTTGTTGACACGTCTGGACAGCCGAGAAGCACTCGGGCAGGGGCAGACTGCTGGAGGGAGGGGGGCTTTGGAGAACTCGAACTGGTCGCGGCCAGGGGAGGTACCGTGAGAGGGGTCCGGACCTACCCTCTAAGCCCCCGGCCGGTGACGCGTCCCGGTTTCGTCCAGCCGCGGCCGCTCAGAGGCGGCTCCGGGCATGGGGGTGTGTTGGGTACCGGGTAGGCGCTGGCAACGCAGCAGAGCCGCGTTTTGGTGGGCTCTCGGCGAAGTTCCACCGGGGCCGAGC
>CBDHFB010000002.1:0-23191 GCA_965262385.1 Dehalococcoidia bacterium | reverse complement strand
CATGAGCGAATCGAGACAGGCCCTTGAGGCTCACCCTGCGGGTGATGGTCCCAGCACTGCGCGGGAGCTCGCCCGAGAGGCCGTGAAGGTGGACACCTTCGGCGGCACCGTCCACGTCGAATGGGACCCGGATGCGGCGGCCACACCGCTGGGTCATCTGGCGTTCTTCGCCGAATCCCGACCACCACCAGGAGGCGATCACCAGCCGGCCGCTTCTTCTGCACGGGATTGGCCGCCAGACCCACCACGCCGATCAGACGCGGCTGACGGTGACGTCGAGCCACGGACTGCGGGGAGCGGTTGTCGCGGCCTTGCGGCGGATCACCGGCTTCTTCCGGACTCTGACGAAAAGTGCGGAGCAGTTAAGCGCTGAAGAAGTACCTCCGGGGCCGCCAGCCGGGTCGTCAGCCCTGGATTCCGCCGCCTCGACCGGCGCTGGCAGGCTGAAATTGAGCCCGCGAATCGGCCAATCATCGCCCCCCAACTGCCGAATTTAGGATAAACGGGGCGTTGGCAGCGCGACACCATTCTGATCGAAGTGCCTCAACTCGCCTGGGGCCAAGTGATCCCTCATTCGACCGTCTCGGTGATTACCGCGGAGGCCCACGCGACGAGACCAATCCCCTGTCCGGTAGGGACCTCGCATACGAAATCGTCATTCCAATTCACTGGCGCTTGGCGCCGAACGCGCCGATCAGACGATAGCGCTCGAACACCCCGCCTGCCTCCTCGGCGTTCGGCCCGTAGAATTCGCCGTTGATGTAGTCGCTCGACGATCGCCGCTCTTGGAAGCGCCCGTTCCTCAGTGGAATGTCGTCCCAGATCATAGCTGGATAGGCTTGAGGGGACAGCGCGACATAGACGCTTGGCGACCGCAAGTCCTCGATCTCCAGGTAGGCGTCGCCGCGCACCAGCCGGTTGTTGTCGTCGAGGGCGACCATTTCGCCCTGCCAGGACGCGGAGCCGGTGAGCGGCAGGCTGTTGGAGTAGCGAACGCCGCCAGCCATTCCGAACGTGAGTTCGACTCCCTCGGAATACCCGTAGACCGCACCCATCCTCATGTGGTTCCAAGTTCCGAGCGAGGTATAAATCGTGCCGTCCACATCGGAGTCATCGTCGGAGTCATCGAGCGGGAGCGTGTACCTGTAACCCCGGTAGGTCACCTCACAGGCGGTAAGATCAGGGGAGCAGTTCACTTGGGATATCCGCTCGGTCCGGCCCAAATGGGTTGCCAGCATATCGCTGATGACTATCGAATTTGGCTTGAGGTCGGGTTGCTGTGACCCAACCACATTGATGTTCGACGACCCGCCGCCTCCGCAACCGGCCAGAATCAGAAGCACGAGCGTTGCGAACATGGCTGTTGCCAGACGCATGATGGATCTCCCATTGATGACACTAACCACGCATTGGCCGGTGCGGGTCCAGGACATGATGGTGGACATGCCATAGGACATTGTCATCGTACAGAAATTCACTGCGAAGTGCATTCTTGCCAAACAACGAAGACGGCGAATCCCGACCACCACCGGGAGGCGATCACCAGCCGGCCGCTTCTTCTGCACGGGATTGGCCGCCAGACCCACCACGCCGGTCAGACGCGGCTGACGGTGACGTCGAGCCACGGACGGCGGGGAGCGGTTGTCGCGGCCTTGCGGCGGATCACCGGCTTCTTCCGGACTCTGACGAAAAGTGCGGAGCAGTTGAGCGCCGAGGATCGCTGGCGCCGGATCCTGGCGGAAGCGCTGAAGAAGTACCTCCGGGGCTGCCAGCCGGGTCGCCAGCCCTGGATTCCGCCGCCTCGATCGGCGCTGGCAGGCTGAAATTGAGCCCGCGAATCGGCCGATCATCGCCCCCCTCAACTGCCGAATTTAGGATGAAACATTGACAAATGTCAATGTGCTCGTGCTGTCGATGACGGCAGGCGCGGAGGGGGGAGCGGATAGGAGGGCGTGATGAGCATTCTGGAGCGCGTCTGGGACAAGGGACCTGAGCCCCGTAAGCGAGCAATGTAGGGCGAGATGCCCGTGCCGCACGAGCGCTGGATCAACGCAGTCTGCCCGATCTTGAGTGCGATCCTACGGGACGAGCGCCTGCCCGAGCGCATCAAAAACCAGCGAGCGGCGCTTGTGCTTCACACGTTCATTCCGGGTATGCCGTTCTCGTGGGAAGAGCCGATCACGCCGTTGACCGATGCGGTAATGCGGGAGTTGCGGGCCGCCCTGGTGGACAAGGGGTTCTGCCCGTGACGGAGGGAACTTGAATCCCGCAATCTGTCCCTTTTAGACTCATAACTCATTGATTTTGCACGAGCTCGACGCGGGTTTTGACCACAACCTGTAGGGGCCGCGCCAGCTCGACGGCCCGGCGGGCTCACCATCAGCCTCCCGGCCTGTGAAGAGGCAATGCCGCAAAGTCCTTGGCGATCCGGCGCCGGAGGCGCACCCGCTCGTCGACGATCCGCTCCGCCAGACCGTCGCGGCGGACCTTGCGGCCGACTCGCGGCCGGTCCAGCTCGGCAGACGCCGCCTTCAGCTCGTCCTCCGCCTTTCGCCAAGTGAACAGCCTGAGCCCCACCACGCTGCGGCCGTGCTTGATCGGCTCCCAGGCGACCCCGATCCCGGTGAGGTGATTCACCTCCGCCACGGCGGGCTCCAGAACCCGACGTTTGAAATCCTGCCACCGGTGCAGGCTTGGCGATGAAGCGCCCAGGCGTTCGCGCAAGTCCTCCAGGTCCCACTCGTGCGCCATCCTCTCCCTGCCGGCGTGGAGCGCGCAAATCTGGTACAGCCAGGGCGAGTACTTGCATTCCATGGCCAGCACCGCCCGAGCGCTGATTGCGGCCCAGTGATGCGAGCGCTTCACGACGGCCCGGAACGTCTTCGAGAACTCCCACACGAGCTCCCCGGCATAGTGCTCGGCCGGCCGGTCGACGTGCGCCAGGATCATCCCCAGCAGTTCCCGCCGCCCGCGTGGCGTCTCGACCGTGAGCGAGATTTCGGTGGTCATCAGCTCGTGCACGGCGTCCTTGATGCCCTCAAGGTCCCTGTGCGCCCAGTTCAAACTTTCGAGCCTGGTGCGGTGCTCGCGGTCGGTGACGACATCGGCGGCAGCGCGCTCTAGGAGCTGGACGAAGAGCTTGGCAGCAAGCAGAGACAGGCTGCCGCCTTTGGGGAACCGAATCTTGGCCACCTCACCGGCGACAACGACATCGCGGCCCTTCTCGGCCGCTGCAGCGATCACCTCAAGCGTCGAGGTTCGCCCTTCCCGCGATGACTCACTTTTACGCACGGGGGCAAACTACAGGGACATGTCTTCACGTCAAGTCCCCCAATCCCGCAATTTGTCCCTTGAACCCCGCAATTTGTCCCTTTAATCCCGCAATTTGTCCCTTGAACCCCGCAATTTGTCCCTTTTAGACCCGCAACCCATTGATTTTTCTCGCGAATTTCGCCCTGAATCTTTGAATCAAAAGGAATCAAAGAATCTTTAAGCACCGCCCGCCCTCGACAGCACCAAACGGCGTTCGGCTCCGCTACGCTCCGCCTCACACGTTTCTGGAGCGCGCCAGGCTCGCTACGCTCGCCAAAATCAACGGCGTCGACCTAACGGCCGACTGGTCTTTGACGTAATGACGGCCTAACGGCCGTCGAAAACTGGCTCGGCAAAAACAACCATGCAAAACGCCCCGCTGAGTGCCCCTCAGAAGGCCTCAGAGGGTCGAGGACGGCCGGAAAGAGGAAAAAGGCCCCAAGGTACCCCCCTACCTCCTATCGGCCCTCTCTGGGCCACTTTCACCGCTTGGTGGTGACTAGGGCGGTATGTACCGGGCGCATGACGCGCGGCGACGACGAGGCAGCTAGGGTGCCTGGAGTTGCCGCACCCCGCTGGCGCCGATCCCGCCGCCTCAATCGAGCTGGGGGGCGCACTTCGCACGCCAACAGCGCCGGATGAGCCGTTCATCCTCCGAGCGGTGCCGCTTCCCCCATTGGTCCGCCGCCTGGCGCGTGTGAAAGCCACGGGCGAGCCGGTAGATCATCCGACCGTCGCGGTGGACGATCCAGCAATGGTAGTGCTCTTTGTTCGTCTCGCGGGGACCAGACCCGGCCCCCTCATGCGTTGACATTTGTCAATGCTGCCCGACCCGTCAAGAGCGTTGACAATTGTCAACCCAGCCCGGCTTGTCAATGCCATTGACAATTGTCAACCCGGCGCCGGCGGCGTGCGCACTCGTCTAGCGCGCGGCAGTCAGCGCGCCTGGAGCCGCGTCACCGAGGCCTCCGCCTCGTCCCTCAACCATCCCAACCCACGTGACCCGCATCAACGAAACCCGCGGTTGCACTCTGGACGAAGAATGCTCACGCCATACGGATGGCGGCTCCGGGGAGCTCGACGCGCGATCTCCGTCGATCGACTGGAGGTGGAGGAACGGGCCCCGCGGGCTCCGTGCCCCGACGCGCTCCTGGGGCCTTTCTGGCGTTCTGACGGGGAGCGGTCTTGCCTAGGCGCCGCCGAGGAACAGCGCCTCTCCGGTCCACCTCGCCACTCTTCGCGGCTCGGTGAGACTTGGCCATTGTTGCACGCCATGCCTGATTGTGGCATGGCGTGCTCTGTGAAATTCAGGCACAAGGGACTCCGGCGGTTTTGGGAATCGGGTGATACGCGCGGCGTTCCCGGCGACTTGGCCAAGCGGCTGAATCGCCGGCTGGACGATCTGGCGGCGGCGGTATCTCCCGACGATCTGCGCATCCCCGGCTACCGCTTGCATCCGCTGACAGGCAAGTTGGCCGGGCACTGGAGCATCCGGGTGTCCGGCAATTGGCGGCTGGTGTTCCGGTTCAAGGGCGGCGGGGCCGTGGACGTGGATCTCGTGGACTACCACTGACGGGAGGGAGACGGGAGCATGAGCAAGCACAACCCGACGCATCCCGGCGAGAGCATCGGCGACGCGATGCGCGAGGCCGGCATGAGCGCAACCGAACTGGCGGGCGCGCTGAACATGGAACGCGGCAACCTGTACCGGTTGCTGCGGGGGCAGATCGCCGTATCGCCCCGAACCGCCGTGGCGCTGGAACGGCTTGGCTGGAGCAACGCCGAATTCTGGTGCCGCCGGCAAGCGCTGTACGACTTGGCCCGACATCGGCGCGAGGCGGCGGCCTGAGCATAGGCCCTCCGACGAGAACTCAAACGGCATGAGGAGGGCCGGCCGAACCCCTCCCGGAAGCCAAAGAAACGCCGGCTAGACGCGTCCTACTGCCCCTCGGGCATACGGCCGCTCGCCGGAAAACAGGAGCCGCTAAACTGCTTCGCAGAAACGCGGCTCTTGCAGAAGCAGCGTCGGCCTGGCGGCCGTCGAAAAACTTGGCTCGGCAGGACACGAGGCGACCGCCGTGGCGGGCTGCCAGGCCTCGTCCCGCGCTGCCGGCTGACGGCGCAAGCTGGTCGACCGCGATCATTCCCGACAAGGCAAGCCGGACGGTCAACCGCTGCGGTCAGCGTAGGGGGGCCTCCCCCTACACCCCCGCCAGGAACAGCGCGGCCTTGCGGGCCGCGCTCTGGCGCCGGTGCTGCACCTGGTCAGTGACGCGCCTCCGCGACCAGGGCGCGCCGCACGATCGCCCGCACGGCCAGGAGCCGGTCCCCGTGATGCACGGCCGCCGTGGGCGGGTTCGCCATGTCCATCGCCTCCGCGATCAGATCTCCGATCGCCCAGGCTTGCTCCTGGCTGATCCGGAGCTCGAGCTCGCCCGGCCGCACCACCAGGCCATGCCGCTTCGCGATCCGCCTGACAGCCGTTGCCGACCACGCACCCCCGCGCGGCGCCGGCACGCCGTCCAGGTCGAGAACCTCCGCGACCGTCTTCCAGCCGCACCCCTCCGCGCGCAGCTCCCGGATACGCGGGACCACGAGCTCATCGTGCTCGGCCTGCCGCTTCGCCACCGCGCGATCGGCCGTTTTCCTCGCGTGATCCGCCCAGCCGTCTCGACGTCCTGGCATCGCCGACTCTCCGGTCACTAGATTTGTCTATGAGGACAATACTAGTAGATCGACCAGAGGGGTCAACCCCTCCCGGCCATGTGCCGGGCACATGCTGCTGAGCGCCCCCAGGGCCTCACAGAGCGCCGCTAGCGACCGGGAAGGGGAAAGGGGGGGCCTACGAGCCCTTCACGCGCTCCTGGGGCCGTTTTGGGGCCTATGCCGGCGTGAGTTCGAGGCGCCGCTCGATCCGCTCGAGCCGGATACCCTGTTCGTCGAGGCGCTGATGGATCATCGCGATGTCGGTCTGAACATTCGCTAGGTGGCGTTCCATCGAGGACACGCGACCACGGAGCTCGCCCAGGCCTCGGGTGAGATCGTCGAGTTGGGCGCGGATCGCGCGCATGTGTTCCAACAGCAGGTTTTCGACTTCGGGTGCCATGCGGCGCAGCTTACAGGATGCGCCCCTGAGCCCCTAACCCGACTTCCGCAACTCGGGGGTCATGAAGGAGCTAAGCCATTGATACTCCTTGATCGGCCCCCCAAAGGTCGGCACTACACGCTGCCGAACGGAGGGGCGGCGCGTGCGCCGTCAGGCGGAGATGCGCGGCGCGGGTTGTGCCGGCAGGGTCATGCCGAGCTGGTGCAGTAGCAGCTCGTGCTCCTTGTTCGCTCGGGTGTGGCGCGGCAGGACGAGGTGCCGGCCATCGGTGGTCGGCAGGTGCACGTCCACCATCTGGATGGTGGCGAACGCCTCGATGATGGCGCGCGGGGTGAGGCCGCTGGCGCGCGGCCGGGCGAGGTTTTTCAGGGTGACGAGCAGGCAGTAGGCGATGAAGGAGACGAAGATGTGGGCCTCGATCCGCTCTTCGCGCTGATGGAAGATGGGCCGGATCGCGAGGTCGTGCTTGAGTTCCTTGAAGGCCTGCTCGATCTCGATCAACTGCATGTACAGGCGCCAGAGAGTCGCGGGGTCTTCGGCGACCATGTTGGATCGCAACAGATAGCGGCCCTCGCGGCGGCGTACCCGGCGCAGCCGGTCGCGCCGCAGGCGGAATGAGAAGCCGCTGGCAGCAAGTTCCTCGTCGGTCTCGGGCACGCGGATGTCGACCAGGCCCCATGCCCGGCCCGCCTCCTTCCTGGCAGCGCCCAGCTTGAGCATCAGCTGGTCGCGGCTGTTGGACTGCCGTTGCAACTCGACCAGCCGTCGCCACAGCTTCTTCAGCCGGCGCCGGCGCATGCCGCGTTCCTTCAGCAGCCGCCCCTCGCTGCGCACCAGAACGTATAGCTCGCCGTCTTCGGCCAGCAGCTTGACGTCCACGGACTGGCGCACCTCCTGCCAGGGCAAGTCCAGAAACGCCCTCTCCAGCCGCGTCAGCCGGCCCTTGGGCGTGCCCACCAGATAGTGCACCGGCGCATCGCCCTCGCGCATCAAGGCCAGCGTCTCCTCGGTGGGAATGCCGCGGTCCATGATCCAGACCCGGTCGGAGCGGCCGTATTGCCGTTCGATCTTCTCCAGGAACTCCGCCAGCGTGGTCTGGTCGGTGGTGTTCCCCGGCATCACCTCGTAGGCCAGCGGGAAGCCCTCGGGCGTCACGATCAGCGCGATCACCACCTGCACGCAGTCCGGGCGTTTGTCCCGGCTGTAGCCGAACCGGCGTTTGTCCTCGAACGGCGGGTCGCTCTCGAAGTAGGTCGAGGTCAGGTCGTACAGCAGCACATCGAAGCGCGCGTCGAACAGCGTCGCCCATCGGGCGCGAAGGAACGAGAAGAACTCCTGCTTGTGGGGCAGCAGCTTGTCCAGGCAGCGATACAGCGTGTCGGCGGCGATCGCCCGATCGCAGCCCAGAAGATCGCGCAGCGCGCTGTGCTCGTACCAGTGACGGTGAAGACGCCACTCGCTCCCCGGATCGATCAAACGGTAGCAGACCTGGATCTTCAGGATGTCCAGCCACCTCGTGCCTTGCCGGCTCGGGGTCAGGCGTGGGCCCCAGAAGCGGTCCAGATCCAGGCGGTCCCACAGGACCAGGGCCAGCCAGCACGCCCCCCACTGGCGCGGGTCGTGCAGGGCCACATCCGCGACGTTGATCTTGACCACTTCGCAGTTCAGCGCCGGCGCCTCCCGGTCCTCGGGAAACAGCGCCATCTGCCGGGATCCGGACTTGCCCTCCACAACCTCGATCGAGCGGCACCACGCAGCGCGCTGGCTGTCGTTGATCTCGCCGAGATAGAGAACCTGACGCTGAACGACACGGCCGCCGCGGACCCGGACGTTCTCCACCACACTCCAGTAGCGGTGCTCCTTGCCGTCCTTGAAGCGTCTCTTGCAGCGCACGAACATGGGCGCAGCGTCCGGCGCTTCGCCAGCCCGATCAAGGGGGTAGGTCGGCACTACACGCGGTTCTGGAGAGGCAAAGCCCGGAAATCCGCCACTTTCCAGGCCGCAAAACCGTCAAATTAGCCGAATCGCGTGCCGAGTTGCGGAAGTCGGGCTAACAGGCCCCTAGACGCTCTCCCGCCCCTCTAGGGTCCCCCTCCACTCCCCTACCGCCTCACACGCCCACTCACGCCCCTCTACGCCTTCCAAACCCCTCCCCCTCTCCCCTTCTCACCCCATCCTCCATCAACTCACCTCCCACCCCCATCCAATCCACTCCCCCACCTCGACTCATTTCCCCTCCCGCATCCATCCAACTCTCACCCCCTCACCCATCCAATTCTCACTCTCCCCCCTCGATCCAATATCAACCCCTTCTCAATCCACTTTCCTCCCCTCACATCCACCCTTTTTCAATCTCAACAACCTTCACGACCCTGCGCACGAATGCACTTGCAGTGCGGGCCCGGCCGCGACCGGCCAGAAACCGCAGAAATCCGGGCGTTCTGGAGCAGCACGACACATGAACGACACTTGCCGGCCGAGCCGAGAAAACAGACACGGCGGCGGCGTTGCATTATGTTGGTCACAGGGAGCGCGAACGGGTCAGATGCGACGCAAAACCAGGGCCAAGAAGCGGGCGCGAGCGCAGCGCCTGGCGCTCATCAAGGCGCGCCGCCGCAGAGCGCAGACGGCCGCGGCACGGGCGGCCCACAGCGCGCGCACCAATCCGGCGATCCGCGCGCACGACGCGCTCGTCTTGCCGACGATCCTGCGCTTGAGAGGCGAGGGGTTGAGCTGGGCGCGGATCGCCCAGGAGCTCGACGGGCTGTTCGATCCCCCCGGCCAGCGCGGCGGCTACCAGCTAGGCTCGTGGCACGCCAGCGCGGTGTTTCGAATCGCGCGGCGGCATCGAGCGGCGCTGCGCGACGCGGAGATCACCGTCGACGAAGGGCGGACCGGAGTGCCCCGGCCCACGTAGTCCTTTCCGTTTTTAGGCACCGCGAGCCTCCGTTCTAGCCACCGGCGGCTCGCTTCGGAGCAACCAGAGGTGGGGCGGTTGTTCCGGCACCGGCGGCGACGCTGTCAAAGCCGCCACCAACACTGAGGGCCGCAGCTCACCATGGGCTGCGGCCCTCACGTCACTTCATCCTGTTCACCTCAAGGCGGCGCTAACGCTTTGCCCCTACCGCACTCGTCGACGATAAAGCACCCATGATTGAAGCTGCCCTGGCGGTTAAACGGAGTTTGGTTGCAGGATGACGTGTGGCAGCATAGTGTTACATGTAACGTTGACGTGTCGTTGCATGTAACCTGTTTGGAGCAGGACGACGATGGCAACATCGGTGAACCAACGAGTCTGGAAGCATCGCCTGGCGCTTCGAAAAGCCGGGCTTCGTCCCGTGCAGATTTGGGTGCCGGACACCCGAAAGCCAGGCTTCTCGGAGGAATGCCGTCGTCAGGGCCAGGTCGCAGCGGAAGCCGACCTGGCCGATCCGGATCTGCTCGAGGTCATGGACGCTGCACTGGCGGATGCCGACGAGTGGACGACGTAAGGCGCGGCGATCTCGTAACCGTCGCGGTCGCCGGCGACTTCGGCAAGCCGCGGCCTGCGCTGGTCATCCAGTCCGATCAGTTCGACACCACGGCGACGGTCACGGTGCTGCTCGTGTCGAGCACGCTGGTGGAAGCACCACTGATCCGCCTGACCGTGGAGCCGTCCGCGAGTAACGGTCTCCGCGAGCGGTCCCAGGTCATGGTGGACAAGGCGATGACGGTGAAGCGGGCCAAGCTGGGGTCGTGCCTCGGCCGCCTCGATGACGCCGCCCTGGTCGCCGTCAACCGGGCCTTGGCGCTGTTCCTCGGCTTCGCCTAGGCCAGACGCAGCACAGGCGGTCTCGTAACGCTCGTAGAGGGTGAGGGCCGGACCGAACGCCTTGGCCCTGTCCTAGAGGTACTTTGCGACGGCGCCGCGTTCGGCTTTCGCGCCGGCGCTGTAGTGGGCGACCATGCGGGCGCTTTTCCAGCCGCCGGAGAGCATGACTTCGGTGGTCGACGCGCCGCGCGCGGTCAGCTCGGAGGCGTGGCCGACGCGGCCGGAATGGGCGGTCACCCCCTCGATGCCGGCGGCGCGGGCGGCGGCGGCGAAGCGGCGGCCGATGGACTGGCCGTTGAGGCCGCCGAACACCCTGGCCCGGGGATCGGCGTCGACGGGCCGGATCGCGGCCAGCGCGTCTGCGGCCCCGTTCTTGACCAGGCGGATATCGGTTTCGTTGCCGGCCTGGTCGGTCTTGGAGCGGCGGACCCGGATCCGGAGCGCGCCCGGAATGTCGGCGGCGGGCTCGATATCGCGCCATTCGAGCGCGGAGGCTTCGGAGCGGCGCAGCGCGGCCTGGAACAGCACGCCGGCGATGGCGGCGTCCCTGTCCCTGCCCTCGCGCCGGGCGGTGGCGACGATCGCGGCCACGTCCTCGGCCCCGACCGGGCGCGCCTGGCCGCGTGTCCGGTCGGCGTGATCGCGCTTCACGATGCGCAGCGCATCGGCGGTCATGGCGCCGCGCGGGTTGGGCCAGTCGGCGACTCTGGCAAGGAAGGCGGCGGCTGCGGCGGCCTGGGCGATCGAGGCCGGCGCCAGGCCGTCGGCAGCGAGGCGGAAGACGTGCTCGGCCAGGGTGGCGTCCGAGAGCGGCCGACCGGCGAGCGTCGCGTCCAGGCGCTCGAGGGCGGCCCGGTAGGCGCGCCGTGTCGCGGGCGCGCGGGCCTCCAGGGCGAGCGCGGCGGCGCGCGCGCGCGCGGCCGGGAGCCTGGCCACGGCGGGCAGCGCGCCCAGCTCGTCCTTCCGCGCGTCCCGGTCTCGGGACGCTGCGGTCATGGCGTTGCCTCCCTCGCACAATCAACGATAACTGCAATTAGCGGTGATTTCGGACCGGAGGCAACGCCATGACCGCAGTGGCCTTCCGCCGGCGCGATCTTGCCGTCTAGCCGCACGGGCAGGAACGGTTGGTACGGCATCGTCAGTCTCCTTCGCCAGTCCGTCTATGGGCGTCTCGCCGGCTACGACGATGTCAACGACGCCGACCGGCTCGGGCGTGATCCCGCGATGCGCTGGATCGTCGCCGGCAAGGCGGTCGAGCGCGGCGGGGCATCGACCAGCCAGATGGGGCGGTTCGAGACCGGGCTGCTGGCGAACAACGAGAACCTCGCGGCCGATTACTCCGTTGTCGTCGTGCTCTCCGGTCTGCTGCCTCCGAACGCGCCGATCATGTCGGTCCTCTTGACGGTCCCGCCCATGTGCTCGTGCTCGGCGCCCATGAACAGGCCGGTGACGAAGCCCTGCTCGTAGTCGTCGCCCTTCACGTTCTCAAAATAGTTCCCGCTGATCTCGACCTTGTAGTCGATGTTGCGGGTGTGGAACCAGCGATCCGAGTCGTCGGTCGTGTCGGACTCGAATCGGTTCACGAAGTAGATGTCCTCGAAACTCAGGTCCTGCTCGTTGCCGTCGGTTCCCACCGTCGTCAGGTCGACCTCGAGCGCGGCATCCCCTGCGATCGGCGACGGGCCGGAGAAGCCCAGCAGAGCGCCGCTCCACGTGACCGTACCGGTCAGCTCAGTGTTGTCGTGCAGGTCCTCATCCGGCTTGACGCCGCTGGCCCAGGGCTGCGGCAGACCGTTGAAGAGGGCAACGCCGAAGCGCAGGTCCCCATCCTCCGACTCGCCCATGACATGGAAGGCGGTGTCCGACCATTCGCCCCAATCGTTGTAGAGGTCGGTTCGTTGGCTCATGTACATGATCTGAAGCACTTCCCGGTCGATCTTGCTGATGACGTGACCGAGATTCGGGATGTATTCGCCGCTCGTGCCCATGATGCTGTCCGGGAACTCAACGCTGTCTACGTGCCCCTTGATGCCGAGCGCGTGCAGGAGCTCGTGGATGATGAGTTTGCGAGGGAAGGTATATTCGGACGTGTCGAGGTCGTCGGGAATATAGAGGATGGCTGAGTGCGTGCGTTTCCAGTTGAAAAGGTACGGCGTGTTGACCGCGCAGGCCACCGCCCCCTCCCCGCATGTCGTGGTGATCGAAGCGGCTGTCTCGAGACTCACATAGAGCTCGTGCTGGGTGCTGAGCCGCGTGGCGCGGCTGCCCTCGAGCGTGATCTGAAACTCCGGAGGCAGGGCATCGTTCAGGATCTGGACGCTGCTCCACAAGGCCACCAAGACCCCCTCGTTGGCGTCCAGCAAAAGGTCGGGGTCCAAGTACAACTGCGGCGTGCCGGTGAAGGGCTTGAAGTCATGGCCGTCCAGCCTGTACGGATCCGCCCCGTTCTGGGTCGTCAGGTCTTTCTCATAGTTCTGTAGCCGATCCACCCCCACACCGTCGCGAGACGCGCCGATGAAGTAGCGGATTCCGTTCTCCGTCAGGGTGTGGCGCAGGGTCTCCCGCGGCTCCAGGTCCCCGCCGATGTAGTAGAGCGTCGGGGCGTCGCCCCGCGGGATGAAGTAGGCGTACGAGCCCGTTTCGTATTCCGCGTAGCTGTGGTGCGTCGTCGCCGAATTCGAGTAGTCGAGCGTCGGCTGCGTTTCCGGGGTTGGCGGACCAAGTCCGCCCCCGCCGCATGCGCCGAGCACCAGAAGCCCGGCCAGCGCCGGCACGATCAGCTTGTTCATAAGTTTTCCTTCGCCTGGCGGCCTATCCATAAACCCGCATTTCCCATATGAGCCTGTCAACAGATGCGGTTTGATCTTGATTCGTGTATAAAGATCAATGTGTTGGGCCTACTTGGAGGCGCGGTTGATGGCGAACCCGGAGGGTGAATCCGTGAACAAGCCGTTGCGGCTGGCTTTCGACCGTCGCCTGAAGCTGGAGTTCCACGGTTCCAGGATCACGTCTGACGCAGGTTTGCTTGCCTACCGGGAACTCGACGACGCTCTTGGTCTGACCGGCATGATCGGTGACAAACTGGTTGAGATGCGCACGGGCAAGAACAGCCAACATGCAATGACCGGATTGTTCCGGCAGTCTGTCTTCGGTCGCCTTGGTGGCTACGAAGACGTGAACGACGCCGACCGTCTGGGTCGAGATCCGGCAATGCGTTGGATAGTTGGCGGTCGCGCCGTGGCCAGGGCCGCTGCCTCGACCAGTCAGATGGGGCGCTTCGAGACCGAATTTCTGGCCACCGACCGGAACCTCGCCGCATTGGCGGATCTCTCCGGGCGATGGATCGACCGCTTGCACAAGCGGCGTCCGTCCAAGACGATCGTGCTCGATATCGACAGCAGCGTCAGCCCGACCCATGGCGATCAGGAAGGCACAGCCTACAACGGTCACTTCGGCTGCACCTGCTATCACCCGCTTTTCGTTTTCAATCAGTTCGGCGACCTGGAGCGGTGCGCCTTGCGGCCCGGCAACGTGCATAGCGCCCACGGCTGGCGCGACGTGCTGGAGCCGGTTGTCGCCCGGTATCGGGATCGGGAGCTGCGGCGCTACTTCCGAGGGGATGCCGCCTTCGCCTCACCGGACATCTATGAGTTCCTGGAAGCCGAAAGCTACACCTACGCCATCCGTCTCAAGGCCAACGCGGTTCTTCAAGCCAGCATCGCTCACCTGCTCACGCGTCCCGTCGGTCGCCCGCCCAACCATGTTCGCCGCTTCCATGCCAGCTTCAGCTATCGGGCAGGCTCGTGGGACAGGGAGCGCCGGGTCGTCGCCAAGGTGGAGTGGCACCCAGGGGAGTTGTATCCCCGGGTCGGCTTCATCGTCACCAATCTGGCCCGGCCCGCCGAACGCGTGGTGGCCTTTTACGTAACTACCCAGGTACCCCAAGCCTGACTTCGTCCTGAAGTTGTTCGCCAGCGGCACCGTTTCGCCGTTGGTGCAGCGCGTGGTTGATCAGCGCTTGACTGTATAGGCGCGCGCGCCTATTGGGTTGCACTCTCGTATGAGAGGAGCAGCCGGTGGGGTATTTCGGATCGAAGGCGACGACCGGTCTGTGCCAGGCGCTGATTGCGCTGATGCCCCCGCACTCTGCTTATATCGAGAGCCACTTGGGGGGCGGGGCGCTGATGAAGCGCAAGCCGCCGGCCGTGCGCTCGATCGGGATCGACCTCGACGGGCGGGCGCTTGAGGCCTTTGGCTGCGAGTACCCGGTGGAGTTGGTGCACGGCTGCGCCCATTCCTTTCTGGCATCGTTCCCGTTCCTGGGCCCGGAGCTGGTCTACAGCGATCCGCCCTATCTGCACGCGACCCGGCGTTCGTCGCAGCGCTACCGCTTCGAGTACGAGGAGGCCGACCATGTCGCGCTCCTCGAACTGCTCAAGGGTCTGCCCTGCCAGGTGATGGTCTCGGGCCACCCGTCTGCGCTCTATGACGAGCTGCTGGCGGGCTGGCGCCGGCTGGCGCTGCAGGTGACGACCCAGGCCCAGGTGCGAACCGAGGTCGTGTGGTTCAACTTCGCGCCCGACCGGGTGCACTGGGCGAGCTACGCGGGCCGGAACTTCACCGACCGCCAGCGCATCAAGCGCAAGGCGGCCAACTGGGGCCGGCGCTACGAAGCCATGCCGGCGGGCGAACGCCTGGCGGTGCTGGCCGCGATCATGGCCGTCGAGGCCGACGAGGATCCGTGACAGTGTCGCGCTGGCACGAGGACCTCGCCGCCCACGACGAGGCCTTCGCGTGCCTGCAGGATCTTCTCACCCCACAATCCCTGGCAATGACAGCCGTCAAAGCCATCCGGGAATGGGGCCAGAGGCTGCTGCGCCTGAGCGCGGCGCTGGTCAAGGAGAATGACGCGCTCGAGCGGGAGAACGCCAGCTTGCGCGAACGGATCGCCGAACTCGAGCGCAGCGCCGCGCTCGACAGCACCACCAGCTCCAAGCCGCCAGCCAGCGACGGCCTGGGAAAGAAGAGCGGAACCCGGAAGAAGCGCACCCGCAGCCAACGCGGCAAGTCCGCCAAGCCCAGTGGCGGCCAGCCGGGCCACAAGGGAACCACCTTGGCGCGGACCGAGAACCCGGACCACTTCGTGGATCATGATCCGTCCGCCTGTGCAGGCTGCGGCGCGCCGCTGTCGGACGCTGACCGTCACGGGGACCCCGTCTGTCGGCAGGTCTTCGATGTGCCCGAGCCGCAGCCCCTCGAGGTCACCGAACATCGCGGTCATCGCTGCCTCTGCGCCGCCTGCGGCACCGTGACGACAGCCGTGTTCCCGAACGGCGTGAGAGCCCCGGTCCAGTACGGGCCGCGCATCACCGCGTGGGTGACCTACCTGTTGCACGCTCAGTTCATTCCCGAGAAGCGCGTCGCCGAGGTCATGAGCGACCTCTTCGCGGTGAAGCTCTCAACAGCCACCATCGCCGCCATGGGCAGGCGCACCGCCCGGCGCTTCGAGGGCTTCCTCGATCGTGTCGCAAAGATCATCCGCACCGCAGCCCCGGTCAAACACCTCGACGAGACCGGCATACGCATCGCCGCCCGGACCCATTGGCTCCATGTGCTGTGTACCCCGTTGCTGACCATCCTGCGCATCGCCACCGGGCGTGGCCATTTCGACGAGGAGCTCAATGGCATCGTCATCCATGACGATTACGCCTCCTACTTCGCTCTCGAGGGCGTGCGCCACGGGGCCTGCAACGCCCATCACCTGCGTGAGCTCCAGGCCCTGATCGAGATCGAGAAGGAAGACTGGGCAACGAGCACGCACCGGCTCCTCACCCGCGCCCACAGAGCCGCCCGCTTCGCCCGTGAGAACGACCGCGGCGTGCCCGCCTCACTGGTGGCCCGCATCTCGCAAGCCTGGGAACGCATCCTCGAGCGGGCCATCGCCTCCCACGAAGAGATGCCGCCGCTCCAGAGCGGAAAGCGCGGACGAAAAAAGCGCCGCATCGGTCACAACCTCGCGCTCCGCCTCCAGAAGTACAAGGAAGGGTGCCTGCGCTTCCTCACCGACCTGCGAACTCCGTTCTCAAACAACGAGGCCGAGCGCGACCTCCGAATGGGCAAGCTGCGCCAGAAAATCTCAGGCGGCTTCCGTTCGATGCAAGGCGCATGCGACTTCGCCAACCTGCGTTCCGTCATCGCTACCGCCCGAAAGCAAGGCTGGAATGTCCTCGAAACCCTGGCGCACCCCGATCCCATCCAGCTGATCCCGCAACTGCGCTTCTGAAACCTCGAGTCAGCGCCACCAAACCAGAACCAGCAATCCATCAAGTGTGAGTGCTCGGCCGAATCAGACCTGGGCAGTTACCCTTTTACAACCAGCGGGGCACGGCGGAGCAGCACATCAAGGAGGGCAAGAACGCCATCCGGTGGACGCGCCTCTCGTGCCAGAAGTTCCGCAACAACGAGGTCCGGCTCCAGCTTCACGCCCTGGCTTACAACCTCGGCAACTTCATGCGGACGCTGGCCTTGCCGAAGGCGGTGGAGCACTGGTCGCTGACCACGCTCAGGGAGAAGCTGATCAAGATTGGCGCCAAGGTCGTGAGCCACGGCCGGTATGTCACTTTCCAACTGGCGGAGGTTGCGGTGCCGAGGGAGCTGTTCCGACAAATGCTCCGCCTCATCGATGGGCTGCGGCCGGCCCCTTTGCCGCCATGACGGCATTCCATCCCGTAGCATCCGGGTCGCCCGACAGGACAGGTGTGTGCTGCGCAGGTCGAAGTGCGCCCGCACAGTGCGAAATGGTCACGGGGCCGGGTTTCTCATCGCCAGGTCAGCCCGATCGAGAGCGGACCACAGCCTGTCGTGACAGCTCAGAGCCGGTATCGCGGTCGGATGCCTCTTGTGTTACCGTTGTCGGCGATCAGGAGCAGCCATCTGGGGAATCCCGGCTAGGAGAACCGAAATGTTTATAATCCGCAAGTTGATGCAGTCTAGCTTCGGGTTTTTAACCAAACTGGTTGTGGCTATCGGATTTCTCGGTGTCTGGTCCTGTGCGGCCTCGGCTGCAATAACCCTGACTAGCAATATCGAAAACGGAGGAACCCATACCTATACTCTGACCGATCATACGGAAGCTGTGATACAAAGATTCAAAACGGGTAAGTTATATCCCAATTATAAACTACAAAATATATGGATCGTACATAAAAAGAAAAACGATGGGACATGTCCTAATAGTACACTTTGGATTTGGACAACTCCGAATGCCGCAACCAGGAAAACTGTAGGGTTTTTCCCTTGGCGGATTGCATCACCTTTAGGTGAAACATACACTGAAACATATAATAAGGGAACAGAAGACTGCGTAAGAAAATATAGGATTATTATAAACGCAGAAGATTTCGATTCACCACTGTTGACTCCAAATACCAACTATTATATGGCAATATCAAAACTGTATTCTGGTGATACCCATAATGTTGAATTTAGTCTCACTACATGGACTGGATCTGATAGTGAGAGATATTGGGAACAAGGCAACGAAATAGGGACCGGCAACAATGCTAATGGTAGTACTACGTTAAAAGCCAAGAACTCCGGTGCTCTGCGTTTTAGGATTGAAAAATCAGGAACTATATCTCCCCCACAGTTTTTATCCACTGATGAAGATCCTGGTTTTTCCGACGACACATGGAGTGATAACAAAAGCAATTGTGGGTTTAGATCTGGCATAAGTCATCAAACTTCTCCTTGGGAGAGTACATTTCGTGAGCATTTGCCCATAGGGCACTTTGTTTGCACAGTTTATCTTTATGATTCTGATAGAACCGATACATTAACTCTTTCAGTTTCCGGAGATAATCTTTTTTGGGTTGGAGATGTAATAAGTAGTTCTGATAAGCGTAAAACTGTTATAGTAAATCGTGATAATTTTGATCGTCGTGGTAACTTTAATGAATATATAGAAATGCAGTTGGCTATAAAAAACCCCTTCAACTACGAGAATTCAACATTCCCAGACAATGTAAGACCTTTCATCCTAACCCTCAAGGATGGAACGCATACAGTTACACAATCACTAAAGATTAAACTAATCGATGAGAGTGATCGTCCTGCTGATTTTTACTATCCTCCAGTCGTAACACCGTCCGACCTAAAGAGAAGGGATGAATGGCCGGTAAAGATGGAATGGGTGTCTCCGTGGAATGTTAGTCGGCCGCACATTACTCACTACAACATTAGATACCGCAAAAGCGGGACCGGCGATGATTGGAAATATGTCAATAATATCATTGGTAAGAATATTATCCCAATTAATGCCAACAACAAGACACAAATTAACAGACTAAATTATAATAATCAAAGACTGAGTTATAATAGAGATTATGGTGTAAATGTTTATGAATACACTCTCAATTTGGAAGGATTAGAGACAGAAACTACTTATCGTCTCGACATCCAGGCAGTCAGCCCACGTCCTGGAGGTGGAGCAAATAAATGGTCCCAAGAGCGAAATTATACGGTGTTCACAACCCCGGCGACAACCCGGAACATTTTAGTTTCTAATGACTCGTTCCCACATAATTTCAAATCGCCTCCGGTAGTAGAACTCGAAGGAACAAGGAACGGTGGAGTATGGCCGGCCGAAATCAAATGGGTTTCTCCGCCGCATATAATCACTAATGTAGCAGGTACCTTCGATTTGAGGCCATATATTACTCACTACAACATCAGATATCGCAAGAACGGAAGCACCGATACCTGGACGGTCATCACCAATGTCGTCGGTAATCAAATTACGGATGGCAATGAAATCGCAAGGTTGAATACAGCAGGGATTTCGGAAGATAGAGGAATAAAGGCGTTTAAACATGCCGTCGATATGTCCTTGGACGCCAATACCGAGTATAAGCTTGAAATCCAAGCAGTTAACGGCAAAGGGCCAAATCCCGTCAATACCTTTGCAGACGGCACCACCCCTAACCCGGACCTTACCACAGCCTTATTTTCGAGCCAGTATACTGGCCACTCGAATACGTTCCACGTGGTATTCACGACACCAACAGCACCAGCAGAAACTTCGACTCAAATAGAACCGAACCCGCTCAGTGCAGAGATCGGGAACCTGTCGGTAACCCGACACGATGAGAGTCCTTTCACATTCGATCTCACATTCAGCAAACATATTCCAGGCTTGAGCTTCCGGACGCTGCGCGACCATGCCTTTACCGTAACTAACGCAACGATTGCCGGGGTGCGTCGCCTTGAGCCGGGTAAGAACCAGAAGTGGCGGGTAACGGTCAATCCGACCAATACGGCTGGGGTAGAAATTGCTCTGCCCATCACTGCCGATTGTCAAGCCGCAGGGGCCATTTGCGACGGTGATCAACCCTTGTCGACGACATCGGCAATCATTGTGCCTGGTCCGGCACCCGAGCCAGCACCTGAGCTGGAGACAGCAGCGTCGCTGACGGCGGAGTTCCAGTCAATGCCGGTCGAGCACGACGGGCGCACGGCGTTCAGCTTGGAGCTGCATTTCAGCGAGAACGTGCCGGGCCTGAGCTTCCGCACGCTGCGCGACTCCGCCTTTACCGTGACCAACGGGCGGGTGACGGGCGTGCGCAGACTCGCACAAGGGAGCAATCGGCGATGGGCCGTGAACGTGCAGCCGAGCGCACCCGAGACGGTGACGGTGCACCTGCCCGCGACGGCGGACTGCGCGGGCGCGGGCGCCATCTGCCTGCCCGACGGGCGCAAGCTCTCGAGCGCGCTCGCAGCGACCATCCTCGGGCCGCCGGCGGCGAGCGTTGCCGATGCGACAGCGCACGAAGGCACCGATGCGACGCTCGATTTCGTGGTGACGCTCACCCGCGCACCAGGGAGCGCGGTGACGGTGGGCTACGCGACGTCGGACGCCACGGCGACGGCAGGGTCGGACTACACCGCAACGCGCGGGACGCTCACCTTCGCACCGGGTGAGACGACAAAGACGATCCCGGTCCCGGTGCTCGACGACGCCATTGACGAGGGCGAGGAAACAATGACGCTCACGCTCTCGATCCCCTCGGGCGTGAAGCTCGGCGACGGCGAGGCGGTGGGCACGATTTCGAACAGCGACCCGTTGCAGAAGATGTGGCTCTCGCGCTTCGGGCGCACGGCGGCGGGCCATGTGGTGGACGCGGTGTCGGACCGGCTGTCGGGACCGCTTGAGGGTGCGCAGGTGACGGTAGGCGGTCAAAGTCTTGATTTCGCCAACCCGGTGAAAGAGCAGATGGAGAATGTCCTTGCAGGAGTAGCCCGAACAGCACAGGCGGAGAATTTCCCTTCGAGCCGTGAGCTGCTGCTCGGGAGCGCGTTCCATCTGGCGTCGGAGGGCGGGTCCGGCGCTCCGGGCTACGCGGCGTGGGGCCGGGTGACGATGGGGGGCTTCGACGGTGAGGAGGTGTCCGGTGCGGTGACGACGCGCATCGACGGTGATGTCACCACCGGCATCGTCGGCGCGGATGCGGCGTGGGAACGCTGGCTTGCGGGGCTTGCGGTGTCGATGAGCAGCGCCGAAGGCACGTTCGGGCAGTCCGGGGGCCTGGCCGACGGAGGTCGGGGCACGGTGGAGAGCTCGCTCACGAGCGTGCAGCCCTATGCGCGGGTCGAGGTGAACGAACGACTTTCGGCCTGGGGGCTACTCGGGTGGGGCACAGGCGAGATGACGATGACCGAAGCGGCGCACGGGGAGAAGCTTGAGACGGTCACCCGTACGGACATCGATATGCGTCTCGGTGCAGCCGGGGTGCGCGGCGCTCTGCTCGAAGCCGATGAGGCGGGCGGCATGGACCTCGTGGTCAAGGCCGATGCGTTCTTAGTGGAAACACAATGGGACAAGGTTTCAAACGAGGCGGACACCTCGGCCGGATCAAGCCGGCTGCGGTTGACGCTCGAAGGCAGCCGCACATTCGAGGTTGGGGAAGGCAAGGTGTTCGAGCCGGGGGTTGAACTTGGGCTTCGCCACGACGGCGGGGATGCGGAGACGGGCACGGGCGTTGAGTTGGGCGCGCGGCTGCGCTACGCCGATGCGGCGTCAGGCCTGAGTATCGAGGCGAGCGCGCGCACGCTGCTTGCGCACGAGGCGTCGGGCTTCGAGGAGTGGGGTGCGAGCGGGTCCATCCGCCTCGACCCCGGGGCCTCGGGACGAGGCCTCTCGTTCAGCCTTGCGCCCACGCTCGGGGCAGCGTCGAGCGCGACGCAACGCCTGTGGTCGATGGCCGATGCGCGGGGGCTTGGCGCGCGCGACGAGGGGTTCGAGGCCGAGGCGGTCCTGAACGCCGAGGTCGGCTACGGACTCGGCGTGGCCGGGGGCCGGTTCACGGGCACGCCCTATGCGAAGCTGGGCTTGAGCGGGAGCGGCAGGGACTACAGCCTCGGCTGGCGACTCGTCCCGGCGGGCATAGCGCATTCCTTCGCGCTCAACCTCGAAGGGACGCGCAACGAGAACGCCGACGGACCGCCCGCGCACGGGTTGATGCTGCGGGGCGTGCTCAGATGGTAGGAACCGGCGAGTTCGACTTCAGAGCTTCGGGCAGGCTGTTGGCACGGGATCGGTGGCGAACGATGTCGAGAAGGTCGCCGTGGGTTCCCTCTGCGGCGTCGTTCCATTTTCCGGGCTAAAAGTAGATCACCAAAGCAGTTATGGACAAACCTGAACCTGCTTATCCCTGAAAGTCATCCGGCGATGAGGAGGCGATAGGGCATCGGGTCAACGACATGAGTCCCCCAATGCCGCAATCTGTGTCTTTTCGGGTGAGCACTCCCGAATCCTGGAATCCCGCGATCTCTCCCTTTAGGTCCGCAACTCATTGATTTTTCGCGTGCACGACGCACTGGCGTATGAACCTAAATCCCGCAGTTGGTTTCAGGGCCGATCACGGAAAAGCCTTGTAGGCTAGTGTCCTGTCATTCATCAAGTGTCGGATAAAGGCGTTTGAGATTCACGCGGGCGTCGTTCGTGGTGAACTGCCAGTTGACCTTTGCCTGGATGCGGTCTCGGGACGCCTGCCAAGCCGCGACCTCGTCGCGCAGGACCCTGAGGGAGGCGATGCGGCGGTTGAGGCATTGACGGATCATGACGCTGAGCTCGACCTCGGCGACGTTGAGCCAACTGCCGTGCTTGGGCGTGTAGACGAACTCGAAGCGGTCCCACAGGGCCTTGGCCTCGGCCGGCGGAAAGGCCTCGTAGAGGGCGCCGGGGCGGTGGGTGTTCAGGTTGTCCATCACCAGTGTGATTCTCTTGGCGTCGCGGTGGCGCTCGGCGATGTCGTTGAGGAAGTGCGCCCAGTCAGTTTTCGTTCTGCGCGCCGTCACCTTGGTCATGCGCCGCCCGGCCAAGGGTTCCGTCGCCATGAACACGTTGCAGCTTCCGCAGCGTCGGTACTCGTAGTCTTCGCGCGCGGGCCGACCTGGCGCCGCCGGAACCGGTTCGCGCGTCTCGCCGATCAGTTGCCGGGGCGTCTCGTCCATGCACACCACCGGAAAGGCCGCATCGTAGGGACGCCGGTAGACATCGAGAACCCGCTCCATCGCCGCCGCGAAGTCCGCGTTGCCTTGCGGGGGAATCACCCAGCCGACGCGCCGCCACGGCTTGATTGCGTTTTTTTTAGGACCCGGCGCACCGTCTCGTGCGACACACTGTCGATGTGGCCGAGTTCCACGACGCGGTCCGCCAGCAATCGCAGCGACCACTGCGAGTGGCCCTCCGGCGGCTCGGCGCAGCTCAGCGCCACCAGGCGCGCCTCGAACTCGCCGTCGGCCTTGCGCACGTAGCTGGGACGGCGACCCTGCCGGCCGCCGAGCGCCGCCTCCATGCCCTCCTCGACGAAACGCTTCTTGACCCGATCCACCTTGCGCGCACTGATGCGCAGGATCTCGGCAATGGCCTCCCCGCGCGCCCGGTGTTCGTTGAACTCGCCCTC
>CBDHFB010000001.1:0-56161 GCA_965262385.1 Dehalococcoidia bacterium | reverse complement strand
CTTACACCTGCCTTTCGATATTTCAACGCCTGCGTTGACGCCCTGTTGCTCCGCGAGGACCGGCTCCAATGCCTCCAGTCCCATGTAACTGAATTGGAATCCGGCGACTTCATCTCGTGCCTCTTGGAGTGCTCGACGATAGAGGGAGGCCGCCCGGCGAATCCGAGCGCCATTCTCCAGTCCGTCCCAATGAGCCAACATGCGTTGAAGCGATCGAAGTTGATTCTCGGTGATCGGTTCGTCGCAATGGCGGTACTTGGGTGTAATCCCAAAAAGAAATCGCGTCTCTTTCTTGGTCGTCACGTCAAGGATCTGAACGAGGTTGGCGGGGCCGAATGGCACATCGGCAATGACTCCAAGGCCAGCGAGGACAGCCTCGATTAAACTCATCCCACGCAACGCCGCACGCACGAGATCCTTCGTCTCGGACGTGAACTCCAGATGTACGAATCCACCGCCACGCGTTCGCTGTTCAGAGGGGTCAGAATGTGCGGGCTTCAAGAAGACGGCGCAATCGTAGTCCGCCACTGTCACCGAGAACGAGATAGATCGTTCCAAACAGACCGAATGGGTCTGCTCCGCTAGAACGCGGTAGCGCCGAAGCACGTTACGTTGCCTTGTCCTTTTGGACTTCTCATCCATGGGCATTACCTCCTGCGAGTTCCGGAACCTCTGGCCGGTCAGCAAGTGGCTGAGAAGGGGGCGAAGCGTAAGAGGCAGCACGACCGGGCGGTGGACCGGGGGGCTGCGAGCAGCCGGTCCGGGTCAGCCAGGGGTTTGGTTGGTGGCGTGGACGGTCGGGCAAGGGTGCGGCAGAACTCGTCCCGGCTGAACGGGATCGGACCATGCTAGCAAATAGCCGAGGCATCCGGGCTTCGCGGTCAGCGTTCATAGTCGATTCCCTCCAAGTGGCGGGTGCGCATCGAGGGCCCTTCCAAGGGGACGATGCGGCCGCGCTCGAGGACGCGGTCGATGATGGCCTCGGCCAAGTCGTAGTCGTGCAGGGCGGCACCCCAGTCCTTGAGCGGCTTGTTGGTGGTGAACAGCAGGCAGCGCTGCTGGACGCAGCGGGCGTTGACGACGTGGTAGAGGACGTTGGCGGCGTCGGGGCCGTAGCTGAGATAGCCGCCTTCGTCGATGGCCAGGACGGCGGGCTGGACATAGGCCTTGAGGGCCGCCAGGAAGCGGCCCTCGTGGCTGGCTCGGGAGAGGTCGTCGATGAGCGCGGCGGCGGTGCTGACGAGCGCGTCGTAGCCGTTCTGGATCGCCCGGTAGGCGATGGCTGTCGCCAAGTGGGTCTTGCCGCGGCCGGAGCGGCCGGTCAGGATCAGATTGCGCCCGTCGGCCACGAACTCGGGGCCGAAGCAGGAGCCCAGCAGAGTGCGGCGGGGTTCGGGCTGGACCGCGAAGTCGATCTCCTCGACGGTCTTGAGCTGGGGGAAGCGGGCCTTGCGCACGCAGTGCTGGATGCGGGTCTCGGCGCGATGGGCGACCTCCTCGCGCGCCAGGGCGAGCAAGAACTCGTGGAACGACCAAGCCTCGCGCTCGGCGCGTTCGATGAACTCGGGGTAGGTGCGCCGGGCGTGGGCCAGGTGCAGGCGCTTGAGCAGGGCGGCCAGCTCGCCGGGCTGGTCGGCTGGGCGGGCCGCCGCGGACCGTTCGGTGCCGGCGGGCAGGGGGGCGCTCACGAGGTCTCCTCCGGGGCACGGGCGAACAGCGGGGCCCGGCCGTTGACTTCTCTCACCAGCGCGGCCACCGAGATCTCCGACTGCTGGGCAACCCGCCGGAAGGCGTCCCGCAAGACCGCGCTGCCGCAGGCTTGCAGCAGTTCATGCAGCCGCTCGACATCGTCCTGCCACTGCCGCGGCCGCACGTGCAAGAGTTCGGTCAGGAATCGCTCGGCGTCGCGGCCGAGCTCCAGCAAGTGCGGCGTTTCAGGTACATGCGACCGCGTTTGCCGCTCACCGCCGCCAGCAGGCCGGCGCGATGCGCTGGCAGGGTGGAGACCAGATTGCGCCCTTGCAGGCGCGGATGCTCGGCCCGGTAGCGCCCCGCTTCGATGACCACTCGGTCGCCGAACAGGCGCAACGTCGCCGAGTAGCCCAGAGCCTCGGCCGGCATCGAGTAGCGGTTGGTCCGGAACGTCATCATGCCGGTCGGGCCCACCCGCACGGGATAGCGCAGGTCCAGTTGCGCGGGCAGCAGCTTGACCGGCCGCAGCCGGCCCAGCTCCTGCTCCCGCAGCAGTTCGCCGGGGATGCGCTCAGTGGCGCGATTGGCACGCCGCTCGTTGACCTCCTCGTGCCAGGCCTGCAACTGCATCTCCAGGTCGTCCTCGTCCAGGAATCGCCGCTGCTTGAAGAAGGAGCCCTTGACCCAGCCCACAAGGTTCTCCACGGATCCTTTTTGACGAGGCTGGTACGGCCAGCAGACCTCGACCGCAACGCCCAGGCGGGCGGGCGCTTCGGCGAAAGTCGGGTTCCAGGCCAGCACTGCGCCAGTCTTCGGATCCGATTGCGTCGCTATGGTCTTGGGGCGGTCGAAGACCGCCAGCAACGGCAGCCCGCCCAGGCGGTCGAAATCGGCGGCCAGCGTGCGCACGAGCGTCTCGACCCGCTGGTCCAGCACGCGCGTGACCAGGGTGTAGCGGGAGTGCTTCAGGCTCGAGGCGAAGAAGTGCACCCGCGTCCGGCCGCCACCGGTCCATTCGACCAGGACTTCCCCGAAGTCGTGCTGGCTAAATTCGCCCGCCACGCCCTCGAAGCGGCAGATCGGGCGCACGGCCTGCGGGCGCAGGTGCCGGACCAGTTCGTAGACCGCCGACTTGCCACCGGCGTAGCCGCGCTCGCGCAAGCGCCGCAGCACTTCCAGGCTCTTCAGTTTCGGCCTGTCCGCTAGCATCGCCAGGACGGCGTCCCGGTACGGCTCGACCATCGATGGCCGGCCGGGGCTCGCTCGTCGCGGCTGGCCGACCGGGGCCCTGGCCTGTGGCTCCGCAGCGGGCTGCCCAGGGCCGGCCGGCTCACAACCGATCCGACAAATCGTGCGGACCGACACGCCCGTCAGATCGGAGATTCGCTCTTGGGGAACACCCGCCGCCAGCAGGAACTGAATATCACGACGCTTCGCATCTGTGTACACGAACTCCTCCCGTTCCCGGACGTCCGAACTCGGACTCCCGGAACCGGAGGATAAGGCAGCATCGGGCCGGTCAGCACCAGACGGCCCGGCCAGAAATTTCCGGAATTTTGGCGGTCAGAGTTTCCGGAACTCGCAGCGGCGGAACGACAAGAGATCGAGGACAAGGTCGGGACTTCACTCGAGTGGAACCCGAGCCCCGAGAACAAGGACAAGGTGATCGGCATCTACCAAGATGCTGATCTGTCAGATCGCGAACGGACGGACGAGCACCTCAAATGGATGGTTGACATGACAAAGCGGTTCCGAAGCGTGTTCGGGCCATGCGTCAGAGGAATGGACCATTCTGAATTGCTCGCTGTTGAGGCCCAACAATTACAGATTGGATTTCCCTAAGTAGTGCTCGTGACAAAACTCGCATCTTATTGACAACAAGGATGTTACATCCAATTCTCAGAGCGAATATTTCACCGGCAGGTCGGGGTTCGCCGAAAATCCACCCGATTCAGAGGGGTTTGCGGAAATATTCGCAATTTGCGGCTGAGTAGTCAGCCAAGCACGAACACCAAACCTTGTACTATCGATTCGGTATAACTACAGGATATAGTGTGGCCATAACATCCCGCCCAAATTTCGGGCTTTTTGTCACAGGCACTAAGTATGATCACACATCGATTCTGGTCACGAGCTAGTGTACCACCCAAACCAATCTTCCAGAGTTTTCACGATATCCCCTAGGTTATCCGGCGGATCAACTTCCGCAAGACACCAATACTTCATTTCAGAGTATCTGAAAGAGAGATTGTGGATGTCTTCGACACTAAAATCGTCGTATGGCCCACTTCCATGAATATGACCGGCGGCGACACGAAGCCGCGTAACAATGGGATCAAGCGCTGAATCCATAGGTAGACAATTCCAATATCCACGAAATGTATCTAATCCCGGCTCGAAGCCCCTAGCGGCGGCTTGCAATAGAAAGAAAGCCCTTCGGCTGTCGTCAGTATCCTCGTTGTCTGCGACCACACAATAAGCAGCAGGATGTCCAGAATGCGCAATCACTTCCCACCTGCTTGACCACTCATAGTCTATCTGTTCGTGTCTGTAGTCGATATCCGCGATTGGATCACCAATTGGCCTGTACGTAGAACCGAGGCCTGTCGTTTCTGTAGCGAGTCGCATTCGCGCATGAGGGCAATTCTTCTCGGCAGCAATCTTGTACCATTCCTCAGGGCTGCCCAGGTCGAGATCGCCGAGACCCTGTGATATCTCTCCGCTCTCGTCTCCCGCCAGTGCGGCTCCGAGATTGTAAGCAGCATGTGAGTCGCCCTTCGATGCGGCGAAATAATACCAGCGTGCAGCTTGAATAGGATCGGAATCGCTTACGAGTCCTCGATCTAGGCAGAGGGCGTAATTCCATGCGGCTTTCTTGTCGCCGGAGTTCGCCGCGTCGTGCAACAATCCAACACCGTCTTCCAGGTCTTCATCGGTACGATTCCAGCGGTTGAGGAGGAGGGTGCCAAGATTTGTCTGTGCGGGTAGAGATCCTGCGCCGACGGCGCGCCGATACCACGCTATCGCTCGCTCGTGATCGATTGGCTGATGTTTACCTTCATGCCAGAGTGCGCCGAAACGAAAGTATGTTTCCGCGAGTTTTTCGGTTGGCATACATTCGGAACAAAACCTTGAGTCGATTTCGTTTTGGCACTCAAAATCGCCGCAAAACGGCTGGGCACAAGAATCGCACGTGTCAATGTGCCCTGCATCTTGCTCGGCTGTGTCGCAGATGTGACAGGTTAGCCCTGGCTTTGAGGCTTGTCCGCCGATTCCGCTCGTTTCTTCTTTACGGTAGTGATCGGTCATTTAGCTGTACTCCCGGATCGCACCACCTGAAGCACGACGCAGGCATTGACAAGATGGGTTTCGCTGCTGAGTTGCCCGGTTTGAAGCGATGTTGCTGTCGTGCCAGTCGATTGCTAGTCAGTCTAGGGCGTTCTGCCCCTCGTTTGTCAATCGATCCGATGGATTGTGGCCAGCGGTCTTAGTCTAAGTCACTTGGGGGATGGTACCGCCTACTACCGAGCGTCGTCCTTCACCAGTTCATTTGTTCCCTGCGCCCCCACCAAGCCGAACTGCGTTTGGTTACTCGTTGACACCACAGTTGCCACGCACGGGACCCCTTCTCCCCCTGGCGCGGGTAAATCTGCTCGTACTGGAAGACGTTGCCCAGCTCATCCTCAAAGCCTTCCATCGTCAGATACGGTAATGACGCCTGCGCCTCTCGCTGCAGGTACTGCAGCGGCGACACGCCCAGCATGTCAATAGAACGCGTGCACCCGGGCTGGCTGTTCATCCAGAAAGTGAACGGAGCGCTACTCGTGCACGGATGCGAAGGAATCCCGACTGGAACGACAGCACTCTCCACGCCGAGCGGACTCGCGTGATTCAGCAAGCCGCACCAAGCGCAGGACTACGTAACTGCCCAGAAATTCTCGTCGCTCCGCCTCGCCGCCAGCCAGTGATTGTGGAGACGGAGTTCGCCCCAGCGCGCACGGTCGAGCAAGAGGTGACCGCCCCTGCCACGGGCTTTCGCCCATGTGATCTGGTACTCTGTGGCCTAATCTGCGGGGGTGCTCAAAACGGGGGGCACCTAGACTATGAGTTTTCCTAGTTCGCTTGTTGAAGGGATCCTTCGCTACGGTTCGCAAGAGAAGAGTCAGTGACAGTCGCCGTGGAAACGGTGTTAGATGTGGCCAAGTGGTGTGCCGTGCCGTGACCCCGGACCGAGTGACGAGGTCAGCCTCGACCGAGAGAAGGTCGCAAACCTAGCCCATGTTTGACATGCTTGCCCGTAAGTGATTGTGTTTACAGGGTCGCGAATTGGCGTTGTTACCTAGACCCCTCCCTCGCCCCGGTTGGCGCTGGTAATTGCGTGGCAACAACTGCGCATCAGTGCATGGGTGCGATCCAGTCTGACCTCTGTCTCAGTGGACAGTCCTTTCGGCGCCTTCCGGCGGCTGCGGGGCTTCCAGTTGCGCTCCCAGCGCCCGCAGCACTCTGCGCGCCTCGCTGCCTTCCCCGCCGTTCACGCACACACCTGCCTTGCGCTGCCCGCCCGGCAGCTCGAACTCCACCAGGCTGACCGCTTCCAGCGCGGCCCACGCCGCCCGCGAACTCAGCAGCTCCAGCCCCGCCTGCTCCAGCTTGCGCTGCAGGATCCGGTCGAACGCCAGCGCCAGCGCCGCCACCAGCACGTGCGCCCGCACCCGCTCCTCCACCCGGTGCCATACCGGCCGCAGCTCCAGCACGTCCTTCATCGACCGGAACGCCGCTTCCACCCGCCACAGGTCCTGGTAGGCCCGCACCGCCTCCACCGCGTTCAGACCCTCCTCCTCCGTCTCCAGCAGCCAGTGCCCCTCGCGCCGCCGCTCCGCCGCGCAGTTTGCGTTTTCCCAGTACTCCAGCTGCCCCGCCGCCCCCAGCCGCCAGTCGTAGTAGCGCTGCCCGTTGTCCCGCGCCAGGATCCGTCCGGCCGCGTCCCCGATCAGCGCCGCCGCGTCCTGGGCCTCCTCCGGCTTCCCGGGCTCGTCCCCGCTCGCCGCCGCCCGCTTCTCGCGCGCCTTCCGCTCCCGCTCCGCCTTCCGCGCGAACTCCCCTGCCGCCACCCGCGCGGCCAGCCGCTCCAGCTTCTGCCGCACCTTCTCCTGCTGCGCCTCCCGCAGCTTCCGCTCGTGCTGCTCCCGCTCCGGCGAATGCACCAGGAACCGCCTTACCCGCTCCCCCTTCCGCGTCACTTCCTGGACCCGCGACCCGTTCTGCTTGGCCTTCCCATCCACTCCCTCGCAGGCCTGCCAGCCCTCTTCCTTGACCCGCTCCAAGGCCGCCTCCATGCGCGGGCTCCGCCGCCCCTGCACCGCTAGCAAATAGCCCAAACCCTCCGCCTCCAGCGCCGCCACGTTCGCCTCCGACTTCATGCCCCGGTCCCCCACGAACACGAACCGCCCCAAGCCGAACCGCTGGCGCAAGTCCGCGATCACCTCCTGCACCGTCGTGGCGTCCTTGCGGTTCCCGGCGAACACCGTGTGCGCCACCGGCAGCCCGTCCACCATGGCCACTCCCACCAGCACCTGCGGCGCGTCCGGACGGTGGTCCCGCGAGTAGCCGCGCCGGCCCAGCCGGCCCGGCCCGAGCCCTTCGAAATAGGTGCTGGTGAGGTCGTAGAAGACGAGGTCGCACTGCGGCGCGAACAGATGCCGGAAGCGGCCGAAGAGATGCTCCTCGATGCGGTTCTTGAGCGGCAGCAGGGCGTCGAGGGTGCGGTACCAGCGCTGCAGCTGGAAGGCCTGGACGCGGACGCGGGGGGTTTTGGAGGTCTTGCGCTCGGCGTCGGAGCGGTAGGCGGGGACGAAGCGGCGGCCCTGGCAGTCGCAGGCGAAGTAGGTGCGCAGCCAGTCGGCGAGGCCGTGTTCGGAGGCGGGGGCAGTGAGGCGGTTGGCGACGAGCACGAGGAGGCGGTCGGAGAGGGGTCCGAGCAGGCTGGGCATGCCGAGCTCGTCCCAGAGGGTGCGCAGGGCGAGGAAGGGGCCGAAGCGGAAGGAGTGCAGAGGGACGGGGTCGGCGGCGGCCGGGGGCTTGTGGCCGCGGCAGAGTTCGTAGAGGCGGTCGAGGAGGGGGTCGAGTTGGTCCTTGCGGCCGAGAGTGGCGACGATGCGGCGGGAGGAGCGGCCGTTTTTCCAGACGGATTCGCAGAGGCGGACGTATTCGTAGGTGCGGCCGCGGGAGGTGGACTTGGCGGTCATGAGGTACATCTGCTAGTGCCTAGGCCATGGTAGCAGTAAACACCAATAGAAACAAGGAGAATATCGGCAATAAATGAAAATATGGTGTTACCTAGGAATTCAGAGACTGGGCGATGAACTTCCTTTACCCGCAAGGGATTTCGTCCCCGTGCCCGGAAAAACGTGTCAAACATGGGCTAGAGAGCGGCGCAGGATGGTCCGGACGCCGCGGCGGGCACCTCCTCAGCCTCGGGGCCACGCGGCCTTCCTGCAGGGAAAGATCCCGGGAGCGACCTCACCGAAAGGCCCGCTTGTGCAAGCGAGGGCCGTTTTCGGGGGGGTCGCTCCCGCCCCGCCGGTGTTTCGGTCTTCCTGGGCCGGCCGTCCCGGCGGATTTCGTAACTCACTGCTGAGCAAGGCCTTGGCACGGCCGCAAGTGTTTCGCGGAGGCGGAAAACAGGCTTCTCGCGTGCACGGCGAGTGTTTCGCTGGAGCATTTTCCCCGAAACAGCGAACGACCGTCCCTAGGTCGGCCAGACCACAGCCCCTTTCGGGGGAAGAAGGGCATCGTGACGGCGCTGCAGGCCTACGCTATGCCGACGTTCATTCACGACCTGGTCAGGGATCGAGCCGTCGATCCTCGACTCAGTGCTCGAGTGCGGGTGCGATCCCAACAATCGCGGCCTGAGTCAATCCGCACGTGCAGGCAGTCTTTGAGAGATAGTCCGCCCAAGCCTGCATCAGGATCCGCCGTCGATTGAGCAGGTCCGATCGCGCGTAGGCCGCCTCGACCTTGCTCTTGACGGCGTGCGCCAGACACGCCTCGGCAACTTCGCGAGGCTGGCCCGTCTCCCCGCACCAATCGCGGAATGACGACCGGAATCCATGCGGGACCGCCTGGATGCCTTGCTCCCGGATCAGCTTCGACAGCGTCGCGTCCGAAAGCGGCTTACCGGTAACGGAGGGAAAGATCAGACTCTTGCAGTGCGAGAGTTGCCGTGCCTGGCCCAGCACGGCGAGCGCTCGCGGTGGCAGCGGCACCTTGTGCTCGCGCCGTGTCTTGGATCGATCCGCCGGGATTGTCCAGATACCGGACTCCAGGTCCACTTCCCGCCACTCCGACAGCCGGACCTCGCCGGACCGGCACGCCGTCAGGACCAGGAACTCAAAGGCGGCTTTGGTTCCCGGCCAGGCCCCGCTGTTCCGCACCGTCTCGATCGCGGCCGCGACCTCGCCGTGGGGCAAGGCAGCGAAATGCTTCGTCGATCGTCCGTTCCGGGGCAGGGCCGCGTCGAGTGTGGCTCCAGCGGGATCGTCCGTCCGGTAGCCCTCAGCCACTGCCCAGCGGAAGATGCGGCTCAGCCGCTGCTTGATGCGGCGCATCGTCTCGTGCTTCGGTGCCCAGTGCGGCAGCAACACGGACATGATGTCTGCCGTGGTGATGCGGTCTACTCGCTTGCGGCCCAGCTGCGGCAGCACGTAATCGCGGAGACTGTTCCGCCAGATCTGCGCCGAACGAGCGCCGTCCTTCCAGCTGGCGGAATGGATCGCCAGCACCCTCTCGCTCGCCTGTGCGAGCGTCGGGACGGAGTTCCGCGGATCATGCCCCCTGGCGATGGCGCGGCGATTGTCCAGGGCGGCCTTGCGAGCCTCCGCCAGCGTGACGACCGGAAACGAGCCGAGCCCGATGCTGACCGGCTTGCCATTAATACGCAGCCGCTGGCTCCAGGTCCGCGAATGCCCTCCGAGTTGCATCGGCTTGACCAGCAGCGAGAGCCCGTGGCTACCCCGTCCGTCGCCGTATCGCCCGCGCCTCGTCACGGTCTTGACAAAGGTCGCGGAAAGCCGTTTCGGGGTTCGTGTTCCCCGTGAGATTATGCCTTCAGTTATGCCTTTCATGGAGAGAACGCCGGAAACCTTAGATTACCACAGAATCCTATAACTACCGTAGAATCAGTCGTTTGACGATCCCAACTGAAACCATTGACCACCCCTCGATCCCCCGGATCGGTTGCCACCCGAGCCTCCATTCCCGAATACCTAGAACTGGCAATGTTCTGGGCCTTGTCAATACTTCACCTGATTCCCTATTATGTTCATCCCAGTAGAGCGCCAGAAGGGGTGGGCTTGTGGATTTTCGGTGGCTGGCGCGAACCCGGCAGGCAGGGGGGAGAGGCGCTAGGCACGAGATGCACTGGCAGCCAGTGGTATCGGTCGCAACCGGGTCCCCCGGGCAGTCCCCGGATGGTCCCCGGGGAGTGCCGGCGGCCTGTCCCACGCGCAGCCGGGTTGTCGAACGCCCGGTGGATAGGGCTGGCGGCAGCCGCTGCCGTTAGACGGCGCTCAACAGCAGGATCGGACGCGGCAACGGCAGCGTCGTGGCCGCCGCCTTCAGCAGCCTGCGCGGCAGCGCCGCCAGCTCGTAGCGGCGATTGAAGCGGTACTGGAACTCGGCCAGGTAGCGCGCCGCGTAGTGCGGCGCGCAGGCATGGTAGGTGCCGTCCAAGGAGCGCTTCACGTTCCCTAGGATCGTGTTCGCCCAGACCAGCCCGGGGGTCTCGCAGCTCTGCTTGCCGCCGCCCGTCACGTGCGGCTTGTGCTCGCAGCCCGCTGCCTCCAGCCCCTTGAAGCAGGCCAGCCCGTCCGTGTTCACCGTGGTCCCGGGCTGGAGGTGCTGCGCGGCCCACTGCGCGACCTCGGCCGTGCGGAAGCCGTCTACCACGCTCAGCTTCATCACCACCGGCTGGCCCTCCGCGCTGACCTGCACGGCCGCCAGCATCGGCGTCTTGTTCGGCGAGCCCCGCCCGCGCTTGCCGCCGGGGTACTCGCCGCCCAGATAGGCGTCGTCCAGCTGCACCGTGCCCGCCAGCCGGTAGCGCTGGTCCCGCTCCCGCATGGCCTGCATGAGCTTGTGCTTGAGCAGCCAGGCGGTGTTGTCGTTGACGCCCAGCTTGCGCCCCAGTTCCAGGGCCGAGATGCCGCTCTTGGTCTGGGAGAGGAAGTAGATGGCAAGGAACCAAATGCTCAGCGGCAGCTTGGTGGCCTGGAAGACGGTGCCGGCGAGCAGGGAGACCTGGCGCTTGCAGTGGTTGCACTGGAAGGTGGCCCGGCGGGTGGAGAGGCGGCAGAAGCGGGCGCCGCCGCAGCGGGGGCAGTTGAGGCCGTCGGGCCAGCGGGCGGCGAAGAGGGCCTGCTCGCACTGCGCCTCGGAGCCGTAGTCCTGGAGGAACTGGGTCAGGCTGAGGCCTTTTTGGAACTGGACTTTGTTCTTGGGCATAGCAGAGGGTTCTCTAGCCATGATTATCGCAATATATTCGCCCAACGTCAATAGAATCAGCGATTTAATACGAACAAAACTCGCAATTCAAGGCTACGGAAACGCTGACCGCCGAGGGACGGAGTCAGACTGGCGGACCGGCCGCCGGGTCGTCTTGGCCAGCCCCGTTTAGGTCAGTCTTGGATGCAGGTAGTAGGGAATCAGGATACTTCATTAGCTCTAGGTTTGTTGACCACTTCCGGTTTGCCGACCCTCTTCATGCCGCTCCGGCACGGTTGAAGGAGACGGGATCTGCATTCGTGGCGTACGGCTCTATCTCCCGCTCGATCTCCAAACGTAACGTCCGCTCGGCAACATCCAGATCGTGCCGTGCCTGAAGACTAATCCAGAACTCCGGCGTCGTGCCAAAGTAGCGCCCAAGGCGAAGCGCGGTATCGGTGGTAACACCGCGACGTCCTAGCACGATATCGTTAAGCCGCGGCCGCGAAATCTTGAGCGCTCGGGCGAGCCGATACACGCTGAGCCCCAGCGGCCCCAAGAATTCATGCCGCAGGATTTCACCAGGATGTACGGGCAGCAGCAGCCGCTCGGTAGCTACATCGGAGAAATCAACCGCTCGCCGGTCCAAGTCTTCGCGCTTGATGGTCATACTCGCCCCTCCTCAATGGTAATCGGTGATCTCGACATCCCATGCCTCGCCATCGCGCCAGACGAAACAGATCCGCCATTGATCGTTGACACGAATACTGTGCTGACCTCGTCGATCACCCCCAAGCGCCTCCAGGCGATTGCCAGGAGGTGACCACCTCAGCCTACCCGCTGGCAAAGCACCTAATGACCGCCGCCGAACAAGCCTGCCCTGCGCTGGAGGGCACGCAAGCGCGTCAGGCCCAACTCAGACTCCTGAATTCGTGCAATCTTCATAAGGTGCCTCTGCAGGCCGCGCTTGAGATCGCCGTCCCCGTGGACCGGCACTGAGATACGGGCCGAGATGCCCGCTTTTGTGTAGATGCGATGGCTGCCCTTGATCCGCCTCTCAACTGCCAGCCCCGCAACTGGAGAATCCGCCAGAACCCTTTGCCAGTGACGGTCTTCACACCGCTATCTCAATTAATCGGTCCGTGCCGGACAGAGGAACCTCCTGATTCTCGACCGACAGACAACCTTCGACTGCTTCGTAGATGTTGCTCAGCAGATCTTCGAAGGTGTCTTCCTGCGTGGCACATCCAGGAATGGCTGGTACCTCCGCCCAAAAGCCGCCTTCTTCTGCCTCGCGAATCACAACCTTCAGCTTCACGGCTCTCTCCAGTCCGAAAGTACATTGTTGGCCCTAGATTGGTGGCCAAGCCAACCCTGAGCTGAGTCGGGCCACGCCGCAGGCGTTTCCGTCCATCAGGCATCCGCCAGGTCGAGCACCTCGAGCAAAGCTGCTCCCACTGAGGTCATCAGGTGCCGTCCCAATCGAGTGAGCGGCCCCTGGACGAGTCGCCGATTGTCGACAGCACGCACTTGATCTATCAGGGCGTCCGATTCGCGTTGCAGATCTCCCGCCGCGGGAATTCTGATGCGGAGAGGCTCGGCTCCAAACACCAAGCGCGTGGTGAGCGGGATCACGAGGGTCGACGGATGCCCGGCGTCTAGCAACGCCTGCGCCTGCACGATCAATACGGGGCGGGTCTTCCCGTGCTCGGTTCCCACCCTCGGATTTAAATCCGCGACCCAAACCTCACCGCGCTCAGGCATCCACGTCCCCTTCAATGGCGTCGAATTCGGCGTTGATTCGCATGCTCACCCGTCTGACTCGACGAGAGGCAGATCGGAGGTGCTCCGCACGCAGACCGGCCCGCGTATCGCGGTTCATGAGCTCCAGCGCCCGGCGAATGTACTCAGCGCGCGACAGCTGCAGGGCTGTTGCACACTCATCGGACACCGAGAGCAAGAGATCTGGAAGCTTGAGGGAGATCGCTGCCATGAGTACTTTATGTATATCAATAATTGATACTACTATATCATATCTCTCATATGCGGGCACAATTCGATTCTGGTCCGATTCGTGGATCGCCCACATGCTGTCGGCGGCGTGGTGCACGATGTCCCCATTGCAGCGATGTACTGAGCCCACAGCGTCGATGCAGTGCTCACGCGCGACCGCGATTTCTCCTCATTCCGCGAACTGAAAACTTGTCAGGGAGTCGTCAGGGTAGGATGAGGTCTACTCGCTGGGTCTGGCCTGCGGCTATCGTCTACGTCGACTCGGAGCCCTGACCTGAAACACCCAGTTGCACACAATTGCTTTGCGAGTCCAAAGCGCACATGGGGCGAAATCTGAGGCTCCTGCCCGGTGCCCTGTTTCAGCCTCGAATGGTCCGCGACGGAACGACGCGGGGGCGCTGCTGGCCTGAATTCCCAAGCGAGAGAAGGCGTGTGACATCTGGAGGTCACGCGAAGTTGATTTTCAGAGAGCGGTTGCCGAGCTAGGGAATGGCGGTGGTGGAGTGGGCGTAGCCAGCCTCGATCAGGTGTGGGTTGTGCGCCCGGCGACCGAGCGCGACGCCGATCCGGTCCTCGCTGATGTCGACTGTAGCGCTGGTCTCCACGAACTTGCGGAACAGGCAGGGCCGCCCCTCAGCGAGCGTGCCGCAAGCTCCAGCCCAGAGCGCTTTCAGGCTCGGCGAGCCCGCGAAGGGCGGAGCTGAAGCCAAGGGGTAAGGCAGAGGCCTGCAATACGTTTATTCGTGGGCTCGATTCCCACCCGCGCCTCCATACTCTTACACATCTAAGAGAATATGAAGCATTTCGAGCTCGTCGTTCTCAAGTGAATCGAGCTTCGGCGACTCATTTCCTCAGGGGCGACGTTGCCGAGAGCGATGGGTTGGCGGTCAGTCATCAAGGTCGGCAATGATTGGCGCTCGGACCCAGTAGAATGGCCCGTTCTTGATGATCGAGTAGTCGAAGTCGATCTCGACAACTGGGTTTCGTTCAACGATACTCTGGGTGCCAAGCACATACTCCAGTCTGCTGAACTTCAGACATCCTTGGTGACCCCTGAACACGAACGGATCTGCCCAATTCGAGGGCTGGCGGCTGTAGAGATCAAACAGCCCGCTAGATTCCAGCAATACTTTGAATTTCCCCCGGACATCCTCTCGGTAGTTGGGGGATGCTTTGGGCGTCCTGACGGAACCGACGCGGTACTCGGGAACGACATTGAAATCACCACACAGTACTCTCTGCTCAGACCGTGAGTGCGTTGCTCCCATATGCGTGGTCAAGCATTCGAACCATTCGAGCTTGGGCTTGATATCTTTGTTCTTGCCAAATGGAGCGTAGACGGATGAGAATTCCAGTCCGTCCACGTCGACTGTCAGCAATCTCGCGCCAAGTTGCCCCTGCCGATGCAGTCCCTTTCGAAGAACCCGAGGCTTCTTCCGGTTCTTCCGGGTCAAAATCGCAACGCCATAGTCGTTTCGACCACAATGCACTTCCGCATAGTAGTCAGCGCGGTCGAATATGTCGGTCGGAAACTGTTCCTCTTGTACCTTGATCTTCTGGAGAGCGACGACGTCTGGCTTCTGCTCTGCCAACCAACGAAGCAAGGCACCTCGCCGCGCGTTGACCCCGTTGACGTTCCAAGTACCGATTCTCATAAGTCGAGCCCACCGCTTACCGAGTTCTTAGCCATTCAACGATTGAAGACCTAGCCGAGCAGTATATCCAAGGCGGCGCTCCGCCCGAGGTCACAGATTGCGACCGGAATCCGCGGTAGGGCGGAGCGCCCTCTTGGCTTCGTGCTGGCGGGCAGCACTTCCGCGCGGCAGACGTCGGGCGCGAAGGGCCGTCCGCAAACTCGGGCTGGCGGCTGGCTCACCGTCAGTCTGGAACACCTCCACACGCAACGAGCCTGAGCGAAGGTCCGCTCACGGCATGCAGCAGTAGCCACCCCCGCGCGCCCTATCCACGCCTGCCCGCAGGGTGCAGCTACCAACACAACGAAAACCGCACGTCACAATCTGTTGGTCCTCTATACTGCCTGTGGCGGGACAGTCAAATGAAATCGCCGGTATTGCCATGATCGAGGATTGGGGTATTGTTCTGTATACCTTAAAGATGAAAGTCTAAGCCTGCGTGTTGGGAAGCAGAACGAATGTCGGTGGGAGCACCAGTAGTTCCAGCCGATAAGGAGGGTTATTCATGAGTCGATTGAGCCTTGTCGCGGTTGCGCTCCTCGCGGTCACCCAAGTGGCCTGCGTGGACGACGGCGGGAACGAGGAATCGTCGTCCGCGTCGTCCGCGTCCTCCACCACATCGCCGGCGGATGAGGCGCTGGTCGCCCGTGCCAAGTCTTTCGAGCTGCCCACGAAGTGGATACGCCCACCGGGTGACCCCCTCCATCACCACACTGCCGGTTTCGCCAAGATCCTGTGCTCGGCCGTCTTTATCACAGGGCTTGACGCCGATTTCGCGGCCGAGAACATCGGCTACTTCTCGAGCGACTATGACGAACGTTCGAAAGTCACGAATCGCGAGATCGACACGGAGAGCAAGATGGTGCACCTGACGCTCGCGGACGGCGTGGTGCGCACGGCGAAATACCTGGGCGATCAAGGCTGCGTTACTCTCCCCCTCGGGGAGGATGAGCTCCAGTTCGAGCCGGTCGACGTGAAAAGCTCGCTACCCGATCCCGACGGGCAACCGTGGCCGATGGGCGACGTGCTGCCCAACGAGCCCTTTCCGGCTGAACTCGAACAAGCGAAGGTCCGGGCCGCCGTCGACGCTGCTTTCGAGCCGCTCGAGGGTATGACCGCCGCCTTCGTCGTCACTTGGCGCGGACAGATCATCGGTGAACGTTACCGCGACGGGCTAGACCTTCACTCGCCTCTCGAAAGCTGGTCGATGGGCAAGAGCTTGACCGCGACCCTGATGGGCATTCTGATCCGGCAAGGGGTCTATGACCTGTGGGAACCGGCACCTGTCCCCGAGTGGCAAGGAGACGGGGATCCGCGCGCAGAGATCCGCATTGCGGACATCCTGCGAATGTCGAGCGGGATCCGCTGCGTGAACCGCGGCGATCCGGAATATGACACTGCCATGGGATACCCCGACCATCTCTATCTCTATACAGGTGGGATGGACTCGTTCAAATGGGCCGCGACGCGGCCCCAGCAGTGGCCGCCGAATACGATCGGGCGCTACCGGAACTGTGATCCCGTCCTGACGAACTACCTGGTGCGGCTCGGCGTCGAAGGACGCGGGGATGAATACCACTCCTTCCCCCAGCGGGAGCTATTCGACAAGATTGGTGTTCGTGACATGGTGATGGAGACCGACCCCTACGGGAACTTTCTCATTCAGGGCTATGAATTCGGAACCGGTCGAGACTGGGCGCGCCTTGGCAACCTGTACCTGCAAGACGGCGTTTGGCGAGGCGAGCGCATCCTCCCAGAAGGCTTCGTGAAGTTCGTCAGCACGCCGGCGCCCGCGTGGGAAGGCGACGGTCGTCCCATCTACGGCGGATTTTTCTGGATCAACAGCAGGGACGCCTATCCCATTCCGAAAGAGGCGTACTACATGGCTGGCGCCGGGAACCAGAAAGCCATCATCATCCCCTCCCACGATCTAGTCGTGGTGCGGCTGGGACACTACAAGGGCTCAAGCCCAGGTGACGAGGGCCTGAAGAACGCCTTGGCACTGCTCATGGAAGCTGTACCCGAGACCTGAGCGTGGCTTCGATGCGCCAATGCCGTTTGACGACCGTCCAGTCGACTGGATCACATGGATCAAGCCTTGGCCGTCACAGGAGATCTGGCGGCCCGGATCCAGCGGTTGGGGTGTCTAGAATCGCCGTCGACGGAACCCAAATCGAGTCCCGCCCACGGGCTGCCGAGGCTCTGGGCGTAGAGCGGCCGGCATCGGTTATCAACAGGTGCCGCGCAGCGCAACGATTCGTTCATTTCATCCACATGAAGCTACTGCAGGCGCTCATCGCGCTGGCGATTCCGGCCTTATTGGTGGCCGGTGAATACAAGACTAGGAATCTCGTGCTGGTGACAGCTGACGGACTGCGCTGGCAAGAGGTCTTTCGTGGCATCGATCCTCTATTGATGAGCCGGGAAGATGCTGGGATGAACGACGCCGAGGATCTGCGCACAGCGCTCTGGGGGGATTCACCGGAGCAAAGGCGCCAGCGTCTCCTGCCGTTCCTATGGAACGAACTCGCACCAAAGGGGGTAATCTTCGGTAACGCTGAGCGGGGTGCTGCGGTCACCCTGCGCAATCGACATCGCTTCTCCTACCCCGGGTATTCCGAAATCCTTACGGGGCGGCCTCAGGACGGCGTCATCGACAGCAACGACCTTCGTCCCAATCCGTCGCGGACGGTTCTCGAGATCCTGCGCGACGAGTGGAAGCTGCCCAAGCGGAAGGTTGCCTTGTTCGGCTCCTGGGGTGTTTTCAGGGGCATCGGAGCAAATGATCCTGAGAGTGTTTTCATTAACGCCGGCTACCAACGCCTTCAGATGGAACAACCCACCGAGCGACTCACGCAGTTGAGTGATCTGCAATTTGACATTCTTACGCCGTGGCGCAATGTGCGTCATGACCACGTGACCTTCGAGATGGCGATCGCGTACCTGAGGGCTGTCAAGCCCCGGGTGCTCTATATCGCGCTGGGTGAGACGGACGATTGGGCGCACGGCCAGCGCTACGATCGAGTACTGGAGGCAGCTCGCTACTTCGACGCCTGCTTGAAGCGGTTGTGGGAGGTGCTGCAGGGCGACTCGGTCTATCGAGGAAAGACTACCGTATTGGCTGCAACGGACCACGGTCGAGGTTCGACGCCCGAGGACTGGCACGGGCATGGAGCCGATGTCGAGGGTGCAGAGCTGGTCTGGATCGCCGCGATCGGCCCCGACACTCCGGCACGCGGGGAAGCGCAGGCTGCACAGCAAGTCACGCAAAGTGATCTAGCCCCTACTATGCTCGAACTGGCTGGCGTCGACTACGCTGAACTTGCAGGTGTCGAGGGCAAGCCGATCGATTGGATCGTTGGTCGATGAGCAGTGTCGTCGCTCGAATTCGCTTGGATCGCCTAGGTCAACCTAGATTGCACAGTTGGAGGCCGTTGTCGGCCGCTGTGGCTGACCTAGGCGGCTGTTTTCGGTAGGCCTGACCAGTCTTGGTTCAGGGCGGCAGTAGCACTGTCGGAGGGTCCGGAAACTCTCCGCAAGGCGTACCCCAGAATCCGGCACCAGCGTTCTGCTGCGGCGCATTCTGCACTTCTCGCATGACCGAGAGGAACGGACGCCGACCGACTCGTGCACCATCTTTTCTGAATGCGCGGCTTCCTACACCAGTTCGATGTTCACGCCGCGCCCGACTACGGCTGCCGCTCGTTGCAGGCTCCCGAGCGTAATGTCATTCTAGGGGGCGAGCAGACGGTCTACCTGCGACCGGCTCGTCTTGAGCAACGCGGCCATTTCGTTCTTCGAAATCTTTCTCTTCTTCATCGCCTCGGCAAGCTGCCAGGCGACGACCTCCTTGATCATTTGGGTCTGCGCCTCTTAAAGAGCGCTCTCCTCCTTGAGGAAATCATCGATGCTCGATCCCAAATGCTCCTGGCTCATTGCCCCAACTCCTTGTGGCGTTTTCGCGCCGTCGTGAGGTCCGCTTGTGGCGTGGCGGGCGTCTTCTTCATGAATCCGTGCAGCGCCACGACGTGCTCGCGGTAAAGGCAGAGCAAGACCCGCGCCGTGCGTTGGGTCGACAAGTCCGTTCGGATCTCCCAAAGGCCCTTGCCGATCGTGCGGCAAAGTGGCACCCTACCGGCCACCGCCATTGCGCCCGTAGCGGGTCCGTCCCGATCGATTGACGCTCAGCCTTTTCCAACCCTCTCAGCCAATCCCAGACGGGTTCTCTTCCCGCCAGCGTGCGGAAGAAGACCAGAGGGACTTTTCTTGGCTTCGCGGGCTCTGCCACTCCGCACGTTGCTTGGTGCAATGCACCAAATAATGTGCATATTTGCGAACTGAGAGATCTCAAGGTAGGTTCCTGCAAGTACTTACCGCTGGCCTGCGCAGTCGCGACCGACACCCACTCAGAGCCGTTGAGCTTGCGCCGCGGATCAATCTAAGCGCTCCAAGATGGCCAACCTTATCTCGGGAATAGCGGGAAACGTGCTCCGGGATCCCTATGTCCGCACGACGTATCGGGATCTGATCTTGCCCATGACCGCGCTGCCGCGGCTCGACTCGACTGTGGAGCCACGCAATTCGATCTTCAGGATTTGAAGGCGAAGCGAACGGCTGTTGTCGCGCTTGGGTAACGACGACAAGTCCACAATTCACACTGCTTCATGCTGGCCGTTGCCTGCTTCCTGCCCTGTTCCACTGACCAAGAACCAGCGGCCGACAATCACCAAACTGACGCCGCCGGTTCCGACAGGCTAGCGCCGAGTCACGCAGCCCCGATCGACTTGCGGCACCGCTTCACCCAAACCCCTCTGGTCTCAAGGGGTAGCCGCCCCAGGGTTGTTACGGGAGGACCGAGTCGTAGCGCAGTTCGCCGCCTTTGACTCGCCGTAGTCCGGGAAACCCTGCTGCCGGTCGGGGCGTCTCGTCGCCGTCATACGCATCGAAGAGCGCCTTCAATCTCTTCACAACACCCGGATGTGAATCGGCAACGTCACGCTGCTCGGAAGGGTCGGTCTCGAGGTCGAAGAGCATCATGTCCTTTCGAGCGTCTCCCGTCAGCACGCCCGGGTGCCGCGTGGGGTGGGGTTGCTCAAATGGCGCGATGATCGTGGTGCCGTCGGGCCTACGGAAATTGAACGACGTATCAATGTAGCTTTGGATGTTCGCAGGGCCTCGGGGCGGTCCGGGGGCTCGAACATGGAGCTTCCACTTGCCCGAGCGCACGATCTGAAGTCGGCCGCCGACCATCGCCAATATGGCCTCATGCGGACTGCGAGCGCCAGCCAAGGTCATCAGGGGGAAGATGTCACGGCCGTCCAAGGTGGAGTCAGCGGGGAGCGAGGCGCCGGCGAGCTTCGCGAAGGTCGGGAAGATGTCAATCGAGGCGGCAACCTCCTTGGAGACGAGGCCTGCGGGTATGCGATCCGGCCACCAGGCGATGAGCGGAACACGGATTCCGCCGTCCCAGGTCCTCCCCTTCATGCCGCGCAAACCGCCGGTAGAACCGCCCCACGAGGGACCGTTGTCGGAAGTGAAGACCACCAGCGTCTTCCGGTCAAGATCGAGTTCCCGCAACTTCGCCAGGATCTGGCCCACGGACCAATCCAGTTCGCGCATGACATCGGCGTACAAGTCATGGGGCGTATCCGGCGTGTAGAAGTCCTCCGAGGCGGCGAGCGGCTTGTGCGGCATCGCGTGCGCCAGATACAGAAAGAAGGGCTCGTCGCGCTTGGATTCGATGGAGCGCAACGCTCGCTCCGTATAGCGCTTGGTGAGAGTGCCCTGAGCGACTGGGTACTCGACGACTCGGTCATCCTCGACAAGCTGGACAGGGCGCATATCGTTCGAGTAGAGGATGCCGAGATAGGAGTCGAAGCCTCGCTTGATCGGAAGATACTCCGAGACGTGCCCGAGGTGCCATTTTCCGATGCAGGTGGTTGTGTAGCCCTGCTGCTTGAGGACCTGTGCGATGGTGACTTCGGCGGCGGGCAAGCCGTAGTCATTCACGCCATTGTCTGGCGTAGGATTGCCCACCACGCCATGACGGAACGGATAGCGGCCGGTGAGAATGGACGCCCGCGATGGCGCGCAATATGGCATCGGCACATAGAAGTCAGTGAAGCGCGCCCCCTCCGCTGCCATGCGGTCTAGGTGCGGTGTCTGGAACGAAGGATGCCCATAGGAGGCAAGGTCGCCGTAACCGAGATCGTCAGCAAAGATGAGCACGAAGTTTGGCCGATCGGCGCTCTGCCCAACGCCCGCAAGAACAGTCCCGAGGCACAGAAGGAGAACTACCGAAAATGCTTTTCTTGCCACTTGGGCTTCCTCTGCTCTTTGGTGCACCCTTGGCTAGCTGACCGAGCTTCTTACCAAGCCGCGCTGCCGCAGCCCCTCCGGGGCCTTGCGCTTCCACTCACTCACCTGATCCGGGTGCTCCTCGTGCTGCTCTGCAATCTGCTGCACGGTCTTGTCCCCGCGCAATGCCGGATTCGCGACCGGTGCCTTGAACGCCCCTGTGCAACTCCGCCACTTCGCCATCGTTGACTCGTTTCAGCCCTGACGAAGTCCACCTTATCGCACTGTCTGAAATATGCCTAGCACCTCACTCGAAAGGGGAGTGGTTCTGGCAGACGGACCCAGCGATGGGAGAAACGCGCCATCAACCGACCACCAGTACCGCGAAGCGGCTTAGCCCAATGCCTCGTAACTCCGGCTTATTAGTCTTGGTAGTTTCTTCTGCCAACTTCCGCAGATTCGCCCCTGAGAGTGAGAAATACTGATATGGCCAACAGGGGATTGTCGTCCTCGGGAAGTAATTCCTGCCTCCTACTGCTGTGGAATGACCGGTTCCAACGGGCGCCCGCCTTGCAACGGATACACTGCATCCACGGATTCCAGTTCCTGGACCATGTCCTCCATCATGCTCGCTAGCTGTTCGGGATTCTCCGCCGCGAGGGTTCGTGACTCGCTCGGATCCGTCGCCAAGTTGTAGAGAGCGTAACGCTTGTCACCTTCGGCAAGATACTCGTAGCGCACCTTCCAGTCGCCCGTGCGCCAAGTAGTGAAAAAATGGCTCTGTCCGCGACGCGGGTGGGGATAGTGGTTCAGGAATTCGTTTCGATGTTTCGGATCCGATTGCCCAATCAGCAGTTCCTTGAGGTTCTGACCATCAACCGGGTGGTCTGCCGGGACCGGCGCGTCGAGCAAATTCAGGATTGTCGGAAACAGATCGTAACAGACTCCGACCTCCTGGCGAATGCCACCAGCGGGGATTGGTAGCTTCTTCTGCCACCGGTTGTTCGCGTCGGACTTGCCCCAGGCGGCGATGAAGGGAACGCGCACACCACCTTCCCACTTGCTGGCCTTCCGCCCTCGCAGGGGCGCGCTGGAGGAAATGTCATCCGTGCCCGCCAGCGGGGCATCTCCTCCGTTGTCTCCAAGGAAAACGATCAGAGTGCTCTCCGCGATGCCCCTTTCTTCAAGGTGACCCATCAGATCTCCCAGCGATTTGTCGATGCCTTCGATGAGAGTCGCGTAGTTCTGGGCTGGACTACTCTTGCCTCGGTCTCGGTAATGCGCCGCAAAGCGAGCATCGGAGTGAAACGGTGAGTGCACCGCGTAGTGGGACATATATAGATAGAAGGGTCTGTCCTCAGCCAGTGCTTCATCGACTTGGCTCATGGCTTCCAGGGTCAGGGCTTCGGTCAGAAAGGTATCCGTGCCGTGGTACTTGTCGAGGCCGGGCACCGGACGCGCCAGCAGATTCGTGGACCCCTTCCCGTAATCGGCCTGGCCATGATAAGAGCCCGGGGCTCCGATAGCGGAGCCCGCGACATTCACGTCAAACCCGAGATTCAGTGGGTCACCGCCCTCGTGATCAAAGGGAGCAAAATGCGCCTTACCGACGTGGATGGTCGCGTATCCAACCTGTCTCAACAGTCTTGGCAGGGTCAGACGGGGCGGATTCAAGTGTCGAGAGCCAGCTTGCAACAACACGCCATGGGAAGATCTCCGAGGACAATGGTGCCTCGTGGGAATTGCTACCACACCGTCCGAACGGGATACATCTTGATCAGACGGTTCGGCGTCACAATTGCGATGCCGCCCAAGATCGCTTGAGAGATCAAGATTCGGTCAAACGGATTTCGATGCACGTTGGGCAGCTTGGCGGACTGAAGTGCGGCCGCCTCGTCGATTGACAAGGACTCGATGCGGTGGAGCTGTCTCTGCTGCCATACGGACTCGTCTGGCGGCACGCGCAAATCGAGGCGTCCGAGATCGTGCTTGACCGCGATTTCCCACGCCGATGCCACACTCAAGAAGATTTCATTCGAAGCGTCCGCGATCAGCGATCGGGCAGCGGCACTCAACTCGGTGTGCCCTTCCGCCATCCAAATGAAGGTAGCGGTGTCCAGCACCAGGCGCATCGTCCCGCATCCCTTCAGCGCAGCTTGCTTTCGAACCGATCCAAGATCTCATCCGGCAGTGGTTCGAAGAACGAATCCGGGATTTCCGCGAGTCCTTTGCCCAAGCCAATCGGACGCGATTCGTCGGCAGGCTCCACAATCGGGCGAATCTCCGCAATCGCACGGTTCCGGCGACAGAGAACGATCCGGTCACCGGGCTTGAGCTTCGCGACATATCTCGAGAGGTGCGTCTTCGCCTCGTGCATATTCAACCGAACCACAGATATAACTCACTAGTGAACTATGTTCTTGGTCCCACTAGTTTCTTCCGCACCTTCCACAGAATCGCCCCAGAGAGTGAGAAACACTGATATTGCCGACATGGAGATTTTCGTCTTCGGGAAGTACTGCGCCTAGTGGACTTCATTCGACCATCCGACATAGAATGCCCATTGCAAGTGTAGGGTGGTCGCGTGATCCTATTCCTAATTGGCCTCAGCCTGCTCGCAGTCCCCGAGGCACTCGGTCAAGACCGTATCGACTTCTTCGAAAAGAAGATCCGTCCGGTGCTGGCGGAGCGCTGCTATCAGTGTCATTCGGCGGAAGCCGCCCGCACGGGAATGCTGATGGGGAAGCTACAGCTCGACACCCGGGAGGGTGTCCAGCAGGGCGGGTCCCGGGGCCCCACCGTCGTGCCGGGGCAACCCGACCAGTCGATGCTGATCGAGGCCTTGGAGTACACCAACCGCAACCTGCAAATGCCACCCGGCGGCAAACTGCCCGACTCGGTCATTGCTGATTTCGTCCAATGGGTGACCCTCGGCGCGCCCGATCCGAGAGACGCGAAGGCTGTCGATACGGCAGCGATGGATCTCGAATCAGGACGTCGCCACTGGGCCTTCCGTCCCCTGCGCCCAGTCGACCCGCCTGAGGTATCGGCGGCAGGTCCAGACGAGGCCGCGTGGACGGACTCGCCGATTGATCGTTTCGTCCTCGCCAAGCTGCGCGAGATGCAGTTTCTCCCTTCGAAGGAGGCAGATCGCCCCACCCTGATTCGCCGCGCCTACTTCGATCTGATCGGCCTGCCGCCGGAGCCTGACGAAGTCGAGGCATTCGTTCGAGATTCCTCGGCGGCACCGTTCCGCCAGCTGGTTGACCGGTTGCTCACCAGCCCGCACTACGGCGAACGGTGGGGACGGCACTGGTTGGATGCGGCTCGGTTTGGCGAGAGTCTTGGAGCACACGAGCAGGACAACGCAATTCGAGGGGATGCGTACCGATACCGCGACGCCGTGATTCGCGCATTCAACGACGACCTGCCTTACCACGAATTTGTCCGCTACCAAGTCGCTGGCGCGCCGGAGAGTCTTCCCGCTAGGCGGCGGGATCTGGGCATGTTCGTTCAGCTTGGAACCAACCTGAGCAAGACTGACAACCCGAACGATCGAAAGTTTCACCGCCTCGACGACATGGTATCGGCGACCGGCCAAGCGTTCCTAGCCCTCACGGTCGGATGTGCGCGTTGCCACGACCACAAGATCGACCCGATCACGGCCGAAGAGTATTACCAGTTGACGGCTGTGTTCTTCGACGAAGCCGAGGTCAAACCAGACGCAGGCGGCAAGTTCGTCCCTCTGAAGGTGACTACACCCCATCTTCTGGCTGGCGGTAGTTGGCAACGCCCGGTCCAGCCGGTCGAGCCGGGCTTCCTGCGCGTTTTGATGCGGGACGGTCGCAGCCCGACGGATTGGCGGCCCCGTCCTGAGACCACCAACGTCCTCGAGGCGCAGTCTGGGTCATCGAAGCTTGGGATGCTTGCGAACTGGCTCACCGATGTCGAGCATGGCGCCGGGGCGTTGCTGGCCCGGGTGATCGTCAATCGTCTCTGGCAACATCATTTCGGGCGCGGCATCGTCAGCACCCCGAATGATTTCGGCAAACTCGGGACCGAGCCCACGCACCCCGCATTGCTTGATTGGCTAGCGTCCCAGCTCATTCGGGAGGACTGGCAATTGAAACCGATCCACCGGCTGATCATGAATACCGCCGTGTACAAACAGGCGGCCAGCACGAATTTGGCTCAAGCCCGGCACGATGCTTACAACGAGTACCTGTGGCACCGCAGGCCCTTGCGCATGGAGGCGGAAGTCATCCGCGATCACATCTTGAGCGTCTCCGGCTCGCTGCGCACGAACATGTACGGGCCGAGTACGCCCATTGGCAACCGCAAGCGACCTTTCAAGGACACGCCCGACACCTGGCGCCGGTCGGTCTACCTGATGTCGCCGCGCTTCCACCTCCATCCGGTTCTCAAGATCTTCGACCCGCCGGACAACACGCAAAGCATCGGCCTTCGTTACGTGAGCACGACACCGACTAGCACTGCGTTCATGCTGAATGCGCCATTCGTGTGGGAGCAAGCGGAGCGCTTTGCACAACGGGTGCGGGACAGAGTCGGAGGCGATCCCGGCCTACAGATCGAGTTGGTGTACCGGATTGCTCTTTCTCGGCCACCGACCGTGGCAGAACACGAGATCGGCCTGTCGTTTCTAGGTCAACGGCGCACGGGAGGGTTGGAGGCAGTTGAGGCGCCGGGGTCCTTGCATGCCCCGAGCCCGTTGGTGCAATACTGCCACGCCGCCATGAGCCTGAACGAGTTCATCTATGTTCACTGACGCAGCTTACGGAACTCGACCGGTTGGTCGAGGCCACTGTAGATTCCTCGAAAAACTCGACTTGGGCAGGACCTGCAGCAGGGCCCGCCTAGCATGTATCGTAAGCGTTCGAGCGGGCCGTGAACGGCGGCTGGGGAACTAGCGATTGAGGATTACTTTCCAGTCGGGGCAGAGGGGTTTGACGAAGACGTTCTTGACGGGCTGGTTGTACTGGTGACGGGTGTCGAGTTTACCGCGGCCCTGAGTCTGGCCGAGAAGGATCCAGTTGGCGGCGCGATAGCAGGTGCCCTGGAAGCGCGGAGTTTCGCAGAACGTTTCGAGCAGGACGGGGCGGATTTGGTAGCGCTGCTGCCAGTCGCCAGGGAGCTGTCGCTGGAGGCAGGCGAGCAGATGGGAGGCCAGGCAGGGCAGGCGAATCCAGGGCAGGATGAGATAGCGGGCGTGATTGACGAGCAGCGGCAGGTTGCGCTGGCGGGTGGCGGCATCCCAGCCGACGAAACGGTCGCGCGGGGCGGTTTTCCAGGCCGCGGCGCCGCAGCCGAGCAGGGCCAGCAGGAGGCCGTCGGCGGCGTACACGAAGTAGCGCAGTTGGGCGCCGGGCAGGGGCTTGTAGCCGAGGTAGTGGTAGCGCTCGACGAATTCGTTCCAGAGGCGGCTGCGGGGATCGGCGGGGCGCAGCAGGGAGAGGCGCAGGGGGCGGGCCTGGGCGAGCGAGCCGGGCAGGGGCGCGAGGCCGGGCGGAGCGGTGCGCGGGGACAGCGCCAGCGGTTGCGGTCGCGGCACGGTCCGCAACGGCGGCGGCAGGGTCAGCAGGCCGTCGCGCTGCATGCGCAGCAGGGCCACGCGCGCGCTCATCTCCTTGAGGCCGCCATCGGGCTTGCGCCAGTCCAGCGCCGCGCAGACCGCCCGGGACAGCGCCGTGCGGAACAGGAGCGGGTCGCGCTGCGCGATCAGCGCGCGGATGAGATCCAATTCGGCAGCCGGGAAGTCCCGGCCGCAGTAGCGCAGGCAGCCGCTCACGGGGCCGGCCCGTGCCTGGAGCGCCGCCCCTGCGCTTGCAGTTCCCGCAAGCGCGCTGCGGGCAGGCCCCACGGCAGCCAGGCCTGAGGATCCACCACGACGGCCTGCGGCCCGAGGCCCGCGCACTCGCGCAGGAACGCCTCCAGCCACCGCCGCAGGTCGAGGCCCGCCAGGTCCAGCGTGGCGAACACCGACAGCAGCGCGCCCTGCAGGGCCGCCCCGTTCTCGCTGTGCGAGCCGAAGCTGAGCTTGCGCCCGATCACGGGCCGCCGCAGGGCTCGTTCCACGGGATTATTATCCATCGCCACGAACGGCTTGGCCACGAACACCGTCAGGCCCTTGCGGTGCTTCAACAAGGATTGCAGCGGCCCCAAGCGCGGGTCCGGCGGGCCGCCGCCCGGCGGCTTCCCCGCCGCCGCGCTCAGGGCCCGCTGCTCCTTGCCCGCTTGCTCGAACAGCGCCTCGAACTCCGCTTCCAGACGCTCCTGCGCCGCCTGGAACTGCTCGGACTGCCCCTGCGGACAACCTTCCGGGTCCCACGCCGCCAGCCGTTCCGCGTTGCGTTGGTACAGCTTGCCGATCCGCGCCACGATCCCCTCCACCCATGCCTGCAGATCCGGCCGCTTGCGCCCCAGCGTCACAAAATCCCGCCGCACGTGGACCCAACAGACCGCCAGTTCGAACTGTCCCGGGTGCTCCCGCGCCAACTTCACATACGCCGCGTAGCGGTCGCACACCAGCACCACCCGCCGGTCCCGCCCGAGGGCCCCGAACAGTTGCCCGGCCGCCGCGGCGCTGCGCGACGGATCCACCCGGAACAGCACGGCGTCCCGGCTCAGGCAGGCCCACAGCCAGCAGCGCGGGTTCGCGTCGGCCTCCGCCCGCACATGCACCACCCACGAGGTCTCGTCCCCGTGCACCACCCGCGCCTGCTGCTGGTGCACCCCGATGGCCTCTGCCAGCGGCTCGAACCAAGTCAGAAAATCCGGCACATGCCCCAGCAGGGTCGCCGCCGGCAGGCGCACCCCGAACTCGGCCCACTCCCGCTCGAAGGCCCGCGCCGGGTGCCGCTGCCAATACACCTGCATCAGGAACGCCACCCACACGCTCAGGCCATAGCCCGAGCCGCGGAACAGCGTCGGCTCCAGCGGCGCGAGCACTTCCGGCACCGCTTGCCCCGGCCGTCTCGCGCACTCGCACGCGGCCCGGTAGCGTGGCCGCCGGATCCGCCGCACATGCGCCTTGACCTCGATCTCGATCCGGTCGCTGACCGCCTCGCCGTTGCGGCGGTAGGGCCGCCCGCAGTCCAGACACTGGCGCTGGACCGCCTCCGGCTCGTGCCACTCCTCCCGCACCGGCAGGCCGGCCCGCGCGACCCGCGCATGCGCGCTGGCTCCCGGCTGCCCCCCGCGCGACCGCTGCGGCCCCTGACTGGTGCCCGCACTGCCCGGCCCGTCGGCGCTGCCGCCCTGACGCTTCTCACTCCGCTTCCCGAACGGCGTCTTCAGCAGCTCCTGCTGGCGCTGCCGCAGACCCGCATTCTCCTGCTCCAACTCCCGCACCCGCCCGGCCAACTGCGCGCTCTGCCGCCGCGCATCCGCCAGCTGCCGCTCCGCTGCCCGCCACTGCCCCCAACGCTGCGCAACACGCGCCTTCGCCCGCGCGTGCATGCTCCGCCAGTAATGCGCCGCTTGCTTCGCCTCGACCAACGCCACCGCCTCGGCAGGCACACGCTCCCGCCGCCAGTCGAAGCCCGGGGCCCACACCAACCCTCCCTGCGCTTCCGGCTGCCCGCCCAACTGCATATTCGCTAGGCTGGCATAAACACATATCTGGTGTCCAGCGTTTCAAGCCAGTTTTTTTCCACCCTCCCTCCACCCTCTCAACGTCCTCTATTCACGGCCCGCTCGAACGCTTACCATGTATCGTGTCAGGACATCCTTTACCCCTCAGGGTGAACACTAGCCTCTTCCTCGCGGGAAGCAGTGAGGGATACCCCTCGTAGGTGCCCTCTTTGGCCCAAACTCCGGAGCAGATCCATCAAGAGAAAGGGACAGATACCTCCTATCTCTTGTAAAATGCTGCCACGCCCTCACCGGCTTGAGCGAGTTTATGTATGTCTACTGACGCTGGCTATGAAACTCGACCGATTGGCTGGGAGCGCCGCGGGTTCCTCAAGGAACTCGGGCTGGGCGGCATCGCTCTGGCCAGCCTGCTCGCGGACCAGACAGCGAGTGGTGCGGCGGCCGTACCAGCGGCTGGCCTCAGAGAGCAGCTTGCGCCCAAAAAGCCACACTTCGCTCCCAAGGCGAGAAACGTCATCTTCCTCTTCATGGTCGGTGGCGCGAGTCAGCTTGAGACGTTCGATCACAAGCCGTTTCTGAAGAAATACGCCGGAAAACTGGCACGAGAAATCTTCTCTAACGAAGATCTGGAAGGCCTTAACCCGGAGAAGACTTACACCCATACGCGCATCGTTCCGCCGGTGTTCTCGTTCAAGCGCTACGGCCAGAGCGGTGCGTGGGTTAGCGAGATCTTCCCGAACCTGGCACAAGTGGTCGACGACATCGCGTTCATCAACTCGATGCACACCGATTCGGCCATTCACTCCACCGCCCAGATCCTCATGCACACGGGTTACTCCAGACAGGGCCACCCCAGTCTTGGCTCGTGGGTGACCTACGGACTGGGGACGGAGAACCTGAACATGCCGGGCTTCGTGGTGATGACGGACGGCCGACCGTCCGGCGGGCGCGCGCTTCACGATGCCGGTTTCCTGCCGGGTATCCACCAGGCCACGCTGGCGGACGTCAAGCCCGGCAGTCCACCGGTACCGCACATCACAGCGCCGGCATTTCTCAGCCGAGACCAGCAAGGCAAGCAATTGGATCTGGTGCGGAAGTTGAATCACCTCCATAGCGGCATACACCGCACGCAGCCCGAACTTGACGCGCGCATCGCTGCATTTGAAACGGCCTTTCACATGCAGATGGAAGCGCCCGAACTCTTCGATATCCGTACTGAGCCGGACTCGGTGAAGGCGCTCTATGGCGACACCGAATTCGGGAGGAAGTGCCTCACAGCGAGACGGCTGGTGGAGAGCGGAGTCCGTTTCGTGGAGATTCTTGACGGCGCCACCGGGCGGCGATGGGACGCGCACGGCAACCGCGGCGGGCTCATCAATAACCACCGCACGAACGCGGCCCGCACCGATCAAGGGATCGCGGCCCTCATCATGGATCTGAAGTCACGCGGTCTGCTGGACGAGACTCTCGTCGTCTGGGCTACAGAGTTCGGTCGCACGCCAATGGAGGAGTCACGCAAGGAGGAATCCCTCGGCCGCGGCCATCAACACTTCGGCTTCTCCATGTGGGTGGCAGGTGGCGGCGTCAAGCCAGGGATCACCCACGGCGCCACCGACGAGCTCGGCATGCACGCCGTTAAGGACCGCGTCTCGCATCACGACCTCCATGCCACCATCCTCCACCTGTTGGGCCTGGATCACGAGCGGCTCAACTTCCGCCACAATAGCCGCGACTTCCGCCTGACCGACGTCTACGGCGATGTCGTGCACGAGCTCATTGCTTGATCGGGTTCTGTCAAGTTGATGCTGGCCTGACGATACCGGGCTGGCTCCCACTGCAGCTCATCCTCACGCAGAAAGTCCGCTTGCCGATCGACTGGCTGAACCGCGAAACGCAAGGCCGAACTCGGCTCGGATGTCCTCTGGCGCCAAGAGCCAAACACAAGCCTTCAGGTCGTTTGTGTCCAAGAGCGCCAGAAAATCCGCATGGCCGACGCGCCCCGGAAAGCCGCAGGAAAACCGGTCTCGGAAACAATCGCGGACCTCGACGGCAGCTGGATCACTGGCGCCGGCGCTCGGCAGTCCGCCGAGCAGGCGTCAGGGCAGCGATCACAGTTTCTTGAGCGGATCCCGCACCTCGGATTTCGGGCCCGGGTTAGGCTCTCGGTCCGGCGTCGCAAGATATCGTTCAACCAGCTTACGCGCTTCCGGATAGCGGGATTTCCGTTTCGCGAGGATCCACGCCGTCGCGGCGGCCCGCCAGACCTTGGGCTCGTCCGGGTCGCGCGAGAATGCCAAGTCGAAGAGCGCGTCGCTTTCCTCATGCTTGCCGCGCCGGGCGAGGAAACCGGCCCGCTTCAACAAGGGCCTCATGCCTTCCGGGTCGAGTCTCCTTGCCTCGTCGAACTGCTCGGCAGCGGCGGCAAACTCACCCATAGCCTCGTAATACGTGCCCAGAGCCTCCGCGCCTCGCACTGCATCGATGGCACGCATCCGAATCCCAATTTCCTTGGCTTCGGCCTTGCTACCCCCGGCCAGCGCGGGGGCTCTCAGATGGAAGCCCTGGAGCGCGTCGTAGGCGTCAAGGTTGGTTTCATCCAGCTCGATGGAGCGCTCCGTTTCGCGGCGCATCCGGCGCACAAGAGGCGCCGCGGCAAGCTTCCGCAATCCGGTCATCCTCTCAGCGCGCCGTCCCATGGCCAAAGCCAACCAAAGCGAGAAAGTCGAGCTTTCGGGATCCTGCGCGACGGCTCGCTCGAATGCATCCTGGGCCTGCCGGAAATCCTCCGCCGAGAAGTGTCGAACACCTTCCCTCCAGTCGTCTTCGCCGGGACCGCTGGCGGCGAGCACGAGGGCGCCAGCCATCGAGAGCAGAGCGATTCTTCGAGTCATGAGTGCTGAGCGACCGCCGACTTGATTCCAATCGGCCGTGATCCGGGTAGCACGCTTCCTGCTAGTAGGACGAGTAGAACGCATGGGATGGCTTGGTGTATTCACTGTGCCCACCGCTGATTCTTTGTCGGGTTGAGGGGTGTAGTCGCTCTCTGGGTGCCTGAACACGAGCGCCATGGCGGTCTGAGAAGGAAAATCGAGCCCCGGCCTGGTGTCCAAGGATGCCCGATGGGCCGAGCAGCGCCGGGCGGGGCTCCCGCTATCGGCCCCGGGCGCACAGAGCGGCCGCTCAGCCGGCCGCGGTCGGCCGGATGCGATGTCTCAGCGGTGCCAGTCCTGCTAGGTTTCGCTCAGTCGCAGTTGCAGCGCCTTGGCGCGGTTGCCGGCGGAGTAGATTTGCGCCTCCGGCACCGTCTCGAACTGCGGCTGCGACAGCAGCAACGCCAGCGCCAGGTTGTTCAGCGCCGCGTTGTTGGCCGGACCGTGGCCCGTGCGCACGCGGCTGGCAGCCTCCCCGAAGACCTTGTCGCGGCGGTAGTGGTTGGCGCTCTCCACTCGCCAGTGGCCGCGCTGCAGCACCAGTAACTCGCGCGCCGAGGCAGCCGCCGGCGGCAGCGAAGTGATGCCCTAGCTGTAGCTGCGCTTGACCGCGCCACCGCGCCGCGCCCAGCGCTCGTGCGTGATGCGGTAGGCCTGCTGCGCATGCGGGAACGGCAGCAGTTGCGGATGGGGCGTGAAGACTTGGCTCGAGCGCTTCTCTAAGTCGCTCTGGCGCGAGGGCTTCCAGCCAGCTTCCGCCCAGCTGCGCGCCGCGCCCAGCTCCCAATTCAGCCCGCTCAGGGTCGCGTGCGTCAGCTCGCAGTTGCCTTTGATCCGCACCATGATGTGCCCGCCGTGCGGTTCCACGATCGCCCGCTCGGTCTCGCGCCCCGCGTGCCCCGCGTCCAGCGTCACCGTCCGTCCGCGCAGGTCCACCGCTTCCAACAAGGCCCGCCAGGCCGCCTGCTCGCCGCCCTCCTCGCGGGAGCTGCGGCTCGCCACCGGGACGCCCGTGCGCTGGTCCACCAGCGTGACCGTCGCCCCGTGCTGCCCCGTCGCCGACAGCCGGTTGGCCGCGCGAATGCGCTTGCCATCCCCCGCCCGCGCCGACGCCGCCACGCGCGGTTGCGTCCAACGCTCGAGCGCCCGTTCCAGCGAGCCCGGGGCGGTCCGCTCCATGACCCGCTGGAAGGTCGTCTCCGAGGGTGTCACGGACTCCCCCGTGGTCGCGTCCCGGCGACAGCCCAAGGCTCCTAACTCCTCTGCTGTCAATGTCTTCGCATACGCTTCTGCCGCCCGCCCGCCGACCCGCCCGGCCTCGCCAGCAGCTGCAGCGCCACTACCACGGCCAACCGATGCCGTCTCCCGTGGCAGCTCCGGCTGTCCTCCACCGCCTCCCACTGCGCCCGCAGCGAGCGCAGTTCCGCCGCCGGGTAGCGCACATCGACCGCCCCGCAAGCCCATTCCGGCCGCTCCTGCGGATCCGCCAGCCGCGCCCGCAGCGGATCCACCAGCATCTGCTTGCGCTGCCCGTGCTTGTCCGTGGACTGCCCGTTCGAGCGCGCAGACCCCTTGCGCAAGCCCAGCTGGATCCAGTGCGCCGCCACATAGACCGTGCCCCGGTACAGCTGCGGATCCACAAACGTTTCGGCGAGTTCAATGGGAGGCCCCCAGCGCTGTTGCCAGTCCCGGCTCAGCCGCCGCAGATGCATCCCCAGCACGCGCGAGGCCAAGTGCTGCACGCCCGCCCCCTCCGGCAGCACTGAAAACCTCGTGTGATTCGCGATCAGATGCAAGCGCCGGAACTGCACCGCCTTGTGCCAGCCCAGCCAGCGGGCGCGCGGGCGGCACTGGAAGACCCCCGTCTGCCAGCCCACCAGCGCCAGCCACTCGCCCTCGTATTCCGCCACATAGCGCAGCCCGCGCCCGGCCAACTGCTTGAACCCCAAATCGTGGTGTTTGGCCATCAGCGCATCCCAGCGCGGCCGCTCGTGCCGCTGCGCCAGCCGCAGCACCACTTGCTTCAGATCCGGAATCGTTGTGGGCGTCTCCTGCTCCTGCATACCCCATGCATACACGAATCCGGCCAAAATAGTCAGCCCCTCGCCGATCTTGTTGTGCGAATGGTCACACCCCCCGATAAAGAATCAGCCGTGCACTGTGCCACTGGCAAGCCCTCGTGGCCAAGGCCACAGTCATTGAACTCCTGGCGTACGCTCAGTCATGGTTGCGATCGCTTGGTGAATCGTCTGCCTGCCTCGGCGGCCTCTCGGCTACGCGTCGCTCCGATTCGCGTGCCTTCGCGCAGGCGTTCTTCAACGTTTTCAAGAGTTACGACATCCAAGAACGCAATCCCGGCCTCCCGCGTCGCTTTGAGCACCCTTTGGCGCGCCTGCTCGACTACACGCGGATACGGTGGGTCGTGGATCTCCGGGTAGCCGAGAGAGAGACCCATGTCTCCAGGGCCCCATTCTGCGTACCCAACACCGGGCACGCTCGCCGAATCCTCGGCAGCAGCCAGTGCGTACTTGTCCTCGATCTTCAGGCCGATCAGGATCTCTCCTTCCGGATTCAATGGCCAGACATCCGCCCGGCGCATGTAGTCCTGGGGAGACAGTCCCCATATTTGGGCCGCATTGGCTTGACCGCCGTTACCGCGCAAGCCCTCATCGAGCGGCCCTTCGTCCACACCTTGTCGGTGATGGGGAAAGCGGGCCGCCCGAACAAACTCTCGAACAGCAGCCGGGTCGCGCGCGTGGCAGAGAGTGATCCCGTGGACGCCAGCGGCAAGAATCTGCTGCACGACCCAGTGACTCGCGCGGACCGTCGCGGCATCATACCCGCTAAATGGAACGACCACTTGTACGGTCGGCGTCCGGTGTCCGCTGGGCGTCGGGCCGCCCTGAACTAGTCCGGCCATGAACTCGCGCAGCTCAGTCACATCGTAGGGGCCGAACTCCATCTCGTAGATGATTAGGTCCGCCCAGGTCTGCGCCAAGCGCAGCCCCTCCTTGAACCCGCCTTGGCTGCCGCCACGGCCTTCGGTGAAGTAGTAGATCGGCTGATCTTGAGCGAGCAGTTCGATCGCTTTGTTGATACGGCTCGGCCGCGGGTCCGGGGGATCGTTCGCTGCGAACAAGAATGCCGTTCCGGCGACAAGCGGCACTACCCAACCACCGCGTAAGACCAAGGTCGCTCTACTCATCTTCTTTGCCTCCATAACTTTGCGAGTGACTTAACTGTACCTACTTACGCCTTTGGTCTCGATCAGCCGTAGCGGTTCGCTAGCGACGTTGGAATCACCGACGACGTGGTGTACTCCCGCCATGGTGACGGCCGCGCCAATGGTCTTCGCTGTGAAGCATCCACCATTCGACGGGCTAGTGGCAACGCGTGCCAAGCCAACTTGCCCGTCGAGTGCCCGTAGCGCGATTCGACTTCCGTACAGATCCAAGCGCTGTACGATAGAGCCGGATTCGGCTCGGCCCCGACCAAGCCACCATGAGGAACCGTCATGAACAAAATCGACCGCCGAGCGTTCGTGGGTGCCGCCGCCGCTGTTGCCGCCGCTGAGACACGGGCTGCCGAGACGCCTGTTCGGGTAGGGATGATTGGTGCCGGCCTGCGTGGGTCATCGCTGTTGCGGCCGTTGCTCGACCTCCCTGGCGTCGAGGTCGTGGCGATTTGCGACATGGACGACAATGCGGCAGCGAAGGCGCGCAAGACCTGCGTGGATGCCGGGAAACCGCAGCCCACGATCTACGCGAGCGGCCCCGAGGATTACCGCCGCCTCCTCGACGTCGAAGATCTGGACGGCGTGATTGTCGCGACGCCGTGGGAATGGCACGCGACCATGGCTGTCGCGGCCCTCGAAGCAGGAACAGCCGCTGCTATCGAAGTCCCGGCGGCCATCACGGTCGACGAGTGCTGGCAGCTTGTTGAAACGGCCGAGCGAACGGGCGTGTCCGCCACGTTGCTCGAGAACTGGGTGTACCGCCGCGAACCGCTGGCAGTGCTGAACATCGCGCGTGCTGGCCTGCTGGGAGAGATCGTGTATTGCGAATCCGGCTACGGTCACGACGTGCGGGGCACAAAGTTCGACTCGCGGTTTGCGGACAAAGGTGATCTTAGGGGCAGCGAATTAATAAGTTAGAGAGATGGATAGCTAATTCGCCATGAAATGCCCCTTCTGCCGGGGGCAAGCGTAGCGTTATTGCCCATTACCCAGCTCTAGTCGTTCAGTTTCGGAGGTGGGGGACGCAGACTGCGGTCAGGTAGAGTAGGTCGATTCAACCCGCGATCGTTGCTCAGAGAGGCTGTGCGGAACCCTGTTTGATGTTCTGGGTCCTGAAATTCGCGCGGGCGTGGTGACGTCCCACAAGGTCGCGTCCCGCCGCGTGGTGTAAGAAGCTGCCGACCCGGGCGTTGAAGAGAGCGACGGAAGAACGATCCGCAGTAACGTCCGTTCGGTCTAAGAGCGGTAGATGGATGCCGACAGCTTTTCGCAAATGGTGATCGTGCGTGGGACTACACTCGATCATTCGCTTCTAAGTAATTCATAATAAGACGTTTATATAAGTCATCGGGAGGCCGGGAGCGCCCCGCTTTGGGACTGCCTGGATTGGCCGTGCGGGGGGCCACATGTGCCCAGCCCATGCCACGCCCGCGGAGGGCCGCTCCCGTCCAAATTATCCCTACGGGAAGGCCATCCAGCCGTTTAAATGTCTTATAAAGCACCATCTGATCGCAGAAATCGCAGGGCGGCGCGGATCGTAGCCGTTTCGCCGACACAGCCGATCAAAGACCGAGTTCGCTGTGCGAGCCGAGGCGCACGAGATCGAGATGTCCGGCGTCGGACTTGCGGTAGATCAGAACCATGTCGGGCCGGACGTGGCAGTCCCGATGGTCCTTCCATTGACCGGTAAGCGCATGGTCGCGATGGCGTGGCGCGAGCGGCCGATCCTCCGCCAAGTCGGTCAGAACACGTGCAAGGTCGGCATCAAGGGTTTTGGGGAAGCGGCCTTTCTTCTCGCGCCTGTAATCCCGCTTGAAGACCGCGGTTCGCCTAATCGTCCGCATTGAGTTCGGCCATCAGGCCGTCGACGTCGCCGACCGTGACCAATTCGCCCCTCCGTGTGGCCTCCATGGCCGCGATGGTCTCTTCGTTCGGCACCAAGGGCTCGAAGGGCAGACGCTTCTCGGTCGCGATCCGCACCATCATCAGGCGGAAGGCATCGGACACGGTGAGGCCGATCGCGTCTAGTACGGCGGCAGCCTCGTTCTTGGTCTTCTCGTCAATGCGGGCTCGAACGACGGTGCGCATGCTTCGATCCTCCAGTATGAGCCACAATGTAGCTCATTTTGGCAGCCGATGTCCATGCTACCACCCGCGGCGCGTTTGCGGGTGAGTGGCTCGTCGTGCTTATCGATATTTCTTGCTTTACAGGGGATGACTATCCTGCTCGCGACGACACCAACCTCAGGGGAACCGGATCGCACTTGACATCCCTCATCACTACGATCGGTCCTTGGAAAAATAGTTGACGCTGGAAATCCGCCCTCGCTTATTCATCTGCCTCTCCCGAGGCAGCGATTTTACACCTTAGCCCCTGTCCGAATTTTGGGGAGCACCTCATTTCCCTATCCGGGACTGTGATCCACCGCAGGTTGATATTGATAGCCGGTAGGTTGATCAGTCGTTTGCAGGGCTGACTCCATAGCGTCGAGATCGGCCGAGTACAGCTCTGTTGAACCTTCAAGCATCATCCGATTCACGACGGCGACGAACGCTGGGTCGCCTTTTTCGGGCATCGGGGCTTGACAGCGTAGCGGCTGCGCTTCAGGTATCCTGGCGAATTCAATGATTCCCGTTAGACGATCTACTTCTACCGGTCCCAATATCTGTCCTCCAAAACCTTGGGAGTCTAGAAAAAACCCTATCGATGGAGTGACAGGAAACCAGACTATCGTCGGTCGCCCGTCAGTTTCAACTGTGCGTGCGGACATTAATTTGTCCGATGTCAAGAACGACCATGGGCCAGTAAACATCACTGGGCAAACGACATAATCAGACTTCGTTACACCGTTTCATTTGGGTTGGATAGTTTGGATGCAGGGAGCGGCGGCTTGGGGTTGGCCGGGGTGGGCTGGGAGGAGGCTGAGCAGGGCAGGTCGTCCGACAGCATGCGGTAGACCAAACGGAGGTGGGTGCCGGGGAAGACGGTGCGCGTGCGGTTGAGCTCGTCGAGCAAGGGGGCCAGGGCGCGATCCTGGGCGCGGGTCGGCTGGTGCAGCAGGCGCACGGTGAGGGTCCCGGCTGACTCGTCGGGGTGCAGGCTGGCGTCAGCCTGAAACAGCGACTTGAGCAGGCTGCGGGCGGTGTCGGGATTGTCGAGCGCGGGCGCAACCGCGGTCGTCATCGCTGTTTCGGCGCGGTAGGCCAGCATGCGCAGGGTGTCCAGCAGTAGGCGCAGCGGTTGGGGCAGGGCCTGCAGCCGTGCCTCCGGCGAGAGCTCGCCGGCCAAGATGTGCTGGTCGGTCACCTTGCGCGCCAGCAGCAGGCCTTGGATGGTCTGGTCGCAAGTCTGGATGCGCGCTTCCAGCGCGCGCGCTGGGGCGGATCCGGCGTCGGCTTGCAGGGCCAGCTTGCGGCGCAGGTTGCCGACCGAGTTGCGGGCTTGCTTGAGCGCCTTGCCGATGGTGCGGCAGGCCGGGTTGACGACCCAGGCGTCGGCCTCGACCTCCACCAGGGCATGCTCGGGCAGGGTGTCGAGGCCGAACTCGGTGCGTATTCTGGCCAAAGGGGTCAGCATTCCGGAGGAAAGGCATCACCGTTCTGGCTGAAAGGGGTCACCGTTCTGGCCGAAAGGGGTCAGCATTCCGAAGGAAAAGAATCACCTCGGAGCGAAGCGACGCTGGCGGGCTCTAGCATGCCATGAGAGCGGCACCTCCGTCAATCGACACCCCCTGCGAGGGGTGAAAGTTCATCATCATCATTCTCTTTCTCCTGTGTGTGTGGTGGCCTCGGCCAGCAGCGTCGGCTGTGGCTCTGCCGGGGTCAGATTCGGGCAAGCAGGCTGCGGCCCGGCACTGCGTTCAGCTTGCGCCCAGCGTTGCTCGCAACGCTCCAAGTGGTCGCGCAGGTGCTGCCAGTAAGACCGCGGATAGGTCTCGGCGAGCACCTCCTGGAGCAGCGCTTGGAAGTAGTACAGGCTGCGAATCGGCTGCGCTCGGGGCTGGCCGCGCAGGGCCATCGACTTGCGCGTGCAGCCGAGCAGAATGGCGCGCCGGACCGTCTCCAGCGACACCCCGGAGCGCTGCCACGCCTGGGCCAGGCGCGCGTCGTCGGCGTTGAAGCGGCCCTGCACGCAGCGGGGCTGCAAGAAGGCCTCCCGCACGCTGGCTACGTACTCCGCCGCGGAGCTGCTGGCGGCCGCGCTGGGGGGAGCGCCGCCGGCCTCCGCCGCGGCTGTTTGCGCGAGCGCTGCAGCGGGCCAGAACGGCGCGCAGAGGCGCAGGCGCGAGCGCCGGTGCTGGTTGGGCGCAGGGTCGATCCGGCAGACCCCCGCGCGGACCAGTTCCTGCAGGCAGCGTCCCAGCGCCGAACGGCTCTTGCCCACCTGCTGCGCCAGCTGGGAGCGCTCGAACTCGAGCGTGCCGCCCGCCCGCGCGGCGCGCAGGCACAGGTGGGCGAACACTTTGAAGGCCGCGTCGGAGAGCAGCCCCAGCGCCCGCTCGAAGCCCTCCCCGGCCGCGCAGCAGCCGCCCGGGGCCGGTGCTTGTACGCTGCTGGAGTCCGTCATGCCGCGCGCTCCTGCCGGTCCGCTGCCAGCCGCTGAGCACCCTGCGTCTTGCGCAGCGATTCGCCCTCCAGGGCGAAGCAGTGCGCCACATGCACGATGCGGTCGAGGATGCTGTCGGCCATGGTCGGATCGCCCAGCTGGGCATGCCAGCTGGCCGGCGGCAGCTGGCTGGTCAGCACCAGCGAGCGCAGGTTGAAGCGGTCGTCGCAGATCTCGAGCAGGTCGCGCCGCTGGCTGTCGCTCAGCGGCGTCAGCGCGAAATCGTCCAGCACCAGTACATCCGTGCGCGCCAGCCGTTCCAGCAGCCGTGGGAAGCTGCCGTCGGCGTGGGCCGCCTGCACCTCCCGGAACAGTTGCGCCGTGCGCTTGTAGAGCGCACTATAGCCGTCCCGGCAGGCCTTGTGCGCCAAGGCGCACGCCAGATGCGTCTTGCCCACCCCGGCCGGGCCGGTCAGGATCACATTCTGCTGGTTGCGCACCCAGCGCGAATCGTGCGCCAGGCCGACGAAGCGGGCCCGCTCCAGACCGCGCGGGTGGCGGTAGTCGATGTCCTCCAGCGCGGCCTGCAGCTTCAGCTTGGCCAGCGCCAGCCGGCGCGTCAAAGCGCGGCTCGCCTTCCAGCTGTGTTGCGAATCGACCAGCAGTCCGAAGCGCTCCTCGAAGCTCAGCTCGGCGACGCTCGGGTCGGCCAGCTGCTGCCGGAAGGCTTCCGCCATGCCATTCAGGCGCAGCTCGTAAAGTTGTTCCAGAATCGGCTCGATCAACATGGCTCTTCGTCCTCCCCGAAGTCTGCGCCGCCGCCCTGGCCGCGCGCCGGCGGAGCGGCGAAATACTCCGCCCCGCGGATGTTGGCGTGCTCCACCGGCACGTGTGCCGCGCCCGCGGGCGGCTCGCCGGGCTGCTGGTCCAGGCCGCGCTGCAAGATCTGCTTGACGCACTTGTAGCTGCTCCCGCCGTGTGCCAGCGCGCGCGTCGCGGCCGCCTCCAAGCGCTGCGTGCCATACCGCTTGCCCAGCCGGATAATGCCCAGGCAGGGACGGTAGGCCTCACTCGCATGCGGCTTGCTGGCCATCAGTTCGCGCACCAGCCGCGCGGTCTGCGGGCCGGCTTTGCCGGCCCACTCGAGGAGCCGTTCCGGCGGCCAGGCCAAGTGCTCCCGGTGGGCCTTGGGACGGTGTTCCGCGCTGGTCGTGTAGCCGCCCTGGGCATGGCTGCGGCGGTGCAGCGCCACGCGTTGGCCGGCGTGCAGCAGCAGTTCCACGCTGTGCGCGCTGAGGCGCACGTCGACCTGCTGGCGCAGCAACTGCCACGGGGCCGAGTAGTGCCACTGCTGCACGCTCACGTGATGGTCAATGTTAACCGTGGCGTGGAGCCATTCCGCGTACTCGTAGTCGCGCTCGGGCAGCGCCCCCAAGGCCGCCTGCTCGACGCTTGCGAACACGCTCTGGCGCGAGCCCGGCCGCTTTTGGAACGGCTTGGCGTTGTATGCCTCCAAGCCCGCCCAGAGCACCTCGTTCAGCTCGCCCAGGCTGCTGCAGCGGCGCTGCTGCCGCAACAGCGGTGTGAGCAACTGCCGCTCCACCCCTAGCACCGCCCCTTCCACGACCGCTTTGTCCCGCGGCTTTCGAGGGCGTGCCGGCACCACTGCCGTGGCGTAGTGCTGCGCCAGTTCCGCGTAGCTGCGATTGATGCTCGGTTCGTACCGATCCGCGTGCTCCACGGCGGCCTTCAAATTGTCCGGCACTAACATGCGCGGCACCCCTTGGAAGAACCGGAAGGCGCGCACGTGCGCCGCCAGGAAGTTCGCCGAGTCCTGGCCGCGGCTGGCCTCGACGTAGCTGTACGCACTCGCGCCCAGCGTGGCCACGAAGATCTGCGCCTCCCAACTCCCGCCAGCCTCATGCACCGTCGCCGTCTCGCCGGCATAGTCGATGAAGAGCTTCTCGCCCGCCACGTGGTCCTGGACCAGCACCACCTCCTGGGCCTGACTCTGGCGCCAGTGCTTGTACCGCGCGCAGAACTGACTGTAGCTGTAGCTCTGGCCCGGCTCGCTCTGCTCGCGGTACTCGCCCCAGAGCTGCTCCAACGTGACGTGCTTGTACCGGCGCAACTGTGCCTGCACCCGCGCGAAGTCCGGCTGGCTGTAGCGCGGCGGCGCAGCCTTGGGGTACAACTGCGCGTACAGTTCCGCGTCGCTGGGCGCGGGCTCGGCCAGCGGCCAGCCCAGGCCCGCCTGACCAGCCCGCCCCAGCAGGCGCTGGATGGCCGACTGGCTCACTCCAGTGGCGCGGGAGATCTCCCGCTGCGTGTGCCCTGCGCTGTAGTGCAGCCGCAGGATTTCCTTGATTTCAAACATTGCGATCGGTTGCCTTGGCATCGCGTGTCCTCCTGTCCGGATTGGAACAGGACGACGCGCTTGCCCGCCGTTGTCGCTACGCTCTCACCGCCTGATCTTTCGACCACGCGAGTGACCCTTTTCATTCAGAACGCTGACCCTTTTCAATCAGAACACTGACCCTTTTCAATCAGAATATTCACTCGGCGCGCAGATACTTGAAGAAGTTCTCCTGCGTCCAGCGCGAGCGCAGCAGGCCCGCCGCTTGCTCGGCCGTGAGGTCGGGATGCGTGGTCAGCAGCGCGGGCTGGCGCTGGTCCGGCCCCGGCCGACCCGCCAGCTCGAGCGGCTTGCGCGGCTGGCCGCGCTGGCCCGTGCCGCGCACACGGCGGTCGATCCAGAAGCGGATCTCGCGCGCCTGGCAGCCCGCGCCCAGAGCGTACGGTCGCTCGGCCAGCTGGCCCTCCAGGCGGGCCGACCCGCCCGGGGCGCGCACTGGGATGACGGCCTCCCGGAAGTCGCTATCCGGCCAGCGCTGCGCCTGCGGGCCCTTGATCCAAGTCACCACCGCGATGCCCAGCGCGCGCAGCTCGCGGAACAGGCGCGGGCTCCAGCCCTCGCGGTCGAAGACCAGCGTTAGGCGTGGTGCGGCGGTCGCGCCAGCGCCTGCCAGCAGGCCCAGCTGGCGCAACTGCGGCACAATCCCGTTCCAGATCTCAGACACCATGCCGGCGTCTATCTGGCGGTGCAAGCACAGCAGCGGCGCCCCGCCCAGCGCGTGCACCCAGTAGCCGACCGAGGCCGGCAGGGCCAGCTTCTGGCGGGTCACGAAATGTTTCGGCAGCCGGCCCTGACCGCTGTAGACCTGCACGTGGCCATCGACGAACAGCGTGGCGACGGCCTCCGGATCGTCTGCACACCAGTCCTGGGTCAGGCAGCCGACCCAGGCCGGCAGCCCCTTGGCAGCGGCCAGCTGGCGCGTGCGGCGGCGCAGGCTGCGCGGGCAGGGGCAGCGGTCCAGGCCCAACAGGGCGCCCCACTCGCCGGGCTGCTGGTAGCGCAGCCGCTCGGCGCAACGCACCCGGCCCAGCAGCAGGAAGGCCCACAGCAGCAGCAGCGACTGCAGGCCGTAGAAGCCCTTGGGCAGCGTCAGCTGGTCGAGGTGGCGCAGCAGGCCGGCCTGCAGCAGGCTCGGCAGGGCCGGTCAGCACGCCGCCCCCGCTGACGGCCGCGGCGGCGGCGAAGCGCGGGGCGCGCCCGTCGAGCGCCCCCAAGCTGGCTGCTACGCGGCCCGCCGTGTCGTGCGCCGCACGGCCGCGCGGGGCGGCGGCGTCACGCCGGTTGCGGTCTTCCTTGCCGGGGGGGGCCGCCGGCGGCGGCGCACTGGGCGCCGTGGCAGGCACTGGCTGGCCGGTAGCAAGCCCTGTTGGGTGTAGCGCCACAGCGTCGATTGCGAGACGCCCAGTTGCTGGGCCACGCGGTACAGGCTGAGCCCGGACCGCAGCATGCGGGCGGCCTGGGCCAGCTGCGCGGGGTCCACGATGCCATAGGGGCGGCGCGGCTTGGGGGCGGGCGCGAAGCCAAGCTCACCCTGCACCTGCAGCCGCTGCACGGCGCGCGAGACGGTGCTCTGGCTGATGCCGTGGGCGCGGGCCAGTTCGGACTGCGTAGCGAGGCCGAACAGGGCGAAGCGGGCCAGGCAGAGATTGCGCTCTAGCTTGTGGTCGGCCGTGTGCGAGCAGACGGGGTCGGTGTGCACGAAGTAGACGACGCGGTCGCCCTCGCGCAGCATGCTGAGGCGCGCGCTGATGGGCGTGGCGTGCGGGGGTTGGAGCGGCAGAGCGGCGGGCAGGCCAGTGGGCGCGGGCAGTTTGGCGGGCGAATACATATGCATTCACGATAGCATGTTCTGGGGTGCAAGTCAAGTCCGGATGCGGCCGGGGAGGGAGCGTGAAAGCTTGACCCAGCAGCTAGTTACGAGGCTCTAGGCCTCTTTGCCGAGTGTTCCGATGTAACGAAGTCTGAGTCTAGGCTTGGGTTGATGGGGTCCGAGTCGTTGAAGCGGTGGTCGTGGTCGTCTTTCATCCAGTAGGTGGCGACCTGTTTGAAAAGATCAATGAACCGCGGCTGGGAATACTGCTCGTGGTGTTTCATGACCTATCGCTCCGATGGCAAGCTGGCGGTGTTTGTTGAGAATTCGCTATTACTGCAGCAACCGACAAAGCCCGAAGGATCAAACGCGCTCAATCCCCTAAACGGTGGCTGGCCCGCTTATGTCTATGCGGATGGCTCCACGCCAGGGCTGACATCGGCGATTCTTCGGAAGCCGGACAATTCTATATCCGTTCGGCTGTGGTCCCGCGCTATTGCCGATACGCCGAATCGATTCTCCATCGAGTTCGCGGACCTGTTCAACGAATACCAGCAAGACAGCTTGGCGGTCCTTGATGCTGATGACATAAACCGTACCCGGCAGGAAATCACCGGACAACTGGCAGCAGACGGCTTGCCGACTTTTGACCAGGCGGGGAGATGCTTAAAATTGGATCGCCGCTCACGCCGACAGCACAGCCGAAATGAAGCTTGAGGCGGCGTTGGCTAAGCCGGTATCGAAGGCGGCAACGCAGGTGTTCAATTTCCTGTAGACTGCCGACGGCCCGAGAGGCTTGGCACCCTAGTTTGGAGTGGCTGCGGTGAAACGTAGAGGGAGATCGATTTTCCGTGAATTTGGGGATGCAATCGGGGCCGGAGCGCTAGAAATTCACGTCAATATGCCCAAGCAGTTGATTCGGTCTCTTTAGCGCGGAGTGGAGCTGTAACAAGGCCCACACAAGGTCATCGGCTCCGGTGATCGCCTCGTAATGCCGCGCCTGGCCATCGGCGCGAAAGAGCCCATTCTTACTGAACAGGCCGATCGACATGTCAGCCACCTGACTCGCAAAGGCCTTGTAACGCTTCTGCTTGGCCTCTGGAATTCCGTTCTCGTGCGCCAACACGAGCATGAGCGAGATCACCTGACCGCACGCCTTGGGCCAGAGATCGTCTTTCTTCTCAGGTATACCCTCTTCAATGTATCGGTCAGCAACTTGTTCCGCCAGCCGAAGAAAGCGATTGTCTTTGGTCTGGCGATAGTGTGTGAAATCCCTGAGCGCGGCTCCGGAGACCCCAGCGCTGCCGTACCTCAACCGCCACAGTGCACTGAGCGTCGTGCTCTCCGTGCCCGGCCATCTGGGGACAATCCTTCTGCTAAAGCGCGCCAATTGAGGATAGAGTTTGGCCAGCTTTTCTTGCTCCACGGGATTCGCCTCTTCCGGGGCAGGTCTTGCTTCGCGCTGTCGCCCAAGCGCCGCGAGTGCTTTCTCGTCCAATTCCCGCACAAGCTTGCGCCATGCTGCCCGGCGGCGGGGCACCAATTCCGCTGCGTCCCAAAGCATCACGCGAAGCGTTGGATCGGTGGAGTGCTCCGGCTTGAAGGATCCAGCCTGCACGAGGAGAGATTCCGGCTGCAGCCGCCTGCCGGTTCTGCTCTCTATTAGCACCTCGATGCGTTCGATGTACTTCGGATCCCGGCTCTGAACATAGGCGTTGGCATAAGCCCAAATGTAAAAACCCGCATGTCTGGGATAGGCGGCGCCGGTATGTGCGTTGTAGCTCTTCCAATCGGCGTGGCGGCTGAAATCTCCCACCTTCTTGTTGCCAATCTGCGACAGCCAAAGGCCGTCCGCCAAGCGCAAGGCCCGGTGGGGACTGATACCGTAGAGCTTGTCATAAAAGGGAAAGCGCCGGAACACCTCATGGATGTTCCCGTACGCTTTCTCGTGCCGGAAATCCCAGCTCATATGTTCCCCGCCGGCCATGAGACCGGTCTCCGGGCTCTGGCAATGAGTCAACCAGAACCGCAAGGTCGAATCCGCATGATCGGCGTACTTTTTGTCTCCGGTAACTGCGGAAAGCTCGTACATGGTTCTCAGGAGCATAATGTCGTGCTCCAGGTTATTGCCGAACGGCGCCCTATCTCCGGGCCGAATTCCAACCGGAGGATCCGGCAGTCCGTAGCCAATGGCTTTGACATGGCCGCTTTGCCTCTGTGGGAGCTCGTCGATGTCTGTTGGCTTTGGCAGAGACATTGTGTCCAGATCGAGCATGGCCGCAAACAGCGGCGATTGGACCTTGCCGTAGCGGTCCGTGCCACGGTCCATCATGGTCTCCACGAAGGTTTTGACGACGTCTAAATAGCGATGTTGGCCGGGTGCATCCTCGTCGCCGGCGTAACATGGGAGGACCAGCGCGGCGATCAAGATAAAGGTACGGTTCACCATGCATACTCCACGAATTCTCGAGTACAATTCGGCTCGCTTCATTCTCTGTAAATTGAGCTCTGTAAATTGAGCCTCACTGTGAGCGGCTGCCGGAAGCCTTCCGGGCACGCGGAGTTCGCGCCGGAAACCCGCGGCCCGGGTTTGGCTGGAGGCTGCCCGTTTCAAGGCTTGGTCAAATCCGAGATTAGAACACCGCGCGCAACGCCAACTGGACGATGCGGGGGTTGCCGCCGCTTCGAACCACACCGAACGAACCCAGGCTTGCCAGGTTGGTGCCGACAGAGCCGAACTCCGGCGTGTTGGTGAAGTTCTGGGCCTCCGCCCGGATTTCCACCCGGACACGCTCTCTCCAGACCTGGAAGCTCTTCATCACGGACATGTCGAGTTGCACGAGGTACGGATCCCTGATCTCGGCCGCATAGAACGGCGCCTCGGGGGTGATGGTGTACTGGTCCGGCAACGACTCGAATGCCGTAATGTCGAAGTACGGGTTTATCACGATGCCCGACGCGTCCCGCTGGTCTCCCAGCCGGCCGTCAATCGAACCGTTGATCCTCGGGCTCCTAATCCGGATCGGTCGCCCGTTAGAGTCGCTTATCCCCAGGGGCGGGCCGGAGACATAGCGGAAGCGGCTCGAGATAGTCCACCCGCCTACGAGGGCGTTCAAGCCGCGGCCGGCGCCGCTCAGCAAGGGCTGTCCTTGACCGAACGGCAGATCGTAGACGAACGCCACGTTGGTCATGTGCGGCCGGTCGAGACCGGAGATGCCCCGAAAGAACGGCCTTGGGTTCACCAGGCTCACCCGGTTGTCCTCGATCATCTTCGACCAGTTGTGATTGAACAGCAGGTTGAGCCCGTGGGAGAACCGCTTTTCGAGCTTGATGATCAGCGCGTGATAGTAGGCGGTTTTCCCGTTCTCCGTGGACTGGACCTGCGTGAACTGGGGGTACTGCCGCCAGAGATCACGCTGGCGGAGGGTGTTCGATGCGCCGAGGCGCGTGGTCGGCGGCAAGATTCCAAAGAACGGGTTGGGGATCTTCTTGTTCTCGTCTGCTCCGAACTGCAGGAAGTGGTCCGGCACCTCGTTCAGGTCTAGCCGTGAGAAAGCATCCGTGGCGTCGCCGATGGTGTTGACGCTGAGCATCCGCATGAAGGCGACCTCCATCGAAATGGTCGGACTGAGCTGCTGCTGGACGCTGAACTGCCACTGCTGGTTGTAGGGCAGGATGCGAGTCTGGTTCATGAACCGGATATTGTCGCCCGTCCGCGCGGCCAGCCCTTGGGAATTGCCCGGCGGCGGCGTAACCCCATTCGGGAACGGGTTCTGCAGCGTCGCAAAGGGCGTGGCGTGACCGTCTACCGAGCCGATGATGGGAGCTTGCAGGCCAAAGCTCCGCGGGATCGGGGTCGAGTTCGTGGTGTTGTAGACGTTGCTCGAATAGAACAGGCCGTAACCGCCGCGGATGACGGTGTTTTCGAACAGCCGGTAAGCGAAGCCGAATCTCGGGCCGAGGTTATTGTAATCGGTCTCGCCCTCGCGGGCGCCCCTGCCGTCTACCCCGGCGAACAACCCTCCACCGCGGAGATCCATGCCTGGCACCTCGATCGGGGACTGGGCATCACGGTCGAACCCGTACCACATCCGGTTGTAGCGTTCCTTGTACGGCGTCTCGATGTCGTAGCGCAGTCCGAAGTTCAGCGTCAGCTTCGGCGTCGCCTTCCAGTCATCCTGAACGAAGAACGCTGTGTAGTAGGTATTGTTCGTATACGGCGAACTGCCGTTGAGGATGCTGTTGTCCTGCAGCGTTCCCAGCAGCAGCGAAGCCATGGAGGTGCCCGATGTCCTGCCGCTGGACGACTTGAACGGGTCCCCCCTGGTGAACTGGTTTCTGAAGTTGAAGCGCCCGGCGCCGTTGCTGCCCACCTCGTTCGAGTTCCAGGCCGTGTATCTCAGGTCAGCGCCGAACTTCAGCGTGTGACTGCCCATCAGCTTCGTCAAGCTCGGCACGATGGAAAAGACGTCGTTGGCGCGCCGCTTCACGCGGCCGCCGAGCGTCTCGATGTTCTCGCTCATGCTCACATACGGCCAGGCTTCGTTCAGCGAGTTGCTCACGATGATGTTCGGTACGTTCAGTTCCTGCGGATCCCGGAAATTGGCATTGAAGAGCTGATCGTTCCAGTACCGGACCCAGCCGTAGCGGAACGTGGCCAGCGTCGTCGGAGAGAAGGTGACGTCATGGTTCAACGAGGATGACCAGAACTTCCGGAACTGCCCCGTCCAGATCCGCATGCCTGGAGGCGCGGGGCCGCCTTTCGATTTTTGGTCGGTGAAGCTGAACCGGCCGAAGATCCGCTGGCGGTCGCTCAGCACCTGGTCAACCCGGCTGGTCACCCCGTAGGCGAGGCTGGGGCCGACACCGCTGGCGACGAAGTTGCGCCGGCTGATCTGCACCGGCACGTCCTGGTTCGGCATCGGATAAACGTCGAGGATCGCCTTCCCGGTTGGATCGAACCGCGATGAGGGAATCAGGTTGCCCGGAAACGGATCACGGGTCGCCTTGCTTCCTGTCACGACCGTCGTCAGCGGGTCGTAGATCGTCAGCTCGCCGCCTCTGCTGTTCAGCGTCTGGGAGAAATCGCCGTTGCGCTCCAGCTCGCTCGGCACCCGGCTCTGGTGGGAGAGGGCGGTGTTGATCCGTTCCCGCTGGTAACTGGCGAAGAAGAAGGTCTTGTTCTTGACGATCGGGCCGCCGACCGTGCCCAGCGCGAAATTCCGGTCGGTTTCCGGCCGTTCCCTGCCGCTCTTGTTGTTCGTCCAACTGTTGGCTTCCAGCACCTTGTCGCGGAAGAAATACTCGAACGAACCGTGGTACTCGTTGGTGCCGCCTTTCGACGCCATAATAACCGCTCCACCATTGGTACGACCTAACGAAGCGTCAAACACGGTCGACAGCACCTTGAACTCCGACAGGGCGTCCGCCGAAGGAGAACTGGCGATGGCGCCCCTCTGCCGGGGCATCACCACCGAGACCCCATCGATGATCACCTCGTTGGATCCCTCCGAGGAACCTCCGCCGTTGATCTGAAGGGCGGAGCCCTGTGTGACCGAGAAGCGGGTGGGGCTGTCGTATACGACTCCCGGCGTCAATGTCAACAGGTTTAGCGGGTTCCGGCTCGGTATGTAGAGCCGCTCGAGATAGCGGTTGTCCACCACTTGCGAAAGGTCCGCGTTGGCGGTCTCGAGCAAAGGCAGGTCGCCGGTCACCGTGATCTCTTCGGTCACCGCACCCAATTCCAAAACAATGTTCAATTCCAGGCGCTCCCCGACCCGAGGCTGCAGGCCCTCTCGCACATATTTCTTGAAGCCGGTGGATTCGGCCGTGAGCGTATAAGTGCCTGGGTCCACCGATGGAAGGATGTACTTGCCAGTCGCGCTGGACTGGCTTTCCAGCAGCACTCCGGTAGCGCTGTTGGTGAGCGTCAACTTGACGCCGGGGATCGCGCCCCCGGTGGTGTCCGTCACCTGCCCCTGGAGGACAGCGCGGTACTCCTGTGCAAGTGCCAAGCCTCCCAGGGCAAGTGCGCCTAGCAGGCAGATCCCCAACTTATTTAGTGCTTGCGACAAAATACCCGATTTTCTACGAAAATGTCTAGAGCACCCAATCCATGGACAAAATATGGGGCCTGATTACAGCAGATTCTGTGAAATATAGCTGACACTATGCGGCCGTAATAACCAATCAGCAATGCGTTCGAGACAAATCGAGCACCGATTCCTGCCGGTGCCGCTATTTCGCCTATAATGGATGCAGGTTTCGTCGGACCGGTAGCGCTACGCCGCTCGTAGCAGCCTCTGCCGCTTGAGCAGTTTCCGGTCCCTGCGCTGCAGTAGCAGCCCGATTCGATGCAGGTTCGCTGCCAGCACCGAGAGCCCGACGATCCGCTCGAAGCCAGCGCTGCCGTCCGCCCAGACCCGGTCCAGACCGCGGCGCTCCAGGTTGTTGATCGCCGATTCCACGGCCGGATGCGCCTGTCTCGCCGCCACGAATTCCGGAGACTGCTCCCGCTCTCTGGCCGCCTGCGACAGGCGGCCTTTCGCCGGCGTCGCGTTGAGCTCCAGCAGCCCGTCCAGCCGCTCCCGGTTCGCCTTGCTGTGATACCCCTTGTCGAAACTGCACACCGCCAGTTCCGGATACAGCGCCTGCGTCTCCGCCACCAGCGGCTGCGCCATCTCGACGTCCGCCTCCGTCCAGTGCACCTTGTAGTGCAGGATGAATTGGTGCGCGCTCTCCACCACGCTCACCGGCACGCCCAGTTCCACCGGCCGACCCACCTTGCCTTTCATGCACCAGCGCGTGTGCGGCTGGAACAGCGACAGCACCTTCTCTTCGTGCGGGATCCTCTCGCCTTGCAGCACGCGCCGCTCAAGCTGGTCGGCCTGGCGCCTCGCGTGCGCTATGAAAGCCTTGATTTCATTACAGATCCATTCCTCGGCCCCGGCTGCCGCCAGCGCTTCCAGCGTAAGCGTTCGAGCGGGCCGTGAATAGAGGACGTTGAGAGGGTGGCGGGCGGGCTGAAAAAAAACTTGTCTAAAACGCTGGACACATCTTATGTGTTTATGCCAGCCTAGCGAATGTGGAGTGCGCAGGGCAGCCGGAAGCGCAGCGCGGGTTGGAGCCGGACCTGTGCGGAGACTGGCGGCGGGAGCGGGTGCCTGCCCAGTGGGGGGCGCTGGTGGAGGCGAAGCGAGCAGCGCATTACTGGCGGAGCCAGCACGCGCGGGCGAAGGAGCGTGGCGCGCAGTGGCAGGCGCAGTGGCGGGAGGCGGAGCGGAAGCTGGCGGCTGCGCAGCAGCGGATCGAGCAGTTGGCCGGGCGGGTCACGGAGTTGGAGCAGGAGAATGCGGGCCTGCAGCAGCGCAACCAGGATCTGCTGAAGGCCCCGTTCGGGAAGCGCAGCGAGAAGCGTGCGGGCGGCAGCGACGGCGGGCCGGGGCAGCCGGACGCGGGCAGCACGGACACGGGCAGCACGGACACGGGCAGCACGGACACGGGCGGGGAGCAGCAGAAGCGGTCGCGCGGGGGGCAGGCGGGAGCCGCCGCGCATCCCCGGGTGAACCGCTCCGGCCTGCCGGTGCAGGAGGAACTGCACGAGCCGGAGGCGGGCAGCTGCCGGTGTCCGGACTGCGGGCGGCCCTACCGCCGCAACGGCGAGGATGTCAGCGAACGGATCGAGATCCACGTCCGGGGGTACCGGCGGCGAATCCGGCGGCCGCGCTACCGGGCGGCCTGCGCGTGCGCGCGGCGGCAAGGCCAGCCGGTGCCGGAAGTGATCGCGCCGCTGGAGCCGACGCTGTTCCGGGGCTCGGGGTACGGTCTGAGCGTGTGGGTGGCGTTCGTGCTGCAAGTGTATTGGCAGCGGCACCCGGCGCGGGCGTTCGAGCGGGAGTGGGCGGATTGGGGCGTGCGCCTGCCGGCGGGGACCCTGCTGGGGCATGGGCGGGATTTGCTGACCTGGTTCGAGCCGCTGGAGCAGGCGATCGGGGCGCACCAGCAGGCGGCCCGCGTGGTGCACGGGGACGAGACCTCGTGGGTGGTGCATGTGCGGGCGGAGGCAGGGCAGAACGCGCGTTGCTGGCTATGGGCGTGCCTGAGCAAGGACGCCGTCCGGTTCCGGGTGGATCCGGCGCGCAGCGCCGCAGCGGCCGCGCAGCTGTTCGGCCAGCTCGGGCTGGAGGTGCTGGTGGTGCTGGTGTGCGACCGCTACTCGGCGTATGTCAAGCTGGCGCGGGAGCACCCGGGGCAGTTCGAGCTCGCAATTTGCTGGGTTCACAGTCGGCGCGATTTTGTGACGCTGGGGCGCAAGTGGCCGCACCTGCTGGAGTGGGTGGACGGGATCGTGGGGCGGATCGGCAGGTTGTACCGGCGCAACGCGGAACGGCTGGCGCAGTGGGACCCGCAGGGTTGCCTGGAGGGGCAGTCCGCGTCGTTCCAGGCGGCGCAGGAGCGGCTGGAAGCGGAGTTCGAGGCGCTGTTCGAGCACGCGGACAAGGAACTGCGGGCCCTGACCGCCGCAGCGGAGAAGGCGCCGGACGGCGACCCGCCGGACCCGCGCTTGGGGCCGCTGCAATCGTTGTTGAAGCACCGCGCGGGGCTGGCGGTGTTCGTGGCCAAGCCGTTCGTCCCAATGGATAACAATGTCGTGGAGCGAGCCTTGCGGCGGCCCGTGGTCGGACGCAAGCTCAGCTACGGCTCGCATAGCGAGGACGGCGCAGCCTTGCAGGGCGCGCTGCTGTCGGTGTGCGCCACGCTGGACATGGCGGGCATCGACCTGCGGCGCTGGCTGGAGGCGTTCCTGCGCGAGTGCGCGGGGAGCGGGCCGCGGGCGGTCGTGGTGCAGCCCCAGGCCTGGCTGCCATGGGGGATGTCCGCAGCGCGGTTGCAGCAACTGCGCGCTCACTGGCGCCAATCCAAGCAAGGGCCGGACCCGTGAGCGGACCCGTGCGCTACTGCGGCCGGGACTTCCCGGAGGCCGCACTGGATCGGATCCGCGCCCTGCTCGCGCAGCGCGACCCGCCGCTGTCCCGCGCGGCGCTGTCCCGGGCGGTCTGCACCGCGCTGGACTGGCGCAAGCCCGATGGCGGCCTCAAGCAGATGAGCGCCCGCGTGGCCCTGCTGCGCATGCAGCGCGACGGCCTGCTGACCCTGCCGCCGGCGAGGGGGAGCAGGCCGCGCCCGCGCCCACTCCTGCCTTCCCCGCGCACCGATCCGCCCGCCCTCCTCCCGCTGCCCGTCTCGCTCGCCGCGGCCCGCCCGCTGCGGCTCTCCCTGCTGCGCCCCGCCGACCCCCGCAGCCGCCTCTGGAACGAGTACGTCGAGCGCTACCACTACCTCGGCTACAAACCCCTGCCCGGCGCCCAGCTGCGCTACTTCGTGCACGCCGCCGACGGCCAGCTGCTGGCCCTGCTCGGCTGCGGTGCCGCGGCCTGGAAAACCGCTCCCCGTGACCGCTTCGTCGGCTGGGATCCCGCCACCCGCCAGCGCAACTTGCCCCTGGTCGTCAATCACGCCCGCGATCTGATCCTGCCCTGGATTCGCCTCCCCTCACTGGCCTCCCATCTGCTGGCCTGCCTCCAGCGACAGCTCCCCGCCGACTGGCACCAGCGCTACGCAATCCAACCCGTCCTGCTCGAAACCTTCTGCGAAACCCCGCGCTTCCTCGGCACCTGCTACCGCGCCGCCAACTGGATCCATCTCGGCCAGACCCAAGGCCGCGGCAAACTCGATTCCCGCCACGAGTACAACAAGCCCGTCAAAAACGTCTTCGTCAAACCCCTCTGCCCCGACTGGAAAGTAATCCTCAATCGTTAGTTCCGCAGCCGTCCCTCACGGCCCGCTCGAACGCTTACCTTCCAGCGACGCCTCCGCCCGCGTGGCCAGCGCCAGCGCCTGCCGCAGGTAGGCCTGCACCCGCTCCGGCCGCTGCTGCCTCTGCCGCGACGATCGCACCCGGTTGAACAGCCTCCGCACCTGGAATGTGAGATACACTCGCTTACGCCATCCCGCGATCCGGTAGGTCCGGCACGCGCCAGCGGTGAGCCGGATCAGGCAGCGCAGCGCGTCCCACAGCAGGCTGACATCGGTCGGGTAATGCACGTGGGTTTCGACAACGAACGAGTCGGCCCGCGCTTGCAGCGCAGCGCCCGGCTTGTGCCCGGCCAGTGCGTGGCCCGCTTCCACCACCAGGCGGTTGACCGACGCGAGCAATTCCGGAGTGAGCAGCGCGACGTTCCGCGTCAGCGTCCGGCCGCTGTAGAGGGCTCCCTCGAACCAGTCGCTGACCCCCAGCATCCGGCGCAAGTTCAGGTGATTGGCAGTCAGGTCATGCAGCCGGTCGAAGTCGCAGTTAATCGCCTGTTTCAGCAGTCCGAGCACCAGAATATTCCATAGTTCCATGCCGGGACGGCCGCGGTCGGGATTGACACCTTTCGTGCCCTCGCCCTCGCCGTCGGCCGAGGAATTCGCTCTCGCAAGGATTGCGCTCTCCAGCAGGTCGAATATCCTCTCGCGCAGCTCCCGATTGCAATAGATGTACTGGATTCCCTTCAGAACGGCCGGGATATCGTCACGGCAGCGTGCGTCAAACTGAATGTCTTCAATGGCAACTTGTCCGAGGTTCATCTCGGGGTTCTGGACGGCTCGCATGGCGTTTCTCGTGCCAATATTGTCCCAAATCGACTGAATTCTTGTATTCTCGGCAGAAATCGCACGATTTTCGTCCGCGGATCAGCACCCAACTTGTTCAAGATCAATGCCTAACGCTTTTTGGCGCAGGCACTATTTAAGCGACAAGGCAGTTTTTCCATGAGATTTCTCCTGACCGACGTCTTGACCAGGATTTCCATTTTGGCCCTGGCACGGTCACAGTATACACAGGGACCGTTTTCGTCGCGCAGAACATCTACCAAGCCCAACTCATAAACCTTGCCGAATGGAACTGGACCAACGCACCGGAGACGAAGGAACTCAAAACCATCTACACGCGCCCGCTGAAAGAGAAGCTAGACGCGCTCAAGATCGCCCATCAAATCGTTTGGGAACCCGGACCCGGCGAAGACACGAGAGAGCGCGTGGAGGCCGTCAAGCGCTGGTTTGTCCACGACTGGCAAACCTTAGACAACAAGATCAGGTCTTCGATTGTGGAGGGGGTTTCGGTGTTCCTCGCCATGTTCGATATGCCGGACGTGGCAAAGGTGTTTTGTCCCGTCGCGCCGCTTATCTCCGACGATCCCCAAGCCATCATCCTGCAAGCCGCAATCAAACGGGCCAGGGCGGACAAGGACGCGGAGGCAGAGGCACCGGAGAACGACGCGGAGGCCGAGGCACCGGCGAAGGCCGCAGAGCCAGCGGGCGCGGACGAGGCGGCAGCGGTTGCGGAGGCCGTGCAGAAGCGCCACGCCCCGGAGATCAGATACACATGGGGAGGACCACAGAAGCAGCCACAGAACCCGGAGCCGATGAAGGCGGCGGACGCGGAGCCAGAGGCCGCGCCGGACGGCAACACGCCGGACCCCGCACCGTGGGAACTGGTGCAGCCCGTCCTTGAAACTGACAGCGACCAAGCCGCCGCCGCCGCTCCCCCGCATATCAAACAGACAGCCCCGATTACACAACACCTACCGCCGCTCTTTGAATTGATCGAGCAGGGCAAGGTGCTGGCCTTGAATATGCCCGCTGGTATCAACCCGGCGCTGGCCCGCGCCGTGGGCGTGATGCTCAAGAACGCATGGCTACAAGCGCTTCTCATGCGACCGGCCCAGATGAAGCACTCGCCGGGTCGGTACTTCCGCCCCGCCGTCTTTATCTGTGACGAATATCAAGCCTTCGCTTCGGTGGGCGAGGACGACCCATCGGGCGATGAGAAATCCTTTGCGCTGACCCGCCAATGCCGCTGCATCCCGATTGTCGCCACGCAATCTATTTCCTCGTTGCGGGCCGTGTTGGGAAGCTCGGAAGCGTGGCGCTCGCTGTTGCAGACGCTCCGCACTCGCATCTTCCTATCGCTCAGCGACGACGCCAGCACCAAGATAGCGTCCGAGTTGTGCGGCCAGGTTGCGAAGATCAAGGAATCCTACACCATCAGCGAGACCTCCAAGCGCTCGGAAGTCTCCCCGCTCTCAGGCCGGGCCGGAGGCGGAGGCGGGAGCATGGGCGTGACCAAATCATTCCGGGAGCAGCGAGAGGCCGTGTTTCACCCGCGAGACTTCGCCTTGCTCTCGAACTGTCAAGCGATCTGTCTGCCCTATGACGGGGCGCAGTCGCTTGAGCCGCGCCGCGTTTACCTGAAACCACACTATCTACCAGCCGAACACTCCTATTGGAGAGCGAAGGAGGCGGGCCAAATATGAGCGCCGCAAGCGGACTGGAACACCTGAAACCGTTTCTACCGGGTTTGGAGAGCGCCCTTGAAGATCCCGAAGTGAGCGAGA